>JAEXAR010000035.1 GCA_023394415.1 Bacteroidota bacterium
TATACGTAAATCACTGATTTACAGAATTGTTTGTAGCGAAGACGGGAATTGAACCCGTGACCTCAGGGTTATGAATCCTGCGCTCTAACCATCTGAGCTACCTCGCCATTAGAGTGGTGCAAATATAAAAATATTTTAAAAATTGACAAAATTAATTTAGCCCTAAATATTTTAAAACATCATTAACATGTTCGGGCTTAGCAATAATTTTATTGGCTTTATCTAAAACAAAAAAAGTAGGTGTTGCATGAATATTGTACTTTTCGTTAAAACTACTGTACCATCCACGCAATTCTGTATCGTTAATCCAAGGGTAAGCCAGTGCTTTTGAGTTGTAGGCATTCTTATCAGCATCTAATGAAAGACCAATAATTTCAATGTTTTTAGATTTCATTTGGTTATAGTAAGGGATAAACTGTGGCAATTCCTTTTCGCAGTGTGAACAGGTTGACGACCAGAAAACAATTACTTTCTTATCTGCTTTTACATCATAAATAGTTTTGGCGTTTGTATTAGAAGGCATTGTAAAAGTGTGATTCTCAAAAGTTGCGCCAATGTTAGTTTTATCATTAACAGTTATAGTTGATGATAATCTGTCGTTAATCGAACATTTGAGATTTTTAGCTTGTGCCAGATACTTTTCTTTCAATTGTGGCATTGATACATCAAACAACTCTATCACTTCTGACATAACAGTTTGTCCACGCGGAGTTTCCACGTTTACAGCTTTCAATAGATTGTCAGCAGCAGTTTCCACATTCCCACCTGAATTTTCGAAATAAGCCAAAAGAAGCGGACGCAATAGCGTAGATGTTTCCAACATTTCATTAGAATTGGAAATAAAATTTATAATTTCTTGCTGTGAAGGTCTAGAATTATTATTCTGCGACAAAAATTTGCTGTAATTCGTAGTATAATATGAAATAAAAGGATGTTTTATGATATCAAAATTTTTACCGTTTGAAAGGAGTAAAATTTCCTTATCCATAGCCTTATTAAATTCGGAATCTGGCTTATAAAATTCTTTTATTTGGTATAGTGCGGGTAAGATGTATTCCTTTTTTCTTTGCAAATCCTGAATTTCGTTCATCAGTTTATTACTTTCATCCAAATAATCTATGTCAGATATTTTACCGTTTTTATGATTAAGTTTTATGGATATATCTTTGTTTTCTGAAACAAAATTCATAGTATAATTTATTTCCGGAAAAAATGCTTTCATCATACCCACATATTTTTTAGGGTATTTAAAACTCCAAGAATTATTCTTTTTTGTTTCTTTTGATATAAGTATATCTTTAGATCCATCTTGTGTGTAGAAATAAACCTCTTTTGCTGATAGATTTTCAGGTGCAGAAATAGTAACACTAAATTGGCCAAAAACGCTTATTGTGAAAAAACTAAGCGCGCATATCATTATATTTTTCATTCTATAAAAATAAAAAAACTCACCGAATAAACATTCAGTGAGTTACTTATTTATGATTAAATTTTTTTTGTTTGATTCTTAAAATATCTTGCGTAATATACAATCATTGATAAACCTACAATCATTAACATTACAACATACATGTCAATAGGCGTAACCGGATAAGATCCAATACCACCCGTTTCTTCATCTGGCGGTGGTGGTGGTGGAGTTTGTCCGAATGCAAAACCACTCAGAATTAGAAATAGAGTCAGTAAAAATTTTTCAACAGTTAATTTCATTTTTCTTGGTTTTTTCTATTTAACAACTTTTTTCACCACAACTTCTCCTGATTCAGATGTAGCTTTAATTATATAAAGCCCCTTAGCTTTTGAAATTAACGGTACTGTATAATCATTAATTGTAGAAATATTTTTTTCAGTATGAAGTAATTGACCTGCTGCTGAATAAACACTTACTTCAGCTACTTTCCAAGTTTGTGCAAAACTTACTACCCAGTCTTGATCTTTTTTAGCGATAATGGTTTGTGCTCTAGTATAACCAGGTGAATTAACCGCTAAAAAAGCCATTGGCCTGTCATAATACAAGCCGTAGGTCATGGAATTTACTTGAAATACATCTCCATCATTAAGCTTGGTAACAGTATTGTCTTTTTTGAAATAGAAGTTTTTTCCGTTGGAAAGAGTAGAAACTCTTTCGCCCCCTTCATAAAGCTCAAATTTAAACTTTGAAACTGCATTATTATTAACATATAAAGGAATTTCTTTTCCTTTATAATCAATTTCATTAGCCTCATTGATATAAAGCTGACGGTTTAGACTTGTATCTTCTCCACCAGTACTGATTTCTTCTTTCGTAAAAACCGCACTACCATCAAAAAAACCTTGCAACCTTGCATCTTCTGACACTCCCGTTATTGAAGACGGAGAAACAGCATAATAAGTTCTACCAATTTCTTTATCTGCAGAATCATAAGCTACTACCGCAATCTGTTTAACCAATAAATCTGAAGGGATGTTTGATGCAGCTCTGGCTGTAGTTACAGAATTTATAGGATTAGTCACAGCATTTCTCGATGTTTGAGCAAATCTTCTGGTAATATCAAGATTAGCTGTTCTGTTCGCTGTGGCATCAAACTTTATCATTACCGCCGTAAGTGGCTTAATAAGCAATTTTTTTCTGTCTATATCACCTCCTTGAAACACACCGCCAGTTGCAGTAGCCATTACCAAAGTAGCAGCTCCATTGTAAGTGGTTCCCACAGGTGCAGTCCAGTTTACACTTGCGTCAGCGTAATAAGCAATTCCTCTTACTCCGGTTAAACCAGTGCTAGTAATATTATATAAATCTATATTGGTTAAAAATGGATTTGAAAACTGACTCATGTTTTTACCATAATTAGTCGTCCATTTTGTCTCACCAAAAGGATCATCAAGATAGGTATTATATCTTTCACGATAATCATTTGTTGTAGAACCATCACTACCAAAACTAACTCGAGAAGATATAAGCAAAGGCACCGCATTAGTAGTTGCTGTTTGATCCGCAACAGGTGTACCTTTCCAAACTGATTTCAAATTTTTAGGATCCCAAGAAGCGGTTGTACCATCTGCCTTAACTGTAGGAATGATAAAATAATCTGTAGGAAGTCCCATTGGCGTTGCAGCACCAACAATCTGATCAAATTGTGAACGCTGATTGTTCCATCTAAAAAGAGAATTGTGAGCGTAACGGCCTGTTAAACTTGATGCAGTGCTCGTAAGGTTAAAATTTCCGGCACCAGGTAAAGATGCAACTAAATCTGCCGTTGTGAATCCAAAGAATGGAATACCAATTTGCTGACTGCCTCCTGTGTTATTACTGTGATCATAATCAGACAAATACTGCTTATCAAGTTTTCCGCTAATAGAACCTTGAGCAATTCCTGTGATAAAAAGCTGACCGTAAACCTCTCTATTAAGAGCTGTATTAAGTGGAGAAACTTCTCCGAACACTAAAGTTAAATTAGAAGAGTTTTGTAGCGTAACAGCATCAGTAGAGAAATTCTTAACAATCATAATATCACCATGATTATTAAGTTTGGCAGTAGCATCATTAATAAAATTAAGTCCGCCACCATTGTAAAGTAGCGCTCCGTCATTAATAGTCACTAAAGCATCTTTCCCTACATGTGTGAGGTAAGTTTGTGCACTAGCATTAAAGTACGAGGCTACAAAAACAATAACTAGTAAAGTTTTTTTCATTTTTTTTATTTGTGTTTTAATAGGAATTAAATTCCCGCTACAAAATTACTTATTATATTTTTAAAAAAAAAAGTAAAAATGTGTTTTTTATTAAATATGTTCTTTTAAGTTTAGGATAATACAATATTTTTATCCTCACCTATGTTAAACATGTAATCTTCTAAAACTTTTTCAGTAGTACCTCTTAACCCTCTTGCACCCAAGCCTTTTTCTACTGTCTCATCCACAATTTTTTCAATTGCTGAATCCCGAAATGCAAGATTTATGCCATCCATTTTAAATAATTCAATGAATTGATTGACGATGGAATTTTTAGGTTCCTTCATAATTTTGATCATTGTTTCTTTGGTAAGTTTATCAAGATAAGTCACAATCGGAAAACGGCCTAAAAGCTCAGGTATTAAACCAAATTTTCTTAAATCAATAGCATTAATTTGGCTCAAAATATATTCATCCTCCTGTGTTTTATTCAATTTTTCTGCGCTGAAACCTATTGCTTGCTTATTAAGTCTTCTTTCAATAATTTCTTTTATTCCGTCGAAGGCACCTCCTGCAATGAAAAGAATATTTTGTGTATTAACCTGAATATATTTCTGATCCGGATGCTTTCTTCCGCCCTGTGGAGGTACATTCACGATACTGCCTTCTAATAACTTTAGCAAACCCTGCTGCACACCTTCCCCGGAAACGTCTCTGGTAATGCTTGGGTTATCTGATTTTCTGGCAATTTTATCAATCTCATCAATAAAAACAATTCCTTTTTCGGCTTTTTCTACATCATAATCGGCTACCATCAGGAGTCTGGATAAGATACTTTCAACATCTTCGCCAACATAACCTGCTTCTGTAAGAATGGTGGCATCTACAATACAGAACGGAACATTTAACTCTCTTGCAATGGTCTTTGCTAAAAGTGTTTTCCCGGTTCCGGTTTCACCAATCATGATAATGTTGGATTTTTCGATTTCTACTTCACGGTTTTCGTTTTTGGCGTGAAGCAATCTTTTATAATGATTATAAACCGCAATAGAAAGTTGCTTTTTTGCCTGATCTTGCCCAATGACATACTGATCTAAAAACGCTTTAATCTCTTTTGGTTTTTTCAGTTCGTCAAGGGTTGATGCGGGTGCAAAATCATTACCTTTTACCGATTCTTTTATGATTGAATGTGCCTGCTCAATACAATTTTCGCAGATAAAACCTTCCTGTCCTGAGACCAGCATTTGTACTTCATTTCTTTTTCTTCCACAGAAGGAACATTGGTTTGGATTCATTTATATTAAGTCGTATTTATAATTAGAAATGGTATAAAAAAATTTTGCCAAAGTTAAAGAACTTTGACAAAATATATTAAGCGTTTACAATAGCATTTTTTATATCCAGATATTCTTCTGGCGTGAGCTTGAGTCTTTCGTTACCAAAATTCAAATCACCCATTGAATTTAGTGGTACAAGGTGGATGTGTGCGTGCGGAACTTCAAGACCTACAACAGCTATTCCTACTCTAATACAAGGAATTGCAGTTCCGATCTTTTTGGCAACTCCCTGTGCAAAACTCCAAAGGTTTTTAAACTCTTCACTTTCTAAATCGAAGATTAAATCAACTTCTTTTTTGGGAATAACAAGTGTGTGTCCTTTAGCCAAAGGCATCACATCGAGAAAAGCCAAATGGTCTTCATCTTCAGCAATTTTGTATGCCGGGATTTCTCCGTTGACGATTTTTGTGAAAATTGAGCTCATCGTATTATTGAATTGGTGAATTTTAAAATTATAGTGAAATTTCTAAAACTTCGAATGATAGTGTGTTCCCATTTGGCAATACGATATCAGCAGTTTCGCCCACGGTTTTTCCTAGAAGTCCTTTTGCAATAGGAGTATTAACAGAAATTCTCCCGGTTTTCAAATCGCTTTCATTATCAGGAACTAAAGTGAATTTTTGCTCTTGTTTGGTTCCATTATTTTTAAGTCTTACTGTGGTAAGAATAGCAACTTTTGAAGTATCCAATTGAGATTCATCAATAACTTTAGACGTCGCAATAGCATCTTTTAGCTTGGCAATTTTCATTTCAAGCATTCCTTGTGCTTCCTTTGCTGCGTCGTATTCTGCATTTTCTGAAAGATCGCCTTTATCTCTTGCTTCTGCAATTTGCTGTGTAATTCTTGGTCTTTCAATGCTTTCGAGTTTATCTAACTCGTTTTTCATTTTTTCTAAACCTTCTTTTGTAACGTATGTTGCCATAATTTTTTAATTTTGAAATTGATAAAAAAAAATTATCCGGCCATTTTTCAGCCCGGACAATGTTTCGTTTGTAATATCGTTCTACAAAGATATAAAATTATTTTTGAATGAGAAAAATTAAAACTTCATTTATACTCTTTTCAATATTGATAATCAGCACCTTATTGATTTCTAAATCCTGCGTAGAAAGAGACGGAACAGTGAATTGTTTTCCGCAACAAATCATTAATGCACAAATTCTGCTTAATGGCTATCCAAAACTTATGACACAGGAATGGGATTACACTAAAGGTGAAATTGGAACAGGAACACGCGGACTAATAATTTATAAATTGGGAGATCTCTATATTGTTTACGATCGCAATGCACCCCATTTATGTCCTGATGCAAGTACAACGCTTGAAGTGATAAAAGATTCTGATGGTTTTATGAAAATTTATTGTCCAAAAGACGGGGCAAAATGGATTTTGCAGAACGGACAGCCTAATAATTCACAAGCAACCGGAATTCCAAAGACTTATAGGTATCAGTTTGATGCTTCAATTAATGCTCTGAATGTTTACAATTAGTTGAGTTGAGACAAATTGAAATTTAATTATTAATAAAAATGCGTGTCGTAATACAGAGAGTTTCTGAATCCAGCGTAAAAGTTGAAGGTAAGATTGTAGGAGAAATTTCAAATGGTTATATGCTTCTGATCGGAATTGAAGAAGAGGACGAAAAGTCCGATGTTGATTGGCTGGTACAAAAAATTCTTAATTTAAGGGTTTTTGGTGATGCTGAAGGTAAATTAAATCTTTCAATCGTAGATATAGAAGGAGAAATTCTATGCATCAGCCAGTTTACTTTAATTGCTGATTATAAAAAAGGCAACCGCCCAAGTTTTATTAAAGCAGCAAAACCTGATAAAGCCATTCCGTTATTTGACTATTTTAAAGTAGAAATTTCAAAATCCGGATTGAAAGTTGAAAGTGGCATTTTTGGGGCAGATATGAAGGTTTCACTTGTTAATGACGGTCCAGTTACAATTTTGATGGATAGCAAAACGAAAACCTAAAGAAATGAGTGATGGAGAATGAGTAATGTATAATGTATAATGTATAATGCAAAATGAGTAATGAAAAGTAATTATGAATTTTTATCTCGAAAATCTAAACAAGAAAACCTTTCAGAGTATTCTAAAAGGTTTTTTTTTCTAGTTAAAAATTAAATTTTTCTTATTGTGTTACAGGAACACTGCTGAAATTAATAGAACTTCTAACACTCATATCCGAAGTAGGTGAAGATTTCAACACATATACTACTCTTTGCTGAATAGCGTTTCCTGACTTCATAACATTATCTAAAATTTGATTGCTATTAACATCTAAAGAAAGCGTATTGCCAATATTATCTGCAATGTTGTCTCTTGAAGCTACCAAAACTTCATTATTTCCTGAAGAAATGTAAACTCTCACGCTTTTAAAAACACCCATACCTTGAGTTCCGGAAGTTACAGACATATTAACTGCAGAAGCTCTAATGTCTTTTACATTATTGCTCACATTAGCAATCTGATTAAGGCTTGTACCCGCTCCTATTGCTGAAAGTTGTGTGTTTGCAGGAGAACCCTGCGTTACTACAAAGTTTGAATTGTAAGGCAAAGTATTCTGCAATACCGATGAAACTGTAGAACAACTTACCATAGTTGCCGTAGCTACAATTGCTGTTAGAAAAATATTTTTCATAGTATAAAATTTTGAATTAAAATTTACAATTCAGAAATTATACCAAATAAAAGTATTAACATAAGATTAACTATTTCAAGAATAGTCTCTTAGTCTACACTTACAGTAAAATTTCCTGTTGCATTTCCCGACGCCGTATTACTTTTTCCTACTATTAACCAAATTTCACCCTTACCTTTATTTGGAATGTTTAAAGTTCTACCGAAAGGTCCATCTGTAGTTCCATCAGCATATTTTATCTGATTAAAACGGATGTTCATGTCTGCGTTTTCGGGTTTTATTTCTGCTACTATATTGGGTTTATCATAATCATCTATTTTCAGCACAAATTCTTGATTGTCATTTTTTATTTCTTCACCAATACTAAAAGGAAGCATAGAAACATCTGCATTTCTCGTAATTTGGCCATCTATTTCTTCACGCATTACACCGCTACGAAGCACCTCTTTCACCGCTTCAGAATTGTTGATAACGGAATCGGGCATTCTTTTAGGTGTAATTTCTTCATTTTTTACGTCATTAGAATCTATTGTCGCAACTGTTACAGAATCTTCATAATTCGTTTTTTCGTTTACAGTTTCAGTTTTCTGATTGCACGACAAGGCGATAAACGGAATAAGAAGCCAGAAATTTTTCATTTATTTTTTATTTAAATTAATGGTTTGCCAATATAAAAACTGTGATAGAAAAGATTTATTCTGTTCAGTTTCAATACTTTTTTCTTTCGAGGTTTTATCAACTTCATTTGGGAATTTTTCTATTAAAATTTCATCGTTATAATTTAAAGAATTCAAAAACGTAAAATCGCCTTTTCCATTATTAATATTATAAACCGTTGCCAAATTTCCCCAATTGATGAAACTTGCAGCCAAAATTGTTCCATACACATACCAAAACATTTGATTAATAAGATAAGCATTGGTTTTTTGTTTTTTAATTTTAATGAAAGCATAAATCAATCCAACAATACAGAGAATGAGAAAGGCAAAAACGCCAAACCTTTTGTAAGTGAGTCCTAATTCCAAGATGTATTCTGTGTTTTTAAATATTGCTGAAATCATGAGAACACCATTCATAAAGAGCCAAATTTTTGCTAAAATTTTCAACAAACCCGCCTTTTCATCAAAATTAAAACTGGATTTAAAGTAAAATAAAATCACAAAAACCGCCATCACAATACTGAAAATCACTGCATAAACGCGTTTGTGCGTGGCTTCCGAAAGTTGGTGTGGTAATTTTTGCACTTCATAAAACTGTTCGTAGTTATAGGTTATAATGAAAAATAAAAGCAGAACATTCAATACTAAAAAAGTAATGACACCGCTGCTTCTTTCAAAATTCAAATCCAAAAAACTGTAGGTTGGTTTTACAGTTTTTTCGCGATTCAAAAAATCATTTTTGAAGTAATGATTGGATTTATAAAAGAATTTTCCCACCGTAAAATTAAAATAATTGAACGCCAGAAAAAACCCGAGACAAGTCAAAACAATCAACTGCCAAACATCCAAATTGAATTCCCAGTTATCAAAAAAATGAGCAAATTTCTCGCTTCCCTGTGCATAAATTCCAAAAAATGCTGCTAAAAAAATTCCGGGAATTAGTATAAATGCAATCAATTTCTGCCAAATACCGGTTACTTTTCCAACCGGCAACCATTGATTGAAATTAAACAAACGACATATAAACGTAAAACCGTTTACAATAAAAACAGGAACTGTGAGCAACAGATTCATATTTCTATTTTTCCCTTTAAATGAAAGCAATAAAACTGAAGCAATAATTGCAACGAAAGACACAAAATCGCCATAAAAAGCAAAGGCAAAGGCAGACAAAATACTGGTCAGAAATAGGATATTGAACGTTTTTGTTCTATTCTTTTTTGGTGTTTCAAAAAATTTCAAAACAGCGTAAACGATTGCCAAAATTCCGAAATTAAGTCCAAAATCTTCGGCGTAAAAGAGATTGATGAAAAGAGCGGTAGCAAGTATGATTAGATGATATTTTTTCATAATGGATTTGAGGTTTGAGGTTTTTAATTATTTTTATAAAATTTTAAAAAGTAGAGCTAAGTAAAAAATGGTGATGGGAATATTTGCCAAAATAAAAAGACAAGAAATCCAATATTTTGAGTTTGGAATATCGTTGCAAGCCTGAAAAAATTCGTGTAAAAAAATTGACACATTAATAATAACAGCAAACAACACATAGAAAAATCCGAGTTGAATGATAATATCACTTTTGAATAAGTAAAAGCTCACAAACAGAAAAGTTCCGATTGTCCAGTAAATTGAAAAGGTTTCTTTTCCTATTGGTTTTGGTTCGATGGTTTTCATAATAATTATTGAATTATGAATTTTGAATAATTAATAATTCAATTTCCCGCAACCGCACTTCCGAAAATTCCCACTGCTAATTCTGCCCAAAGCAAAAACAGGACGAGCAAAATCACTGCGATAATTCCGATGCGGTGTTTTGTTCTTTTTTCTAATCGGAACATTGCTTCGAGGGAAATTGCGGTGGAAAAAAGCAATCCTCCTGCAACGATAAAATCAAATGGTGACCAGTTGACTTCATCTGTAAACTGTATTGCAACGAATGGAATCGCCAATAATACACTTGCGATTGAAAAAATGGTGATGGTTCTTTGTTTTGTTGTCATTATTTTAGATTTTTAAATTAATATAAAGTTCTTTGAGTTTCAAAGTTTAATTTTAAAAAATTAAAGGATGTTATTCCTTTTTTCTAATTTTCGATTTGTCATTCTGAACGGAATGAGGAACAAGTGTAGTGAAGAATCTATTTTTTTTGAGATTCTTCCTTCCGCTACGCTCCATTCAGAATGACAACGGTTTTATTCTAATTTCATTTATTATTTTCCTAGTAATTTCTCCAACGCCGATAAATGTTCTTCAAACGCTTTTCTTCCTTGTTGCGTTACTCGGTATGAAGTTTTTGGTTTTTTTCCAACAAATTCTTTCTTAATTTCAATGAAACTGGCTTTTTCTAATGCTGAACTGTGACTTGCCAAATTTCCGTCGGTAACTTCCAACAGATTTTTCATTTCGTTAAAATCAACCCAATCATTTACCATCAGAACGGACATAATGCCCAATCTGACACGGCTTTCAAATTCTTTATTGAGTTGAGAAATCATTATAAGTTGGTTAGTTATTTAGTTGGTTAGTTATTTAGTTGGTTAGTTATTTAGTATGGTAGTTTTTGATTGTCTTCTGATATGCAGTCAATAATTTTCCGACTTCTATGCAAATATTGTTTAATTCTGTAAAATCATTTTCGGAAATAAAACTGAGATCTTTTGCAAGCAAAACATAGTATATAACCTCATTTAAAGATCCTTCTGAATGTGAAATATATTGTGCACGATGAGGATATGTCTTTTTTTGGAATCCTTCTGCAATATTAGCAGGAATTGAAACAGATGCTCTTTTCAATTGATTGGTCAATGCAAAAAGTTCTTCTTTAGGAAATTTTGAAGATATTTTATAAACCATTAATACTAGCTGATGCGACTTTTGCCAAACAATTAATTCTTTAAAATCAACAATTGTTGCCATAAAACTAAAACTTAATAACTATATAACTGAACAACTATCAAACTATTTATACTTCTTATGCATAATCAATCCATACACAATATGCAAAACTCCAAAACCAATTGCCCAAAAAACCAATCCCCAACCTAAAAAAAACAGAGAAAGTAATCCCAAAACAATTTCAAAATATCCTAAATATTGAACGTCAGTTAAAGTGTATTTTAAAGCATTTACCAATGCCAAACCATAAAAAATCAATGTTGCAGGTGCGATGAATACGAACAGTCCGTGCATTAGTAATGCGATACAGAAAATTCCGCCAGTGATTAAAGGAATTGCAAAATTAAACAGCAAACGTTTCGTAGTGGAATCCCAAATTTTCAGACCTTTCTTTTTGCTTTTTTGTGCCGTGAAAAAATAACCACAACCAACAGCAACCACCAAAATCATCAATCCCACCCAAAAAAGTTCGTTCACCAAACCACGACTAAAGACATTTTTTTCCCCATCAAAATAACTGATGCCATTTTTTTGAAAAAGAAAATAAACATAAGTCGCTCCGATGAGAGCAGTCAATCCCGCAAAAACACCGGAAAGTCCGGAAAGTGAGATGAATCTTGAACTGCGCTCCATCATTTGGCGGATGTGCGAAAGGTCGTCGTGATAATTTTTTGAATCCATTTTAAAGAACTTTGAATTGCAAAGTTAAAATTTATTTTGTGACTGCAAAATATTTTTTCGCAAAGATTATGCAGATTTTCACAGATGAACTTAAAATAAAAATGTAGAATGAAAAATCCGTGATAATCTGTGAAATCTATGCGCTTTCAAAAACTACTTTACGCGAAGATTTTCCTTAATTTTTTCTATGTTTTGTTTAGCAGAATCTTCCAAAATTAATGTTGCACTCATCTCAATTCTTTCGGGCATCAGTTCTGCAAAATGTTCCGTACCTTCCCAAGAAACTTTTTTGATTAATGCTAAAGCATCTAAACTTCGGGTTGATAATTTTTGTAAAAATTCGTTGATTTTTTCATCCATTTCAGAAATATTGGATGAAACGGAATGATAGATATTGTGCTGTTCTGCCCAACTTGAATTTCTGAAATCAGCATCAATCGCCATTGCAGCAAATTGAGATTTCCCGATTTTTCTTTCAACATAAGGTCCAATAACGAACGGTCCGATTCCCAAATTGATTTCGGTAAGCGCCAAACTTGCATTTTCGGTAGCGAAGCAGTAATCTGCACCACAAGCAAGTCCAACTCCTCCACCAGTTGTTTTCCCTTGAACACGAACCACGACGATTTTTCCACAAGTTCTCATGGCGTTCAACACTTTAGCAAAACCTCCGAAGAATTTTTTTGAGGTTTCCAGTTCTTCAATTTCTAAAAGTTCGTCGAAACTTGCACCTCCGCAAAATGCTTTTTCGCCTTCGGATTTTAGAAGGATGGCTTTAACTTCACTTTTTGCGCCTTCTTCCAAAATAGTTTGGGCAAGTTGTTCTAAAATATGAGCAGGCAAAGAATTGCTTTTAGGTGTTCCGAAAGTGATTTCGGCAATGTTCTTTTTGATTTCTGAGGTTACGAATTCCATAGTTTTTCAAATGCAACAATGTAACAGTCTAAAAATGTAACAATTCCATTGATCGGTAAACTGTTACATTGATAAATTGTTACATTAATAATTATTTAATGCTAAAATATACTTGTCAATATACAACTGTTTTTCTTTTGATTTGTATTGTTGGATGTATCTTGGGTGCTCCAAAATAGTCATTTTTTCAAAAAATTGTTCTTTGTCGTTGATTTTTTTGAGAAAATCGGCATTTTTCTTTCCTAAGATAAACACTTCTGAAGTATCCAAACCTAAACTGATGTGATTTTTTATACTTTCAATCATAAAATTTTCCACACAGTTGAAAAGTTCTTTATCATCGTAATAATTGGCGTTCAACCATTGCCCGTTTTTGTTTTTTCTCGTAATCGCCAATGGAAAAGGAGAATTGATGTAAAACTGACTGTAAAATTTTTCAACGCCCCCAAATTCCTCAATCATATCATACATAAAAACGGAGGAAATTTCGTGGGTTCGCGCGGAAGTCATTTTAATGCCACAATATTTTTCCATATTTTTAGTATCGGTAAACGGAACTCCCGTAACTCCTGCTCCGTGCCGACTTGGATTAATTCCGATGATGAATTTCCTTTTGTGACTATCGTCGTAGAATTTTTCATAAAACTCCGCCATCACCACCAAAGTTTCAGGATTTTCCAAAAAAGGGTTCATCACCGAAAAATTTTTAGGCAACTTCCCTGAATATTTCAGGTTTTTGTTGAAGGTTATGATTTTTTGAGCGAAATTCATTTCTTATTTCTCACTTATTTTTTCTCACAGATTACACAGATTTACACAGATAATATTGGCACTATACTTTTTGCTCGTAATTTTCTTCGTACAGACTTCACAATTTACACACGAAGAATAAAAAGAAAAAAGTCCGTCTAAATCTGTGTAATCTGTGCGCTTATTTATATCCATTTATCATCCGCACAATATTTCTATCAATCCTTTCACAATTGAAATTCACCAAAATTCCTAAATGCAAATGCGTAAGTTTTAAATAATTCAGTAGTTGTTTGTGATGAAAAGGACTTAATTCTTCTACAGATTTAATTTCAACTATAACTTTTTCTTCCACCAAAATATCTGCACGAAAACCCATATCCAAATCGTGTTCCTTATAATGAACATTAATTGGATACTGACAACGAATTTCCAAACCATTTTCCTGAAGTTCTATTGCAAGTGCTTTTTCATAAACACTTTCCAACAAACCCGGACCTAAAGTATTGTAAACCTCAAAAATGGATTTTCGTACTAAAAAAGTTATTTCATTTTCTGTCATTTTCTCACTTTTAGTTTTTTGTTCTCACAGGTTTCACAGATCTACACAGATACCTTTTAAAAACTTCCAATAAAATTAAAGATTACCACAACAATTATCTACATAAATCACATACTAAAAAAAATCCGTGTAAATCTGTGAAATGTGTGCTAAAATTCTTACAAAAAACTTAGCGTATCATATCAATCCAAACTGCTCAAAATGATGCGTGAAATGCTTTCTGTGAAAAAGTTCCATCATTTCTTTATTCAAGAGTCCAAATCTCGGATGGAAATTCTGTGATTTTGGGTGTTCTTTGAAAAATATCAAATATTCTGATAAAGTATTGAGAAGTTCTTCCTTTGCACTATCGAGATTCTTATATCTCAAAATTGGCGTTTCGCCTTCTTTTAATAATGGATATTTCGCTCCGGGAAGGATTTTTTTATTGGTGTAAAGCCAATCTTGCAACTTTTCCAGGTGCTCCTCAGGAATTTCTGGAAAATCTGCAGGATTTAGTTTTCTAATGCTGTTTTGCATTACATCTTGCAAGTGTTCAACCATCATTTGTGGCGTCATTTCCCCAAATTTTCTTTCTGAATTTTCCGTTAAGCCATTCAATAATTTTTGAATTTTGTCTTTTTTCAGTTCTATAAAAGGAGATTTCTTGGCAACTAAAGTCAAAATCGTGGCAACGCAAACGACTTCTTCACGCTGATTAACCACCTCAACCAACCATTTTACCACACCACTCGGAATATTTCTACCTTTTACACCTTTGTTGATTTTTTCTTTTGCCGTCAAATAAACCGTAATCGTATCTCCTGCATAAACCGGTTTGAAAAAGCTTGCATTTTCCAAGCCGTAATTTGCGATAACAGGACCTTTTTTACCCGAAACAAACAAACCAGCAGCCGCAGAAAGAATGAAATATCCGTGAGCAACCACCTCATCGAAAATAGTTCCCGATAAACTCGTCGCATCGGTGTGAGCGTAGAAATGATCCCAAGAAACATTGGAAAAATTCACGATATCGGCTTGTGTAACGGTTCTTCCGGCGGTTTCTAAACTGTCGCCAACTTCCACTTCCTCAAAATATTTTTGGAACGGATGTTTGTCGCTGTATTTTTTTTCTGCGCCTTGTGTATAAATTTTGGTAATCGCCGTCAAAACATCCGGAGAACCTTGAATTGCGGTTTTTTGCAAAAAGAAGTGAAGTCCGTTCAATCCGCCCATTTCTTCGCCGCCTCCTGCTCTTCCGGGACCTCCGTGCATTAAAGTGGGCAATGGAGAACCGTGACCAGTACTTTCTTTGGCGTTATCGCGGTTCAGTACAAAAATTCTTCCGTGTGTGGATGCCATTTTCCAGGAAGTTTCGGCGACAAATGTTGAGTCGTGAGAAACGATGGAACCAACCAAACTTCCTTTTCCACGTTTTGCTAAAGCGGCGGCTTCTTCCGCATCTTTGTAAGGCATCAATGTGGAAACCGGACCGAATGCTTCTACTTCGTGCGAAATATTTTTGTGAAAAGGTTTGTCGTTCAAGAAGAGTTTGGGGGACATAAATGCTCCGTTTTCGTAATCCGCATCAATTAAATCGTGCTTTCCGTCGTAGATGAGTTCAGTTTCGGCTTTCAATAAATCGATTTTCCTTTGAACTTCCTCAAACTGAATTTTTCCGACCAAAGAACCCATTCTCGTTTCCCGGTTGAGAGGATTTCCGATTTTCGTTTGGTCTAAAGCCTTTGACAAAGCATTTTGAACATCGCCTATTAAATTTTCAGGAACGATAATTCGGCGGATTGCCGTACATTTTTGTCCGGCTTTTGTCGTCATTTCATTGCGAACTTCTTTGATGAACAAATCAAATTCGGGAGTTCCGGGTTTTGCATCCAAACCGAGAATAGAACAGTTTAAAGAATCGGCTTCCATATTGAAACGAACCGCGTTTTTGGAAACGGATGGAAGTGATTTTAATTTTCTACCCGTATTTGCAGAACCGGTAAACAAAACGCTGTCGCCTTCCTGAACGTAATCTAAAATATTTCCGGGTTCGCCACAAACCAACTGAATCGCACCTTCAGGAAGCAAACCGCTTTCTATCATATCTTTAAACACTTCATTCGTGAGATATGAACTGTAAGGCGATGGTTTTACGACGCTCGGAACTCCTGCCAAAAGCGAAGTTGAGAGTTTTTCCAACATTCCCCAAACCGGAAAATTATAGGCATTAATTTGAATGGAAACACCTTCACTTGGTGTGAGAATATGCGTTCCGAGATGTGTTCCGTTGGCAGAATTTTTTTGAATGTCTCCATCAACCCAAAATGGAGTGTTTGGCAACATTCTTTTCGCCAAACCGGAATACGTGAAAAACGTTCCGAAACCGCCTTCAATATCCACCCAAGAATCCACGTGAGTTGCGCCGGTTTTGTAGGAAAGTTCGTAGTATTTTTTCTTTCTTTCGAGAAGATAAAGTGCGACTTTTTTCAGCATTTCGCCACGGTCGTAAAATGTCATTGACGACAGATTTTTATAACCTGTGGTTCTTCCGTAATGGAGTGCTTCTTCAAAATTAATTCCTTCAGTATCGGAAATGGCGACCAATTCTCCGTTTACGGCGTTATGTAATTCAATTCCGTTTCCAGAGCCTTCAATCCATTGTCCTGCGATATAGTTTTTTAGTTTCATGAATTTAATGTGGTAATATGATAATGTGGTAATATGATAATTCTCAAATCATCTCATCGCCACATTATCTCATTTATAAATCGGTTACTTTTTTGTCAATTTTATACACCGTTCCACGGAAAGTTGCCACCAAAACTTTATGCTGATTCGTAATATTGATGTCGTAAACCGCAGTTTTCCTTGTATCTGCCATCAAAATACTTTCAGCAATCAAGGTGTCGCCCAATTTTACCGCTTTCGTAAAGGAAATCATACAATTTAAAGCTACGGAAGCGTCATTTGTATTGTTGGAAGAAAAGGCCAAAGCTGAATCCGCAAAAGCGAAGGTAATTCCACCGTGAACGGTTTTCAGTCCGTTAATCATTTCCTGTTTTATAGGCATTTCGATGAGGGAATATTTTTCGCGGACTTCGATGAGTTTTATTCCCATCCATTGCGAGAAATAGTCCTGATTGAGCATATATTGTGCGGTTTCGAGTGGAGACATTTTACAGTTGGTTAGTTATTGAGTTGGTTAGTAGTTTAGTTTTAATAAATTATTGTAAATTTTTTCCTTTGTAGTTGGTGTAAATGAGAAAAACGGCGATAATTGCAGCGAAATAAAACCAACGCGCTTTTAGAAATTCTAAAAAAGTGAGTTTGGAAACGCCCATCATTTTATCCATTAAGAAACTTAGTCCTGCAAGAATGATAAAGGAAAGAATGGCGGTTACTGCGATGGAGATTATTTTTGGGTTCATTTTTTTATTTTGTGGAAAAGGTCTTTCCAAGTTAAGTCTTTGTATCGGCCTAAAAAATAATATACAACGAACATTAATATTCCCATAAAAATTATCTTACGCCAATAATTTTCTTTATTAAAACTCTCAGGATCGGTGTATTTATCAAAAACAATCATAAAAGCAATAAATACTAAGGTTCCGAGTATTGAACCAACTATTTTACCTTTCTCAGTACCAGAATTTTTCATAATCCTATTTTGTTTTAAATTTGCGAAGCAACGGACTTTGTCTGTATCGCTCCTCTTGATATTCTTCATACAAATTTTGCAGCGTTTCAGAGATTTTTTCGTAACTGATTTCTTTGCCCCAACTTAACAATCCTTTTGGATAATTCACTCCTTTTTCCATTGCCAATTCTATATCTTCATCGGAAGCAATTTTCAATCTTTTGGCTTCTACGGCTTCGTTGATAAGCATTGAAATGATTCGCATAAAAATTTGTTGGTAAAAATTTTGGTTATCGGTTATCGGTTGTTGGTTATCGGTTCTTGATTCTTGGTTCTTTTCAGAATAATCATAGAAACCTTTTCCGGTTTTTCTGCCCAATAATTTTGCTTCCGCCATTCTTTGTTGAAGGAGTGAAGGTTTGTATTTTGCATCGTAGAAATAATCTTTGTAAACTGTGGCTGTTACAGCGAAATTCACGTCAATTCCAATTAAATCCATCAGTTCAAAAGGTCCCATTTTGAAATTTCCCAACGTTCGCATCGCATTGTCGATTTGTTCGGGAGTGGCGATGTTTTCTTCTGCAATTCGCAATGCTTCTCCGTAAAATGGTCGTGCAATTCTATTGACGATGAAACCGGGAATATCTTTGGCAATCACAGGAACTTTTCCCCAAGATTTCATTAAATCATAAATTTCTTGAGCCAAATTTTCTTTGGTTAAAAGTCCGGGAATGACTTCAACCAAAGGCATCAACGGAGCCGGATTGAAAAAATGAATTCCAATAAATCGTTCCGGTTTTTTTAAATCTGCCGAAAGCGAAGTGATGGAAATGGAGGAAGTATTGGAGGAAATAATGCAATCTTCGGAAACAAAACTTTCCAGTTCGGCGAAAACTTTCTTTTTGATATCGGCGTTTTCAATGATGGCTTCAATGACTAAATCGCAGTCTTTTAATTCGGAAATTTCGGTGCAAAATTTTATTCTTCCAAAAATTTCATTGGATTTTTCTTCTGAAATCTTTTGTTTTTCAACGAGTTTGTTTAAAATTGATTTTAAACCCAACAATGATTTTTCGGTTTGCCAAGAGTTTGCGTCATACAAAAAAACGTCGCAACCGGAAGTTGCTGCAACTTGCGCAATGCCGATTCCCATTGTTCCGGAGCCGATGATTCCTACTTTCATAAATGTAACAATGTAATAATATAACAATGTGAAAATCTAACAATGTAACGATGAACAAATTGGTAAATTATTACACTATTAGATTGTTAAATTATTTATTTCCCTTTATAATTGGGTTTTCTTTTTTCTAAAAACGCAGTTACTCCTTCGTTAAAGTCTTCTGTTTCTGCGGCTTCCTGTTGTAGAATGCCTTCTAAATCCAATTGTTCTTTCAGTGTGTTTTTGTAAGAATTTAAAAATGCTTTTTTAGTTAAAGCAATTGCTGTGGTTGGTAATTGAGAAATATTTTGTAAAACTTCCATAGATTTTATAGAAAATTCTTCATCATTGAAAACATCTGCAATCATACCAAGTTGTAATGCTTCCTTCGCTGAAACTTTTTTCCCGGTAAATGCTTGATAACTTGCCTGTTGACGACCTAATAATTTCGGTAAAAAATAAGTTCCTGCCGTATCCGGAATTAAACCAATTTTCACAAATGCCTGAGAAAAATAGGAAGATTCTGTTGCTAAAGCAAAGTCACAAATCAATGCCAACATTGCTCCCGCTCCAACTGCAGGCCCATTAACCAAAGCAATTATAGGTTTTTTACAATCCACAATTTCTTTCACTAAAGGATTATAATAATCTATCACAAAACGCTGTACAGTTCTATCATTTTTAACATCCCCAAAACCCATTGCTTCTTTGAGGTTTTGTCCGGAACAAAACGCTTTTCCACGTCCGGAAATTGCGATGCAACGTACATTTTCATCTTTATCACAATCGTGAATGAAAGTTCGGAGTTCTTTTAACATCACAGAATTCAGACTGTTGTAAGTTTCGGGTTGGTTGAGATAAATAAGTTGGAGTTTGCCTTCAAAATGAGGCTCTATTTGGATTTGGGTATACATATTTTTAGTTGTTAAGTTGTGAAATCGTAAGTTGAATATTTATCGTTAAAGATAATATTTTCTTGCAGACCAAAGAATCTACGACTTCACGAATCTACATTAATGGCATTTAAAATAGTCAAAAGGCTCAAGACAGTCATTACATTGATAACTAGCCTTACAAAGCGTAGAACCAAATCTGCTTATTTGTCTAGTATTTTGTGAGCTACATCTTGGACAAGCTTTTGGTTTTTCTAAATGGTTTTCATCAGCTCCTTTTTCGGGAGGTGTAATGCCGTAAACTCTTAATTTTTCACGAGCTTCATCAGTCATCCAATCAGTGGTCCAAATCGGAAACATTTGGGTGGTAATTTTTGCAGAAATTCCTTTTTCGTTAAAAAGTTTAATGATATCTTCTTCAATATTATACATTGCAGGACAAGCGGTATATGTGGGTGTAATAACAATTTCCGCCTCATTTTCAGAAATCACCTTCGCACCCCGCACAATGCCGAGTTCCACAATATTAATCACTGGAATTTCCGGATCGGGTATTTCAGAAAGTAGCCGTAATAATTCTTCTTGTTTTAAAACCACAAAAGGCTCAAAAGTTTTTATTGTTAAGTAATCTTTATTGCAAATATCAATTCTTTATAATCTTGAAAAGAATAGCATAGTTACCATTCACAACCTGGATAAGCACGCTGCATATACTGTAGCTCACAAAGGATGTAACCGAAATATTCTGTATGATAACCTTTTCTACTGCCTTTCTGCATAAACTCTGAATCCGGAAATTCAATTCCAAATTTCATAAAATCTTCTGAAATTAGTTTTTTCCAGTCGGAATAAAGGGCTATAGAATCCGGAATTAAATCCAGTCTCACCATATCTGCCTCTCCTTCTACTTCATCGAACAATCCACCGGTATATTCCCAAAGATTTCCCAAAGCATTTTTCAAACGGGTTTGGCTTTCTTCAGTTCCTTGTGCAAATACTTTCACCCAAGTTGAAGCGTGTGTGTAATGGTATTTTACCTCTTTTAGAGATTTCTGTGCCAATGCTGCTAAATGCTCATCTCCACTGCCGGAAAGTCTTTCGTACAACAACTTTTGGTAGGTAGCGAAAAAATAAACTTTCAGTATAGTTTGTGCATAATCACCGTTTGGAAGTTCTAACAATTGCGCATTCAGGTATTCATGTTCGTAGCGCAGAAAAGCCAAATCGTCTTCGGTTTTTCCATCACCTTTAAGTTGTGCTGCGTATTTATAAAAATTAGAGCTTTGGCCAAGGTAATCTAAAGCAACGTTCGTTAACGCAATATCTTCTTCCAGATACGGACCTTTTCCGCACCATTCCGCAAGTCGTTGCCCCATAATTAGGGAGTCATCGGCAAGTTTTAGGAGGTAATTTTTCATAATAAGAGTTTGGAGACCGAAGAACGAAGACATCTTCCGGCTTCCCGTTTTTTACATATTCTTCACATCATTAGGGATTTGGTAAAACGTAGGATGACGATAAAGTTTATCATCCGCAGGATCAAAGAAGGCTTCTTTATCCATTCCTTCGCTTGTTACCACATATTTTGCAGGAATTACCCAAATTGAAGTTCCTTCCATACGTCTTGTATAAACGTCTCTGGCGTTTTGAAGTGCCATTTCTGCGGTTGCAGCCTGTACAGTTCCGGCGTGTTTGTGGGAAAGCCCCGGTTTTGTTTGGATGAAAACTTCCCAGATATCTAGATTATTCATTATTTAATAATTTATCAATTTAAAAATGTAACAGTTTAACAATCATTTTGTGACAGATTGTTACATTGCTGCATTATTGTATTGTTACATTTTTCGAAAATTCTATCGCAGCTCCTTTCACCCAAGCGTTTTCTTGCTGTGCTTTTCTTTTGGTTTCTAAGCGTTTTTTGTTGCAAGGGCCGTTTCCTTTTAATACTTCCATAAATTCGTCCCAAGGCAATTCAGAAAATTCATAATGTTGAGTCTCCTCATTCCATCTCAAATTTTCATCAGGTACTTTTAAGCCTAAAAATTCAGCTTGAGGAACCGTAACATCAATAAATCTTTGTCTAAGTGCATCATTGCTTTCTCTTTTCACCCTATAATTCATCGATTTTTGAGAATTGGGTGAAGCATCATCATTTGGACCAAACATCATTAATGCCGGCCACCAAAAACGATTAAGAGCCTGTTGTGCCATGTTTTTTTGCTGCTTAGTACCACGACAAAGCGTCATTAAAATTTCGTAACCCTGCCTTTGGTGGAAAGATTCTTCCTTACAAATCCTTACCATCGCTCTGGAATAAGGACCGTAAGAGTTTCCCATCAGCATCACCTGATTCATAATTGCAGCTCCATCTACCAACCAACCTATAGCACCAATATCTGCCCAACTCAATGTCGGATAATTAAAAATACTGGAATATTTGGCTTTTCCTGAAAGCATATCATTATAGGTGGAATCTCTATCGGCATTGATGTTTCCATCATTGAGGGTTTCAGTTGCAGCATAAAGGTATAATCCGTGTCCGGCTTCATCTTGAATTTTAGCTAAAAGCGCCATTTTTCTACGAAGTGAAGGTGCACGCGAAATCCAATTGGCTTCTGGTAACATTCCCACTACTTCAGAATGGGCGTGTTGTGAGATTTGGCGCACCAAAAGTTTTCGGTAGTCTTCCGGCATCATATCTTTCGGCTCTACCTTGTTTTCAGCTTGAACGTAGCTTAAGAATTTTTCTGTATCCATAATTTTATTAATGTAACAATTTAACAATTTAGCAATGTATCAGTTTACCAATACCTAATCTACTATTTAGCAAATTATTTACTGCTTTCACTTGTATTGTTACATTGTTATATTTTTATATTGTTACATTTTCCTTTAAGTAAATCCCAATTTGCCCGTTGATAAACTCACCGGCAACAAAATTTACAGACTTATCACCAGATTTGATGGTATATTCCTTAAAATAATACACTTGTCCTTCGAAAGGACCTTTCACTTCCACTTTCCTATCGGAACAGTGCCAATAGTGATTCCAGATATTAAGGCCTTCTACTTTGTGTTCCTTGTCTACTTCTATAAATGAGTTAAATTTCCAGTTGGTCATAATTTGAGAATTGGTTTTAATTTTTCCTAATTTAATTTTCATAGCAGGTGCTTTAGGAAACTTCATAGATTCTTAAAATCTATGAGGTTCTATTAAACGTCATAATTCAGCATCACAATATTAGTAGTTGGGTGACACTGGCAAGTCAGCACAAAACCTCTTTCTACTTCATCATCCGTTAACGCGAAGTTTTTTTCCATAAATACCTCACCTTCCATCACCTGTGCTTTGCAAGTACAGCAAACACCACCTTTACAAGCAAATGGAACCGGGAGATTATCCTTCAGAGCTTTATCTAAAATACTCTCTTTCTTTGAATTGAGATGAATGGAATACTCATCATCATCAATGATTAAAGTTACAAAACTTTCTATATTCGGAATAGCCTTAAATTCTTCACTCATTTCCTTATTATCTTCATCGTCAGGAGCTGAATAGTACTCGTACATTACTTGGAGCGAAGGGACTTTTTGGTCTTTTTTAAGATAATCGGACACCTTTTTTATCATATCTGAAGGTCCACAGATGAAAAAGGTGCTTTCCGGTACACTAATATCTGAGAAACGTTTAAAAAGTTGCTCAAGTTTGTCTGCGCAAATTCTTCCTTCAAACAGCTCGTCTTCAAAATGTTTTTCTCTGGAAAGAAGATATATGACCTTCAATCGTCCTGCAAACTTTTCGGCTAATGCATCAATCTCTTTTCTAAAAATAATATTCTCAAAAGATCGGTTGCTAAAAAACAAATAAGCGTTAGATTTTGGCTCTTGGTATAGCGCTTCTTTAATATTTGAAAGTACAGGCGAAATGCCACTACCTGCAGCAAGACCTATATAAGTTTTCTCGTTAGTTGGATGATAATTGGTGTAAAAATGCCCTTGTGGTTCTAAAACTTCTAGTTCGTCACCTAAATTTACTTCATCATTTAAAAATTTGGAAACCCTTCCGTCATCCATTCTCTTCACCAGAATTTCAATATCTTGGTTCTCTTCACTTGGTGCATTTACAATGGAATATGAACGGCGAAGATCTTCTCCTTCTACAATATGTCGTACATTAATATACTGCCCTTGCTTAAATTTGAAAGTATGCTTTAAGCTTTCGGGAATTTCGAATGCGATGTTGATACAGTCGTTGGTTTCCTTACTTACTTTTGATGTTTTTAGTTTATGAAAATGCTGCATTTCTGATTGAAAAATTTCACAATGTGTGATTTCAACAAATATAAAGAAATTAAAAAGATTTAAAAACTATCTTTTTTATACTGAATAAAACACGTAAAATCGGAAAAAATGACTTAAAAACCAATTCATAAAACCTTAATTTCGGAAAAAATGACTGAATTATTAGGCTTTAAAACTAAAGTATGATTTTTGATAACAATGAAATAAATAAAATTAAAAATCCACAATTATAATATGAACTTAAATCAATTTACCGTAAAATCACAGGAAGCCATACAAAAAGCGCAACAAATTGCGATGGAGTTTGGCAACCAGAGTATAGAACCACAGCACCTTCTGGAAGGAATCTTCCAGACTGATGAGAATATTTCAAAATTCCTACTAAAAAAATCTGAAGCGGACGAAAATCTTGTTCGTACCCGTAATCGAGAGAGCATTGAAACTCTACCTAAAGTGGAGGGTGGAAACATTTATTTAAGCCAAAGTGCTAATAAAGTCCTTTTGGAAGCTCCCAACATGGCTAAAAAAATGGGCGATGAATATGTGACCATCGAACATTTATGGCTGGCATTAATCGACGTTAATTCCCCGGTTTCCACAATGCTGAAAGATATGGGCGTTACCAAATCTCTTTTGGAGGGCGCCATTAAAGAACTTAGAAAAGGCTCGAAAGCAACCTCTGCAAGCTCGGAAGAAACGTATCAAAGTTTAAACAAATACGCGAAAAACTTCAACGAACTCGCAGCCGAAGGAAAACTGGATCCTGTCATTGGTCGAGACGAAGAAATCCGCCGTGTTTTACAAATTTTATCGAGAAGAACGAAAAACAATCCAATCCTCATCGGTGAACCCGGCGTTGGTAAAACTGCGATTGCAGAAGGAATTGCGCACCGTATTATTTCGGGCGACGTTCCTGAAAATCTGGCAGACAAAACGCTTTATTCTTTAGATATGGGTGCTTTAATTGCAGGGGCTAAATACAAAGGTGAGTTTGAAGAAAGACTAAAATCCGTTGTGAATGAAGTGATTAAATCGGACGGACAGATCATACTTTTCATCGACGAAATCCACACTTTGGTTGGAGCCGGTGGTGGTGAAGGCGCTATGGATGCTGCAAATATCCTTAAACCTGCGTTGGCAAGAGGGGAGTTGAGAGCAATTGGAGCGACGACTTTAAATGAATATCAAAAATATTTTGAAAAAGATAAAGCTTTAGAAAGACGCTTCCAGAAAGTAATGGTAGAAGAACCAGACACTGAATCGGCAATTTCTATCCTCCGTGGAATTAAAGATAAATACGAAGCGCACCACAAAGTAAGAATTAAAGATGAAGCGATAATTGCTGCTGTAGAACAATCACAAAGATATATTTCAGATCGTTTTTTACCGGATAAAGCGATTGATTTGATTGATGAAGCTTCTGCAAAATTGAGAATGGAAATCAATTCAAAACCAGAAGAATTGGATGTTCTAGATAGAAAACTTATGCAGATGGAAATTGAATTGGCAGCGATTTCAAGAGAGGGAAATCAAACAAAAATCGATCACTTGAAAGAAGATATCGCCAAAGTTACTGAACAGCGCAACGAAATCAACGCTAAGTGGTTGGGCGAAAAACAAAAATCGGAAGATTTAACCCACATTAAAAAAGAAATTGAATCACTGAAACTGGAAGCTGAACGCGCATCTAGAATAGGAGATTATGCTAAAGTCGCAGAAATACAGTACGGAAAACTTCGTGAAAAAGAGGAAGAACTGAAAACGCTGGAACTTGAGATGCAGAACCACCAAAACGAACTCATAAAAGAGGAAGTAACTGCGGAAAACATCTCTGAAGTGATTTCAAAATGGACCGGAATTCCAGTGACGAAACTATTACAATCTGAAAGAGAAAAATTGCTGCATTTGGAAGAAGAACTTCACAAACGTGTTGTTGGTCAGGAAGAAGCGATTACCGCAGTTGCAGACGCAATTCGCAGAAACCGAGCCGGCCTGAACGATGAGAAAAAACCTATCGGAAGTTTCTTGTTTTTGGGTTCAACTGGCGTTGGAAAAACCGAATTAGCAAAGGCTTTAGCAGAATTCTTGTTTGATGATGAAAATAATATGACCAGAATCGATATGAGCGAATATCAGGAAAGACATTCGGTTTCACGTTTGGTAGGAGCGCCTCCAGGATATGTTGGTTATGATGAAGGTGGACAATTAACGGAAGCAGTTCGCAGAAGACCTTATTCTGTAGTGCTTTTAGATGAAATTGAAAAAGCGCATCCTGATGTATTCAATACTTTGTTACAGGTTTTGGATGATGGTAGATTGACGGATAATAAAGGTCGTGTCGTGAATTTCAAAAATTCAATCATCATTATGACATCAAATTTAGGTTCGCATATCATTCAGGAAAATTTTGAAGGTTTGACAGAAGAAAATCATTTGGAAGTTATTGAAAAGACCAAAGAAGAAGTTTTCGGATTGTTGAAACAAACTTTAAGACCGGAATTTCTGAACAGAATTGATGAAATCGTGCTTTTCCAACCTTTAAACAAAAAAGAAATTGGAAAAATCGTTCAATATCAGTTACGTGCCTTCAATAAAATGCTTGAGAAAAAAGGCATCATTATGACCGCAACTGAAGATGCCTTAAACTACATTACTCAAAAAGGTTATGATCCGGCTTTTGGTGCAAGACCATTGAAGAGAGTATTGCAGCAGGAAGTTTTAAATAAATTATCGAAAGAAATTCTCGCCGGGAACATTGAAGATCATCAAAGAATTACATTAGATTATTTTGATGAAAGCGGATTGGTTTTCAGACCAACGGAGTAAAATTTTTTTTAACAAAATAAAAGACAAGAATTAACTTTAAAGAGTAGAATTTTTTTTCATCATTTGTGTTTTTAGGTCGCCTCATTAGAGGCGGCTTTTTTAATTTCAATTGTTATCAACTTTTTCTCATAAAGCAGATGTGAAATTTTTCCAGAAAATTATTAGCGCTTATCAATTTAATAATTTATCAATAAAATATAAATTTATTTATATATAAATTGATAATAAACAGTCATATTAACATAAAATCCATATTTAAAATAGCATTTAAAATTAAAAATAATTTACAACTTCAAGTATTATAATAAGATATTATCATTTATTAGACGCAATAATTAACTATTCAATATTAATTTTTTAAAAAAATTTTAAAAAAAACTATTGCACATTAATTTCCAACTTTATAAGTTCGTCCCCATTAAACTTTTAAATCCTTTAATCAATTATGAAAAAAATTCTTTTTGGGGCATTTGCCTTGGCTATGGTTACTGCTTGTACAACTGATAATGCTGCAACAGAAACACTGGATCAAGATTTTCAAACTTCAGTTTCTGTTGATAAGAGACTTTGTCCGTCAGAAGAAATCAGAAATGAAATGTTGGCAAGCGATCCTTCAGCAAGAGCAAGAGTTGCAGATATTGAAGATAAAACTGCAAGATTTATCCAAGACAGAGCTTTAGGAAGAGTTTTAGCTGATGGTACAGTTGAAATTCCTGTAGTTGTAAACGTTCTTTACAGAACAACTGCTGAAAATATATCTGATGCACAAATCCAGTCTCAAATTGATGTTTTAAACGCAGATTACTCCGGAACTAATGCTGACGCTTCTAAAATTCCTGCTGAATTTAAGACAATAGCAGCTGGTAACACGGGTATTAAGTTCCGTTTAGTAAAAACAGTTAGAAAATCTACAAAAACCAGATCTTGGAGAACTAATGATGCTATGAAGACAGCATCAAAAGGTGGTATTGATGCTACAGATCCAACACAATACCTAAATATGTGGGTTGTTGGTGATATGGGAAGCATCTTAGGTTATGCTACATTCCCTGAATCTGCAGGTCTTTGGAATGACGGTGTTGTAATGGCTAAAAATTATTTCGGAAAAACTTCTGCTGCTCCTTATAATTTAGGAAGAACTACAACTCACGAAGTTGGTCACTACCTTAACCTTCGTCACATTTGGGGTG
This sequence comes from Bacteroidota bacterium, assembly GCA_023394415.1. Taxonomy (GTDB): domain Bacteria; phylum Bacteroidota; class Bacteroidia; order Flavobacteriales; family Weeksellaceae; genus Planobacterium. The sequence goes on from JAEXAR010000035.1 coordinate 28,093, forward strand.
ATGGAACTTGTGCAACTGACTATGTGGATGATACCCCTACACAACAAGATAAAAACTTTGGTGTACCGTCTTATCCTCAATATGATGTATGTGGTGGTGTTTCTAGATCAATTATGTTTATGAACTATATGGATTATGTGGATGATGCAGCGATGTATATGTTCTCTGCAGGACAAAAATCTAGAATGCAGGCTATCGTTGCTTCTAACGGTGTTAGAGCAGGACTTCGCAATCTTTAAGATTCATTTTTACTTTTTATAAAAGAATCCCGTACTATTATTTGTACGGGATTTTTATTTTATTGCTAAAAGAAATTTCTACCATTATTGGAAAATGATCTGAAGGAAAAAGAAAGTTATCTCGTCTGTCATTGATGGTTCTGTAATTTAAAACTTCAAAATTTTTTACAAAAATATAATCAATACGGTTTTCCGGTTGTTTGCTGGTATCAAATCCGGTGAAGGTTCCCTTAGAACCGTAGGGTTTTGTCTTAGAATGATAGTATGAATCATTTAGGTTTGCAGAAAGCATCTTGATAGGTTCAGAATCTTCAGTAAGATTGAAATCACCCATTAAAACCACAGGAAAGTTCCACGGATTAAGCTGTTTTATCTTCTTCAAAATTAAATTCACAGAGTTTTTTCTGGCTTCATTTCCTACATGATCAAAATGCACATTGAAAGCCCAAATTTTCTTTCCGCCATTTTTAGTTGAGAGTAAAGCATAGGTACAGATTCTGTTATAAGCTGCATCCCAACCTTTGGATGGTTTTTCCGGTGTTTCAGACAACCAGAATGTTCCTGATTTCAAAACTGAAAATTTCTCTATATTATAAAATATTGCTGAATATTCTCCTTGGTTTGCGCCATCATCCCTTCCCACACCAACATAATTATAGTCTTTAAGCCCATCTTTCAGATCAGCCATTTGTTGAGGTACCGCCTCTTGAACTCCAAAAAAATCAGGGTGATAATAATTCAGCATTTGCAATGCTTCTTGTTTCCTATTTCCCCAAGAATTTTCACCATCAGATTCCAAAGATAGACGGATATTATAAGTCATTACTTTGAGGTTTTGGGCAAAAAACAAATTACTCAAAAAAAGAATTGTCGATAAAAGTACAGTTTTCATTCTTAAATTACTTAAAAATCATTTAAAATTAAAAAACTTCCCTTGTAAAGAGAAGTTTTTATAAATATATTTTTTTGAACAGACTATTCCTCGATGCTAGGAACTTTCACATTCTCGTTGGTATCCTTATCATAATCTACCCCATCAATTTCAAAACCGAAAAGATTGAAAAAATCTCGTCTATAACCTTCAATATCACTTATTTCAGATAAATTTTCAGTAGTTACGTTATTCCAATTTTTAGCTACTTCAGCCTGAATGTCTTCTGACATTTCCCAATCATCAATACGGATTCTTCCTTTTTCGTCCAAAGGAACGTTTCCGTCCGCTGTGTATAGTCTTTCTGCAAAAAGTCTCTGCATTTGTTCTATAGTTCCTTCGTGCCTACCTTTTTCTTTCATCACTTTAAATAAAAGCGAAATATAAAGAGGAACCACCGGAATTGCTGAACTGGACTGTGTTACTAAAGCTTTATTAACTGAAACATAAGATTTTCCGTGAAGGTTTTTCAACATTTCATCTATTTGATCAACAGTTGCCTCCAAATCATTTTTGGCTTGACCAATCGTTCCGTTTCTGTAAATAGGAAACGTAAGTTCCGGACCTATATAAGAATATGCTACAGTTTTTACTCCTTCAGCGAGAACACCTGCATTTTTAAGATCTTCCATCCAGAATTTCCAATCTTCACCTCCCATTACTGCAACTGTATTACTAATGTCTTCATCATTCTCAACCGGTGCAATTGTAATATCAGTAACAACTCCCGTATGAAAGTCTACAGTTTTATTGGTAAAAGCTTCGCCAATTGGTTTCAAAACAGAAGCATAAGCTGTTCCCGTTTTTGGATGTGTTCTTCTTGGTGAAGCCAAACTGTACACCACCAAATCAACCTGACCTAAATCTTGTTTGATTAAATCGATTGTCTGTTGTTTAACTTCATCAGAAAAGGCATCCCCATTGATGCTTTTGGCATATAGTCCTGCTTTGTGCGCCTCCTGTTCAAATGCTGCTGAATTATACCAACCTGCAGTTCCCAATTTTCCTTCTGAGGATGGTTTTTCGAAGAAAACCCCAATGGTTGCTGCATCTGAGCCAAATGCTGCTGCAATTCTGGAAGCAATTCCAAAACCGGTAGAAGCACCTATCACCAAAACTTTTTTAGGTCCGTTAGCAATTTTACCTTTTGATTTTACATATTCTATTTGGTTTTTAACGGTTTGCAAAGCACCTTCCGGATGCGCCGTTAAACATATAAATCCTCTTGTTCTTGGTTGAATAATCATTGTTCAGTATTATTTAAAGCATTGCAAAATTAAGGAAATTTTATGGTGAAATCAAAGCAATATGATGAAGGGCGCGAGCGCAGCGAGCGTCAATAAAACTATTGTTATCAAAAATGTTACGTTGAAGCGCAGTTGATATTGAGCCTTTAAAAGCAAATCGCCCTAAGTTTTTAAAATCAATTTGATTTTTTAGCCTTAATCATTTGTTCCAGCATATCCCACATTTCTTGCGGAATCTGTTCCAACATATTGAATTCTCCTGCTCCTTGCAACCATTCACCACCATCAATAGTTACCACTTCCCCATTCATATAAGCCGAATAATCGGACACCAAATACGCAGCAAGATTAGCTAGTTCTTGATGTTCTCCTACTCTACGCAAAGGAACTTTTTTTCGCATATCGAATTTTTCTGCTAAATCTCCCGGCAACAATCTTTCCCAAGCTCCTTTTGTTGGGAATGGACCCGGCGCAATAGCATTGAAACGAATGTTATATTTTGCCCATTCTACAGCCAAACTTCTGGTCATGGCCAAAACTCCAGCTTTTGCACATGCAGACGGTACTACATAAGCAGAACCTGTCCAAGCATAAGTGGTAACAATATTTAAAACCGTTCCCGGAATTTTATTTTCGATCCAATATTTACCAATGGAAAGTGTACAGTTTTTGGTACCCTTCAGAACGATATCCAAAATAGAATCGAAGGCAGAATGCGTAAGCCTTTCTGTTGGTGCAATAAAGTTTCCTGCCGCATTATTAAGCAAAATATCAATCTGTCCAAATTCTTTGACGGCTGCATCTTTCATTGCTTCTACCTCATCCCAATTGCGAACATCGCAAGCAACGGCAAGTACTTTCCCTCCCGTTTCTTCTTCCAATTCTTTAGCCGTATTTTGCAGTTTTTCAAGATTTCTTGAGGTGATAACGACTTTAGCACCAAGTTGCAGAAAATATTTGGTCATGGCTTTTCCAAGTCCGCTTCCACCACCGGTAACAATGGCAACTTTATCTTTCAGTGCGTCTTCACGCAACATTCCTTCGGTATACTTCATATTATGGTTTTAAAGTTTAGGTTTAAGGTTTTAGGTTTAAGGTTTAAGGTTTAAAGTTACGGATTTTGGAGTAAGATGTGCAGATTTTTTGGTATTTGGTGAATAAGGTTAATAGTTTTCAAGAATGATTACTATGATCAATCACGGAAATAAAGAGGCTGCCTTAAAAAGACAGCCACTTTTATTTATTTAACCTTGTCAAGGTTCGGAACCTTGACAAGGTTTTATAGAAGATTAGTAACCGAAAAGTTCTTCTAAAGAAATTTTCTTCACTTCACCAATTTTTTTCAAATCGTCCATATTCACTTTTTTCTCAGAAGCAACCAATGCGTAAGTGTATGGTTTGCCGGAGAAATTGGTCGCGTGGAAGTTCTTCACATCTGCCATTGTAATTTTGTCTACATTAGCATAGGTTTGCTTACGGATGTCATCTTTCAGACCGAGTTGTTTTGCTGCAAGATAACGGAAAATAATGTCATCCTGTGTGATACGCTCGGTTTGAATATCTTTTTTAACCTGTGTTTTAGCCAAATTAAGATTTTCAGGAAGTTCCGGCATTTTAGTAAGCAATTCATTCATCGCACCCACTGCATCATTGAATTTATCAGCTTGGGAACCTACATAACTCATCATATAATATTGATCATCCTTTTTCTGTGGCTGAACAAAATATCCGTAAGTACTGTAAGCCAACGCTTTACTTTCACGAATGGTTTGGAAAACGATGGAACCCATACCTCCTCCAAAATAGTTGTTAAAAACGTTTACCATCGTAGTTTTAGCAGGGTCATATGCATCTGTATTACGAATCCAACGGGTTTCTGCCTGTACCATATCATAATCGGTAAACAATACCTGATTTTGAGTTTGCTTTTGTTGGTTAAACCTTTTCAAAGGGGCTGCAACTGCGAAGTTTGCAGGAACCTTATGAAGTGTTGTCAGTTTTGCCGTAAGGTTCTTAAGAGATTCCGGTCCGTAGTAAATTACAGTTTGCTCGTAATTATTAAGATTTTTTATTCTGTCCACCAACTCTTGTGCAGTAATAGCATTGATCTCTGCATCTGAAAGCGTATTATTGAATTTATTTTTCGGACCATAAAGTGCATAATTGGTTAATCCGTTCAAGATAGCACCTTTGTTGGCTTTAGCATCTTTTCTAGATTTTGCTAACCTTGCTTTTAGAGCTTTCAGGGCGTCTTCGTTAGGTTTTGCATTTAATACTAAATCTTCATAAAGTTTTACAGCCTGATCAAAATTTTCCTGAAGACCTTCAATCGTTACCGTGGTATATTCCTCCCCTGTAGAAACATTGAAACTGGAAGCAATTTTATAAAACTCTTTAGAAATGTCTTCCGCAGATTTTTTGTCAGTTCCAAGGAATTGAATGTATTGTGCTGCCAATGGTTGTTTCAAATCATTCAGAGAACCAATTTTGTAACGATATCTCAATCTGTAAAGTTGATTTTCGGTATTTGGAACATAAAGAACTTCAGCTTTTCCGAGTTTAGATTTCTGAATGTCTTTATCGAAATTAAGAAATACCGGCTGCGAAGGTTTATTCGGCATATCGTTTACATTTTTCACAAATGCCGACTGCTTATCTGCATTGGTTTCTACTGGCGTAATGGCTGGTTTCTCAATTTTCTGTGGGTTTTTATTTTCGCCTTTTCTCTTAAGTACAGCAACATAATTGTTAGCAAAATACTTGTTGGCAAATGCTACCACATCTTCTTTTTTTACTTTTGAAATATTACTTAAATAAGCAACCTGATCTTTCCAATCGAGCTCTGCATTGAATGCGCTTTGGAGTTGTGAAGCACGATCGCTGTATTTTTCTGTTTCCTGAATTTTTTGCTTTTTGATGTTGTTGACAATTGAAGGCAACAAATTAGCATCAAAATTTCCTTTTTTTAGATTTTCAATTTCATTTAAAACTAAAGCCTGAACCTCTTCTAAAGATTGTCCGTTGGTTGGTGCAGCATTAAGCCAAAGCACACCGTGATCTTGCAAAGTGTATGTAAACGCACTTGCTCTTAAAAGTTTTTGCTTTTTAACAAGGTTAAGGTCAAGAAGTCCGGCTTTTCCGTTGGTTAAAATCGAACCTACCAAATCTGCCAACAAAACATCTTTATCCTTATTCCCAGGTAATCTAAAACCAATTGCTACGCTTTCTGCATCGGGACCTACAATTTCTTTTACCACAGGTGCATTAAAAGGAACTTCCGGTTGGAAAGTATATTTCGGAACCGGTTTGCTCTGCATATAAGAAAATGCTTTGTCGATTTTCACAATGGCTTCATCCGGATTGAAATCTCCCGACATAATAACGCCCATATTATTAGGAACGTAGTAATTGTTGAAATACTTACGAATTTCTACTAAAGATGGGTTTTTAAGATGTTCTACTGTTCCAATCGTAGTCTGTTTTCCATAATTGTGGTTTTGGAAAAGTGTAGAAAATAAAGTTTCAAAAACTTTGCTGCCGTCAGAATCTAAACTTCGGTTTTTTTCTTCGTAAACTGCCTCCAGTTCTGTATGGAAAATTCTTAAAATCGGATTTCTGAAACGTTCAGATTGTACTGCAAGGTATTTATCCAATGCACTTGCAGGAACATCATCTGTATAAACTGTTTCCTCAAAACTCGTCCACGCATTAGTTCCTTGCGCTCCCATTGCTGACATCATTTTGTCATATTCATTCGCAATCGCATACTTGGAAGCAACGCCGGAAATAGAATCGATTTTTTTATAGATACTTTTTCTTTGAACCTCATCTTTCGATTTGTTGTATTGCTCGTACAATGCATCAATTTTATCAAGTTCCACTTTTTCTTTTGCCCAATCTAAAGAACCATATTTATCCGTTCCTTTGAAAAGCATATGCTCTAAATAATGTGCAAGACCTGTATTGGTTGCAGGATCCGTTTTGCTTCCTGCTTTTGTTGCAACATAAGCTTGAATTCTCGGGTCTTTTTTAGTTGGACTTAAAATAACTGTGAGCCCATTTTTAAGCGTGTAAAAACGTGCCTGTGTTGGATCGTTGGTTACGTACTTATAAGTGTAACCGCCACTTTTTGCTTCTTTCCACTGGTAATCCTGAGCCTGTGCTGAGAACATAACCGCAGCAGAAAAAAGCATTAACATCTTTTTTCTGAACATAATAATGATTGATTTTAATTAATAAGACGCAAAATTTCCTAAAATGTTTCAAAAGATTTTAAGAAAAACCATTAATTATAAATTTCCCTTGATTTATTTTCATTTAAAATTCCTTTTACCAAGAGAAACTGTGCCAAAACATAAGTTATCATCACCAACAAACTCAGGATTTTTGTTTCATTAATAAAAAGATTAACCGCAAGTAAACTGTCTGAGATGACGAATAGAAGTGCTCCGAAAATCAAATATTTATTTTGAGTTTTTACCGAAAAATAAAGCATCGTTGTAATGACAATGCCGTAAATAATAACCGGAATTTTCATTTCATTAAGATGAGGAAAGAGAATGTAAAGCAATCCAATCAAATAAATGAATAGAACGAATATTAACAAAACGGAAGGTTTTTTTCTTGAAAGTTTTGAAAAACAAATAATATAAAGAACGTGTGCCAACAGAAAACTTCCTAAACCAGGCAAAAATCCCCAATTGAAAAGCAAAAATAAATCGCCTAAAAAACTGAAAACTAATCCCGAAACGAAAATTTTATTTATAAATTTTGATTCAGAAAAATAGATTAACATCAAAAGTGGAATTAAAATGGTTTTAGTGAAAAAACGCTGTTCCGTCTCTTCTTGCCATACGAAAAATAAATCTGCAATGAATGCAATAATTAATGCAACGTAAAAAAATTTAATTTTCAAAATTTAAAATTATCGGTTAAATAAAAGTCTTTCGCCGTGTTTTTCTTCATTGATGATTCCGTTTTCCATTGCCGGAAATCCATTAACAAAAGTATGCGTGATCTTACTATGGAATTCGGTGTTTTCTAACGGTGACCAACCACATTTATACAAAATATTATCTTTTGAAACCATGTATTTTTCATTTAAATCTACCAAAATTAAATCGGCTTTATAACCTTCACGAATGAATCCTCTTTTATCAATCTCAAATAAAATCGCGGGATTGTGACACATTTTTTCAACGATTTTTTCTAGAGAAATCTTTCCTTTTTTGAAGTATTCGAGCATTACATTTAAGGAATGCTGAACTAAAGGTGCTCCCGAGGGACATTTGGTGTAAGGATTTTGTTTTTCATCAAAAGTATGTGGTGCGTGGTCTGTTGCAATCACATCAATTCGGTCATCCAAAAGTGCTTCCCAAAGTCCGTTTTTGTCTTTTTCAGTTTTTACCGCAGGATTCCACTTAATTAAAGAACCTTTGGTTTCATAATCATCATTGGTAAAATGAAGATGATGAACGCAAACTTCCGCTGTAATTTTTTTGTCTTTTAAAGCAATATCATTTCGGAAAAGTTCCATTTCCTTCGCCGTAGAAAGATGATAAATATGTAATCTTGCACCCGTTTTCTTAGCAAGCTCCACAGCTTTTGATGAGGAAAGATAACAAGCTTCTTCGCTTCTGATGAGGTGATGAAATTTCACGGGAATATCTTCTCCACATTCATCTAAATATTTTTGGGTGTTGGCTTTTATCGTCGTTTCATCTTCGCAATGTACACAGATCGGCATTTTCACTTTGCTGAAAATTTCCTCTAAAATTTCAGGATTATCAACGAGCATATTTCCTGTGGAAGAACCCAAAAATAATTTAATTGCCGCTACATTTTTAGGATTGGTTTTTAAAATTTCTTCCAAATTATCGTTGGTTCCACCCATTGAAAATGAATAATTCGCAAACGATTTCTCTGCTCCAATTTGATATTTTTCTTCTAAAAGTTCCTGTGTTACAGCATTTGGAACCGTGTTCGGTTGCTCAATAAAACTGGTAACTCCGCCTGCAATTGCAGCGCGACTTTCACTTTCAATATCGCCTTTGTGAGTTAATCCCGGCTCGCGAAAATGAACTTGGTCATCAATAATTCCGGGAAAAAGAAGTTTTCCGAAAGCATCGATTATTTTATCAGCAACTTCTTCTGGAATATTTTTTTCAATTTTTGAAATCAAATCGTTTTCAATAAGCAAATCACTTTCAAAAATTTGATTTTCGTTGACAATTTTGGCGTTTCTGATGAGGGTTTTCATTTTTATTTTAGATATCCGATTTCAGACAACAGATACCAGATTTTGTTCTGTTGCATATTCAAGTTTTACAAATTTACTTTAAGTTTAGACTAAAGACAAATGATTTTAATCTTTATTAAAAATTAAAACACACAATTAAGAAAAATCTGAAATCTGAAATCTCATATCTGACATCTAATTTTTTACCTTTGCAGCAAAATTTTCAGCATTGTATAAAAAACTTTTCGGACAAACAGCAGTTTACGGTCTTAGTTCAGTTTTGGTAAGAATTTTTCCGTTTCTTATTGCACCGATTGTGACCAAAGCGTTTGGTCCTGCTGCATCTTCACCTTTTGTAGATTGGTATTCTATTGCAGGTGTTATCACGGTTTTGTTGACGCATGGTATGGAAACTTCGTTTTTCCGTTTTGCACAAGAAGAACATATTTCAAAAAAAACACTGGTTTCTACAACGGCGTTAAGTATTCTTTCGGCGGGATTTATTTATCTGATTTTAGGATATGTTTTTCGTTATCAGTTAGCAGCGGCTTTTGAAACACCGGATCAAGTTAACTTTTTAATTATTTTTCTTTTTATCATTTCTATTGATGCATTTTCAACCATTCCTTCTGCGGTTTTACGATTAGAAGGAAAACCAGTTCTGTATATGCTTTCAAAGGTTATTGGTTCTTTGGTTTATTTCGGTTTGGTTGTGTTTTTCATTAAATATTTAAAAAACACACCCGAAGGATTTTTGGGATTAAAGTACAATCCTGAAATCGGTGTTGGTTATGTTTTCATAGCGAATTTGGTACAGAGTATCGTTACTTTGGTGATTGTTGGAAGAGAATTCGTAAATTTTAGTTTCAAAAGTTTTGATTTTAAACTTTGGAAACGCATTATGAATTATTCTTGGCCTGTTATGATTGCCGGACTTGCCGGAGTTGTTAACCAAACACTTGACCGACAGTTTCTGAAATATCTGCTACCGGAAGAAGAAGCCCGTCATCAAATCGGTGTTTATGGTGCAGTTTATAAAATTGCGACGTTTATCACAGTTTTTCGTCAGGCGTATCAGTTGGGAATTGAACCTTACTTTTTTTCAAGTTTTAAAAATAAAGACAATCACAAAACGTATACAGTTTTAATGGATGTTTTCGTGATTTGTAATTGTTTCATTTTTATGTTTTTAATGGTCAATCTGCAATGGATTTCGGAAAAATATCTTCGTAATCCACTTTATTACGAAGGCATTGAAATTATTCCGTGGGTAATGCTGGGAGCGCTTTTCTTGGGAATTTATTTAAATCTTTCTATTTGGTACAAACTTTCCGACCAAACCCGGGTTGGACTTTATATTTCATTAATTGGTGCAGGAATTACGATATTAATTAATTTCCTTTTCATACCTCAATTTGGTTATTGGGCAAGTGCAATTGCAGCATTGGTAACCTTCACAAGTATGATGGTGATTTCTTACGTTTGGGGAAAAATAAAATATCCGATACCTTATAATACTCGGAAAATTTTGATGTATTTAGCAGTTACAGTGTCATTTTCTATGATTTCTTTTTACGTCTTCAGAACAAATTATCTTGTGGGAAATTTATTTTTGCTGATATTTGCCGGAATCGTTTTTTATAATGAAAAAGCCATCATCAATAAAATTTTGAAAAGATAGAAATGAAAGTAAAAATCATCAATAAATCTAAACACGAACTCCCAAAATACCAAACGCAATGTGCCGCAGGAATGGATTTGTATGCAAATCTTGAAGATTCTGTTTCACTACAGCCTTTGCAAAGAAAATTGGTTCCAACAGGGCTTTACATTGAACTTCCGGAAGGTTACGAAGCGCAAATTCGTCCAAGAAGTGGACTTGCATTAAAAAACGGAATCACAGTATTAAACACTCCCGGTACAATTGATGCGGATTACAGAGGTGAAATCGGTGTAATTTTAGTAAATTTGTCAGACAGTGAATTCATAGTGAATGATGGTGACAGAATTGCACAGATGGTATTTGCAAAACATGAATGTGCTGTATGGGAAGAAGTGTTTGAACTTGGCAGCACTGATCGTGGCGAAGGTGGATTCGGCAGCACATCCCATTAATATTTGAAAACATTAATGCTTAAAAGCACAAAAAAATTATGAAAATAATCGTTCCAATGGCAGGAAGAGGTTCAAGATTAAGGCCTCATACTTTAACTGTTCCTAAACCATTAATCCCAATTGCAGGAAAACCAATTGTACAAAGACTTGTAGAAGACATTGCAAAAGTTGCAGGTGAAAACATTGATGAGATCGCTTTTATCATAGGTGATTTCGGTCCTGAAGTAGAAGAATCTCTGCTTCAAATTGCAGCCAAACTTGGCGCTAAAGGAAGCATCTATACACAAGATGAACCTCTGGGAACAGCTCACGCTATAAAATGTGCAGAAAATTCAATGCAAGGTGACGTTGTTGTTGCTTTTGCCGATACTTTATTCCGCGCCGATTTCAATTTAGATAAAAATTCTGATGGCGTCATTTGGGTGAAAAAAGTAGAAGACCCTTCTGCTTTTGGTGTGGTAAAGTTAGATGATTATGGTTTTATAACAGACTTTGTAGAAAAACCAAAAACTTTCGTTTCGGATTTAGCCATTATTGGAATTTATTATTTCAAATCTGCCGAAAAATTGATGGATGAAATCAATTACATTATGTCGAATGATATCAAAGTTGGTGGTGAATATCAATTAACTACTGCTTTAGAAAATCTTCGTCAAAAAGGGGCGAAATTCTCTCTCGGAAAAGTTGATGATTGGATGGATTGTGGTAACAAAAACGCAACTGTAGAAACCAACGGCAAAATTTTGGGCTATGAAAAAGAAGAATTTTCCAAATTTCCGGCTTCTGCAAAAATTGAAACGTCATTAATTATTCAACCTTGTTTCATTGGTGAAAATGTGGAGATTACAAATTCTAAAATCGGACCTTTTGTATCACTTGGAAACGGCACAAAAATCGTAAATTCTAACATTGATAATTCACTAATTCAGGAAAACACCCTTATCAATCACGGAAACCTCAGTAATTCGATGATTGGAAACAACGCACAATATTTTGGAGTTTCGCGTGAGATTTCTTTGGGAGATTATTCAGTGCTAGACTTTTTATCAAAATAATTGAAATCACCATTTAGTGATGATCAAAACACACAAAGCAATTTGTGTGTTTTGGCTTTAATATTGTAAGTTTTTACAATAAAATTTAAAGAAATGAAAAAATATATTTTCGTAGCCTTTGCATCCATAATGCTTTGGTCGTGCAAAACCCAAACTGTTACAGAACAAAAACCAGTTGATGTAAAAGCGCCTGTATCCAATAAAGCATTTATCAATACTGTTACCAAAAAATCTGAATTCAGTCAGGTAAAAATTAACAGCAGAATTGATGCGCAAACAGGAAATAATATTCCAACCATTGATGCTACCATTTATATTGAAAACGGACAAAAAGTTTGGATGAACATGTCTGTCCTTATTAATATCGCCAGAGGTATAGCAACACCAGAAGGAATTAAGGCTTACGAAAAGTGGAATAAGAACTATATAGAATCTGATTTTTCTTATTTGAATAATCTACTGAATGTCAATTTTATCAATTATAGTGCTTTGCAAAATTTATTGGTAGGAAAAACATTTGTACCTGTAAATTCACAAGATTTTGTTTTAACAAAAAACATCCAAGGTTATTCGTTGAATTCTACTAAAAATCAAAAGGTTACATCCAACAGAAAGACAACGGAATATAAAATTAGTTTGGATTACAGTTCCGTTTTTGATTTAAATAAAGTAATATTGCAGGAAATTAACAGCAACAACAGCCTTGAAGTAAACTATTCTAACTGGGAAACATTCGGTACAGAACGCTTCCCGAAAAATGTTAAAATAATTATAAAAGGCGAAAAAAACGGTCAGGTTCTTATTGAAAACACGAAATTTGACTTTTCAAAAATGCAGACACCATATTCTGTACCAACCGGTTACACTAAAGTGAATATTAGATGACAGAAAAGAGAATATATTTATTTTTAGCAATCATATCTTTTTGCTTGAGTTTTGGGCAGACAAAGACCCAACTCCAAAAGCAAAACAACGAACTTAAAAAACAAATCGCAACCATAAATGCCAATTTAGCCAAAACAAAAAATGAAGCTAAACTCTCATTGGCATATCTTGCTGATGTGCAGAAAAAAATTGTGCTCCGCGAGAAGGTTTATACCAACACCCAAAAGGAAAAAAAGCTAATCGAGGATGACATTTACCTCAAACAACTTGAGATTAACCGTCAAAAAAGGGAGCTTGCTATTTTAAGAAAAAACTATGCTGATGTTTTAGTAAAAGCCTATAAAAATAAAGGTGTACAGAATAAAGTAACCTTCATCCTGTCTTCAGGAAATTTGGGTGAAGCCATAAGAAGAGTGCAGTATTTGAAAAGTTATTCTGACTTTCAGGACAGAAAAGCAGCAGAAATAATGGGTGTTGCTACAAAAATTCAAAAAAATATTGCCTCGAGACAAAAATCTGTCAACGATAAAAATACCATTCTCATATCACAGAAAAAAGAACTTTCTACGATTGAGGCTGAAAGAAAGCAAAAGGAAATTCTATTGGCTAACTTCAAGAAAAATGAAGCGCAACTTACAACAGAACTAAAACAAAAGCAAACCGAATCTAAAAATCTTGAGGCCAAATTAAGAGCCATCATTGCTGAAGAAATGAGGTTGGCAAAAGCTAAAGAAGAAGCCGAAAGAAAAGAACGTTTAGAAAAAGAACGTATCGCAAGAATTGCTGCTGAAAAAGAAAAAGCCAGAATTGATGCCGAAAACCGTGCAAGAATCGCTGCTGCTGCAGAAGCAAAACGTAAAGCCGACGAAGAAGCCCGAAGACTAAAAGAAATCGCTGATAAAAAAGCTGCAGAAGAAGCCGAAAGAGCTAAAATTGCTGCCGCAGCAGATTCTAAAAAACTTGAGGACGCTAAAAAAGCTGCTGAAGCTGAGAAAGCTGAAGCACGAAGATTAGCTGCCGCAAAAGATGCCGCAGAAGCAGCCGAAAGAGCAAAAGCTGCAGCAGACAAAGCAGTAGCAGCACGAGCAGCTGAAGCAGAACTTGCTAAGAAAAACGAGGATGCTAAAAAGGCTGCAGAAGCAAAAACAATGACCAATTATGGCGTTGGTGCAACATCTGCAGGAAACTTCGCAGCAAACCGTGGAAATTTATCAATGCCGGTTTACGGAAACATTACCCACAGATTTGGACGACAGCCTCACCCTGTTTTCAAAAATATTGTTGAAGAAAATACGGGTATCAAAATCGCAGTATCTAAAGGAACTGTTGCTAAATGTGTATATCCTGGTGAAGTGACAAGGGTATTCGTAGATGGTGGAACGAAAACAGTTGTAGTGAGGCACGGCACTTATTTCACAATATACTCTAACCTTGAGACTACTTCGGTATCACCAAATCAAAAAATTTCTGCAGGTGCACCTGTTGGTACTGTTGGTGCAGATTTCGATGGCTCATACACTTTGGATTTCCAGATTTGGAACGGTACTACACCTGTAGATCCAATGGGATGGTTGAGATGATGAAATTTATTATAAATTTGTAATCTATTTAATAATATATAAGAACATGTTTGGTTTCAAAGAAATATTAATTATCGCACTGATTATCATTGTTTTATTTGGTGCTAAAAAAATCCCTGAACTGATGAAAGGTGTAGGTTCAGGCATTAAAGAGTTTAAAGACGCTGTAAAGGACGAGGATAAAAAAGAAGATAAAAAAGACAACTAACATTTCTTCTATCTTACTTAACTAATGAGAGTTTGGAACAGCATTTGTATGTTATGAGCCGGATTAATTCCGTTCAATGGTGTTGAGTAATAATTGTTTGGAAGCATTTTTAGGTTACTGAATAATTAAGTCAAACTACAAACAGACAAACCCATCTGTTTTCAATATATTACTTACTTTAAGCCTTTTCTACAGCGAGTTTCCTTCGTTGTATTAATTGAACGGAAGGTGTTAAGATAAAGTTTTAAGCAGTGAATGAAAGAGGGAATTCTTAACTCAATCCTTATCAAATGATACAAAAAGGAATGAGATTTTTACGGGTATTGGTTTTGATGTTGTTATTATCTTCGTGTTCCACGGAGAAAATCTCTGTTTCCCCTATCTCCGAAAATCTTAATAATTCAAAATCACAAATTAATATTAATACTTTCCCAGGTAGATTTAATAATAAAACCGGGACAGATTTTTATTCTTCGGAACTAAGCAATCAAATTTCAACATTTCCGAAATTTGAAAATTCAGCACTTAATCAGGAAGTAAGCCAACTGAAATTCTATGTTAAAGAATATGTATATGCAGTGCAGGCTTATAATCTTGTTGGACAGGAAAATTCTCTTTTCAATATAGAAAAATCCTATAAAAAGATTCAAAAACTTAGAAAATACCTCAATACAACTGATGACGAGGTTATTAATCGATATCTTGTTCGTATTAAAAGTAATATTTCTCAACTCGAATCCTTGAAGAAAGATTCTATCAAGTAAAAAATCTTTAACTTAGCCCTATAATCTTTTCAAATGATCAAAAAACAAGCGGAATCGAATGTTCCGACAGAGTTTGGCATTTTCAAAATGATAGCATATTCTGAAGATGAAACCAACTGGATGCCTCACATTGCAATGGTTGCAGAGAAAACAGATTTTTCAAAACCTGTAAATGTGCGTTTTCATTCAGAATGTATCACCGGAGAAGTTTTTCATTCCAAAAAATGTGAATGTGGGCAACAATTAGATTATGCCATGCAATACATCCATCATCACGGTGGTATTATTGTTTATTTAAGACAGGAAGGCAGAAACATAGGAATTATCAATAAACTTCGTGCCTATGCTTTGCAGGAAAAGGGTTTGGATACTGTTCAGGCCAATCTACAATTAGGATTACCTGCAGATGATCGTGATTTTTCCGTTGCTATTGAAATTTTAAAGGATTTAGGTGTGAAGGAAGTAAATCTTCTTACTAATAATCCGGACAAAATGAAGTTTGTAGAAGAAAGCGATATAATTCTGAATTCACGCATACCGCTACAAATAGAAGCGACCGATGAAAGCCGGGATTACCTTAAGGTAAAAAAGACTTACTTCGGTCACTTATTAAATTCTGATAAATAGACATTTAAAATTTAAGAGCGGATTCCAGAGCGAGCTCCATCATCGTTCTCAATGCTCGTTCTCTTTCGTCAGCAGAAATCTGTTCTCGTGTTGGGATAATATCTGATACTGTAAGGATGGTTGCCGCATTTTTGCCAAGATGCTTTGCATTAGCAAATAGTGCAAAAGCTTCCATTTCTACTGCCAGGCAATTATATTTTGTAGCAATTTGTGGCACATCAGGGTTTTTTCTGTAGAAAATATCACTCGTATGAATATTTGTTGGAATGGTTTTCAAATCAAGTTGTTGTGCGGTATTATTAATTTCAGTAAAAAGTGGTCCTTGATGTGGAATCAATTCCTCATCGATTTCCCAAGCAAATTTTGCATAAGTGCTTTCACTCGCAGCATTTTCAACATTTAAGATATCAAATAATTTTAGTTCGGAAGTATACGCACCACAAGTACCAATTCTAACAATATTTTCCACTTCATATTCTGTAAAAAGTTCATAAGAATAAATTCCGATGCTCGGAATTCCCATTCCACTTGCGCCAACCGTTATGGATTTGCCTTTATAATTTCCGGTGTAATAAAAAATATTTCTGGTTTGGCTTACTAATTTTGGATCAGTAAGATAATTTTCTGCTATAAATTTTGCTCTTAAAGGATCTCCCGGTTGTAAGACCGTTTTTGCTATTTCTCCTTTTTTGGCACTGATGTGAACGCTCATTATTTTGTATTTAAAAAATTGATATCAAAGATAAGAAATCCCCAAATAACAAAAAATCCCGCTAAATAACGGGATTATAAACATTCAAAATTGTATGTTAAAGGCTTTTCACTTTGCTGTCATCAATATTATAATGCTTAATAACAGCATCATAATCAGAATGATCAACATTCATTCTTGCACCGGCAGAAGCAGGAACCAGAACAACTCTAAAAGTTTGATTATTGATATAGCTGTTTTGGAAGGTTGAAGGCTGCGCTCCAATATTAAAATTACCTCCGACGTAAATTCCGATATCATTCTTTGTAAAATCAAAATCGTAATCCAGCTCACCTTCATTCAAAAATAAGGTTCTTGGGATCTGTTGCCAAACGGAATTATTTCCATCAACGCCACTTCTTCTGTAAACCAATACAACGTCTGTAGAAGCTATACTTAGCGATCTAGAAATAACATATTTGCCATTTGTATTCTGGAAATTTGCAGTTACATCATATACTTTTGAATAAGTATCGTTATCAATATTGTCCCTACTTTCTGTTGTACAACTAACAAACAGAAAACCTAGCATCGCTATCATTAAAAAAGAAAATAGTTTTTTCATAATTTACAAAAATTAGATTGTTAATATCTGCAATTATCCAAAACAAGTGCCAAAGATTAAAACACGTTAAAGGCCAAGAAAAGTTTAAAAAGTGTATTTTTGTTGATAAGATAAAATTTAAAATAATGAAGTTGAAATTCATAAGCATCATAACCCTTTTTATAGTAGCACTTAACGCAGGCTTATCCGGACAGTACAAACCCAAAAACATATCGAAAGAAGATTTGTCTAAGGCTAATGATTGGGTCAACAAGACATACAATTCACTTTCGCAGGATGAGAAACTCGGGCAATTGTTTATTGTAGCATTGTACACCAACAAAGGTGAAGACCATATCAACGGCGTTAGAAATCTTGTGACTAATGAGAAACTTGGCGGTCTTATCTTAATGCAGGATGATGCAGCAAGAGAAATCAACCTCGTTAATGAATTTCAAAGCAAATCGAAAGTTCCGTTGATGATTGGGATGGATGCAGAATGGGGGCTTTTTCAAAGAATTGCAGCAGCCAAAAAATTTCCTTGGGCGATGACATTGGGTGCTATACAAGATAAAAGTTTGATTACAGAAATGTCAGCAAAAATTGCAGATGATGCAAAAAGAATGGGCATCAACTGGGATTTTGCTCCTGTTGTAGACGTCAATACCAATCCAAACAATCCCATCATTGGTAACAGAAGTTTCGGATCAGAAGTTGAAAATGTAGTAAAATCAGCTCAGGCTTATGCAGAAGGCCTTCAGAACAAAAATGTTCTGGCAGCTATAAAACATTTTCCCGGACATGGTGATACCAGTACCGATTCTCACCACGATTTACCGGTAGTTTCCCACGATTTGAAGAGATTGAATGAAGTAGAACTTGCACCTTTCAAAACGATGATGGATAAAGAAATTGGTGGCGTTATGGTGGCGCATCTTTATGTTCCTGCTTTGGAAAAACAAAGTGGAATTCCTGCTTCCGTTTCAAAAAGTATTATCACAGGACTTCTGAAAGAAAAATATGGTTACAAAGGTCTTATCATAACAGATGCTCTTAATATGGGCGCAGTTGCAAAGCGCTACAAACCGGGAGAATTGGATGCGTTAGCCTTCAAAGCCGGTAACGACATTATGCTTTTTTCTGATGGTGTGAAAGAAGGCAAGCGTCTTATTCAACAAGCTATTGATAAAGGGGAAATTTCACAAAACCGAGTGGAAGAAAGTGTGAAAAAAATTCTTTTAACCAAATACTATTTAGGTTTAACGAAAAATGAACCAAAAAATCCAGAAAACATCAACAACGATCTGAATAACGACAGCCACACGAAAATCGTACAGAAAATGTATGCCAATGCTTTAACACTGATTAAAGATGATAGTAAACTACTTCCACTGAACTGTAAGGAAAATTATTATTATGTTCCTTTGGAAGAAGCACCTTACCAAACTTTTGCCAATCAACTGAATCTCGAAACCACTGTGATTGTGAAAAAATCCGATGAAATTTCAACTATACCACCAAATTCTAAAGTGATTGTTGGTTTTCATAAAGACAATTCAACCGCATATAAACCTTATAAAATTTCAGATTCGTCGAAGAAAATCTTGGCAGATTTAAGCAAAAATCAAAATGTTATTCTAAATGTTTTTGGTTCGGCTTACGCCTTGAAAGATGTGGATATTTCTAAAATTTCTACCGTGTTAGTATCTTATGAAAACAACGACGATTCCATGACTGCAACAGCAAAAGCACTGAACGGACAAACCAAAATTCACGGCAGGCTTCCTGTTTTGGTAAACGACAAACTGAAAGCAGGAATGGGAATGGATATGAATTCGAAAAAGCCTGAAATCGATAGAGCGACGATTATTTTGAAATAACAAATAAGTTAAATTAAAACGAATTACAGATTCAACATATAAAATTGAACTTTCAAAATTAGCAATCTGTGAGAAACAAAACTAAAAAATGAAAATCGGAATACTTTGTTACCCAACTTACGGTGGAAGCGGAATTGTTGCTACAGAATTAGGGATGTCTCTAGCTAAAAAGGGCTATGAAGTGCACTTTATTTCCAATAATTTGCCGGCTCGTTTAGATATTACCAATCCTAATATTTTTTTTCATAAGGTAAATGTACAGACCTATCCTCTCTTCCAATATCAGCCCTATGATATTGCCTTAAGCTCGATGATATACCGTGTGGTAAATCTTTATAAACTCGATTTGCTACATGCACATTATGCCATTCCTTATGCTTATGCTGCATTCACGGCAAAACAAATGTTGAAGGAGGAAGGCAAAGATATTCCGCTGGTAACCACACTGCACGGAACAGATATTACATTAGTAGGACAACACCCGAGTTACAAACACGCAGTAGAATTTTCCATCAACCAAAGTGATACTGTAACTTCGGTTTCTGAAAGTTTGAAGGCAGACACTTTGAAGTTTTTCAACATCAAAAAAGACATTCAGGTAATTACCAATTTTATTGATAATTCTGAATTTGAAGATATTGAAAGCTGCCAAAGAAGCCAGTTTGCTAATGAGGATGAGAAAATCTTGATTCACGTTTCCAATCTTCGTCCGGTAAAACGTGTGGAGGAAGTTTTAACGATTTTTAAAACCGTGAATAACCACGTAAAATCGAAACTGATTATCATAGGTGAAGGTCCTGATATGGAAAAAATCAATCAATTTCTTGAAGAAAATCCAGAGTTGATAGATAAAATTCGCCTTCTTGGAAAAGTGAACGATCTATACCGAATTCTTCAGCTTTCTGATGTGTTTTTATTGCCATCAGAACAGGAAAGTTTTGGTTTGGCTGCACTCGAAGCTATGGCTGCCGAAAATCCTGTTATCAGTTCTAATGCAGGAGGCATTCCGGAAGTGAACATTCAAGGTGAAACAGGATTTTTAGCGGAGATTGGAAATGTAGAAGCTATGTCAAATTATACCATCAAACTTTTAAGCGACGAAAAACTTCTGGCAAAAATGAAGAAAAATGCCAAAGAACAAGCGATTAAATTCGATTTGGTGAACATTCTTCCGATTTATGAAAAAATGTATGAAGAAACGATTGTGAATTTTAAGAAACAGAATTAAAGTAAATAGATAAAAATTCACCAATATCGTCACTCCAATTCGTAACTATAAATGACAGAAAAGCTCCTTCAATATCTCTGGAATTACAAGATTTTTAAGAATTTTGATTTTAAAAGTACAGAAGGACATGCAATTGAAATTCTTGATTTTGGAAAGTGGAACAATGATTCCGGACCAGATTTTCTCTTTGCAAAAATCAAAACCAAAGGTTTAACTTTAGTAGGAAATATTGAACTTCACATAAAATCTTCCGATTGGATTTTCCATAACCACTCTATTGATCCGAATTTCGAAAACCTTATCCTACACGTGGTTTACCAAAACGATGTGGAGATTGAGGAACTAACTCGTAAAAACATTCCAACTCTTGAACTGAAAAATTGTATTGACCAAGAAACCCTTTGGAAATACAAACAACTGCTTGAGGAAAACGAATTTATCCCATGTGAAAAAATTTTCGATGCCAAGAAAATTCCGTTTCAGTTTGCTGAAGAAAAACTCCTCAAAAAGCTCGATGAAAAGTCTTTGGAAATTGAAGACAGTCTCAAAAACTTCAAAAACAACTATGAAGCGGTATTGTTTCACTACTTGGCTTATGCATTTGGGTTGAAAGTAAATGCTCCAATTTTCAAACAGATTGGTGAAAGCATTGATTTTAAAGTCATCAATAAAATTAGACAAAACGAAACTCAGTTGGAAGCACTTTTATTTGGAATTTCGAACTGGCTTGATAATGATGAGGATGAACAAATGAAAATTTGGAAAAGAGAATACGATTTCCTGAAAACTAAATTTCAACTACCAGAGATTAAGTTCAATCCAAAATTCTTAAGATTGAGACCTCCGAATTTCCCAACCATCAGGCTTTCGCAACTGGCAAACCTTTATCATCAGGAGCCTAATTTATTTTCAAAAATAATTGAAGCTAAAACCAGCGCTGAACTTTTAGAAATCTTTCACAAAATAAAAGCTTCGAAATATTGGGATAACCATTACAATTTTGGTAAAATTTCTGAAAGCAACCATGAAAAATTCTTAACAAAAAGTTTTGTTGAAATTCTTATTATCAATGCGGTTTTACCTATTAAATATACCTATCACAAGTATCATAACGAAGAAATAACTGAAGAAATTTTGGATTTTTACCGTGAAATTTCTGCCGAAGACAACACCATCATAAAAGGTTGGAAAAAACTTGGCACCGAGATCAAAAACAGCTTGGAAACACAAGCTTATATTTATCATTTCAAAACTTTTTGTGCGCCGAAAAATTGTCTAAATTGCAGTATATTTTATAAATTAATAAAGGAATAAATCAAAAAATAGATTTATATCTTTGCTAACCTAATCACAAGATGCTTTAAACAAATATGACTGAACCTAAATTTATTACCAACATCCGTCACAAAGTAGAACGTGAATGGTTTGGTACGCTTACCAGAATGGGTGCAAAATTGGGTATTCCGGTTTCTAAATTGCGGGTATTCTTCATCTACTCTACGTTTGCTACGGTAGGTTTTTTCTTTTTGGTATATCTCGTTTTAGCGTTTTCTCTTTGGGTAAAAGACATTTTCGTTACCAGAAGACCAAGTGTTTTTGACCTTTAAGATGTAATTTTTTTCGCTTTACCTGTAATTTAAGACTTCATTTTAAGATTAATTTTGTTTCATTATTTTTTATGAATGTTCGTTTTATATCATAATTTGCTTTTTGAAGCGAATTTGTCATTCCGACGAAGGAGGAATCTCTTTGATAATCAAAAGATTCTTCATTAAGCTTCGCTTCATTCAGAATGACAATTACTCATTTTTTGCAAAAAGCGGACATTCAAATTATTTTTATAAAAATGGAATTCATCCACATTACATCAGCAGAAGATTTTAGAGCTAAAGACATTTACAACTCTTACATCCAATCATTTCCCAAAGACGAGAGAAGAAGTGAAAAGCAGTTTAACAGTCTTTTTGCTAACGGAAATGTAAAAGTATTTTCGGTTCTGAAAGATTTGCAATACATCGGTTATATCATTGCTTGGGAACTTACAGAGTTTGTCTTTATAGAACATTTTGAGATTTTCTCTAAATTTAGAAGCCAAAAATTTGGGGCGGATGTTATAAAAGATTTATTCCGTGATTATTCTAAAATTATTCTTGAATCTGAGCCTGAAACTTTAGACGAAACTGCAAAACGCAGGATTGAATTCTATAAGAGAAACGGTTTTGAGATTGTAGAAACAAATTATAAACAACCGCCTTATGATAAAGAAAAAAATCCAGTTGATCTGTGGCTGTTAGCAAACTTTCAGCCTGAAAAACTGGATTGGATTCGTGATGAAATTTATGATGTAGTATACCGATGTGAATGATATGAAATTTAATTTTCAACATTCTACATCCTGATTTTAATTCACTTCATATTCTAACTTAATAGTAATACTCGCCTCTTTTTCTTTGGATTGTGTATTGAAGGTTCCACCGTATGAATAATCTTCGTTGGAGTTTGGTGCGGTAATCTGTATAACTCCCATCGTTGCTTTTTTTAGATTTCCTAAATCAGAACCTGCATTTTCTGCAATTTTTTCGGCGCGTTGTTTGGCATCTTTTGTAGCATCGGCAATCATTTGTTGTTTCACTTCAGCAAGTTTAGTGTAGAAATAATTGGGTGGTGAAGAAGTAAATTCAATGCCACGGTTGATGATTTCGGTAATGTTTCTGGAGATATTTTCAATTTTTGACACTTCTTTGCTTTCAATAGAAACCTTTTGCGACAATTGATACCCAGAAAAAGTTTGTACACTTCTACCATTAGCATCAGTATCGTAACGGTATTGTTTCTGGATGTCTACTGCAGAAAATACCATTTCGTTCTGCTTAATACCTTTAGAAATAAGGTAATCCGATATTACTTTACGGTCTGCTGAAAGTTCGTTGTAAGCACTTTGAAGCTCAAAACTGTTCCGGGAAAAATTACCATCCCAAGTGATTAGATCTGAAGTAAATTTCTTCGTTCCCAAACCGGTAACAGAGATGGTGTTTTCAGATTTATTTCTGTTTTTGATGGCGCTGCCCAAAAGCGCAAGCCCTATCACAAAACCTAAAGATGCTATAGCAATAGCCATAATGTTTTTGTTCATAATTTTTGAAGTGATTTGATTTTTTTATTGTTCTATAATTTTTTTGTAATTACAAGATATCAAATGTCATTCCAAATTTTAAGATTTCATTAACATTGTTTTATAATTTTTTTAACATTTTTAAGAAGGCTTTTGTGACGGGCTTAGTTTTGTACTGATAAAGGATTTCAATTCATTTTTCAGATAGTTCTCAATAGTCGTTTTATTGAATGCGGTTCGGTAATTCTTCGCTAAATTGTATTTGTTATCTGTATAAACCACGAGCATCTCGAACTCATACTCATCTATACCGTGATCATAAAAATACTGCAGATTTACAGATTCTTTTACTTTTTTATAAAATGCCTGTCTTTCTAAATAATCGGGAGTGGTTTTCGCAGGTCGCGCTTTTCTACCAATCGTGTTTATTAATGCGCCTAATAAACCTCCTTCTCCACCAATCGAAAACAAAGGCACTTGCCCTGCACTGAAGTTTGGACCCATCGATAAAGTGGAAGGCATTTTATTGGAAGGATAGGCTACAGAAGGTGACAATTTCATATTATTGGCTAATGCATTATTCAAGGCTTCTACTCTTGGACGATCCAGAGAGCGAACATCTTTTTTAAGATTTCCGGTGGGTTTAAAAGCGATTTCAACTTCTTCAATCATTTGTGGCAAAAGTTGGATTGAGACACTCATCGGTTTTGTGAAATCTTCAGCCTTAATTTTTACTGAAACCCGATCAAAATTTTGTTTCACAAACCTTAACTCATCGGTTGTATTTGCTTTTATGATAAACTGCCCGTTTCTGTCGGTCAGCACCATTTCTTCTGTCCTTAAGTTGAACACTGTTACTCCCGGCACATGCGTATCAATATCTGTAGTAACCTTGCCGATAATATATTGTTGAGCGCTGGCTATACCCGATACAAAAAGCATAAAAATGTAAAATATTTTTTTCATAGTGATTTTATTAATGTTTTAAGGACTTATATGATTTAAGTTTTTGTTCCGCCGCTACCATAAATCTTCCAACATCAGAAGAGTTGCAATTGCCGAACCTTAGGATATTTGTTTTTTCAAAATCTTTTAAAACATAGTTTATAAAAGCTTCAATTTCTGTTTTATGTAAACCCATGGTATTAAAATATTCTTCACCCAAAGTAATTTTTAGAAAATTTATTAAATCTAAAATCTCCCACTTATAACCTATTTTAGATGTTTGAAATCCTTTACCAACAGGTTGAACAAAATCTCCTACTTTTGGTTTTGTGATGGAAGCATCCGATTTTTTTTGAATATAATGCGCTATATCATTGGTAAGCGCTACTTTCTTTTTATTTTCTACTTTGGTATTATCTTTTTTTAAATCTCCGGTGGGTGTAAAACTAACCTCAACCTCTTCTATATCGTGATAAGCGGGAACCATATTAATAAGAAGCGATGTTTGATAAGAGTTAATTGTTGCCGTACTTCTTTGAAAACCACTTCTAATAAACCGCAATTCATCATTTACATTGGCAGATATACTAAAAAAACCTTCGTGATTAGAAGAAGTTTTCTCATTGTTTTTCATATTAATTACCAAAACCGATGACAAGGGTGTAACACCGTCCGTAACGATTCTTCCTGTAATTGTTTGTGCTGAAAACTGCACTGCGAGAATGATAAAAACAGAAAATAGACTTTGTTTCAAATGATGATTAATTTTTTGAGTAAAATTAAACTTGTTTTGGAGGTTTAA
Source organism: Bacteroidota bacterium (assembly GCA_023394415.1). Classification (GTDB taxonomy): domain Bacteria; phylum Bacteroidota; class Bacteroidia; order Flavobacteriales; family Weeksellaceae; genus Planobacterium. The sequence continues at coordinate 53,244 of JAEXAR010000035.1, forward strand.
ATGCCATATAACTTCTTCACCATCAAAGTTTAAAAGAGATTAACGGCTTTTAAGAATTTTTGGGAATTTGCGATTTCATTTTTAGTTAAAATATTGTTAGAAGGTTTATCAAATATAGCCCGGATTGAACGGCATGTTTAAGCTCTTTTTGTTTTGGGGAGAAGAAGCATTGGCCAAACAAAAAAGCGAGTAGTGAAAGCCGGAAACAGCTCCTTATAAAACATAAAAGACTTGTTTTGAAGTTTGGAATAATTTTTTTCTGTATTTTTGCACTCTTATTCATAAAAAATGGGGCTGACCGGTTTCGACAGCAAGACCAATGGGTAAGTAAGCATGCAGAGAACCACAGCGCGATCTCTATAATCCCTTGCTGTAGAATTTAACTGGCAACGAAGAGTATGCTCTTGCTGCTTAATCTGAAGTTTAGTAGGATTAACATTTTTCCCGAAGTATAGTAAGGAAACAAGATGTCTCGCAAAAGCTCGGTTTCGCGGCGTTTGAGCACGAGGCATAGAAAATGCGAAAATAAGTCCCGAAAGTCTTCGGTTTGGGAACGAAAATCTTAGAAGATAAGTCTTAAGTTGGGTGTTTACCCTCTGCTTACGAACGAAAATTAAAGGTAAAATAAGCATGTAGAAAGCTTGCGTATTGCTTGTTTGGACGAGAGTTCGAATCTCTCCAGCTCCACATAAAAACCTCTGATAGCAGAGGTTTTTTGTTTTAAAAATTGTGGATAATTTCAGCACTTAAAAACAATTAAATCTTGGAGTAAAACCTTAATTTTGCAGGGCATAAAAACCAAAAAGGTAAAGCACCTTTTAGTGAGAAAAAATTAAAGATTTTTACGTGAAAAGATGGTATCTCTACCCTTTTTCTTTGGGTTATAATCTGGCAACTGCTGTACGCAATACATTTTATAATCTGGGGATTTTTAAAACTACAAAATTCAGAACGCCGATTATTAATGTAGGCAATTTATCTGTCGGTGGCAGCGGAAAATCCCCTATGGTAATGTATCTGGCTGATTTTTTATCAAAATATTACAGAACAGGAGTTCTTTCCCGCGGTTACGGAAGAATTACCAAAGGTTATGGCATCACCAATTACGATAGCAACTACAAAACAGTGGGTGATGAAGCCATGCAGCTTTTTGAAAGATTTAAAAACCGATTTGTAATTGGTGTGTCTGAAGAAAGAGTTCCGGGAGCTAAAAAAATTATTGAAGATATGGATCTGGATGTTCTGATTTTGGATGACGCCATGCAACACAGAGCTATAAAACCCGGATTCAGTATTCTGATGACGGATTACAATGATCCCTATTTTAAAGATTTTGTTTTACCTGCAGGCGATTTGCGCGAAAGCAGAAGTGGCGCAAAAAGAGCTAACATCATTATGGTTTCCAAATCTCCTGATGACCTTACTGAGGAAAAAAAGCAATATTATATCTCAAGAATTCGTCCGCAACATTATCAGAAGGTGTTTTTTTCTTCCATTTCTTATGATGAACATGTGTATGGCATTGAAAAAAAATTGCCCGATAATAATCTCGCTTACTATGATATTCTTTTAGTTACAGGCATTGCAAACCCTAAACCTCTGATTAATCACCTTGCAAAGTTTTCGCAACGTGTCAAGCACCTAAAATTTAAGGATCACCACAATTTTAGCGACCAGGATATTAAAAACATTCTTTCTGAATATAAAAAACTTGGTGAATACAAACTGATCCTCACTACAGAAAAAGATTATGTACGTCTGAAAACTTTCGACTACTTAAGAGAGCTGGTTTATTATTGGCCCATCAATGTGAACATTGATAACAAAGAAGAATTTAACCAAACCATTTTGGATTATGTTAGAAAAAATTAAAGAAACCGCAACATTCATCAAAAATATTATTCAGGAAGTTCCTGATTTTGCTATTGTTTTAGGTTCAGGATTAGGTGCTTTGAAGGATGAAGTAAAAGCCATTCATACTTTAGAATATCAAGATATTCCCAATTTTCCGCAAACAACCGTTGAAGGACACGGCGGAAAACTGATATACGGAACACTAGAAGGAAAAAAAGTTTTGATGATGAGCGGGAGATTCCATTATTATGAAGGTCACGATATGCAAACTGTGGTATTCCCGTTTCGTGTTTTTCATCTTTTAGGAATTAAAAATCTTATTGTTTCCAATGCTTCCGGCGGTGTAAATCCTAACTTCAGAGTAGCAGATATTATGCTCATTAGTGATCACATCAATATGATGCCAGAACATCCTTTGAGAGGGAGAAACCTTGATGAATTTGGTCCTCGTTTCGTAGATATGAGTGAACCTTACCATAAAAAAATGTTGGCTCTAGCAGAAACTATTGCAAAAGAAGAACACATTAAAGTTCATAAAGGTGTTTATTTGGCATTACAAGGACCTACATTTGAAACTCCTGCAGAATACGGAATGGTTCGTGCTGTTGGTGGAGACGCTGTAGGAATGAGCACCGTTCCTGAAGTGATTGTTGCTAAACATCAGGGGATGAACTGCTTCGGAATTTCTATTATAACAGATGTTGGCGGACCTGAAATTGCATTTACAGTTTCCCATGAAGAGGTTTTGGCTGCAGCCGACAAAGCCATGCCCAACGTAATAAAGATTGTAAAAGGTGTTGTAAAAAATTACTCCATCAACTAAATAGCTTATAAATCAGTTTTAAACCATAAAAAAACACATCTTTTTGATGTGTTTTTTGCATTATTTTTTAAAATAAAATCAATATCTCGCATAAATAGGTTCATATTTTTAACAAATAAATATGAAATTTCACAAAAACATTAAATTGCAATAATTTCATTTTATTGTTAATAAATATTACAAGTCATTAATAGTCAAGCAATAACTTTCCACAAAACGATGTGCAAACACTACTCATTGATTATTGATAAAAACGCACATTTTTATTTGGAAATTTGGTTTTTAGATTGCAATTTTACATCAACAATAAAGCCTAACTGTTGAAAGGAAGACCATTCACCTCCGGGTTAATCATCTGACATTCAAAAATTTGAACTAAAAAAGTTTGAGAACCGAAAGGTTCGAAAAACACAATCAAATCCGAAAGGTAACGAATAAAAAAGTTTAAAAACGTAAGTTTTACAACTGTTCAAATTTAAGCAGTAAGCTTTGGATCTTAATCAAAGTTAGTGAGTGAAGATTTGTCGCAAGACAACATACTAAACATTAACAAAGATAAGATGTTGAAGTTGAAACTTTGAAGTTGTGAAAACCAAAAGTTTAAAAATCTTAAAAGAACATTAGCGCTGAAAACCACGCGGTTGATGCAAAAATCGGAACTTAAGAAGAAAAAACTGAAAGTGGACACACTTGCTTAAACGGAATTTAACTGCAGAGGAGTTATTTGAAAATCTGAACCGAAAGGTGAAGCGTAAAAATAAACCGGAAGCGACCAAAGAAAGTTGAAGGCAAAAAAGTGAAACTTTTTATGACTGATGATTCAGCAGGAAATTTGCAAAAATGGAATGAAGAATCATCAGTTTTTTTGTGGGTTTTATTTAAGTCCATACAAAACCCAATTCTTTAACCTTTAAATGGTTTGCTGTATTTTTCAAAGTTCTTCCCAAAAACAATGAAAGTTCATAAATTTGAAAAATATGTCCCACCGCAAAATCATACACGTTGATATGGATGCTTTCTATGCCTCAGTAGAACAGCACGACAATCCTGAACTGCGCGGAAAACCGATTGCAGTAGGTGGTGGACAATATGGTGTAGTTGCCGCAGCAAGTTATGAAGCGAGAAAATTTGGGATTCGTTCTGCAATGCCGGGAAGAAAAGCTTTGGATTTATGTCCTCACCTTATCGTTGTAAAACCCAGATTCCAACGTTATAAAGAAATTTCACAACAAATACGTGAGATTTTTTATGAGTATACAGATTTGGTAGAACCTCTTTCTTTAGATGAGGCTTACCTTGATGTTACTGAAAACAAAAAAAACATGGAGTCTGCCAACGAAATTGCCCGAGAAATACGGCAGAAAATATATGAAAAAACAGGACTTACCGCTTCAGCAGGTATTTCTGTGAATAAATTTCTGGCGAAAGTAGCTTCCGATTACAACAAACCTAACGGACAGAAAACGATTCACCCTTCCAAAATCATTGATTTCATGGAACAACTACCGATTGAAAAATTCTACGGCATTGGGAAAGTTACCGCCAATAAGATGCACGAGATGCACATTTTCAACGGGAAAGATTTAAAGGAAAAAACTCTTGAAGACCTCATTCGCCTTTTCGGGAAGTCCGGAAATTACTATTACAACGTTGTTCGTGGAAATCATAAAAGCGAGGTGAAACCTCACAGAATTCAAAAAAGTGTGGGTGTAGAAGAAACCTATTGGGAAAATCTGCTGGACGAAGATGCTGTTTTCAAGCAGCTGAAAATAATCAGTGAAGATTTGGAAGAACGTCTTGGAAGAAAAAACATTAAAGGCAAAACTTTAACCCTAAAAATTAAATACAAAGATTTTTCGGTTTACACACGAAGCAAAACACAGGAAGTGTACTACGACAACGCTCAAGATTTTTACGAGACTGCACAGCAATTATGGGAGCTGCGTCCTTATGATAAACCGGTAAGATTATTAGGTTTATCACTTTCTAACCTCAATACACAGGAAAAAAAGCAAATTTCAGTACAGTTGAAAATTCCATTTCCTGAATTTGAATATTAGTGATATAAAACCAGTTGAATTTTTCAATCAAGTTATATTTCAATTTTTTTATTTTCTGCCCTTTTACTTTCTTATCATACATCAATTTTTAAGAAAAAAACCGAGTCTATCTTTGTAACATAGAATTTTAAAAAAATAAGAAATGAAAAAAATATCAATTTTAGCCTTAGTATCGACATTAATGTTGGCGGCTTGTAAAGAAAACAAAACTGACACCGCTACAACCTCAACGGAACAAAATGTTGCAGAGCAAAAAGGTGAAACATTCAACGTAGACACAGAAGGAAGCGTTGTAAAGTGGACGGCTTATCATAAAGGTGGATTAAATCCAAGATTTGGAATCATGAAAACTACAGGAAACTTATCTGTTGAAAATGGAAATCTCACTGCAGGAACTTTGAATTCTGATGTCAACACTTTATTAACGGATCCAACTGCTGTAGACCCAAAATTAAGTGACGGAAAAACTTCTATAGATTTAGATAACCATTTAAAAAGTCCTGATTTTTTTGATGTTTCAAAATATCCTTCTGTAAAATTTGAAATCACTAAAATAGAAGAACTGCCTCAAAATTCACCAAAAAGCCAAGTAGAAGGAGCTAATAAACAAGTGAGTGGCAATCTTACGATTAAAGGTAAAACGGTGAATGTAACTTTCCCTGCAAAAGTTGACATCAAAGAAAACCAAGTATCTTTAACTTCAAAGTTTACTATAAACAGAGCAGATTGGGGCTTGGCTTATGGAACTGAAGGCGACCCAAAAGACTGGATGATTTCTAAAGACGTAGATTTAGATTTGAACATCATTGCCAATAAATAATCGATACTTCATGATAACCAAGACTGCATTTTGCAGTCTTTTTTTTACAAAAAACCTAAAAAATTGTGTAACAAATTGCGCAGCTAAAAACTTTAGCTTTGCATCACAAAAAAATAAACGATGAACGCAACAATGCTCCAAAGTTTCCACTGGTATTCAGAAGGTAACGGAACCCATTATAACCATATAAAAGATTCTTCAGATTGGCTACAGGATTTGGGAATTACAGCAGTATGGTTTCCTCCGGCTTATAAAGCAAGTGGTGGCGGATATTCTGTAGGCTATGATCCGTATGATTTGTTCGACTTGGGAGAGTTTGATCAAAAAGGAGGAATCCCAACTAAATATGGAACTAAAGAGCAGTATCAAGAGGTTTGCAAAACTCTACAAAGCAAAGGCATTTCCGTAATTGCCGATATTGTACTAAATCACAAAGCCGGAGGTGACGAAACAGAAACATTTCATGTGGTAAAAGTTGACCCTGAAAATCGTGAAAAAAACATTTCAGAACCATTTGAAATTGAGAGCTACACCAAATTTACATTTCCGGGACGCGGAACGACATATTCAGATTTTCAATGGAATTTTCAGTGTTTTTCAGGGGTAGATTATGCTGAAGGTGAACACGAAGGCATTTTTAAAATTATTAACGACCACGCTGACAGTTGGGAAGAAATGGTTGGTTTCGAGAAAGGAAATTACGATTATCTGATGTATAACGACATCAACCACGAAAATCAATTTGTACGCGAAGAACTGAATTATTGGGGAAAATGGTATCACGAACAAATCTTTTTTGATGGCGTTCGTTTGGATGCGGTAAAACATCAGTCCCCTACTTTTTACAAAGAATGGCTCACTCTTTTGCGTTCGAATACAGGAAAAAATCTTTTTGCTGTGGGAGAATATTGGGCTCCAGGTCTTTTACCACTAATGCTAGATTACATCAATGCTACAGAAGGTTGTATGAGCCTTTTTGATGCATCTTTACAACATAATTTTCACGTTGCATCTAAAAGTGGAGGTGAATATGATTTAAGACAAATATTTGATCAGACTTTAGTTTCAGCACGTCCGGATTTAGCTGTAACGGTAGTTGACAATCATGATACGCAACCTATGCAGGAATTGGAAGCACCTGTAGAACCTTGGTTCAAACCTCTTGCTTATGCCTTTATTTTGCTTCGCGAACAGGGCTACCCTTGTGTTTTTTACCCTGATTTGTACGGTGCAAGCTATTGGGATAAAGGTGATGACGGAAACGATTATGAAATCTTTTTAAATAAAGTAGATGGCATCGAAGGTCTTCTGAAAGCGAGAAAAGAAAATGCTTACGGCTTGCAAAGAGATTATTTTGAGGACGCACATTGTGTGGGATGGACGAGAGAAGGCGACGGCTTTAACAAAGGTTGCGCGGTAATCTTAAGCAATAAGGACCAATATGAAAAACCAATGGAAATGGGTATAGCTTATGCGGGACAGTTTTTCTACGATTTACTCGGAAGATTTGAACATAAAGTGCAGATTGATGAAAATGGTTGGGGATTATTTGCTTGTCCTGCAGGAAATGTAAGCGTATGGATTCCGGAACAATAATGATTATTGACCATTTATATAAAAAAGTTCAGAAGATTTTCTGAACTTTTTTTCATTAAAAGCGATTCCTTTTAAAAACAACTATTTCTAAATTTCGCTTCGAGTCGATAATTTTTAATGAATTAACTGAAATGCGTAATATGGAATTACATTTCAAACAATTTATTTTTTATTGCAAAAAGCACCAAACCAATGCAAGCTTTCAATGGAAAAATCACCAATAACAATTTGGTTTGGGAAAGAGCTAACAATTGGGAAGTTAAACCAATACTCAAAAAAAAAACATACTCAATGAATGTTCCGGGTTTTGGCTGGTTCAATTGTGATAAATTTTCAGGCTATCCGGAACCCAAAACAACCATCACGGCAAATGTTCCTGCAGGTTATGCCAATACAAGCCATGTATTTCTTCTTTCTAAAAATATTCCCAACGCTTTAGGAACAATTTTCGGCAAATTTCCGGTTGGTTTGGATTGCTACCTCATTTTCGTGACAGAAAATAATGGAAATTATATGTGGATTACCAAAGAACAAAAGCTTACGGCTAATCACACAGTTACATTTGATCTTAAAGATGCTAAAGTTGGTAAAAGAGCAGATTATGTAGGACACATTACTTTATTAAAATAAAACTTATAACTATGAAAAATATAATAATACTCATCTTTCTGATGTTCAGTTTTACAATTGGCTTCTCACAAACGGTCAATTGGTCTACAGCCAATAATCACAATAGAAGCTTACAGATTTCTTTAAGAGGCGGCTATGATCTTATGCCAAATTACAACAATAATACGCCATATATTGATTATAAAGGTAATTGGATGGCGGGAGCTTCTTTAGATTACTATTTTTCTAAAGTATTCGGAATTGGTTTAGATTATGATTTTTTGGTGAATAATCCGGAAAGCATTTATCCAACCAGTAATTTAATCTACAGTGGTTTTGGCGTTAATAGTTTTAGATTAAGAGAAAACCATATTACCAGAACATTTTTGGGTTTAGGTCCAAATTTTAGGTCCAAAAAGAATGACAGATGGAATGTAGAATTAAAATTAAAAGGAGGCGTTTCCGATATTAAAGGTGGTTTCACCTTATTAGAAGGAACAGTACCAACAACTCCAACTGCCACAAATTTATGGTTAAATCATCATGAAGGCTATAATGCTAAAATGTTATTATCTGCAAAAGGATCCTTACAGCTGAATTATTTTGTAAGTCGAGCTTTTGGATTCAATTTAGGGGTGTACCATATTAATCATTTTAAGGTTCCGGAATTGGTAAACGCAACTACGGGAAATGCAGCAAGTTATTTTGGATTCAATAATACGCAAGGAAGTAACACCCTTAATTTGGATGCCACTTCTAGAGTAGAACCTTGTAATTGCAATATCAACTCTACCGGTGTATATGCCGGAATTACCATCAGGTTTCCTAAAGGAAAAAAATGCGAAACATGTATAAAATGTTCAGTTTGTGGCAAGACACATGAACCGCCAATGTGTGTCGCACCATGTAATGTATGTGGTTGTAAAGTATCAATAACCGCAAAAGACAAATTAAGTGGTGAGCTTCTTAATAATACAGATGTAGTGCTTCAAAGAGAAGATGGAACCATCACAGCTTCCGGTAAAACCAACAGTTTCGGTGTCGTTGTTTTTGATAATGTATTGCCGGCAAATTATACCGTAAAAGGAAAGTTATATGACGTTGCTTTACAAGATAATAAGATTACGAGTGATGAGTTTCAGTATTGCAAACAAAATGGAGGCGTAATACAAAAAGAGATATTGTATACAGACGATAATTTTGTACTGAAAGGAAAAGTTTTTGAATGCAACACATCCAAAACCATTGAAGGTGTAAATGTTGAGCTTTTAGATGCCACATCAAATACTAAAAAGAATACGGTTTCCGGTGCTGATGGTGATTACATTTTCCACGTTAAGCAAAATGCAAATTATACCATTAAAGGTAATAAAGACGGATATTTCTCTAATGAAGTTACAGTAAATACCAATAATTACGACCGTACTAAGTCTTTATTTATAAAATTTGAAGTTTGTATAGATCCTTGTGGTAAAGCTATTCGCTTAAACAATATCAATTTCAACCTTGATAAAAGTGACATTCTTCCGGCATCAGAACCAGATCTCATGTATGTTGTGAATTTAATGAAGAAAAATCCAGGAGTAAAAGTGGAACTTTCTTCTCATACAGATTCTAGAGCAAGCCATGTTTATAATCAAAAATTATCTCAGAGAAGAGCAGACTCTAGTGTAAATTACATTGTAAGCAAAGGTATTGATAGAAATCGTCTTATCTCAAGAGGTGCAGGTGAAACCGAACTTCTTAACAGATGTGCAGACAATGTTCCTTGTTCCGAAGAAGAACACCGTATTAACAGAAGAACAGAGTTCAAAATTCTTTGTGTAAACAACAACTAACCAAAAAACTTTCAAAAAAATGAAATTTGAAATAAAACATAAAATAATCGACCTCACTTTACTGATTGTTGTGAGTTGTAATAAGGAAACTTGCGATTTTATTCCGGTTTGTGAACCTCTAGGTCAAAATACACAAAACTCTGGACTTACTATTGTTACCTATAATGCTGAAAATCCTTCAGATTTTGTAGGCGCAATATATGACACTAAAAACAATGCTTCTGCTCCTGTTGGAACAGATTGGGGAGTTGCATTGGGAAGCGCAGGGAAAATTACGAAACCCGCAGATTGGACGCTTGGTAAAATAGGTAGAGTTTTCGGAATTGCTGTAGATGATAATGAAAACATTTATCTAGCTTCTTCCGGTGTTTATAGCCACAACTTTCCAGCATTTGGATCAAATATTCCTTATCAAAATGCTAAACCTGGAAGAATTTATAAGGCTACAGCCGGAACTTACAGCACCACTGCCTTTGTAGATTTACCGGTAACTTATGCAAGTGGAGCAGGAAGTTTAAACGGTATCGGAAATATCGCCTACGATAAAGTTAATAAACAATTATTCGCAACCAATTTGGATGATGGTAAAATTTACAGAATTTCTATGACTGGAGCGATTTTACAAACTTACGATCCTTTCACTCCAGATACAGGCGCTCCCGATATTACTACACAAGATGAGCAAATTTGGGGTATCGGTGTAAACTATGAAGAGGGAAAAGTAAAATTGTATTTTGCAAGAATTACCACTCCCGTAACTGCTCTCGCTAATAGAAATATATATTCTTTAACCTTAAATTCAGGAGGTGTTATGCCAACTTCCGCACCGGTTTTAGAAATTGCCAATATTCCGGGAACACTACCTGCCATTACCGATATTGAATTTTCTGGAGACACCAAAAAAATGATTTTTGCGGAAAGAAAAGAGCCTCATAATGCAATGGTTTTAAGCTATAACAGATTGTCAAACTCTTGGGTTTCCAACACTCAATATAACGTTGGAATGAGCAATGGTAAGAACTCTGCCGGAGGCGTTGATTTTTCCTATAAAGGAGATGATAAATCGCCAATACAAGCCTGTGATGAATTTATTTGGGCTACTGGTAATGCATTGTATAATGCACAAGGACAAGCTGTTTATGGGATGCAAGGCATCAAATACTCCGGTAATTCATTATCCACTTATTCTACAACAGATTTGTTTATAGATTATGATCAGGTTAATCCGTATGTATGGAGCTCAGCGATTGGTAAAAATGATATTGGTGATGTAGATGTTATTGATGCTAATAATTGTTTCTGTGTTATCAAGAAATAAATTTTTCAATTTGATAAAGGCTTAGAAATTTTAAGCCTTTATTTTTTTTAAAAACGATATTTTAAATTCAATCCGCCAAAAAAATACGCTTTTTTAGGTCCCGGCGTAATGTCTGTCGCTACATTTGAAGGATATTGAGAATCGGGATCATTATCGCCAACATTGTTTCCTAAAAAGAGAAAAGTGTAATTAATTTGGTTGGTTAAATTATTCCCCAAAACAAAAGCATCCAAATCAAACTTTCCGAATGTTTTTTTATAACCCAATTTCGAATTTAAGTGATGGAATCCTTTTACTTCATTAGTATTACCAAAATCAGAATACACATTACCTAAATAATTGAATGTATTGAAAAGATAGAATCCTGAATGTGTCATAAAATCAAGCCCTAAAGAAAATTTGTTTTTTGGAACACCAATTACCGATTTTCCGGAATAATCCTGTAACGAACCTCCCAAAACTGTTTTAAAATCTGAATATTTAAAGTTGTAATGCGCAAAATTGAAGTAAGGCTCTACCCTTTTGAAAAAGCCTGAACCGAAGTTTTCAACATAACCTAAACTGATTTCAAAACCTTTATTGTGTTGGTTTCCTGTGTTTGACCAATAAGAATAAGTTCCTGTGGAAAGCTGTGTGAGTTTATCATTAATTTTCATATCAAACAAAGAAATTTGATAATCGAATTTTGTATTGAAAAGCAACCCTTGAGCTGATAAATCCCACATTTTGGCACGTTCGGTTTTCAAATTATCATTGGCTGATGAAGTTCCCGAAACAAATGCAGTTGCAGCAGTTGGTGCATTAAACCCTTCACTATAGCTCAGATTAAAAACGTGGGTTTTGTAGGTTTTTTGTAAAGCGAAATGCGGCGCATAATTCGGCTTAAAATCTTTTTCAAACGATTGGTCCTTGTAATTGCTTACAGCACCGGGAACAGCAAGCAAATCCACTCTGTCATAGCCCAATTTATTGAAACTTACTCCTGCGAGAAAACTCATTTTCCAAGGTTGATAAGTTAAACGATTAACAGCGAAAATTGAGGTTGCAAAATTATTGTATTTGAAATAGGTATTTTTATTCATAGGACGCACCTCATCAGGAACATTCGGATTGGTTCCTGTGAATCTGTAGTTTGATGTTAATGCTTTTGTGATAAGATGTTCCGCACCAAATTCAAGGTTATTTTTGAAGTTTTCATTTAAATTTTTATCAAAAATAAAAGCGGTTCTAACACCATAAGTTGGTGACATTGTATTTTCATAAGCTCCCGCAGCTTTTCTGTCTACCTCAAGATTTCCGTAGAAAATATTTGTTTTATTGTCAAGTTTCGGCAGTATTTTCAACTGATGCCCTACTGAAAAACGACTAGAAATAAAATGGTTTCCTGCATTTCTTCTGGTATAGGCCAAGTTTCCGTTGTCAATTCCTGCATAATAATCGGCATACGAAATTTGTCCGGGAACACCTTCTTTGGAATTATTGTGTGCTGCGTAAACCTCAAGATTTTGTTTTTCATTCAGTTTGAAATTTCCTAGAAATGTGTAATTGTTTCGGTTGCTGGTTCCACGCGGACGATAGCCATCACTTTCAAAATGATTATAATTAAAGATAACCGAAGATTTATCTGAAATTGCATCTATTCTTGTTGCAGACTGAAGTGTTTTGAAAGAACCACCCATCAAATTTTGGGACAAAAAAGTACCTTTTTCGGAATTTGGTTTGATATAAAATCTTAAAGTTCCACCAACACCTCCACCATAAAGCGTGGATGCAGGTCCTTTAATTACATCAATATGATTAATAAGAGAAAAATCAATATCCTCTAAAATGGTAACGCCATCAGCGTTGGTTAACGGAAAATTGTTATGGTACATTTTCACGCCCCAGTTGTTGAATTTTTGGTCATTACCATAACCTCTCACGACAATTCTTTGTCCACCAACTGTTGTTCTTTTATCAACCTGAACACCGGAAAGCGTCCCCAAACTTTGCTCAATAAAGTTATTGGTATTTCTATTCAATTCATATTGAGAAACAATTTCTGTGCTTTGCCCGTGTTTCTTAAATTCTGAGATTTCTTTTTTGATTTTGGTTCTTCCCTGTATAACAATACTGTCTATTTGAACTTCTTTCTCCTGAGCATTACAAACAACACTCGAAAAAAGAATAGCAAAAAGTAATTTTTTCATAGTTATTAATAGTGTGAAATAAATTCAACAAAAAAAGTGAGTAAATATACTCACTTTATTTATTGAATTAAGGCTTCTCCTACTTTAGTTTTCTGCCTATATTCCCATTTTTTAAGGGCAAAAGTTTTTATTTTTCCTGTTTTTTTGATTTTGTATTCCAGAAAAATTAGATCTCCTTCAACTTGTTTTGTACTTTCAGGTTTAGGTTGTATTCCTTCAATATTGATTTCGTTTTCAAATCTTGGATCTGTAGTTATAGCCTTCAAATGGTATACATCACCGGAAACTGTGGTATTCAGTTTATATTTAATGCCATTCACCAAAAGATTGGTAAACTCAATAGAATTTGATTTATCAAGTTTTAGTTCCACTTCATATACCTTGCCTTTCACTCCTTTTACTCCTCCATTCCATTGGTGATAAGTATTTTTTAGTATACTAAATCCCGGACCACAGTATTTATTTGTAAAGGCCAACGACAAAATTGATATCGCAAAAACAAAAAGACCTAAAAACTTTTTATGTACCATATTACCTCACTAATATCGAAGAGGTAACAACTTTTGTTCCATCAGATTCAGCAGTCAAAATATAAGCTCCTTTAGGCAAATTGTGATTGATAGCTTCATCTGCCATTACACTATTTTTCTTGTAAACTAACTTTCCTGAAGCATCAAAAATGGTAACATCAACTTTTTTGAATTTAGAAGTATCAAATTTTATATATACCTCACCTCTAGTTGGATTTGGATACACTAAGCTTCTGTTTTTATGATTATGATCTGTTGTTGAAAGCACAGTAGCATTTGAAGCAGTGAAAGCTCCTCTACCATAAGTTGTAGCCAAAACGGTTTTTGTAGAAGGTCTGTAATCCAAATTAGTAACTCTTACATTAGGAAGACCTCCGCTGTAAGCAGACCAAGTAGGTGAAGCATCTTGGAAGTTTGTAGTACCCCAAACACCAACTTCAGTACCTAAAATAACTTCGTTATTATCTTCCGGATTCATCAAAGCAGTCCTTATCGGCATATCTGGTAAATTACTTTCTTTAGATACCCACGTTGTACCTCCATCCGTAGTGTGATAAATACTTACAATATTATAATTGGATAGGGTTACGATTATTTCATTTCCATTATTTCCAAACTGTATGTCTGATACAGAACCTGTGAAAGGTGTTGTAAGCTGTGTAACGACAGGTGTAGTATCTGCATTAGTAATTTTATATAAATTCCCATTCTCCATACCAACAAAAACTGTTGAAGATGATAGATCGTAAGGAGAAACACTTAAAAACGAAACATCACTGGCTGAAGTACCAAGACTAATAGTAGACTTATCCAAAACTAAAGGATTCGATTTTAGTCCTTTAACGCGGTTAAGTAATATTTGATTGGTACCAAGTTTAGTTCTGTAAGAGTAGAATACATCCAAATTACGATCTAAAACCGCTTCATTAATAAAGTGTCCTAAATCATTGTCCGGTGCTGTGAACATCCCTTGATATTGGTTTGTAGCAATTGCGTAAATGTAGTGATTATTATTAACGTAACTATTAATTTGGTAAGCTTCCTCATCATCATAATCACAAAATGCACCATCGCCACTAGAGTACATAGTTGAGGTATAAAAATTATTCGCTAGAGGAGCTCCATATAACATTTGAGTACCATTATCCTGAGCTCCCAACAACATCTCCTCATTAGCAGGAGTTGTAATAGGATTCAATTTACCCGTGTAAAATTGAGTGGTATTATATCTTGTATTTCTAGCACTGATAGTGGTACCCATAGCAAAATTGCTTTTATCGGAAGTAAAGTAAACTCCTCCATCATTACCAAAAGCTATTTGATTTGCATTTCGAGGATTAAAAACAATAGCGTGATGATCTGCATGTACTAGACTTACCTGCAAAGTTGCCATCGCATTATTATTAGACCATTTAGAAATTTGTGTCCAAGTATCTGCAGAATTGTTAGATTTATACAAATCAATACCTCCAACGTATACTTCTGCATCATTCAAAGGATCGGTAGTAATAACCAAATCGTAAAAACTTTGCCCTCTGGTAAAGTCATTATCCGGAATTGTAGTATCAGTTGGATTAGGAAGTGTCATTGTCGTGCCGGTAACATTAGTACCAGTCCAAGTTGTACCACCGTCTGTAGTTCTTATAATTCTTACAGGTTCACCCGCACCCGAATTGCCCTGCAATAAGCCATATGCTTTTGATGCATTTTGTTTCGACAACGCAATTTGTACACGTGATCCTGGTAATGTTGCATCATACACTGTGGTAAAAGTGACTCCATCACTGGATTTTAAGATTTTACCACCGGAAGTTGTTCCTCCGAACATTGAATTACGTGTAGATACCCAAACAGAATTATCAGCCCCAATTTCGATCTGTTGAATCGAATAACCAATAAAATTTGCTTCAGGTAATGATAGAGAAGCTACTTTGGTAAAGTTAGTACCATCGGTAGATTTGTATAATCCTGCATTGTATAAACCGTGAAGTCCCTCATTGTAACCTCCGCTAACACCTGCATACACTTCCGACACACCATTATTATTTCTTACTTTAATATCATTAATATAATAATTACCTCTTCTAATATTTTGTGAATTATAAGAAGGTGTAATTGTAAAAATTTGTGACCAAGTAGTACCTCCGTTTACGGATTTCCAAATTCCTGATCCCACATTGTCACCAGTAGAAGATTCTCCGGTACCTACATATATTACCTGCGGATTATTTGGATCGGAAGCTATACTAACAACTGAAGTATTAGACCAATTATCACCAATTGGAGTCCATTGGCTTGTAGCATTTGTAATATCATTATTTACCCAAAGTCCACCGGAAACTCCACCGGCAAAAACTCTTTTTCCTGTAGCATCATTAGGATCAAACAAGATAGCTCTAGTTCTACCACCAACACTGTAGGGACCTCTTTCTGTCCAAACCGGATTTACTAGTCTTGAAGTGCTGTTAGCTACTTTTGGAACTGGCAACAGCTTCATATCAGATAATGGTTTAAACTTTTCTGCAACAATATCCTTATTGATTTGGATTAAATTCTGTGTTAATACCGTTCCCGTTACAGGATCTAAGGTTCTAATAAAATCTCTAAGATTGTACTCTCTGGGAGGTATTTGACCTGTAGATTTTAATTTATTAGTTTCGATGGAGAATTTATCTTGATTCTCTTGTAATTTCTGTCTAATTTCTAATTCTGCCTGTGCATTGATAATGATTGGCAATCCAAAAGCCAATGCCACTAAAAAGGAGTTTTTGGTCATATTTGATTAATTTATACGAAAGTAAAAAAAAGAATCTCATGATGATCATGAAACTCCTTTTTTTTAATAACTTATTTTATTAAGCCTGTACGTTATTGTTTTGTCCAATTACGAAAGGTTCAACTTCTTTGATTTCACCAAACTGCTGCTCGTAGTTTGCAATGTTTTGCTGAAGCGCTGTAAGAACTCTTTTGGCATGCAATGGAGCCAAGATTACTCTTGATCTTACGTTAGCTTGCTGTACACCTGGCATTAGTTGGATGAAATCTAAAACGAATTCTGATGGTGAGTGGTTTACCAATGCAAGGTTGCAATATACACCTGCAGCTACCATTTCGTTTAGGTTAATGTTAATGTTTCCGTCTTGTGGATTTTGGTTGTTGTCCATTTTTCTTTATTTAATTTTAAATTATAAATTTTAGATTTTAAATTATAAGACTTTAGACTATAGGTTTCAAAAATTTAAAACCTATAATCTAAAATCTATAATTGCTTTAGTTAATATCTTCGAATTCTTTTTTAGAACCTACGATAACGTTCTGATAATCTTTAAGACCAGTACCTGCAGGAATTCTGTGTCCTACGATAACGTTTTCTTTAAGACCATTCAATTCGTCTACTTTTCCTGAAACCGCTGCCTCATTCAGTACTTTGGTTGTTTCCTGGAACGATGCTGCAGACATAAACGACTTGGTTTGTAGAGCTGCTCTCGTAATACCCTGAAGTACAGGCGTTGCTGTAGCAGGTAGCGCTTCTCTTACTTCAACCAATTGCTGGTCCTCACGTTTCAGTTTAGAATTTTCGTCACGAAGTTCACGTGCTGTAATCATCTGTCCTGGTTTGAATTCTTTCGAATCACCGGCTTCTGTTACGACTTTCATTCCGAAAATACGGTTATTCTCTTCCAAGAAATCATATTTATGTTCTAGAGCACCTTCAAGGAATTGAGTATCACCTCCATCCACGATCTCAACTTTGGTCATCATCTGTCTTACGATGATTTCGAAATGTTTATCGTCGATTTTTACCCCTTGTAAACGGTAAACCTCCTGAATTTCATTCACCAAATATTCCTGAACCGCAGTTGGACCTTTGATTTTAAGAATATCATCCGGTGTAACAGAACCGTCAGAAAGTGGTGAACCTGCATGAACATAGTCGTTTTCTTGTACTAAAATTTGGTTTGAAAGTTTTACCAAATAAATCTTTCTTTCGCCAGTTTTAGCCTCAACAATAAGTTCACGGTTACCTCTTTTGATTTTTCCGTAAGAAACTACACCATCAATTTCTGTAACTACCGCAGGGTTTGAAGGATTTCTCGCTTCGAACAATTCGGTAACTCTCGGAAGACCTCCGGTGATATCCCCTGCTTTTGCAGATTTTCTTGGGATCTTGATCAAGACTTTACCAGACTTGATTTTCTCACCATCGTTAACCATTAAGTGAGCTCCTACCGGTAAGTTATACGCCTTAAGTTCTTCACCTTTGGTATCAACAACTCTTAATGTAGGAACAGCTTTCTTATTTCTGGATTCAGAGATTACTTTCTCTTCAAAACCGGTTTGTTCATCAATTTCCAATTGGAATGAAACCCCTTGGATAATATCTTCATATTCAACTTTACCGGCAGATTCTGCAATAATAACCGCATTATAAGGATCCCATTTTGCAATAAGGTCGCCTTTTTTCACTTTGTCACCAGGTTTTACAGAAAGTGCTGAACCATAAGGTAAGTTTGCCACCATTAATGGTGTTCTGGTTTCATTATCCGCTACCAAACGGAATTCTGTTGAACGGGAAACTACTACTTCCTGCTTTTCTCCAAATTCGTTTTCTGAAGTTACAGTTCTTACCTCATCCATTTCCACGATACCGTCTCTACGAGCCACGATTGAAGGATTTTCGGAAACGTTACCTGCAGTACCACCTTGGTGGAAAGTTCTCAACGTCAGCTGTGTACCAGGTTCACCAATAGATTGTGCTGCAATTACACCCACAGCTTCACCCATATGGATTGGCTTGCCTGTAGCTAGGTTTCTACCATAACATTTCGCGCAGATACCTTTTTTAGCCTCACAAGTAAGCGGTGAACGAACCTCAACAGTTTCTATTCCTGCTTCTTCAAGAGACTTAGCTAATGCTTCATTAATAATTACATCTGCATTTACTAATAATTCATCAGTTTCTGGGTGATAAATATCGTGAAGAGAAACTCTACCCAAAATTCTTTCGGAAAGTTTTTCTACAATTTCATCATTTTTCTTTAATGCAGAAACTTCAGTACCTCTCAATGTTCCACAGTCGTCTTCTGTGATGATAACATCCTGTGCAACGTCTACCAATCTTCTAGTCAAATAACCAGCGTCGGCAGTTTTAAGAGCGGTATCCGCAAGACCTTTACGTGCACCGTGAGTAGAAATAAAGTACTCAAGGATGGAAAGACCTTCTTTAAAGTTTGCTACAATCGGGTTTTCAATAATTTCAGCACCTGTAGATCCGGCTTTTTGTGGCTTCGCCATCAAACCTCTCATACCTGATAACTGACGGATCTGTTCCTTAGAACCCCTCGCACCAGAATCAAGCATCATATAAACAGAGTTGAAACCGCCTTGATCGGTTTTCATTCTGCTCATAATCATTTCTGTCAATCCTGCGTTGGTGTTCGTCCAAACGTCGATTACCTGGTTGTATCTTTCAGTGTCTGTAATAAGACCCATGTTATAGTTAGCCTTAATCTCGTCTACGTTTTCCACCGCCTGAGCAATCATTTTCTTTTTCTCTTCAGGGATTACAATATCACCCAATGAGAACGACAGACCGCCTTTGAAAGCGTTAGAATATCCTAAATCTTTCATATCATCAAGAAACTTCACCGTAGTTGGGAAGTCGGTATCAGCAAGAATTCTACCGATAACGTTTCTTAATGATTTTTTAGTTAAAAGTTCGTTTACGAAACCAACTTCCTTTGGAACGATTTGGTTGAAAAGAATTCTACCAACAGTCGTTTCTGTAAGTTTAGTTACTAATTCACCATTTTCTTTGATTGGTAAACGACATCTAACTTTAGCATTCAATGAAACTTTTCCTTCTGCGTAAGCAATTTCTGCTTCTTCCGGAGAATAGAATGCTAAACCTTCACCTTTTACTTGGTGATTTTCGGTTGAAGACGCTTCTTTGGTCATAAAATAAAGACCAAGAACCATGTCTTGCGAAGGAACTGTAATTGGAGAACCGTTTGCAGGGTTCAAAATGTTTTGAGAACCTAACATTAACAATTGTGCTTCCAAAATTGCCTCAGGCCCTAAAGGTAAGTGAACCGCCATTTGGTCACCGTCAAAGTCGGCGTTGAAAGCCGTAGTTACCAATGGATGTAATTGAATTGCTTTACCTTCAATCATTTTTGGCTGGAACGCTTGGATACCCAATCTGTGAAGCGTAGGTGCTCTGTTCAAAAGAACAGGATGTCCTTTCATCACATTTTCCAAAATATCGTAAACAACAGGTTCTTTTCTGTCGATGATACGTTTTGCAGATTTTACGGTTTTTACAATTCCTCTTTCAATTAATTTTCTGATAATGAATGGCTTGTAAAGTTCCGCCGCCATATCTTTTGGAATACCACACTCGTGAAGTTGAAGGTTTGGACCAACAACAATTACCGAACGTGCTGAGTAGTCTACCCTTTTTCCTAATAAGTTCTGACGGAAACGACCTTGCTTTCCTTTCAATGAATCAGAAAGTGATTTCAATGGTCTGTTTGATTCAGATTTTACAGCAGAAGACTTTCTTGTGTTATCAAAAAGTGAATCTACCGCTTCCTGAAGCATACGCTTCTCATTTCTCAAGATTACTTCCGGAGCTTTGATTTCCAAAAGTCTCTTCAAACGGTTATTTCTAATGATAACTCTTCTGTATAAATCATTTAAATCTGATGTAGCGAATCTACCACCATCTAAAGGAACTAAAGGTCTCAATTCCGGTGGAATAACAGGAAGAACACGCATCACCATCCATTCTGGACGGTTAATCATTCTCGTGTTAGCTCCTCTTAAAGCCTCAACAACGTTAAGTCTTTTCAAGGCTTCTGTTCTTCTTTGTTTTGAACCTTCGTTGTGTGCTTTGTGTCTCAAATCGAAAGACAACGCATCCAAATCGATTCTTTTTAATAATTCTTCAACGGCTTCTGCACCCATTTTCGCAATGAATTTGTTCGGGTCAGAATCATCAAGATATTGATTTTCAACAGGAAGGGTTTCTAGAACATCCAAATATTCTTCCTCTGTTAAGAATTCCATTTCATCAAAATCGGAACCGTCGGCTTTTTTCGCCATACCTTGCTGAATAACAACATATCTTTCATAATAGATAATCATATCCAGTTTTTTGGAAGGCAACCCTAAAAGGTAACCGATTTTGTTCGGCAATGAACGGAAATACCAAATGTGCGCAATCGGAACCACAAGGTTGATGTGCCCAATTCTTTCTCTACGCACTTTTTTCTCGGTTACTTCCACACCACATCTATCGCACACGATTCCTTTGTAACGGATACGCTTGTATTTTCCGCAGGCACATTCGTAATCCTTCACAGGACCGAAGATTTTTTCGCAGAAAAGACCGTCACGTTCAGGTTTGTGCGTTCTGTAGTTGATGGTTTCCGGTTTTAGAACTTCCCCTCTAGAATCCTGTAAAATAGATTCCGGTGAAGCCAAACCGATGGTGATTTTGCTAAATCTGCTTGATTTATTTTTATTTGACATTTTTGAAATTTTAGATTTTAGATTTTAGATTTTAGATTAACTTTAGAACTAATTAACAATCAGATAATTAATTCAAAATTTATAATTTAAAATTTAAAATTATTCTTCAAGTCTTACATCAAGTCCAAGACCTTGCAATTCGTGAAGCAATACATTGAAAGATTCAGGAATTCCAGGTTCAGGCATTGCTTCACCTTTGGCGATGGCTTCGTAAGTCTTCGCTCTACCAATCACGTCGTCAGACTTCACTGTCAGGATCTCTCTCAAAATGTTGGATGCACCGAATGCTTCCAGTGCCCAAACCTCCATCTCTCCGAAACGCTGACCACCGAACTGTGCTTTACCTCCAAGCGGCTGCTGTGTAATGAGTGAGTATGGACCGATTGATCTTGCGTGCATTTTGTCATCAACCATATGCCCTAGTTTAAGCATATAAATTACCCCAACTGTTGCCGGCTGTGTAAACCTTTCCCCGGTTCCACCATCGTACAGATAAGTGTTTCCGAATTTTGGAAGGCCTGCCTGATCAGTGTACTCCGTAATCTGCTCAAGAGACGCACCGTCGAAGATTGGTGTTGCGAACTTCATACCCAGTTTTTTACCTGCCCAACCAAGAACCGTTTCGTAAATTTGGCCGATGTTCATACGCGAAGGTACACCAAGCGGATTCAATACGATATCTACAGGTGTTCCATCTTCCAGGAACGGCATATCTTCTTCACGAACGATACGGGAAACGATACCTTTGTTACCGTGACGTCCTGCCATTTTATCACCAACATTTAGTTTACGTTTTTTAGCAATGTAAACTTTTGCCAACTTCATAATACCTGCAGGAAGTTCATCTCCAATCGAAATTGCAAATTTCTCACGGTTTTTAACTCCGGCGATATCATTGTATTTAATTTTATAGTTGTGAATTAATTTTTTGATTAATTCATTCTTATCATTATCAACCGTCCAGTCTGCACCGCTTACGTTTACATAATCGTCGATAGACTGAAGCAATTTCAGGGTGAATTTCACACCTTTACCGATAATTTCTTCATTCAAGTCGTTGTTAACACCTTGAGACGTTTTACCGCTTACTAAAGAGTTCAGTTTTTCGATTAACGTATTTCTTAAATCATCAAATTTTGCTTTATAGCTGTTTTCGATTTCTTCAAGTTTAAGTTTTTCTTCTGCTCTCTTCTTTTTATCCTTGATGTTTCTAGAGAACAACTTCTTATCAATAACTACCCCTCTTAATGATGAGTCCGCTTTTAAAGAGGCATCTTTCACATCACCGGCTTTATCACCGAAGATGGCACGAAGTAATTTTTCTTCAGGAGTTGGATCTGATTCACCTTTTGGTGTGATTTTACCAATCATAATATCACCAGGCTTCACTTCCGCACCGATACGGATCATACCGTTTTCGTCAAGGTCTTTTGTAGCCTCTTCAGACACGTTAGGGATATCAGCTGTAAGTTCTTCCATACCTAATTTGGTATCACGAACTTCAAGTGAATATTCATCAACGTGGATGGATGTAAACCAGTCTTCGCGAACTACTTTTTCGTTGATTACAATCGCATCCTCGAAGTTGTATCCTTTCCAAGGCATGAATGCTACCGTAAGGTTTCTACCAAGTGCTAATTCTCCATCTTCAGTAGCATAACCGTCACAAAGTACTTGACCTTCAGTTACTTTATCTCCAACTCTTACGTTTGGTCTTAAAGTAATAGTGGTACTTTGGTTGGTTTTTCTGAATTTGGTAAGGTTATATGTTTTGGTTGCCGACTCGAAGCTTACAATATCTTCATCCTCGGTTCTTTCGTATTTGATAACGATTTTACCGGCATCAACATATTCTACAACACCGTTTCCTTCAGCATTAATTAAAATTCTAGAGTCTTTTGCAACCTGCTTTTCAAGACCTGTACCAACGATTGGAGCTTGTGGCTTCAATAACGGAACGGCTTGACGCATCATGTTTGATCCCATCAAAGCACGGTTCGCATCATCGTGCTCCAAGAATGGAATTAATGATGCAGAAATACCGGAAATCTGGTTTGGTGCCACATCAATAAGGTGAACTTCGTTTGGTTCAACTACCGGATAATCACCATCCAAACGGGCAATAACTCTATCGGTAGCAATAGTACCATCATCGTTCATTTCAACGTTAGCCTGTGCAATTACTTTATCTTCTTCATCTTCAGCATTTAAATAAAGTGGTTCTGACTTAAGATCAACTTTACCGTTTTCTGCTTTTCTGTATGGTGTTTCAATGAAACCTAAACTATTGATTTTTGCATAGATACCTAAAGAGGAAATCAAACCGATGTTTGGTCCTTCCGGAGTTTCAATCGGACAAATTCTTCCGTAGTGCGTATGGTGAACGTCTCGAACTTCGAAACCTGCTCTTTCTCTCGATAAACCACCAGGACCTAATGCAGACAATCTTCTCTTGTGAGTAATTTCTGAAAGTGGGTTCGTTTGGTCCATAAACTGAGAAAGCTGATTGGTACCAAAGAACGAGTTGATTACTGAAGTTAAGGTTTTAGCATTAACCAAATCAACAGGAGTGAAGATTTCGTTATCACGTACGTTCATTCTTTCACGGATTGTTCTTGCAATTCTTGAAAGACCTACACCAAACTGTCCTGCCAACTGTTCCCCAACAGTCTTAATACGTCTGTTTGAAAGGTGATCGATATCATCAACCTCTGCTTTAGAGTTTGCCAATTCAATTAAGTGACGAACGATTGCGATAATATCGTCTTTGGTAAGAACCTCTGTAGTTTCAGGAATATTTAATCCTAATTTTTTGTTCAATCTGTAACGACCTACTTCCCCTAATGAATATCTCTGTTCAGAGAAGAATAGTTTTTCAATAATTCCTCTTGCTGTTTCCTCATCTGGCGGATCTGCGTTACGCAACTGACGGTAAATGTACTCTACAGCTTCTTTTTCAGAGTTTGTAGGGTCTTTCTGAAGGGTATTCTGAATGATGGAGAACTCGTTTGAATTTTCTTTGTGGATTAGGATGGACTTAATGCCAGCTTCCAGAATAATATCAATATGTTCTTTTTCAAGAACCGTTTCTCTTTCAAGGATAATTTCATTTCTTTCGATAGAAACTACTTCCCCAGTATCTTCATCCACAAAATCTTCGAACCATGTGTTCAAAACTCTCGCAGCTAAAGTTCTTCCTTCTACCTTTTTTAAAGCTGCTTTAGAAACTTTCACTTCTTCTGCAAGATCAAAAATCTGAAGGATATCTTTATCGGATTCGTATCCGATAGCTCTTAATAATGTTGTTAAAGGTAATTTTTTCTTACGGTCGATATACGCATACATCACGTTGTTGATATCCGTGGTAAATTCCATCCAAGATCCTTTGAAAGGAATAATTCTGGAATAATACAATTTGGTACCGTTAGCGTGATACGTTTGTCCGAAAAATACACCCGGAGATCTGTGTAACTGTGTTACAATTACACGTTCTGCACCATTGATAATGAACGAACCGGAAGGCGTCATATAAGGAACCGGTCCTAAATAAACATCTTGGATTACGGTTTGGAAATCCTCGTGTTCAGGGTCTGTACAGTACAATTTAAGCCTCGCTTTTAATGGAACAGAGTACGTTAAACCTCTTTCCACACACTCATCGATTGAGTAACGAGGAGAATCTACCAAATAATCCAAAAATTCTAATACGAACTGGTTTCTGGAGTCGGTAATCGGGAAGTTTTCTTGGAAAGTCTTGTAAAGACCTTCGTTCACTCTTGCTTCCGGAAGGGTGTCCAGCTGGAAGAACTCTTTGAATGACTGGATCTGAATGTCCAAAAAGTCAGGAGTCTCGATTTTCCCCTTTGCTGCGGAGAAATTAATTCTTTCGTTACTCTGAGTTTTTGCGACTGCTTTAGATTTACTCATAAAAATTTGTAAAGAATGGGGGTTAAAAAATATTTTGGTTAAAAAATATCAGAAAAGCTGGAAGTTGGAAGTCCGAAGCTGGAAGATAAGACTGTTGATTTTTGGCGCTATCAGTAAGTCGTGGTTCTTTTTACTTGGCTTTTGGCTCATTCACCTTTCTAACTGCAACGCCGGTATATCTTTTCACGGAGTAGTGCAAAATATTTTTTTGATTCTCTTTCGGCAATAATTGATGCAAATCCCTAAAACACAAAACCCCTTCCGATCAATCGAAAGAGTTGATTATTAATATTTTACTGATTTACAAACAATTATTAGCGCCAAAACGAGTGCAAATTTAGGAAAATTAATTCGCTTTCACAAGTAAAAAAACCATCTCCGGAGAGATGGTCTGTTATAAAGTTTTGTTAAAATTAATTTGAACTCCGTCGCTTACGGCTTCCAGAAACTCCAGACTTTACCGTTGAAAACAGCGAGCTGTTTAGAAGTGGTGTCATAAGCCATCATACCAGGAGCAGGATTGATTATGGTAAGATGTGGTGAAGCTACTTTTGGCAAAACCATCGCTTTATTAGTATCTTCAAGAACTAAAATTCCTGGAGTAGAAGTAGGAGTTCCTATGCTTACTTTAGCGGTGTTTAAATCATTTAAACTGTTTTGTAGCGTAAGACCATCTACATTAGTTATTGGATCTACGGTAGTACCAGTAGCATCTACAGATAAATCTTTCCAGCCAGAAGCGTATTTTACATATACTTTTTTATCAGAAGTATTGTAAACCAAAGTTCCGTTTACTGCATCAGTAACAGCAGAAGTATTGGTAACCCATGGTAAAATGATACCTCTAGCATTGTCTGCGCCATCATAAAATTCTAATGATACTGCCGGGGAAGAAATTGAAGTTTTTCCTATGGCTACTTGAGCAGAAAGCGTAGTAGCAAATAATAAGGATAAGGTTGCAACTATATTTTTCATGTTATTGTATTTTTTGATTATAAATCAGGGCACGTTTGAGTGTTGAAACATTTCCAACCAGTAGCTGTCCCGTCAATGTTGATTTGGAGACAGTCTTGGGTAATGTTGTATACCATCATTCCTTCTCTAAGATCAGCACTAGGAATAGCAGCGATTTGAGCATCTGTAAGTCTATTGACTACAAAACCTTTTGTTTTAGCTTCAAGGACTGTCCAAGCTCCTTTTCTTACCATAGGCCAATTGCTGTTGTCTGCACCAGCTCTGCCAAGAGCTGTAATGCCGTGGTTGGTGTCTAAAATTGTGCCAGAAGTTTGTGCTGGTTTGTAGCAATAACATCCATTTACAGATGCATTAGCAGAACTTCCCGCTGTTTGTCCTTGAGCTTGTCCGTCCACATTAAATGTACTACCTGTATTAGTAATAACAGGAACACCATTTGCATCTACTGTAGCAATTGCGGGTGAATTTAAAGTGCCAGAGATATTTGAACCAATTGCATTGCTCCCATTTAGCATTGTTTGAGTAATATTATCACCACCTTCTATTGCATCTGCACAACCATCATTATCAGAATCAACGTCCAAATGGTTAGGGATTCCATCATTATCTGTATCAAGTTCAATTGGCAAATCTGAACAAAAACTATTAAATCTAACTCTTTGATCATTACTAGAACCTCCTGTAGACGCTGTATATCCAAAATAAACTTTGCTTACACCACCAAAATAACTTGTAATTGGGGTTCCTGCTGGAAAAGTATATATGCCTGCGTTTATACCATCCAGAGTGTATGATAATGTCTTAGTAGCAAAATTCCAGTTTACAACAATATTATGATATGATCTGTCTTCAACATTTCCTAAATCTGTAGCAGTTGTCAACAAACCTGCACCACTTTGATTGTTTGATACCCAAATCTGACCATGATCATTACTAATATCTCCTACACTTGTACCATTGTTAAAGGTATCAATCTCTAACACAATACCGTTGGCAATTCCTTGCGCTCCAATACCACTACCTCCACCTCCTGTAGCATTAACTCCTAATGGAGAATTATGAAATACAGTTGCAATACCATCTGCACCAGCTGCATCTTTTGTCCCAAAATACGCACTATAAGAAATTGTGAAACTTTTCGCAAAATCTACTTTACCATAACTCCAAGCATTACCGTTTTGACTACCTGCATCTGGAGTTAATCTTAATTCATTTGAACTGATTTGAGAAGTACTTCCGTTAAATTTAAAAATAGTACTAACCGAAGAATTTGGCGCAAATCCTTTTTCAACACAATCCAAAATCCCATCATTATCATCGTCAAGATCTAAATAGTCTGGAATAGTATCTTTATCAGTATCTTTTTCTACCACAACATTTACACTACAAGCAGTGGTGCTTCCGTTAAGGTTAACGCTTATTGTTCTCGTTCCAGAACTTCCTCCTCCATCATATACTAGAGGGACATTTATAGAGGTTGTTGAAGATGTAATATTAACTGTTGATGAGCTATTGAAATTTGCTCCTATTATATTGATAGTATATGTCCCAGGCCCATAAACATTAGTAATTGGAATATTAAGAGATCTTTCGCCATTGCTTGCAACACCTGCAACAAATGGTGTTGTAGGGCTTTGCGTAATACCACTACAAGTTAATGTAAAAGGAACATAATATGGAACGGTTGCTAAATCTAAATTTTGATAATTACCTCCTGTATATGTTGCAGATAATATAGATGTTCCATCGTAGATATTAATCCTACGAACTTCAACAGTATTACTAGCGGTAACAGTTGCAATATATACATAACCTTGTAAATAAGCCATCCCTTGTATAGATCCTACAGTTGCAGCCGGACCAGTAATTGCATTTGTAATTGCCTTTTCAGCAACTCCTGTAGCAATAGATATTTTAAAAAGATATCTATTTGAGTCATTATTAATAAATGTATAAATATTATTTTGATAATCAAAGAAAGTATCCGTTCCAAACGTAGTTCCATTATTCCAGTCAGTATCTGTACTGGTAATAGGTATAGCAGTTCCGGATGGATAAATTGGATAAATAGTCTTAGTATTAGATTGAAAACCATAAACATTTCCAAAATAAGGACCTGGAACGTTATTGGTTGCTATCCCTCCAATTTCTACACCAGGAATAGTAGTTCCAAATATAGCAGTTCCATTTTTATACAATGTAGAACCTGCTGCAATATTAGAATTAATGAAAACAAGTGTTGATGGATTCCCGCCAGGCTGATCATAACCAACAGCTAAGTTGCTTATATTTGATGGTGTTCCACTTGAATTAGGTATTGCTAGAAGTTTTGGCGAAGCTCCACCTGTTATATCATAAACTCTACCAGTTGACGCCGATGATAAATAAAGTCTATCTGCGGCGGCTTGAGAAAATAGCATTCCACTAGTCATAAGTAGAAATACTGATATATAAAGTAGATTTAATTTTTTCATAAAAGATTATTATTAATAAATATATAATTTGCCTTGGAAAATTATTCCCAAAGAGAATACCTAGTAAAAAACGTATGATCAATTAAATCTGCGGCGGTGGTCTTACAGAAAAAGCAGCAACTATATTCTGTAATCTATTAATATTATGCGTTAAAAAAAAATTGCATAGATATAAGAACTCTAGCAATGAACTACAATCATTACAGTAGTTAGTTATACATTTCTTTGCATTATAATAATTATTACTGGGAGAAATAAAAGGAATATTTCCCAAAGCGTTTCCTGTTAGAAACCGAGTACCGTCAAGACCATTAGAAATTTTCAACGGAATTTGTTTCTCGGGTAAATCCGATATTTCAATAGTCTTCTTCTTGGAAACTAAGAGCTTTTTCTCTGGCTTAGCCCTTGCAAAGTTTTGTTTTGTAGAAGACTGTACATCAGAATTTTTCGCAATAATTCTTATTTCATTATCATTAAATCTAATGACTTTGGAATATTGCTGTAGGTTTTTGTTATTTGATATTTGCTCATTGAACGCTTCGTCTTTTGAATAAATACAGGCATCTCCAACGACAGTAATATTTGCTGTGGCGAGAGAGTCTACATGAATTTTCTGAGCAGAAAGTGTAAAAAGTGAAAAAAAAGTTAATAAAAAAGATAAATGCCAGCATTTTGGTAATATAATGGCACAAAACTTTACTTTCTCAGGGAAAGGAAATAAATTTTTTTTCACTTTGCAAAGATAATAAAAATAAAGGCTTATTATCAACAATAACAAAACTTAACATAAAAAAAAGCGACTAGGTGTAAACCTGTCGCTTCTATTATATTATTGAGTAATGATTACTTCAATTCTACTTCAGCACCAGCTTCTTCAAGTTGCTTTTTAAGCGCTTCAGCTTCGTCTTTTGGAACGCCTTGCTTAATTGGAGCAGGAGCACCGTCTACCATATCTTTTGCTTCTTTAAGACCAGCACCTGTTAAATCTTTTACCAGTTTAACAACAGCTAATTTAGAAGCACCAGCTGATTTAAGAATTACATCGAACTCGCTTTTTTCTTCAGCAGCTTCTCCACCGCCTGCACCACCTGATACTACTACTGCAGCAGCAGCTGGTTCAATTCCGTACTCTTCTTTAAGGATTGCAGCTAATTCGTTTACGTCTTTTACTGTTAGGTTTACTAGCGTTTCAGCTAAATTTTTTAAATCTGACATTTTAAAATGTTTTTAATTGTTGATTATAATATTTTTTTGAGTGTAATTATTCAGCAGCAGGAGTTTCTTCTGCAGCCGCTTCCGGAGCTTCTGGAGCTTCAGCAGCAGGGGTTTCTTCAGCTTGTGTTTCTGCAACAGGCGTTTCTTCTGCAGGAGTTGCAGTTTCAGCAGGTGTTTCTGCTTTTGCTTCCACAGTTTCAGGCTTGTTTTGCAACGCACCAATAACTCTCTGGATTGGAGACTGAAGTAATCCGATGATCTCTCCAATCATTTCTTCTCTAGACTTGATGTTGGCAAGAGTTTCTAGATTTTGGTCACCTACGTAGAAGGTTTCTTGTACGAAAGCAGACTTCAATGCCGGCTTCTCTTCTTTCTTACGGAAATCCTTAATTAATTTTGCAGGAGCGTTAGCTGTTTCAGAGATTAAAAGCGCAGAGTTACCTTTGAAAGATCCGTACATTTCAGAGAAATCTACTCCATCAATTTGCTCCATTGCTTTTTGAAGCAAAGTGTTTTTAACCACTTTTACTTTGATATTGTTTTTGAAGGCCGCTCTACGGAATTCTGATGATTTCCCTGCGTTCAAACCTTCTAGATCTGCAACATAAACTACTTTAGCATCCTGAAGCAAATCCTTAATTTCTTGTATTGCTACAACTTTATTTTCTTTAGTCATTGTCTTAGGATTAAATTAGTTTACAGATTTAGTATCAATTGCAATTCCCGGGCTCATTGTAGAAGACAAGTAAATTGACTTCACATACGTTCCTTTAGCTGCAGTTGGTTTCAGTTTCTGAAGCGTGTGCAACAATTCCGTGGCATTTTCTTTCAGTTTAGCAGCATCGAAAGATACTTTTCCGATAGCAGCGTGAACGATACCGTATTTATCAACTTTAAAGTCGATTTTACCAGCTTTCACTTCAGTTACAGCTTTACCAACTTCCATAGTTACCGTTCCGGATTTTGGGTTTGGCATCAAACCTCTTGGACCCAAAACTCTACCTAAAGGACCTAATTTACCCATAACAGCAGGCATTGTTACGATTACGTCAACATCCGTCCATCCGTTTTTGATTTTATCCAAATATTCGTCTAATCCTACATAATCTGCACCTGCTTCTTTCGCTTCAGCTTCCTTATCCGGAGTTACAAGAGCAAGAACTTTCACATCCTTACCTGTACCGTGAGGTAGAGATACAACACCTCTTACCATTTGGTTAGCTTTTCTCGGGTCTACACCCAATCTTACAGCGATGTCTACAGAAGCGTCGAATTTTGCAGTGTTTACTTCTTTTACAAGAGCAGAACCATCTTCAAGAGAATAAATTCTACCTTTTTCTACTTTGCTTAAAGCTTCTTTTTGTTTCTTCGTCAGTTTTGCCATTTCAATAAGTTTTAAGCGTTAGTTGGTTTTTGTCCAGTTACACGGATACCCATTGATCTTGCAGTACCTGCAACCATCGTCATTGCTGAATCTAAAGTAAAGCAGTTAAGATCTGCCATTTTATCTTCAGCAATTTTTTTAACCTGATCCCAAGATACAGCCCCTACTTTGTTACGGTTAGGTTCACCAGAACCACCTTTTAACTTAGCAGCATCCAAAAGTTGGATGGCAGCAGGAGGAGTTTTAATAACGAATTCAAAAGATTTGTCTTCGTACACTGTAATTACTACAGGTAAAACTTGTCCCGGCTTGTCTTGAGTTCTTCCGTTAAATTGCTTACAAAACTCCATGATGTTCACACCGGCAGAACCTAATGCAGGACCTACTGGTGGAGATGGGTTAGCAGCGCCACCCTTCACCTGAAGTTTTACCATTTTAAAGACTTTTTTAGCCATTTTTTTGTTTTAAAAGTTGAATAATTAATGAGTTTGGAAGCATTATTTATTCATACCGAATGTTTATCTCACCTCACATTACGGTATTTGAGGTTGCAAAAGTATAAATTATTTTTGAAACGACAAACAAGTAATTGTTTAAAAATCAAAAGATTTATTGATTTTTTTTAACTTGAATTAATGAAATCTGAAATTTGCTTCAGGTAGAGTATTATGCTTTAAAAATTCTTCGTATTCAGGTGAAAGAATTTTTCTTTCATAACTTGGTCTTCCGCTTTGTGAAGCAAGACGTATCTTATCTTTGCCATATTTTTTATTAAGAAAATCCATTGCTTTCATCACGGGAATATGTTTTTGCTCCACATCTTTTTCAAAAAGACTAATCAATCGTTCATTATCAGGAACAAAATCCGACACGATTACGCCTGCTTTTTTATAACTGAAACCTTCTTTGTAAATGGCCTCGAAGAGCAAATCTGCCGCATGGGAAATCGTTACCGAAGAACTGCTGGGATTGGGAAAAGTATAGGTGAGTGCTCCGTAATACGTTCCCAGCTCTTTCCGGAAACGGTTGGTATGGATGAACACGGTGATTTTTTTGGCGCAGGTATTCTGCCGGCGAAGTTTTTCGGCACAGGTAAATGCGAAAGTCTTTACCCTTTCGCGAAGGTCTTCCTTATCCGTAATCATTTCCATAAAACTTCTTGTGGTGGCA
This sequence comes from Bacteroidota bacterium, assembly GCA_023394415.1. GTDB lineage: Bacteria > Bacteroidota > Bacteroidia > Flavobacteriales > Weeksellaceae > Planobacterium. The sequence goes on from JAEXAR010000035.1 coordinate 85,562, forward strand.
ATCGATTGTTTTGCAGAAGGTGCTTCCTCTAAAACAAGTTGCGGAATTCCCTTTAGTTCCTTAATCATTCTGGTACCATGAATACCCATCAGTTCCCTAACCCACATTTCCGGTTTTTGTAGTAAGTCATAGGCTTTTATGACACCTGCATCCTGCATTTTTGCGCTCAATCGCCTTCCTATCCCCCAAACATCTTCAATAGGCAGCCATTTTAACGCTTTTTCAATTTTCTCAGGTGTATCCAAAAGGTAAACACCATTAAATTTATCAGGAAATCTTTTAGCGATGCGATTGGCTACTTTTGCCAACGTTTTGGTGGGAGCGATGCCAATTCCCGTTGGAATTTTATGTTTGGAAAGAACAGATTTCCGTAATGTCTGACAATATTCTTCAATATCAAAAAAACGGTCAAAGCCTTTCAGACTGAAGAATACTTCATCAATACTGTAAACTTCCACATCGGGAACAAATGACTGCACTTCTTTAATGACCTGCTGGCTTTTATAGTTGTACAGTTCAAATTTTGCAGAGAAAACCCGGACGTTGTGCTCCTCTATAATCTGTTTGTATTTGAAGAGCGGGGCACCCATCGGAATGCCGAGTTTCTTTGCCTCGTTGCTGCGGGAAATGAAGCATCCGTCATTGTTGGATAAGACTACAACAGGTTGACCTTCAAGACTTTGATCCAAAGTCCTTTCGCAACTTACGAAGAAATTATTGCAGTCGATAAGGCCAAACATTTGCTGAAGATTTCCAACAAAGTTATAGGGATAAAATGAAAAAAGAAGGATAATGTGGATAAAAAAAGTCGTCTCTTTCGAGACGACTTGATATTGTGCACTTTAATTTTTTTATACTTTTTCTACCTGCATAAAGCTCAACTCCATTGGAGTTTTTCTTCCAAAAATCATTACAGAAACCTCCAGTTTCTTCTTATCTTCAAGAATTTTCTCCACTGTACCATTAAATCCATTGAATGGTCCGTCGATTACTTTTACGCTTTCACCAACAACATACGGAATTGCCATATCTGTAGCAAATTCTGAAAGTTCGTCCATTCTGCCAAGCATTCTGTCAACTTCAGATTTACGCATCGGAACAGGATCTCCTCCTTTCGTTAAACTTAGGAAAGATATTACCCCCGGAATATTTTTAATTACGTGAGGAATTTCTCCCATAAGGTCAGCCTCAATCATCAGATAACCCGGGTAATATGGTTTTTCTTTTGGAACTTTTTTACCATTTTTAAGCTGTATCACCTTTTCCATAGGGATTACAACCTGCGTCACATATTGCTCGAAACCCAAACGCTGAATCTCGTTTTCAATATAAGACTTCACTTTGTTTTCCTGTCCACTGATGGCTTTCAATACATACCACTTCAAATCACTCATTGCCGTCGGTTTTTATTAGTTGAACAGGTTAATTAACATTGCTAAAGCGTTCTCGATAAACTTACTGAATAAAGTATCTACTCCGAAAAGAAAAATCGCTAAAATTACCGTAGCTACAGTAACTACAATAGTAGAAGACTGTAGATCTGACCATTTTGGCCACTCTACTTTTTCTTTAAATTCGGTGTATGAACCTTTTATAAAATCTACTAATGAACTCATAATTGTTATTTGCACGGGCACTAGGATTCGAACCCAGATCAACGGTTTTGGAGACCGGTATCCTACCATTGGACGATGCCCGTAGAAAAGTTCCGTGGTTTCCCTACGGAACTTTATTTATTTTAAGATTAAATATTAATCTAAGATTTCAGTTACCTGACCAGCACCAACTGTTCTACCTCCTTCTCTGATCGCAAATCTAAGACCTACGTTAAGAGCGATTGGTTGTAACAATTCTACTGTAATAGTAAGGTTATCACCTGGCATTACCATTTCTACACCTTCTGGTAAGAAGATCTCACCTGTAACGTCAGTAGTTCTTACGTAGAACTGTGGACGGTATTTGTTGTGGAATGGAGTGTGACGACCACCTTCTTCTTTAGAAAGGATATAAACCTCTGCTTTGAATTTTTTGTGTGGTTTCACAGAACCTTGCTTAGCGATTACCATACCTCTTCTGATATCAGTTTTTTCGATACCTCTAAGAAGTAGACCTACGTTATCGCCAGCTTCACCTCTGTCTAGGATTTTTCTAAACATTTCTACCCCTGTTACAGTTGAAGTTAATTTTTCTTCACCCATACCAACGATATCTACAGGATCACCAGAGTTGATAACACCAGCCTCAATTCTACCAGTTGCTACAGTACCTCTACCAGTAATAGAGAATACATCTTCAATCGGCATCAAGAATGGCTTATCTTGATCTCTTACAGGAAGTTCGATCCAAGTATCTACAGCTGCCATTAGTTCTTCAACAGTTGCAACCCATTTTGGTTCTCCGTTAAGAGCACCAAGAGCAGAACCTTGAACTACAGGAGAGTTGTCTCCATCATATTCATAAGATGAAAGTAGATCTCTTAGCTCAAGCTCAACAAGCTCTAAAAGTTCTGCATCATCTACCATATCTACTTTGTTCATGAACACAACAACTCTAGGTACGTTTACCTGACGGCAAAGAAGGATGTGCTCTCTAGTTTGAGGCATTGGTCCGTCTGTAGCAGCACATACAAGGATAGCACCATCCATTTGAGCAGCACCAGTTACCATGTTCTTAACATAGTCGGCGTGACCAGGACAGTCTACGTGAGCGTAGTGTCTGTTTTCAGTTTCGTACTCGATGTGAGCCGTGTTAATAGTAATACCTCTTTCTTTTTCCTCTGGTGCAGAGTCGATAGAAGAGAAATCTCTTGCTTCTCCAAGACCTTTATCAGATAATACTTTAGAGATAGCAGCAGTTAAGGTAGTCTTACCATGGTCAACGTGACCGATGGTACCAATGTTCAAGTGCGGTTTGTTACGATTAAACGTTTCCTTTGCCATGATTTAAATTATTTTATTTAATTAATTATTTTAAATTTTCGGTTTGCAAATATAGTGATTTTTTGAAAATCAAAACTATTTTAATAAAAATTTGTTTTAACATCAATTTCAGCAACTTGCAGCGCCGTTAATCTATTATAAAAGTGGACTGCAAAATTACAATATTTTTTCTTTTAAGAAAATCTTAATGTTATTTTTATAAATTCTTTAACGCTTGATTTACTGAAACAAAAAGCCCCGACAATTCGGAGCTTTCTTGTGGAGCCAACGATGAGATTTGAACTCACGACCTCTTCCTTACCAAGGAAACGCTCTACCCCTGAGCTACGTCGGCAAACGTTTAAATAAAAAAATCACAGCCGCTTGGTGTGATTTTTTTGAGCGGAAGACGGGGGTCGAACCCGCGACATTCAGCTTGGAAGGCTGACGCTCTACCAACTGAGCTACTTCCGCGATTTTTGTTTCCAAAAAACCGTTGGTAAACGGTGTGCAAATTTACAGCATTTTCTGAAATCTGCAAATTTTATAAAATGTGGGGAGAGCAGGATTCGAACCTACGAAGCCGAAGCAACTGAGTTACAGTCAGTCCCATTTGACCGCTCTGGAATCTCCCCAATTTTATAAATATATTTTTATGAGCCTCCTGAGGGATTCGAACCCACGACCCCGAGATTACAAATCACGTGCTCTGGCCAACTGAGCTAAGGAGGCAAAAATAGATTTCAAAAGAACGCTTTTCTCTTTTTGCGAGTGCAAATATAAGGTTGTTTTTTTGAAATCTACAAATTATTTAAGCAAAAAATTTAAAAAAGTTTTTTATGCCATTTCTTTTTTCTTGATTAGCAGCTTTTTAGCCGTATCCACGCACTGGTCTAAACTTTCCTCAAAACTTGCCGATGTCTTCTTTACTACAATATCATCACCCGGTACTACGAGTTTCATTTCAGTTGTTTTGTTTTCTTTTTCTGAAGAATTTTCAACTTTTAGGTAGATCTGGCATTCAATAATTTTATCATAAAAAGTATCCAGTTTGTTTACTTTTTTGTCGATATATTCTTCTAATGGTTGATGCGGGGTTAAACCCATCGCTTGAACTGAAATTTTCATAATCAATTTTTTAATAAAATTAAACATTACGGATTTCCCGTTTCCTACTTCCCTTTTTTAGCTCTTGGGTGAGCTTGGTTAAATACTTTTTTCAATTGTTCAATACTGGCACTGGTGTAAACCTGTGTAGATGCTAAACTCGAGTGCCCCATAATTGTCTTCACTTTAGAAATTTCAGCCCCATTTCCTAAAACATGTGTTGCAAAACTGTGTCTTAAGATATGAGGGCTTTTTTTCTGTTTAGAAGTTATAGTACTAAAGTAATTATTTACGGTTAAATACACAAATTTTGGATCCAGTTTTTTACCCTTTCTATTGATAAAAAAGTACTTTTCCGAGTTTTTTTCGGGCTTGCGCTCCGTGTTAAATTTTTCTAAATTTTTCAGCAGTTCATCAGAAACGGGTATGATTCTCGTTTTATTTCCCTTACCGATTACGCGAAGTTCTTTTTTGGAAAAATCCACATTTTCTTGGAGTAAATTGCATAATTCTGCCTTACGCATACCTGTTTGATAAAGGGTTTCGATGATTAGTTTTTCGAGAACATGCTCTTCGGAATTGTAAATATCTGATTCCTGTACCTCTTTCATCTCATCTTCAGAAAACGGAATTTGTTTTTCTGCGTAAAACTTCAAGGTTTGAATACTTTCCATTGGTGAAAGTTTAATCTCACCAATCTTTAGTATAAAGAGGTAAAAACTGCGTAATGTGGAGAGCTTACGGTTGATACTGCGCTTAGCCAAATTTTGCTGGCTTAGCTCTACCATAAAATTTCGGATGACCTTTTTATTAATTTTTGAAAGATTATCGTGTCCTTCTGTTTCCATAACAAATTGAAGAAAATCTCCCAAATCTTTTCTATAGCTGATTAAGGTATTTTCGGAGTAGCGTTTTTCTACCGCAATATATTCAAGAAATTTATCTACCATGTAAAAAATGAAAAAATCACTTCCCAAATATAACATTTAGAAAGTGATTTTAGTATAAGTGATCTGCAAAAGACGGCTTATGCCTGTTCTTCTCTGCTAGCTTCTCTTTGTTTGTGAGCTGCTTTTGCTACTTTAGCTCTTTTAGTTACAGAAGGTTTTGTGAACTGCTGTCTTGCTCTTAATGAACGTACAACACCAGTTTTATCAAATTTTCTTTTGTATCTTTTTAGCGCTCTGTCGATAGACTCTCCGTCTTTTACTGGAATTATTAACATATTTTACATCTCATTTTGGACTGCAAAAATAAAAATATTTTTTATACTGACAAAATTTTTTCTCGAGATACGAGTTTCGAGGTTCGGGTTTCGTGTTTTCGACCTCAATCTCATATCCCGTAACACGCAACTTGTAACTAAAAAATGATTAATTTGCAGAATCTATGGAACACTCGAAACAATATACCGCCATTAATGCTTCTGCAGGATCTGGAAAAACGTATACCCTTGTACAACGCGTATTGATGATTTGCCTGCGTTATGAGAAACAGCACGATGCGATAAAACATATTTTGGCACTTACATTCACCAATAAAGCTGCCAATGAAATGAAAGAAAGGATACTTCAGTGGCTGAAAAATTTTACCAAACCGGATTATGAAAAAAATGAAGATTTAATTAAAATAAAAACTGCTCTTGCGAAGCAAAACATCCACGTTTCCATACACGATTTACACGAACGCTCCCAAAGGGTTTTAGATTACATCCTTCATCACTACTCTACTCTAAATATTGGAACGATTGATAAATTCAACGCAAGATTGGTGAGAAGTTTTTCTTACGAGTTAGGCTTGGCACATCAGTTTAACCTTGAAATTCAGAGTGAACCTTTCTTAATTGAGGCGGTAGACAAAATGCTGGATGAAATTGGCGAAAACGAACAGATTTCCGACGCGTTTATGGATTTCATCAATTATAATCTCGATAATGACGAGAGAATCAACCTCAACAACTCACTATATAAAAAGGCCAAAAATTTCATCAGCGATATTCATTATGAAGAACTAAAAAATAATGCCGAGTTCGACTGGAAATCTTATGAAAATGTCAAAACAAAACTGCGGGAAGAGATTTCCCAACACCGGAAATCAGGGATTAAAACCGCAAAAGACACTTTACAATTAATCCAAGATAATGGTTTAAATGAAGACGATTTCCAAAGTAAATCTACCGGAATTGCGGCCTGGTTCAGAAAATATCTTGAGTTTGAAAATAAAAAATCAGAAAAATTTCCTTTTACTGGTTCAGAAGATACTTACCGAAAACTTACGGCTTCAAAAGATGTAGTGGTAAAAAATTCCATCGCCGGAATTATTGAAACCCTCATTGAAAACCGCAGACAGATCATTCAGCATTATATTTCAGCAGAAAAGAAATCAATTATCCTTTCGGAATTATTGCCACTGAAAATTAATAAAGAAATTCAGGAAAAACTCAATGAAATTGAGGAAGAAAACGACCTGGTTTTGCTCTCAAAATTCAACGTAATCATCAATGAAAATTTAAAAAATGAACCTTCGAGTTTTATCTATGAAAAAATAGGAACCAAATACCAACATTTCTTTTTTGATGAGTTTCAGGACACCTCTAAGATGCAGTGGGACAACATTTTACCTCTTAAAGATCACACGGTTTCTTCTGAAGGAAACTCTTTTACTTTGGTTGGCGACCCTAAACAGAGCATTTACCGTTTTCGTGGCGGTGATAGTGAACTGATGCTGAATGTTTTAAACAAAAAAGATCAAAGTCCGGTAGAGGTTTTTGTAGAAGTGCTCGACAGTAATTGGCGCAGCGCAAAACATATCGTCGAATTTAATAATGAACTTTATCAACACCTCTCTACAGGCTTGAATAAAGAGCATTGCGAACTGTTTTCGGAAAAAGCCAAGCAAATTCCGCAGAAAAAATTTTTAGGTCGTGTAAAAATTAATCTTTCTGCTTACAGTAAAGGAAATGAAGAATACTTTACTGAAGTAGCCGAACAAATGCACCGTAACATTCAGGAATGTCTGGATAATGGTTTTACATTTTCTGATATCACCATTTTATGCCGCTCAGCGAAAGAAATTCAGAAATATGCACAACTTTTGGGAAAGAAAAAAGTAACTTACGGGGATACTGAAAATTACATTAAAACCATTTCTGAAAAAGGCTTAACTCTTGATATATCTTACACTTTAAAAGCTTTGATTGAATTCCTCAACTGGGAAATACAGCCAAAAAACAGACAGTTTCTTGTAAAAATGCTTTATTATCTGAACGAATTAGGAAGAATCGAAATCCGAGAATTTTCCAACGAAATTATTGAACTTTTGAAGATTGAGAATCAGGCAAATCTAATGACAACCGTTGAAGAAAAATTTGGCTTAAAACTTAACCAGAAGGACATTCCGCATCTTAATTTGTATAATTATATTGAATTTTATGTACACGAATTTTCGGTGAAACATAAAGAAACCGATTTCTTACTCAATTTCCTCGAAAACCTTTACAACTTCACCCAAAACGCAGGAATGACGGTGAAAGATTTCGTTAAATTTTGGGATGAAGAAGCCCATAAAATTTCTATTCAGGCGAGTGAAAATGTGGACGCCATTAAAATGATGACTATACACGCTGCAAAAGGACTCGAATTTCCTGTGGTTTTTTTGCCGATGAAGAATAGTAACAAAGATGGGGATTTTCAAGAATGGTATAATTTGGAAGATTTGGGTGAACTAAAATCTGTAAACATTAAAGGTTTTAATCGGGATTTGGCTAACTATGATGCAACTCTTGCTGAATTTAACGAGAAGAATTCTTATAAGAACAAAATCGATCGGTTTTGCATCCAATATGTAGCAACTACGCGTCCTGTAGAGCAGCTGTTTCTATATATCCAAAGGCCAAGTTCATCTAATAATCATTTGGAAATTTTTGATTTTATCCAAACTAAAAATCCACAAAATCTTGATGAATTTGACATTTATCCTGAAGTAAACAGCTCATTTAAAAAACAGAAAAATAAAGAAGAAAAAGAGCGAAAAACTATGGATATCACTTCTTTATCTGAAAATGTAGAGCATATTAACAATATTAAAATCGCAACACCTTCAAAAAGTTATCAAAACACCAAAGAATCTGTTCGGATTGGGATTTTTGTACACGAAATTTTAGAAAAAATAAATTCAGAAAAAGATGTTGAAGGTGTTTTACAGCAATACATTTTGGAGGGTACGATTACTGAAAACGAGAAGAAAGAGATAGTAGAACGGCTTCTGAAAGTGATTCGTGATGATAAATATGCCCATTATTTTGATGAAAGCCTGAAAGTCATCAATGAAAAAGAAATGATGATTTCCGAAGACGGAAAAACCGAGATTTACCGTATAGACCGACTGGTAGAAACCAGAAACGGTTTGGTAATTATAGATTTCAAAACAGGAGCCGAATGCGAAAAATATGAAAAACAGGTCAGCGCTTACCGTGACGTTTTAGAAAGATTAGGCAAAAAAGTGGCAGCAACAGAAATTATTTATGTATAAAAAAGAATCCGTCTCACAACACATTGATCTGGGTTGAGAATCCTCTAAACGAAACACCCGTTCGTATAGGGGTACAGTGAAAATCATAAAAAAAGCCGTCTTTCACTAGTTGTGAGACGGCTTCATTTTGTTTATTGTTGATTTCCTGCATCCGGAACAAACACTCTTTGTGCCAATTCCTGATCAAAGAGATAGAGCGCAGACGGATTGTCTTTCACCATCTTTATTTTTGAGACCAATAATGATGCGGAAGATTCTTCCTCCACCTGCTCATTAATAAACCACTGCATAAATGAAGTTGTAGCAAAATCACCTTCATCATTGGCTGCTTTTACGATATTAAAAATACTTCTTGTTACGATTCTCTCGTGCTCCAAAGCTTTCTCGAAAACATCTTGTACATGAGCAAAAGTATGCGGAGGCTTAGGAATTTCACTGATAATAATATCACCACCAACATCTGCCAAATAATCGAACATTTTATCCGCATGCATCAGCTCTTCTTTGCTTTGTACGCGAAAATAGTTCGCAATTCCTTCCAAATCTTTACTGTTAAACCAAGCCGACATCGACAGGTAATATTGTGCTGCGTACTGTTCTTTCGCAATTTGATCATTAATTAATTGTGCAATTTTTTCACTTACCATAAAATTCTTTTTTGTGAATTTGAAATTTACTGAATTTTTTGTGAATTTGAAAGTGTAAATCTATCATTATTAAAAAACTTAATGAATATACGTTTTATGACATAATTCGATTTTTTAAGCGAATTGTCATTCCGACTACGGAGGAATTTATTTGATAAACAATAGATTCTTCATTACTCCCGAAGTTTCGGGATTCATTCAGAATGACAAAAAGCATCATTATTACAAAAAGCAGACATTCAACAAAACTTTTGAGGAAGAGCAAAAAAAAGAATCCGTCTCACAACACATTGATCTGGGTTGAGAATCCTCTAAACGAAACACCCGTTCGTATAGGGGTACAGTGAAAATCATAAAAAAAGCCGTCTTTCACTAGTTGTGAGACGGCTTCGAACCATTAAAAAAATAAAATTATGAACTTGATTTTAGCAAAGTATGCTATTTGTTTTTTTCTTTATTCATTTGACCCTTGTGGTTAGTTTTATTTCCCATACCTTGTCCCCACTTTTTGTCTTTTTGGGTTTCCATCAGCTTTCTTCTCTTCTGCATCATATCCTGTTTTTTCTGCATATTCTCCTGCTTTTTAGCCTGCCATTTTGCATATTGCTCCGGAGTTAAGACTTTACGGATTTCGTCATCCATTTGTTGTCTGTCTTTTTTAAAGTCTTCCATTTTTTGCTTTCTCAACTCTTGATTTTGGATTCTCTGCTGCTCTCTTTGAGCCTGATATCTATCTTGAATAGATTTAATTTGAGACACTTGCGCTTTGCTAAGATTAAGATCTTTTTCCATCTGCGCCATATGTTCAGCTTTTTTCTGCTCATGCATTACTTTTCTGTCCTGTTGGTCTTTCATTGGTGGCATTTGTGTTTGTTGTGCCATTGCTAAAGTTCCAATTCCTAGAAATGCTAATGTGTAAACTACTTTTTTCATATCTCAAATATTAAATTTGTTTTATTCTTTGTTTCTGTCTTTTGGATAATGAAAAAATCATATAGTTAAAGGGAAAAGTCATAAATTTTGTTAAAATTTATTTCTATACTTATTAATCAGATTATCAATGATTTGAGACGTTTCATCAGGATAGTTCACCTCGATGACATGATCATTTTCAACCCAATTTTTCAGTTTTTTGTTAAATTCATCTTCATTCCAAATCACAGAAATTCCCAAATTCTCCATTGCCAAGGCATTACATTGCTGTTCGTACTGATTTTTCATTGGTACTGCCAAAACTTTTTTCTTTAAAAACAAAGCTTCTGCAGGCCCTTCAAACCCGCCACCTGTAAGAAGTCCCTCGCAATTGGCCAATGAGTTCTGAAATTTTTCATTATTGATGGGTAAAACTTCAACATTATCTTTAAAATAATGTTGTTTGGAGTGTTTCGAAAAAATTTGCCACTTAATATTGGTGAATCCTTTTACCTGATTAATAATAAATTCATCAGAATAAGCCGGGAGGTAAACCGTATAATGACCCAGATTTTTTGACTGCAGATTTCTAATTTCTGAGCGAATTATCGGAGTATTGATAAAATCATCATATCTCTCGAAATGAAACGCAAAATGAGCATTGGTAGGTGCATAATGATTCATAATCACTTTTCCCCAGTGGAAACCTTTCAGCTGTGGCGTTTTATCTGAAACAAATGCTGACTGATGACTTAATGCCACATTTTTCTTTCCTTTAAGTTTACATGCCCAAGCACAAACCGGCTCAAAATCGTTGATGATTAAATCATAATCTTTAACCGGAAGATGTTTTACATCATTCAAAAATTGTGCGGTATCAAACTGTTTCCAAGTTTTCAAAAAATCAACGCCACCTTTATTTCCAAATACAAATCCAAATCCATTAAATCTGTATTTCACCTCATGATCTAATCCAACTTCTGCTTGGGTTCCACTTACAAGCAAATCTAGGTCTCCATATTTCTTAAGGTGTGGGATGATCTCTCTGGCTCTACTGACGTGTCCGTTTCCTGTTCCTTGTATTGCGTAAAGAATTTTCATACTAACGAAGTTATCTATAAAATGTGACAGTAATGTTGTTATAATCAAGATTTAACATTCTGTTTAAATTAAGAAAGACGGGTAATCATTCACCCGCCTTTCAAGTTTCAATAAAATTTATATTGATTTGCGAGTTTTTAACACTAAATACTGCTTCTTTTAACAGCCTATAACATTAATTAACAAAAAGAGAGCAGAATATTCTGCTCTCTCACCACTTAATATTACACTAGAAAAATTATATTTTATCTTCCGCCTGTTCTCATTCCTGAAGAACGTCCGGTATTATTATCATTTCTTGAACTGTCTTCTACTCTTGAACTGCTATTTTCAACTCGGCTTTCTGTTCTTGGCTGTGACATACGTCCTTCATTTCTTGATTCATATGTTCTAAAACCGTCATTCTGCATTCTGCCTGTATTTGAGCTTCTATCCTCAAACACGCGGTTTGTTTCCTTTCTAACTTCAGAAGTTCTCATTCCACTATTATTATTTCTTACCGATTCATTTCTTTGAGCTCCTGAAGTATCATTTCTGAAACCTCCAGTACGATTTGAGGAATTTTGAGAATCCATTCTTCCTCCGCTGGTATTTTCATTTCTCATATTCCCAATTCGTTGCGTGTTGGAATTGTTGGATATACCTGAATTTCTGTTAGTAGAAGTATTGGTATCTCTTAACGTACCTGTGTTGGTATTTCTTTCCTGATTCCATCCATATTTATTGCCTACAGTTTGATGATAATCATATCTATTTACTCTGTAAACATTCACATTAATATTTCTGTAACTAGGCACAACGTAATAGCTGTAGTATCTTGGCCTGTAATATTCTCTCCAATGATTATTATAGTATTTTACAGGATTGTAACCGTTATAATAAGCATTCTGATAAAGAGCGTACACTCTGGATCCAAGAATTCTTTCTAAAGCATAAAATCTGTCGTAATACCATCTTTTAGGATTGGTTCTGTAATAATCACTCCAAATGTAAAAGCTTGGGAACTGCCTGTTTAGATCACTTATCGCTTCTACCTGCCAACGATTCAAATTCATCTCACGGAAAAACCTGTACCAGTTTACCATATCAATACTTCTTCGATAATCGTTGTAGAAGCCACGGTAATAATCGTCGGTATAATAATCGTAAGGATATTCGTAATAATAATCATCCGGAAAATAATAATCATCATCACCATACCAACTGCTATTGTTACTGTAATATCCGTCATTATTAGGATAATATTGTGCTGAGCAACTTACTGAAAAAAGCCCCAAAGCTAAAAATAATACTAGTTTTTTCATTTTACTACTTAATTTATTTTAAACTGCATTTTAATCCTTCTTCAACATCATATTTGTTTCTTACCTTTTGGATATAGAAAAGAAAAAGAAGTTAAATCCGCAGACTAACTTCTTTTTAAAGATTTTGATATAATATTGAATATCAAATGCAAATTATATTATTTTCTTCCAGAATCTTGAATCCAATAGGCAATCTTGTTATTAAAATCGTTTTGATTTTTTAAATCTTCTAAGTTAAGATGCATCCTGTATCTCCAGTAATGTGGAAATACTGCCGGATTATTGATTCTCTCCTGATCTGCATTTTCATTTCTTAATGCATAATCAGTAGCCAAGAATTCCTGTAAAGGGAAAATCGCCAACATAGAATCGTTGTATAAATGCTGAAGCATAATAATCTCTGCCAATTCCGGAACAAGTTCACCAGGAGCAGTGCCATATTGTTTTAACTGATCGTTGAAATATTTTTGAGTTAATCCACGATCTTCAAACCACCATTGGCGAAGTGTTGAACTGTCGTGTGAAGAAGCCGTCACCACATTCATGTAACCGGCGTTTTTCGGATCGTACCAAAGAATGTTTTCTGATGGCATCCTCTGTACTTTGAGGGCTGTAATAGCAAGTCTGTCCATAACTTGTGGTACACAATCCGGAACCAATCCCAAATCTTCACCACAAATCAACATATCGGTAGAATTTAAAATGACCGGAAGTTTTTCCATCGCACTTTGGTACCATAAACCATCTTGACGTTTAAAGAAATAATCTAAATAAAGTTCATAAATGGACTGTTTTTCCCAATCTGAAAGGTATTTGTAAGAATCGGTTTTATGGGCATTAAACCTCGGATGGTAAACGTATTCGCCATTGCCCTTATCTTCCTGAAGGAACAGGACATTTGCACAAAGTGAAATCAGTTTATCTTCAGCCCAATCGTGAGGATGTTTGTCGAAATAATCTCTTAATTTTCTCTGGGTGTCATATTCTTCTTTAAAAGTATAGGTTCCGTTGAAATGATTGTTCATAAAGTGATTATGAATGGCATCTCTTTCGTGGCCAAAATAATCCCAAAGAATCTGATCGTTGATATAAGGCTTGCAATACCTGTCGAAATTGAAAGGGATATGCCTCGCGTGGAATTCTTCCATCCTTACCGGAACTGCAGGATAGAAATAACCTAAAATCCCCTGCGTTGCAGAAACCGGCATCCTCCATATCCTGAAAAACCCAAGAATATGGTCAATTCTCATCGCATCAAAATACTGTTCCAAGGCTTTGAAACGGTTTTTCCACCATTGGTAACCATCAGCTTTCATAGCTTCCCAATTGTAAGTCGGGAATTCCCAGTTTTGTCCTAAATCTGTAAACTGATCTGGTGGTGCTCCTGCTTGAAAATCCATTCCGAACAATTCAGGTTCTGTCCAAGCTTCTACAGAATAACGATAAATCCCAATCGGTAAATCACCTTTTACGGAAACCCCCAAACTGTGAGTATAATCAATTGCATCTTTCAGTTGCAGGTGAAGCTGATATTGCACCCAAGAATGCAACATTGCCTCAGCATAGTCTTTATGCTTTACCTCAAACATAGGTGATAATTTTCCTGCAATGTATTTTTTATGGGTTTTCCAGTCGTTGAAGTTGGGTGTTTTATACTTATCCCTTTGCACACAGAATGCGGCGTAAGGATAAAGCCAGCTTTCATTCTCTTTCTGGAATTTCTTAAAGCTTCTATCTTTTAAAATCTTTTCTTTATGCTCCTCAAAAACGGCTCTTACATATTTCCATTTTCCGGAAATCATCTGCTCATAATCTATCAAAGCAAGTTGATTGAGTCTTGATTTCTGAGCTTCAAATTCTTCAACTAAATTCTTCGGTAATGCATACTCTAAATTATCGATTGATAAATACTGTGGATGCAAAGCATACACTGAAATTGCAGCATAAGGATAAGAATCCGTCCAAGTATAATTAGCTGTAGTATCGTTAATTGGAAGAATCTGAATAATACCAAGATTGGTAGATTTTGCCCAATCTGCAAGTGCTTTCATATCGGAAAATTCACCGACACCGAAACCATTTTCACTTCTTAAAGCAAAAACAGGCACAGCAACTCCCGCAGCATGGTACAACTCAAATGATTTGAATCTGAAGAAATGATCTGCCTGTATCTGCAAAATATTTTTGTCAGCATTTGGCAAAGCACAGCGATCATTACCATATTCCACATCGAAAACTTCTCCCGTTGAAATGCTCATCACACCATATTTGTATTGAATGAAATGGTTTCCCGGAATTTCAACTGCTACTTCCCAAACGCCAAAATCAGTTTGGCTCATTGGTACGGTTCTCAAATATTCCCAATTTCCAAGCGCATCTACATTGCCAAGAAGCACTAATTTCCAATCCGGGTTATAAAGCGGTGCTTCAATTCTGAACAAATGGGTATGTCTTTTCAATACCGAAACTTTCTCGGGCTTGAAACCGCTTAATTTATTTTTAAGGATTTTATTATTGAGGTAATTTTCAGGGAAGTTTTTGAGATTCCACACATCAAAAATCCTATATTCGTTATAACTGTGAACAAGATTTAAATGGTGGGGCGAAAACTCTTCATCAAGAATATTTCCGCCTTCATCGGTGAGTTGATATTTGTATGAAAGAGTTTTGGAGAAATAATCTACTTCAGCATTCCAATTTCCGTTTTCATTGTAATTGAGGAAATGGATTTTGGGTTCTTGACCGTCTTCAAAAACCACAAGTTGTATTTTTTCGCCAACTTTGGTATTGAAATTTAGGTTAAAATAAAGCTTCATAATAATGTTTTTATTAAGGTGCTGCAATTTACCAAATAAATTGCAAAAAAACACCAAATAACTCTCAATTTTTAAGATGATATTTAACAGCTTATTAATTAATTTTCAGTAGTTTATAAAAGTAAAGCTTCAGCATGCGCTGAAGCTTTGTGTTTAGTTAATATTTATATAAATTTAATTAATAACATAACTCGTCCCCTCTCTTCCATCCTTTAACTCAATCCCTTCTGCAAGGAGTTTATCCCGAATTTGATCCGACAGTTCAAAGTTTTTAGATTTCCGAGCTTGGTTTCTCAATTCAATTAAAACTTGAAGTGTAGAATCGAGTTTGGCACTATTGCTTTCTTCAGGTTGCTGAAGTCCCAAAACATCAAATACAAATGCATTCAAAGTGGTTTTTAAATCTTTTAAATCTTCGGCAGAAACGGTTTCTTTTCCATCTTTTAAACCAAAAATAAATTTTACAGCTTCAAATAAATAGGAAATCAAAATCGGTGAATTAAAATCATCGGTTAAAGCAGCGTAACATTTATCTTTCCAAGCCTGAATATCAAAACTTGAAGAACTCGAAACTCGAAACTCGAAACTCCAAACCAAATTCACCGCTTCCATTAACCGCTGAAATCCCTTTTCGCTCGCTATCATTGCCTCATTGGAAATATCGAGAACGCTTCTGTAATGCGCCTGTAGGAAATTGAAACGCACGACTGACGGATGAAATGCTTTTTCAAAGAAATCATTTTCGCCCGTAATCAGCTGCATGGGCAGGATATAATTTCCGGTGGATTTGCTCATCCTTTGTCCGTTCATCGTCAGCATATTAGCGTGCATCCAATAGTTGACGGGCGAGGTTCCGTTGCAGGCGGTTCCCTGTGCAATTTCACATTCGTGGTGGGGAAACTTCAAATCCATTCCTCCACCGTGAATATCGAATTTTTCACCTAAATATTTGGTACTCATCGCTGTACACTCCAGATGCCAACCCGGAAAACCTTCTCCCCAAGGGGAAGGCCATTTCATAATATGTTCCGGTGAAGCGTTTTTCCAAAGGGCAAAATCCTGCGGGTTTTTCTTTTCATCCTGACCGTCCAACTCCCTTGTGCTCGCCATCAGTTCATCAATATTCCTTTTGGAAAGTTCGCCGTAATTTCCGCCTTTTTCATTATAGGCACGAACATCGAAATAGACTGAGCCGTTGCTTTCGTAGGCGTAACCTTTTTCAAGCAAATGTTTGGTCAGTTCCAGCTGTTCGATGATATGTCCGGTTGCAGTAGGTTCAATATTTGGCGGCAGTAAATTGAAAATCTGAAGCACTTTATGGAAATCTACGGTGTATTTTTGTACGATTTCCATCGGTTCCAGTTTCTCAAGCCGCGACTGTTTTACGAAACGGTCGTTTTCAACAGTACCGTCGTCGGTTAAATGCCCGGCATCCGTTATATTTCTCACATAACGCACTTTATATCCCAAGTGCTGAAGCGTGCGATAAATAAAATCGAAAGACATAAACGTCCTCACATTTCCCATATGCACGTTGCTGTAAACGGTAGGTCCACAAACGTACATCCCAACATTGCCTTCGAGAATGGGTTTGAAATCTTCTTTTTCTCCGGAAAGAGAGTTGTATATTTTGAGTTGCATTTAATTTAAGTTTAAAGTTTAAGGTTTAAAGTTTAAAGTTCACAACCTGGAACTTTGACTTGGAACCTTGAATTAATTTAATCCTGTTTTGCGTGGCTTCCTACATAATGCAGAAATTCCTGCCTCGTTATTGGGTTGGTACGGAAAATTCCGCTTAATTCTGCGGTAATGGTTGAGCTTGCAGTATCCTTTATTCCGCGACAGTTGACGCAAAGGTGTTTTGCATCAATAATACACGCTACATCTTTCGTTCCAAGAGCCTCTTTCAGCGCATCTACGATCTGCATCGTAAGACGTTCTTGCACTTGCGGACGTTTTGCATAATAATCCACCAATCTGTTAATTTTAGATAAACCAATTACTTCACCATTAGAAATATAAGCCACATGCGCTTTACCAATAATCGGCAAAAAATGATGCTCACAGAATGAATAAACTGTGATATCTTTCTCCACCAACATTTGACGGTACTTGTATTTGTTACTGAAGGTTGAAATACCCGGCTTATTTTCAGGTAGAAGCCCTCCAAAAATTTCGTTCACATACATTTTTGCAACACGTTTCGGAGAATCTTTCAAGGAATCATCGGTCATATCAAGCCCTAATGTTTCCATTATTTCAGCAAAAAGTTTTTCTATTTTATCAATTTTTTCAGTGGGTGATATTGCAAAAGCGTCCTTTCTTAAAGGCGTATGGTCTTTCCCGGTGAAAATATCATCGTCGTTATCAAAATCAGTCATATAATAATGATTATTTAAGGGCAAAAATAAGGATTTAAAAATTCACTTTAAAGATTTGCAATTCATTATCAAACAATAAGATTTTTTATTATCTTTAAATTTCTAAAAAATATGAAAAAAAGTATAAATCATAAAGAATTTTTTATATTTGCACCATCTTAAACAATAATTAAAAATTAGAATATTATGTCAGACATTGCATCAAGAGTAAAAGCTATCATCGCTGATAAGCTTGACGTTGAGGAAACAGAAGTAACTCCAGAGGCTAGCTTCACTAACGATTTAGGAGCTGATTCATTAGATACTGTAGAGCTTATTATGGAGTTCGAAAAGGAATTTAACATTCAAATTCCAGACGACCAAGCTGAAAAAATTACTACTGTAGGTCACGCTATCGCTTACATCGAAGAAGTTGTAAACAAATAAAATCTATTAGTAGGTAATTAAAAATTTATGGAATTAAAAAGAGTAGTTGTAACAGGATTTGGTGCAATAACACCGATAGGTAATAATGCAAAAGAATACTGGGAAAGCCTTGTACAAGGCAAGAGCGGTGCTGCTCCGATTACTCTTTTTGATGCCACAAATTTTAAAACCAAATTCGCCTGCGAGGTAAAAAATTTCGACCCTTTAGCTTATTTTGAAAAGAAAGAAGCTAAAAAAATGGACCGAAACACCCAATTAGGAATTGTGGCTGCAAGAGAAGCGGTAGAACATTCCAAAATTCTTGAAGGCGAACTAAATAAAAATAGAGTCGGCGTAATTTGGGGTTCAGGAATTGGAGGTCTTGAGACTTTTGAAACTGAAGTTTTAGGATGGGCCAATACGGATATCCCTCGTTTCAATCCATTTTTTATCCCAAAAATGATTGCCGACATCACTCCTGGTCATATTTCTATGGAATATGGTTTCCACGGGCCAAACTACACAACTGTTTCCGCTTGTGCCTCTTCTGCTAACGCTTTAATTGATTCCAAAATGCTGATCCAACTTGGTAAAGCAGATGTTATCGTGTGTGGTGGTTCAGAAGCTGCCGTAACTGCAAGCGGTGTTGGAGGTTTCAATGCTATGATGGCACTTTCAACAAGAAATGATGATCCGCAAACAGCATCAAGACCATTTGATAAAGACCGTGACGGTTTTGTTTTGGGCGAAGGTGCAGGATGTATCATTTTGGAAGAATATGAACACGCTGTAAAGCGCGGAGCTACAATTTATGCAGAATTAAAAGGTGGTGGTATGAGTGCAGATGCTTATCATATGACTGCACCACATCCTGAAGGTTTAGGCGCATACTTGGTAATGAAAAACTGTTTGGAAGACGCCGGTGTAACAACTGATGAAGTAGATCATATCAATATGCATGGTACTTCTACTCCATTAGGTGACATTGCCGAATCCAACGCTATTTCCAAATTATTGGGTGAGCATGCCTTCGACATTCAGATTAATTCTACCAAATCTATGACAGGTCACTTATTAGGTGCAGCCGGTGTTATAGAAGCAATTGCAGCACTACATACCATTATCCACGGTATCGTTCCACCAACTATTAATCATTTTACTGATGATGAAAACATCGACAGCCGATTGAATTTTACCTTCAACCAAGCTGTAGAAAAGAAAGTAGACATTGCCATGAGCAACACTTTCGGTTTTGGCGGACACAATGCTTGTGTGCTGTTTAAGAAAATCTAAATTCCGCTGAATGGAGTTGCAGAAATACTTTTCTAAATTTCTCCTAAAACGAAGAAAAAAGCTTAGTGAAAAAGACTTATTATTAAGTGCTGGGATTTCCAAAATCATCGGTCATAATATTCAAAATATCAGTCTTTATCAGGAAGCATTTTCTTTGAAGGTTTCTTCTTCAAAAAAAACAAAAAACTACGAACGATTAGAGTTTTTAGGAGATTCAATTTTGGGCTCTATTATTTCTTGTTATCTTTTTGAGACTTATCCCGAAGCCAACGAGGGCTATTTAACGCAAATGAAGTCTAAAATTGTCAATCGGAAAAACCTCAACAAAATTGGAGATGACCTTAAGTTGAAAAAGTTTATCCAAAATGACAGTTCATCTGTTTTAAGCGAGAATATTTCAGGAAATTTATTTGAGGCTTTAATAGGTGCTGTTTATTTAGACATCGGTTACGAAGCCTGCCAGAATATAGTTTTGCAAAAACTTCTTACCGCAAAAGAGATCATTAAACTTGAAAATAAAATTGTAAGTTATAAAGGTTTGCTGTTAGAATGGTCGCAGAAACGAAAAGTGCAACTGCGCTACGAGACATGTGAGGAAGAGCAGGCAAACAAGCAAACCGTATTCAGAAGTTATGTTTGGCTTGGTGATGAAAAAATCTCTAACGCTACAGAAACTTCAAAGAAAAAAGCAGAAGAAAAAGCAGCACAACGCGCATTTTACACCTTAAATAAAAAAGAAAACATTCTTGAAAAGCCTAAAACTGTTTCTTGATACCGAAGAAGAAGAAGATTTAACACTTGGTCTCATCCGACTTACCAAAGAAATCCCCGATTACGAGCTTTTTTTTCATATCAACAGGATTAATGATGCTGAATTTAACCGGATAAAGGATATTACTAAAATCGGCACTTATTACGATTATTTTCATCCCCGTTTTGAGGCATACCAAAAAGAAACCAAAACCTGTATACAATTTATTGCCAACAAATCTGTGCAAAGCATACAGAAACAGGAAGTAACAGAACTATTTGTAGAAGAAAACCATGTTAACTATCTGTTACCAAATCATAAAGATGTAGATTACTTGTTAAAAAGCAGTGATTCATTTGATGATTTTTCCGTAATTTTGCTCCCTGAAAACCTGATGTTCCAAACACAGGAATTCAAGTTGAGTTCATATGATGAACTCTACCAACTAATTCAATACTATGAATAAATATCTAAAAAAGACTAAAATAATCGCTACACTCGGTCCAGCATCATCTGACAGAGAGACCATTACCGAATTAATAAAAGCCGGTGTAGACATTTTCAGAATAAATTTTTCGCACGCTGACTATGAACTTGTAAGAACTAACGTCAATACGATTAGAGACGTTAATAAGGAATTAAGCACTAATGTTGGAATTCTTGGTGATTTACAAGGTCCAAAATTAAGAGTGGGCGTTGTAAAAGAAGGCTCATACCTTAATCCTGGTGATATTTTAACCTTTACCAACGAAAAAATTGAAGGCGATTCCAGAAGAGTTTATATGACTTACAAGGAGTTTCCAAATGATGTGAAAGTAGGTGAAAGAATCTTGATTGATGATGGAAAACTTGTGCTTCAGGTAACAGAAACCAACGAAAAAGACATCGTAAAAGCCGTTACTATACAAGGTGGACCATTGAGTTCTAAAAAAGGGGTAAACCTTCCAAATACCAATGTTTCACTACCGGCACTTACCGAAAAAGATATTGAAGATGCCAACTTTATGTTGGATTTGGAACTGGATTGGATTGCGCTTTCCTTCGTGCGTCACGCCCAAGACATTAAAGATCTGAAAACCCTCATTGCTAATCATCCTACTAATAAGCAAAAAACACCAATCATTGCTAAAATAGAAAAGCCTGAAGGCGTTAAAAACATTGACGAAATCTTGCTTGAGTGTGACGGATTAATGGTTGCAAGAGGTGATTTAGGTGTAGAAGTTCCGATGGAGGAAGTTCCTGCAATACAAAAGAATTTGGTTGAGAAAGCTAGAAATTATTCTAAACCTGTAATTATTGCTACACAAATGATGGAAACAATGATTACGAGCCTTACTCCTACTCGTGCAGAAGTGAATGATGTTGCAAACTCTGTATTAGATGGCGCCGATGCTGTAATGCTTTCGGGAGAAACTTCCGTAGGAAAATATCCTGTGGATGTGGTGAAAAATATGGCTAAAATTGTAAAAAATATAGAGAGCACCCATTTTTACCAAAACAAAAACGCTCCTATTGAAAAAGAATTTAATTGTATTGATGACCGTTTTATCACAAACAGGATTTGTCTTGCTGCTGTAAGAATTGCCAAAACAACTTCTATAGAAGCTATTGTTACACTAACGCACACAGGTTATACTGCATTTCAAATCTCCGCACACCGTCCAAATTCGCATATTATAGTTTTCAGTTCTAATCCACGTGTTGTGACGATGCTTAATTTACTTTGGGGCGTTCGTGCTGTGCATTATAATGATAATAGATCTACAGACGAAACTATTATTCAAGTCAATAAAATTATCAAAGAATTAGGCTTTGTTGAAGAAGGCGATTTTGTTATCAACCTTAATGCAACACCTGCAGAGGACAGTGGTAAAACCAACACACTAAGGCTAACAACGATTTAAAATTATTATCATAAATAAGAAAGTTCTCTCAACAGAGAACTTTTTCATTTATATCAACCTTTGATGCTCGCTTCGCTCGCACCTTTTGTCACCTTAAATTTCTCCGATAATGGATTTTTTCACGACAAATTCTTCTAAAGCATACAGCGAAAGTTCTGTACCGTAACCGGAATTTTTTCTTCCCCCAAAAGGCATACGCCAATCCGAACGAAAAATCTGATTGATGGCAACGTTTCCACTTTCGAGATTTTCAGCAAAAAACATCGCTTTCTTTTTATCTTTGGTATAAACAGCATTTGCCAATCCAAACATGGTGTTATTGGCAATCTTCAAGGCATCTTCATCATTTTTGGCTTTAAATACCATTCCTAAAGGTCCAAAAAGTTCTTCATCTAATATTGGATTTCCTGAATTCATTTCGATCAACCCCGGTTCAAAAGCTATATTTCCAACCGCTGTTAAGGGAAGTAAAACTTCTGCTCCATTTTTTATTGCTTTTTTATATTGTTTTTCTAAATCAGAAGCTAAATCTTCACGAGCCATAAATCCTAGCTTAGTAGTTTTATTCATTGGATCTTGCGGTTTAAATTTCTGATATTCTGAAATAAATTTTGCAAGAAATTCTTCATATACTTTGGCATGTATAATAAAACGTTTTCCAGCTACACAAGTTTGTCCGCAGTTCTGCAATCTTGCTTGCGCTCCGTCTTTTGCTGCCGAATCCAAATCAGCGTCTTCCAAAACGATAAAGGCGTCGCTTCCTCCTAACTCCAAAACGCATTTTTTAAGATTTCTACCGGCAATCTCTGCTATTTTTCTACCGGCTCCTTCACTCCCTGTTAATGAAACCGCTTTGATAATTGGGTTGCCAATCATTTCTTCTACTTCCTCGTGTGATACTTTCAAATTTGTGAAAATACCTTTAGGAAAACCAACTTCTTCAAAAAGCTTCTCCATCATATTACCACTTTTGTAGCAAATAGAAGCGTGTTTTAAGACTATAACATTTCCTGCAAGAATAGCGGGAACAGCAAACCTCAAAGCTTGCCAAAAAGGAAAATTCCATGGCATAATTCCTAAAATAACACCCATCGGTTCACGATGAATTTCTGAAATTTTATGCTCGGTTTCTACTTTTTCGGGATTTAAAACATTTTCAGCTTTGGAATAATACTCACACATTCCGGCACATTTTTCAATTTCAGCAACAGACTGTGCAATTGGCTTATTCATCTCCTTGGTGATGTTTTCAGCAAATTCTTGCTTTCTTTTAATCAGTTCTTTAGACAGTTTTGAAAGCAATTTCTGCCGTTCTGAAAATGGAACAACTTTCCATTCTTTAAAGGTTTTATCTGATTTTATTAGTTTGTTATGAATCGATTTTTCCATAGTTGTAAAATTAGCAAAAAAGCACCCTTTTTAAGAATGCTTTTGATTTATTACGTCTGTAAGACAAATTTGGCATAACTATAATTCACGATAATGGTACATCAACCATTCATTTACAAGGTTTGCAGCAAGTCTTGATGTACGCTCACCAATATCATAAGCCGGATTAACTTCAGCAACATCCATCGCCAATAATTTTTCATTTTTTAGGATATGTCTAAAATAATGAGTGAAAGTTGCATCCACAAACAATCCATTATAGGCCAAAGCTGAAACTCCAGGTGCGATAGAAGCATTGAAGACATCCATACAAATGGTAAGATACATCACATCTACTTCTGCAAACAGCTCATCAATTCTTTGGTATATAGAAGGCAAATTTTCAAAAAACAATTCTTCTGAGAGAATATATTTCATACCATAATGATGAGCGGTATCAAATAGTTTCAGGGTATTAGAATTTCTTTGAATTCCTATATGAAGAGAATGAATCTCGCTTTCTTGAGCAATCTGCCAAAAACCAGTACCTGAAGATGCTCCAACTCCATTTTCAGGTTGGCGATTATCGAAATGTGCATCAATATTAATGATCCCAATTTTCTTTTCGGGAAAAGCATTTTTTATCCCAGAATAGTGAGCGAAAGTCACTTCGTGACCACCACCTAAAACTATTGAATATGCTCCCTTACTTAAAACTTTAGTTACAGAATCAGCTAGTTTTTGTTGCGCCGTTTCTAAATCGTTATTTTCACAATAGATGTTTCCAAAATCTCTTAAAACAAAATTTGGAAAAATGACCGGAAAATTCGACATGTTTTTTCTGATAAGATTGGGTGCATCTTTAGCACCAACTCTCCCTTTATTACGGCGCACACCTTCGTCTACTGCAAAACCGTGTAAAACGAAATCTTTCGGTGTAATATTTTTATCAAAACTAATTTTTTGGAAAATTCGGTGATTTAAGACATCATCACCATCAAATCTTCCGCTCCAAATATTTTCAAGATTATCCATAAAGATTTTGGCTAAAACCTAATGTTTTTTTATTAAAACTAACTAAGATTAGTCCTTACATATTCTTTCTCCATTAATGTATATTGCGTCCGGCGCTAAACTTCCTTGCTTGTAAAGTACATTTTGGAAGTTATCGGTTTTATAAGTTACAAAATCGGCTTTCATACCCGTTGATAAAATGCCTCGATCTTCCAAACCTAACGCATAAGCTGATCTGAAAGTTATTCCTGCTAACACTTCAGCGGTAGAAAGTTTTTCGTAAGTTGCTAAAATACTGGCTTGCGTGATGAGATTTCCCATCGGTGCAGAACCCGGATTCCAGTCGCTTGCAATAGCCAAAATAGCTCCGGCATCCAAAAGTTTTCTAGCAGGTGTAAAAGGCTCTCCCAAGCCTATACTTGCTCCCGGAAGTGCTACTGCTACGGTATTTGATTTGGCTAAAAATTCAATATCTTCATCCAAAGTGGCTTCCAAATGATCTGCTGACTTTGCACCAACTTCCACTGCAACCCTTGAGCTTCCAGGTGTAAACTGATCAGCATGAACCGTAATATCAAAACCCAAAATCTTGGCTTTTTCTAAAAAAAGTTTACTCTCTTCTGGTTGAAATGCAGATTTTTCAATAAATATATCTACTCTTTTAGCAAGATTTTCCTCCCTTACTTCGGTTAAAATCTCTTCCAGAAGATAATCCAGATATTTTTGTCCGGTCTCATCAAAATCTTTCGGTTTCATATGCGCTGCAAGACAAGTGGGGATAAGTGTCGCCTTGGTTTTGTTCTTGGCTTTATTAATCACTTTTAGCATTTTGATTTCCTGATCTTTATTCAGTCCGTAACCGGATTTTATCTCAATGGTGGTAATTCCTAAAGACACTAAAAATTCGATTCTTTCGAGCAAAGATTCAAGCAGTTCTTCTTCAGTCGCTTTTCTGGTATGTTCCACAGTACTCCATATTCCGCCACCTGCAGCTGCAATCTCGAGATAGGTTTTACCTGCATTGCGCATTGCAAAATCGTTTGCGCGATTTCCACCAAAACAGATATGAGTATGGCAATCGGTGAAAGCAGGTAAACAAATAGTTTCATCTTCGATAAAAACAATTTGAGATTTCTCTTTCTCTCTCGCAATGAGAGAACGCAACTCCTCAAAATTTCCAACTTTTTCTATTTTATCTTCATTAATTAAAATTCCACCTTTTTCTATAATTTCTAATTGGTCATCAGAAAGTTTTCCCCTTAAAGGAAGATTGGCGAGTGTTATGACTTGTTTAAAAGGACCGATTAATTTCATATGCTAACAAAAATAACTTAATTCTACAGACTAAACAACCGAAATTGAAAACTTAACCTTTGCCTCAACCTCAACCTTTTACTATCTTTGACGAAAGAACACTGAACAAATGCCCGATTTTTTACATCCGGATAAGGAAAATTACTCTGAAGATGAGCTAATGCAGGAAGAACAGATTCGCCCACAAAGTTTTGATGATTTTGCAGGGCAACGGAAAACTTTGGATAATCTGGAGGTGTTTGTTGCCGCCGCCAAAAATCGTGGAACCGCTCTGGATCACACTCTTTTACACGGACCTCCTGGATTGGGTAAAACAACTTTGGCGCACATTATTGCTAATGAATTGGGAGTAAACTGTAAAGTAACTTCTGGACCGGTTTTGGATAAACCCGGAAGTTTGGCAGGATTGCTTACTAATTTGGAAGAAAATGATGTTTTGTTTATCGATGAAATTCACAGGCTTTCGCCGATTGTGGAAGAGTATCTTTACTCCGCAATGGAGGATTATAAAATCGATATTATGTTGGAAACCGGTCCTAATGCACGAAGTGTACAAATAGGACTTAATCCCTTTACATTAGTAGGTGCTACAACACGAAGCGGAATGTTGACCAAACCAATGTTGGCAAGATTCGGAATTCAAAGCCGTTTGGAATATTACACGGTTGAGCTTCTTTCCACCATTATCCAAAGAAGCTCACGTGTTTTAGGCGTAAAAATCTATGAAGATGCTTCCATTGAAATTGCCAGAAGGAGTCGTGGAACACCGCGAATTGCTAATGCTCTTTTAAGAAGAGTTAGAGATTTTGCTGAGATAAAAGGCAATGGAGAAATTGAAATTAACATCACCAAATTTGCATTAAATTCTTTAAATGTCGATGAATATGGGCTTGATGAAATGGATAATAAAATTATGCGCGTGATGATTGAAAACTTCAGGGGAAAACCAGTAGGAATCTCTGCTTTGGCGACTTCCATTGGCGAGAATCCTGAAACTTTGGAAGAGGTTTATGAACCTTTTCTTATTCAGGAAGGCTTTATTATCCGCACACCGAGAGGAAGAGAAGTTACTGAAAAAGCTTACCAACATTTGGGAATTACAAGACCGAAAAATCCCGGAGAGTTGTTTTAGTTTAACGCTAAAGCTAAATTTCGCCTATGAAAAACGTATTTCTTTTATACATTTTTTTATTTTCAGCACTTACATTTGGGCAGGAAGACACAAATTGGTATGCTTATTATAATACTGATTCTACCAAAATTGGATATAGAGATGCTAAAGGAAATGTAAAAATAGAACCAAAGTTTAATCCATTTGCTACAGAACAAATCTTTAAAGAAGTTATTGCAGTATCAGAAATAATTTCAGAAAACAAACATCAAAGTTACTACCTAAATAAAAAAGGAAAAAAATTTGGGATTGACAGCACCTATATGTTCGATTTTGAATACGCCACCTTTAATGATGGTAAAATAAAATTCCATGATTACAAAACAGACCGTGTTGGTTTTTTTGATGCCAATGGGAAAGTAGTTATCCCAGCAATTTATAACAATGCAGGAGATTTCAGCGAGGGAATTGTAAGTGTGCTAATAGATGCTAAAAGATGGTGCTATGATACGAATTCTGAAAAATCTGAAAACTGTGAACATTACGGATGGAAAGACGGAAGAAGCATTATGATTAATAATAAGAATGAAGAACTTTTTGAAATTCCTGAAAAAAAAGATTATTCATACACTGTTGATTACTCCAAATTTACAGTTAATGAGAAAACTGATCCGGACATTTACACCTCATATAAAGGAAATGACGGAAATACCTATTCTTTTTACAGCCCTGAAAGAGATTTTAATAAATGGTTTTATACGGTTTTTATTCCTGATTTTGAAAAACACAACACCATTTTACCAAAATACTTCTATGAATTAATTTCGGTTTCGGATAATGATAATCCCAAAGAATATACGGCTTGGAAAAATCATAAAAAAGATGAATATCTGAAAAATAATATGACTTGGATTAATGAGATATTCAAAAAAGTATTAGAGAAAAAATTTCAAGCTTTTTCATCTTGGGAATGGCTCACTAATTATTCCTACTTCCCCGAAAATGAACTGCCAAAGCAAAATCTAAAAGATAACACCGTAATTTCCCTAACCTGCAGGGAAGATAATGACTATTCCGCACAAAATACTTTTCAATTTACTAAAATTGGAAATTCTTTTTACATCACTTCAGCACCCAACTTTCATTAATCATCATTTCTTAATCGCTTTTTGCGTGAGGGATAGAAGCGAAAATCCCGCAGAAGCCCTGGGCAAAGTGATGGACGAGGAATTGCAGCGTATAGCCCGACCCAAATGAGTGAACGAAGGCGCGAGCGAAGCGAGCGCCGAAGAGAATGAATGAGGGACACGCCCAAATTATCCTCTAAAATATAGGACTTTTGAGAAATTTTATTAATTTTATTGAAAATATTTTATATGAAACTCTACCCGATACAATGCGGAAATTTTAAATTGGATGGTGGTGCAATGTTTGGCGTAGTACCTAAATCTTTGTGGCAAAAAACCAATCCCGCAGACGAAAAAAACCTTATCGAAATGGGAATGCGCTCTTTACTAATTGAAGATGGCAAAAAACTTATTTTGGTAGATTGCGGACTTGGCAACAAACAGGATGAGAAATTCTTTGGGCATTACTCGCTTTATGGTAATGATTCTTTGGAAAAAAATCTTTCGAGATATGGGTTTGTAAAAGATGATATTACGGATGTGTTCCTTACTCACCTACACTTTGATCATTGTGGTGGCGCAATTGAATGGAACGACGATAAAACCGGATACAGACCAGCCTTTAAAAACGCACAGTTTTGGACGAATGAAAATCACTGGAAATGGGCAACAGAACCAAATCCGCGTGAAAAAGCTAGTTTTCTGAAAGAAAATATTTTACCAATACAGGAAAGTGGACAGCTCAGCTATCTCCCTCTTCCTACAACCGGAAATTACGGTTTT
This sequence comes from Bacteroidota bacterium, assembly GCA_023394415.1. Taxonomy (GTDB): domain Bacteria; phylum Bacteroidota; class Bacteroidia; order Flavobacteriales; family Weeksellaceae; genus Planobacterium. The sequence continues at coordinate 114,348 of JAEXAR010000035.1, forward strand.
GCTCCTGACCTGAAGATGGATGTGATTTTTGTAGACGGACATACTGAAAAGCAAATGCTTCCCGTGATTCAGTATCAGGAAAAAACGATTGTTTTTGCGGCAGACTTAATTCCAACAGCAGGACACGTGCCACTGGTTTATGTAATGGGCTATGATACAAGACCTTTGTTAACGATGGAAGAAAAAGATAAATTTCTGAAGCAGTGTGTTGATAATGAATATCTTCTATTTCTTGAACATGATGCTCATCACGAACTTGCCAGCGTAAAAATGACCGAAAGAGGTGTGAAATTGGATGAAACATTCAGTTTTAATGAGGTATTTGGGTATTAAAGCTGGATGTTGTATGCAGGGAGCAGGAAGTTTTAAAAGTTTTAAATTTTTTCGACTTCCATCTTGTGACTTTAGACTTCTCACAAAATTACTATCTTTGACGCATTAATTAATCAAAATTATGGACACAACTGAAGGCGGGACAACATCGCCTGAACCCGAACCGAGGATCATCGGTCTTACCGGAGGAATCGGCTCCGGAAAATCTACTGTAGCAAAATTTATTGAAGAAATGGGATTTCCGGTGTACTATTCGGATATTCGTGCTAAAGAAATCGTAAACGACGATGAGTTCTTAAAATCAAGAATCAAAGAACTCCTTGGGAATGAAGCTTATGACGAAAACGGAATCTACAATCGAAAATATGTAGCTGATTTGGTTTTTGGGAATGATGAACTTTTACACCAACTCAATGAAACCATTCACCCTGCAGTACGTCACGATTTTGAAACTTGGGTAAAAAATCAAACCTCTAAATTTATTTTTAAAGAAACTGCCCTTTTGTTTGAATTGGGACTTGATCAGGATTGTTACAAATCGGTTTTGGTAACCGCCGAAGATAATCTGCGTACCAAACGTGTGATGGATAGAGACGGAAAAACCTACCGTGAAGTAGAAACCATAATGGATAAACAAATGCCTGAAAAAGATAAAATTAGGAAAACGATTTATATCATTTATAATAATGAAGGCATTGATGAACTTAGGGCAGAAACCGAAAGAGTTATCAACAAACTGATACAACAAGAAGAAACTGAATAAATAAAGCCCTTTTTCAAGGGCTTTATTATTTTAGTTGACTTCCTTTATGATTTTTATACCTTCTTCTCCTTCAATTGCTAAAACATAAGTCGCTGGCAGCAAGATTGACAGATCTATTTTATTCAGCATTATTGTTCCTGAATTAATTAATCTGCCAGACATATCGTAAACTTTATACAAAGTTCCATCTTTAACATTTGTTGTATAAATAAAATCCATAAAAGGATTAGGGTAAGCAATAACTTTGTCCTGATAATATAGTGGTGCATTGCTGAATACAATTTTATAATCTTCAACCTCACCAAAATAAAACTGCTCGCAAGGCATTGGCAATTCCGAACCCACTTTTAAAGAAACTCTCATCAAAACACCATTCTGATTAACCGAAGCGTCTGCAGGTATAGAAAATGCTGACACTATCTCGGATTCTATAGTATTGGCAACTGCCAAAATCTGTTCAGAAGCTGCATACACACCATCACCGTTAAAATCAATCCACGCTGCAACACTTACCGGAGTTTTGTCTCCCACCCATTTTGGAGTAACTCGAATACTATAAGATTTGGTATTTTTATTAAGATATAGCGTATATTGACTTAATCCTGAAAAATCGGTATAGCTAGAAGATCCTGATGAATTTACAAACCTGTCAATTTCAACTTTTTGAATATACTCATTGGTTCCACTGGTAGAAGATGATGCACAATTACTTTGCAATAATGTTGTAAAATTAGAATTGGCAGTGTATGCAGACTCTGAAGACAAACAGGTACTTTTAACCCTGAATTCATAAGTTTTACCAGATTCCAGATTGGTTAGATTTACAGAATTAGTCTTAAGATTGAGTACTGTATAATTGGTATCACCAGTTTTTCTATATTCAAAAACATAAGAATTGATGGCAGGAACTATATCCCATGAAACAGTAGCACCGGTATAAGTAATGCTTGAAATTTTAACATTCTGGGGCACTGTTGCAGTACACGAAGAAGGTAAAACAATATTTATTTTTGGTGAAACGGCGTAAAAAACATTCCCTAAAGCCTCAATCCTAAACTGAAGGTTGGTTTGCCCAACTAAAGAAATAGGCAACACAATACTCTCTGATCCATCATTTGCTGTAGATGCTGCCAACAAAATCCAATTTGCACCATTATCTGTAGTATACGTAATTTTTACATTTGCAGCATTGTAAGGTGTAGTATTGGTTTTTACAACATCCCAGTTTAAAGTATTAGCAACGCCGGCATAATAATTCTCTCCCGCAACAATATTTATTTTAAAAGGTCCGTCAGCTCCTACAATAATTTTCTGATTCGAAAAGTTGGTTTGTTGCTGCATTTTATCCGGATTATTATCCCGAACGGTAATTCTGTAATTAGTATCTCTTGCAACATTTGATACGCTTTCCCAATCGCTTTTACTGGTTAAGATTCCTGACAGTACCAAAGATTGTTTTGGAAAAAACCTCATAGGTGAAGAAACGGGTGGCAAAGAACGGAATAAAGCTCCTGTAACATTATTTCCTGTAGTTGTATTGATGGGTGATGTTGCATGATCAATCTGCTCCCAAGTATAAGTTAAAGGATTATTTTCCACATCTGCAGCAGTGGCTGTAAGCACAAAAGCTGTAGATCGGGGAATTGTAAAATCATTCATGGCTGATATTACAGGAAGATTGTTAGCTATTGCTGTTTCAACATCACAAGTTTTAGAAATTAAATTATTTTGAATTTGAGATATGCTAATACGATGAAAATAAGGGTCTGTATTTGGTTGAACGTCTGCGGTAGTAATTCCGGCATATCCCATTACTGTAGAGCCAGAACCGGGTTCTATGTTGGAATTATAATTTTCAAGTTGATGTGAAAAAGTATGCGTTGCTCCCAATTGATGCCCGATTTCGTGAGTAACATAATCCACATCAAAAACGTTTCCGGCAGGTATTCCGTTGGCAGGTGAAGTGTACGCACTTCCTTTATAATTTGTAGGGTAACCATTTGTATCAAGACTCAAATCATTAGTACAGACACAGCCAATACATCTAGCGTTTCCACCTCCACCTGTTGCCCCAAAAAGGTGTCCAATATCGAATTTATCATCCCCAATGTTGTTATGAAGCGTATTCATCAACTCTGTTGCCCAAATTCCGTTTACACCGGTGCTTGCGTTGGAGTAAGGATCAGTAGCAGCATCCGTAAAAATAATCTGTGGGAAATCCTGTAAAATTAATCTTGTAGCAAGATCACGTTCCAAAATTCCATTTACTGTAGTTAAGGTTGCATTGATGGCTGCTAATGCTTGCGGAACACCTCCAAAGTAGTTGGTATATTCTGCGGTAGTAGAGATTGCTAACCTTAATGTTCTGAATTTCCTATCGGATGATGCTCCAAAATTTACAGCATTAAACGAAGCATTTTTATTGGTGGCATACAGCTGATTCAATTGCTTTTTTGAAACCAATGATTCCTCAACAGAACACTGAAAAGGCTTACCTGAAGCAGATTTATTACTTTTAGGTAAAACGCCAAATACAGAATTTGAAAAATCAACCGCCTCAATAAATTCGTAATTCCCATTCCTTACAATCATCGACTGAAAATTCTTTCCCGATAAACTGAAACGGATATATTTAGAAGGATCATCAATCCCAACTCCAACATAAGAACCCAAATCATATTTTTGAGCAAGAGAAGCTACCACAACCGGTGCACTATAAACCGCAAATCGTTCTATAGTGCCATCTAAAACAGGGATTTGAATCTCAATAGATTTCGTGTTTCGTCCGGTTTCAGAAGCATTTTTTAGTTTTGCTTTGAGTTGTGGAACATCAAGTGTGTAGAATTCTTTTGCTTTTATTTCGGGGCGTATTTTTGCAGTGTTTGCCACAGGATTCCATTGTGCAAAGAAAATCCCGAAAATAAAAACGCAAAGGAGACTGATCAATTTTTGATTCACATCTGTAGATTTATTGCAAAATTAAATTATTTCGGTTTAAAACTGATTTTTTGAAGGAGATGTTGCTTACCAAGATTATTTAAAATTTATAAGCCACATTCCAAGCAAAACCCATATTAAATTTTGCTGAAGATCGACCAAAACCCGGAACAATCATCGGTTTGATGTCTTCCTGTTTTGTGGTGGCAACCAAATATTTGGGCTGCACATTCACATCGATATAAAAATTACTGTCAAACAACTGTACTCTACCGCCAATTCCAGCTTCGAGCCAATAAGACGACTGTGTAGAAGCTGGGAAACTTAAATAAGAATCTCCACCTTGGCTTCCACGTACCGGAACTTTCATATATTCCTGATTATAAAATGCCACTCCTATTTTCGTCCCGGCATAAAATCCGTTGAATTCATTTTCGGGATCTTTCATCAGCATATAGAAACCACCTAGTTTAGCGAAAAAACCATTGGATTTGGCATCATAACCATTCTTTTGGTAAACATTGCTTTCAAAACCTAAATCTGCAACAGCGTGAATGTCTTTTTTAACTTTTGTAGAAACGAAACCCTGAAATACTTTTCTTTTTGAGAATATTCCCAAACCTGCATTCAGCACATCAAAACCCACCATAAAATTAGGTTCATACTGATATTTTACTTTTACTGAATCTACTTTTTGAGCCTGAACAACAGAAAATAAGAAACTAAAAAATAAGGTAAAGATGAGCGCTTTTTTCATTGATGATTTCGGTTTGTATAGGTTCAAGGTTTGTTACAGGATTAGGTGTTTGCAAAGTAGAAGTGACATCCTTATAAAGTTTTTTGAAACCGCATGCCGGAGAAACGTACTGTGATTCAGAAGTGTAATTAATCCTGATTTTAGATTTTGTTCCATTTTCTTCTGTCTGTATAAAAATATCGGTATACGGATTGTTATCAACCCTCAAAGGTATGAGAACTGAATCTACTAAAGCCTGATTCAGAACTGTTTTTTCGCCACTGCCATAATCTACGCCTACAATCAATTTATTCAGCTTCAAAAGTTTGTTATTTTGGCTTTCTTTAAATTTTAATTTCAGCCGAGGTGTTGCTTCACCGCTTACACAGATGTCATCATCGGAATTGCAGGAAACTGCCACCAACAACATGAATATTATAAAGAAAATTCTTTTCATTCTTTTTAAAACTTACATTCTGAATTAATAAACCACATAGTCACATAGAATTTCGAGCAACTAAATTAAATAAAGTAAAATAGTTTTGCTATTTAAACTTTATAAAAAGTTCTAATCTATATGATTATGTGGTTTAAGTAAGGTTTACTTAATTTTTAGGGTCTAAAGCCTTCTCGATTTTATAGTTTAAATCCTCATAATGATAACGGTTCATTTGGTCTGCGGAAGAGGCTTTTTGTTGAAGTTCTGCCTTCAAATCTTTCAGCGTACCACGAACAACCGCCTGTACATCAGAATTATCGGAAATTGATAATGACATTCCTCTTCCTGAAACAACCGGAATACTTGTTCTCGGAGAAATCAACCCCACCATATCATTAATATAATTTCTCTGTAGGTTTCTTCTATAAATATCGGGACTCGTACCGTTGAATATATTATTTTTCAAATCGTTCATATATTCGAAAAGGCTGTAAGCATTAGGATCAACCGATTGAGACACATACATTTTCTGCAAAACCATTGGGCTCAAAATTCTGTTGAGAACACTATTTTGAAGATTTTCGACCACCTGAATCGGAGATTTTGTTGTTTTATCAAATACATCTTGCTTCAGTAACCAAGTTGGTGTTTCAAAAATATTTTTATTCAAGAAATCGAGGGCTCTTTTCTGTTCTGCTTTTGATACCACTTGATAAACTGCACCAGATTGATCTGTTGTTTTAAGCGTCTCCATTTCACCGCCGATATATTTGGAAACGTGTCCTAAATATCTGGTAAACTGGCCTGTAACCTGATCATACATAATGGAATAATCATCGTAATTTTCATTAGCTCTTTCTGTCCATTTATCAAGATTATCTACAATTCTCTGAAGGTTTTTAATGCCGTAATTTCCTGCAAGCACAGGATCATCACCAATTTGCTCACTTTGTGAACGCGGATCAAACGGATTGGATTCGGTGCCAAACCAAAGTCTTGGGTTTTCTAATTTATTAATCACCCATTTGTTCAAGTGTGGCTTTTCAGCTTCGGGAGAGTTAAACTGCGGAAATCTTCTGTAGCCCCATTCTATAGCCCAATTATCATAATCACCAATTCTTGGCATCATTCCACTGTCACCTATTTTATCTTCAGGTTGTGCCACATAGTTGAATCGGGCATAATCCATAATTGAAGGGGTATGTCCATTTTTCTCCAACCATTTTTTATCCCTTAATTTTTCAACCGGAACAGTAGAGCTGGAACCGAAATTATGTCTTAATCCAAGGGTATGACCAACTTCGTGTGAAGATACAAATCGGATTAACTCACCCATCAGTTTTTCATCAAATTCCATTTTTCTAGCTCTTGGATCACTTGGCGAAGCCTGAATAAAATACCAATTCCTCAAAAGATTCATCACATTATGATACCAGTTGATATGGCTCTCAAGAATTTCCCCGGTTCTTGGATCAGAAATGGAAGGACCTGAAGCATTAGGCACATCAGAAGGTTTGTAAACAATAGCCGAGAATCTTGCATCTTCAAGGCTCCATTCCGGATCATCTTTGGCATTCGGAATTTTAGCATAAATGGCATTTTTGAAACCTGCTTTTTCAAAAGCTGATTTCCAATCGTCTACACCCTGCATTAAATAAGGAACCCATTTTTTTGGTGTTGCCGGATCTATGTAAAATACAATAGGTTTTGCCGGTTCTACCAATTCTCCGCGCTTATATTTTTCTAAATCCTGTGGTTTTGGTTCAAGCCTCCATCTTTTGATAACAGAAACTTTTTTCACACCTTGTGGATCGAGATCAAAATCGGTATAACCCACTGTAAAATAACCAACTCTCGGATCATAATATCTGGCTTGCATCTTATTTTCAGGAAGAAGCACCAATGATGAGTTAATTTCTACTGTGTAATTACCACTGATTTCGGGTTTATCTGCACCAGGAGCAAATGAAGCATTGCCCAATGTCTTGGCAAATGTTTTAGTAGTGTTGATTTCAAGATTATTAGGGAAAGATTTTATGAAATTCACAAAAGATTTATCTTTCTGAAATGATCCAACTTTGAAATTTTTCTTATAGGCAGTTTCAAAAGAAACCAACTCATTATCTGCATTTACAAGATCGGTTACCTCTATCACAGAAGATTTTTTATCATCACTGTAAGCCTTAATATCAAAAACCTGAACGATAGACTGCGTATTATTGCGCATCACAGAATTATACATTTCCGATTTGGAATCGGCAGCATAATCGTCATAAGAAATAGAACGAATGAAAATTTTGTCCTGTGGACCTTTTTCAAAGATAATCACGCTTTCAGAAATCTGATCTCCAGCGTAACCTATAAATCCCGAACGCATTCCTGCTGCTGCTTTGGTTAATCTGCTTACAACCAGGAAATCTTTTTTCAATACACTATTCGGAATTTCAAAGTAATATTTATCTTCAATCTTGTGAACAGTTATTACACCTTGATCGCTCACTGCTTTCGCGGTGATGATGTCTTTATAAGGTTTAATTTTTTCCGGTTTTTTATCTTTTGCTGCTGCATCCGGCGTTTTTGCCTTTACAGTATCTGTCTTGGGTTTTTCAGTTTGTGCCAACATATTTGGTGAGGCTACTGCCAGCACCAAAACTGCGACAAGTGCATTAAATTTCTTCATATACAGGTAAATTTTGTTAAAGATAACAAAAAAACCTATTTTTTGAATAGTATTAATAACTTAAGATAGAAATTAAATTTTTTCCAGAAGAGCAATATTTTCTACGTGATGTGTTTGTGGGAACATATCTACCGGAAGAATTTTTACCACTCTGTATATCTCTTTCATCAACGCCAAATCTCTCGCCTGCGTTGCTGAATTACAGCTTACATAAACAATTCTTTCAGGTTGTAGTTTTAAGATTTGTTCCACAACTTTTTGATGCATACCATCTCTCGGAGGATCAGTTATTAAAACATCTGCTTTTGGATGATTTTGTAAGAATTCTTCAGTGAAAACCTCTTTCATATCGCCGCAATAGAATGTACAGTTGGTCAATCCATTCAGTTTGGCGTGTTCTGTAGCTGCATCAATAGCTTCCTGCACGGATTCGATACCGATAACCTGTTTTGCATTTCTGGCAACATATTGCGCAATAGTTCCGGTGCCTGTATACAAGTCATAAACCACTTCATCACCTTTTAAATCAGCAAATTCCAGCGTTTTTCTGTAAAGGTTGAGTGCCTGTTTATAATTGGTTTGAAAGAACGATTTCGGACCAATTTTGAATTGTAGCCCATCCATTTCTTCCATCAAAAAGCCTTCACCGAAATAGGTTTGCACATCCAGATCGTAGATAGAATCATTTTGTTTCGGATTAATGGCATACACTAACGTTTTGATTTGTGGGAATTTTTGAAGAAGAAAGTCGAAGAGTTTCTCGCGGTTTTCTTTTTCTTCTCTGAAGAGTTGAAACAGTACCATCCATTCTCCTTTTGATGTTTGACGCATCATCAGAGTCCGCAGGAAACCTTCTTGGTTTTTTACATCAAAAAAATCAAGCTGATGCTCTACGGCGTAATGTTTAACGGCAAGTCTTATGTCGTTGGAAGGGTTTTCCTGAAGCCAACATTCCTTTAAATCCAAAATCTTGCTCCACATTCCCGGAATGTGAAATCCGAGTGCATTTTTATCATCGATATTTTCTCCTGAATTGACCTCATCCAAGGTAAGCCAACGCGAATCTGAAAAGGAGAACTCCATTTTATTTCTGTAAAAATACTGTTCTTCAGAAGCTAAAATCGGTAAGGTTTGAAAATCTTCAATTCCACCAATTCTTCTGATATTGTTCAGAACCTCATTTTCTTTAAAATCAAGTTGTTTTTCGTAAGATAAATTCTGCCATTTGCATCCGCCACAAACACCAAAATGAATACATTTAGGAGCGACTCTATACGGCGATTGTTCTAAAATTTCAACGGTTTCAGCTTCAAAATACTTCGATTTTGCCTTTTTTACTCTGGCATTTACTACATCTCCCGGAACAGCTCCCGAAACTAGAACGGTTTTGCCTTCCTCCGTTTTTCCTACTGCAACACCTTTTGCTCCTGCAGAGGTGAGCTTTATATTTTCAAGAATGAGATTCTTTCTTCTTTTCGACATTTAGTGTAGTTTATTTTCTTTTTTAATAATAATTGTATTGCGATAATACAAATAAATAATTGAGGCAATGCTACCAAAAAAAGCAAAAGCCACGATCCACATAAAGGGATTTTTCACGCCATTCCTCACAGCATCAATTATCACTATAAACCAGACGAATAATAAAATTCCCCAACCAATTCCCAAAACTAAATTAGGTGAAAATCCTAAAAATTGAATATGAGTCATCTTACAAAATGTACCTATTACAAAAATAAAAACGCGACAATAGCTGCCTGTAAAAGGATTTCTCTTTTAATGATTAAAGGGTACATAGTATTATTTTTCCAAAATTAAAAAACCTTGTCCAAATGACAAGGTTTTAACTTTTTGTCTGTGCTGAATTATTTTACTGCTGCAGAATCGGTTTTCGGAGCTTCTCCTTGTGGAAGCACCTCAACCTGCGGTTGTTGCTGTACTGCACTTTGCGGTGCTTGCAATCCAGTAAGTTTGGTCATTATTTCTACAAATTCAGGGTCACCAAGATTGAAGTATGGTCTTCCAATTAATTTACCATCCTTATCTACAATTACATAGCTAGGAATTTTGAAACCGTAAAGTCCGAATTTCTTTGCTTCAGCAGCATTGATGCCACCATCAACCCAATAGTGACCACCATTGAAACCTTTCAATAAAGAACCACTGGTTTTGGTAAACTGATCTTTGGTATCATCTAGGTTTACATAAGCATAATTCATTTTTGCTTTATAAAACTCAGTTACTTCTTTTAATACAGGAACCGTCATCATTGCAATATTTGGATTCCAAGAAGCGTAGAAAGTCACCAATGTAGGTTTACCTTTGAAATCTGCTAAAGACTGTGATTTGCCATCTTTAGAAACAATTTTCATATCAGGTGCAGTACCTGCTTTGAAGCCCATTAACACTTTCTGTAGTTCCTTAAGGTCTTTTTTCACTGTACCATCAGAAACATTATCATCAATAAGTTTAGTAAGTTTATCATAGTTTTTAGCATTCATAAAATTCAGGTCGCCCTGTGCTAAAATATAACCAAAGTAATAATCTTTTGCAGTGTTTGATAAGTCTTTTCGCGTTTTCAAATAATTAGCAAAAACTTCTGAAATCATCGGCTGCTCCTTTTGATTTTGTGGAAGCGTACCTAAATATTTCTGAAAATCAGGCTGAATCTTAGAAAGTTTGTACTCTCTGTACATCGGGAAATTTTTAATAAGCCTGTCATCATTTTTCTGCAATTCTTTTTGCACTTTTTTGAAGTTTTCGCTCACTTTGAATCCTGGTTTTGCAGTAGCAGCAGCGTGTTGCTCTTCATAAGCATCTAAAAGCCCCATCAATCTGGCTGTTGCTTCATCTTTTTTGTAACTAAGAACTTCACTGTCTGCATTCAGTTTTTTGGCATTACTTTCCAGAAGTTTGTTCACATCTTCCTGAATTTTTTTGAATTGCGTAAGGAATGCCGCTTCATCTTTACCAATTAAATCCTGCATCTGAATTTGAGACGCATAATTTTCGAAAGCCTTTTGTGATTCCTTCAAGAAGTCGTTATTTGCTTTTGCATCACCTGTAATGGTAAATTCTGAAGGAAAGCTTTCTCCATTTCCTGTGATATTAAGTGTTTGCCCACTCTTCAGGTAAACCATATTCGATTTTCCGGCATAGGTAATAACATAAAGTCCGTCTTTTGGAGCATCGAAATTACCCGTAAATTCGCCCTTATTATTTACACCAACATTCATCAGTGGTAAAGTGCCAACACCGGAAGCCTCAATGATTTCAACTCTTTCAAGCGGTGAACCATTGGTCACTTTTCCTTTTATTTCAACTTTTTTAGAACACGATACAGCAAAAATTGCCATAACAAGTAATAACAAATACTTTTTCATTATATGATTTTAAAACTTGGCAAAAATAAGTTATTCAAGCGTTTAAAAGAAATATTTTTAGAGAATTTAGAAAAGTTTAACTACAAAAAAACCGTTCTCGAAAGAACGGTTTCAATATTTTAGAAACTTTGTCAATATTTATGAATTCGACAAAGCAATCTTATCCTTGATCTACTTTTGCAGCCATAAACTCTCTATTCATTCTGGCAATCACCTCAAGAGAAATACCTTTAGGACATTCAACTTCACAAGCTCCAGTGTTGGAACAGTTTCCGAAACCTTCTTCGTCCATGGTTCTTACCATATTCAGCACTCTTCTTTTGGCTTCTACTCTACCTTGAGGAAGTAATGCGAACTGAGAAACTTTCGCACCTACAAACAGCATTGCAGAACCGTTTTTACACGTCGCCACACATGCACCGCAACCAATACACGCTGCAGCATCCATCGCTTTGTCGGCATCTTCTTTCGGAACCGGAATTGCGTTAGCATCCAGTGTATTACCCGAGGTATTAACTGAAATGAAACCACCTGCAGCCATAATTCTGTCGAACGCAGAACGATCCACAACCAAATCTTTGATTACCGGAAACGCAGCGCTTCTCCAAGGTTCGATGGTAATGGTTTCACCATCTCTGAACATTCTCATATGGAGCTGACATGTCGTAATTCCGGTATCCGGACCATGAGGTCTACCATTGATGTATAGTGAACACATACCACAGATTCCTTCTCGGCAGTCGTGATCGAAAGCCACAGGTTCTTTACCGTCGTTGATAAGGTTTTCGTTCAAAATATCCAACATTTCTAAAAACGATGAATCTGTAGAAACATCAGAAATCTTGTAAACCTCGAATTGTCCTTTTGTTTTATTGTTTTTCTGTCTCCATATTTTCAGAGTCAGATTAAGTCCTTTTTTTGCACTCATTTTCTTTACTGTTTTTGGAGATTATTTATAACTTCTTTGTTTAACTTCAATATTCTCATAAATCAACGCTTCTTTGTGCATCACTTCAGCATTGATGTCTTCACCTTGATATTCCCAACACGAAGCATACATATAGTTCTCATCGTCTCTCTCTGCTTCTCCATCCGGTGTTGAATGATCCTCACGGAAGTGGCCTCCACAAGATTCATTTCTTTCCAAAGCGTCTTTTGCCATTAGTTGACCCAATTCAAGGAAGTCTGCCACACGGAATGCTTTTTCAAGCTCCATATTCATTTCGTTGGCTTCACCCGGAACTTTTACATCTTTCCAGAATTCGTTTCTTATTTCTTCAATTTCCTTGATGGCTTCTCTTAATCCTTCAGGCGTCCTTCCCATACCTACTTTGTTCCACATAATGTGTCCTAGTTTTTTATGGAAATAATCTACCGAATATTTACCGTTGTTGGTAAGGAAGAAATTAATTTTATCCTGAATTCCTTTTTCTGCCGCATCAAATGCTTCAGAATTAGTAGGAATGGCTCCCGTTCTAATATCTGCAGAAAGATAATCGGCAATGGTATAAGGAAGAACGAAATAACCGTCTGCCAAACCTTGCATCAAAGCAGAAGCTCCTAATCTGTTTGCTCCGTGGTCTGAAAAATTGGCTTCTCCAATTACAAAACAACCCGGAATTGTAGATTGTAAGTTATAATCAACCCAAACACCACCCATGGTATAATGTACTGCCGGATAAATCTTCATTGGTGTTACGTAAGGATTGTCCGCCGTAATTTTTTCGTACATCTGGAATAGGTTTCCGTATTTTTCTTCTACCCACGCTTTTCCTAAATCGTAAATTTGCTGTTGTGAAGGATTGTGGATATTTTTTTCGATGGCAGCTTCTTTACCTTTTTTCATAATTTCTGTTGAGAAATCAAGGTAAACGCCTTCTTTAGTGTCATTATTTTCAATTCCGAAACCAGCATCACATCTTTCTTTTGCTGCTCTGGAAGCTACATCACGCGGAACCAAGTTACCGAATGCAGGATATCTTCTTTCCAAGTAATAATCCCTATTTTCTTCAGCAATATTTTCAGGACGAAGTTTACCTTCACGGATTGCAACAGCATCTTCTATATTTTTAGGAACCCAAATTCTTCCTGAATTTCTTAAAGATTCTGACATCAGCGTCAGTTTACTTTGCTGTGTTCCGTGTACCGGAATACAGGTTGGGTGAATCTGCACAAAACAAGGGTTTGCGAAATAGGCACCTTTTTTATGGATTTTCCAAGCTGCGGAAACGTTAGATCCCATCGCATTGGTTGAAAGGAAATAGACATTTCCGTAACCACCTGAAGCAATGACTACTGCGTGAGCAGAATGTCTTTCAATCTCACCTGTAACCAAGTTTCTTGCGATGATGCCTCTTGCTTTGCCATCTACAATTACCAAATCCATCATTTCGTGACGGTTGTACATTTTGATACGGCCTTTACCAATTTGGCGGCTCATTGCAGAGTATGCTCCCAGCAATAACTGTTGTCCGGTTTGTCCTTTTGCATAAAATGTTCTTTTTACCTGAACACCACCAAAAGAACGGTTATCAAGCTGTCCACCATATTCTCTACCAAACGGAACACCTTGTGCCACACATTGGTCAATAATATTGGCAGAAACTTCAGCTAATCTGTAAACGTTTGCCTCTCTAGCTCTATAGTCACCACCTTTAATGGTATCGTAGAACAATCGGTAAGTAGAATCGCCATCACCCTGATAGTTTTTTGCTGCGTTAATACCACCTTGTGCTGCAATAGAGTGCGCTCTTCTTGGGGAATCTTGATAGCAGAATGCTTTTACATTATAACCCTGCTCTGCCAAAGTAGCTGCAGCAGAACCTCCTGCTAAACCTGTACCTACCACAATAATATCAATCTTATCGCGATTGTTTGGCGCTACAAGGTTCATATGATTTTTATGATTTTTCCATTTGTCCGCTAACGGACCTGCTGGAATTTTTGAATCTAATTTGCTCATATTAATCTGATATTATTGAGTTACATAATGAAAAATAGCGATGAAGATAAAACCTGCAGGAATAAGGATTGAGTACCAGTGTCCTAAAGTTTTAATCAACGGTGTATATTTTGGATGTCTTGCACCTATTGATTGGAATGACGACTGAAATCCGTGTGCAAGGTGAAGCCCTAAAAGCACAAATGCAATAACATAAAAGACAACTCTTAATGGATTCGCGAATTTTTCGTGAAGCTCGCCCCAAAACCTTGTCATATCCGTAGGATCACCTTCTCCCGGGACATATTTATAAGTCATCTCGTGCATCCAGAAATCATACATATGCAAACCTAGGAACGCCAAGATTACCAATCCTGAAATAATCATATTTCTAGACATCCAAGTAGAATTGGCTTTACCGTTGTTCACGGCATACTTTACCGGTCTTGCTTTGTTATTTCTCATTTCAAGTATGAAGCCCATAATGAAGTGAAAAAACACTGCGAAAATAAGAATAGGCTGCATCAAAAACTGCACTGCTGGGTTGTAGCCCATAAAATAGGATGCTGCGTTAAAAGGCCCGTCTTCTCCAAAAACGGAAAGCATATTAACCGAAAGGTGCATCACAAGAAAAATCAGCAAAAACATTGCGGACAATGCCATTGCATACTTTCTACCAATGGTAGAACTCGTTAAACCTGCCATAAATATTTGATTTTTATTCTAAAATTGAATTTTCACAAAGTTAAAGAAATGTTAAGGTTTGTAAAAGTGAGAATTATCAGAAATTGTTAGTTTGTAATCTTTCTAAATAAGAGCTATTGCATGTCATAATACTGTTCTCCAATCCTGATTTTTGTAACGTCATCTTTTACTCGCTCAATTTTAAAATTAGAAACCCTTCGTGAGTTGAGGTAAGGTTCTACAATATACTTTTCAACTTTATCCGGCTTGCTTCCTTCTTTTATATAAAATAGAGCATTATTTCCGTGTTTAAATATCAGAACTTTATCCTTAAAATAGTTGGTTGATATAATCTCTTTTTTTTGATAGTAATAGATATTAAGAGAGATTCTTAAAGTTAAGAAAACCAAAATCATAGATCCAAAATTAATAAGATATCTCAAGTCCTTTTTTAAAAGCACAAATCTTAAAAAGTAAAATGCCACGACTAAAACTCCGGCTTCAAGCAATGTCATCGGAATATTTTTGAAGAAAGCAAAATCAAGATTTGCAAACCATTTTATTACAGTAAGAAGAATATTTACAATAACATCATAAATAGAATTTAAAAAGCCAAAATCGATTTTAAGCGCCAACAAAACCGTCATTAATAAAGAAGAAATAATAATGATTTCTGAAAACGGAATGATAAAGAGGTTGGCAAAAATGGAAACTAAAGAATATTGATGAAAATAATAAATTACCAACGGTAAGGATGCCAACTGTGCACTTAAACTAACAGAAGGAATATTCACCAAAAAATTTTGGAACTTATTCTTGGGTTTTGGCAAGTATTTTAAAATGGGCTGATTAAGCCAAAAAATTCCTATAACAGCCAGAAAACTCAATTGAAATCCTACATCATAAATCTGATTGGTATCAAATAACAAAATAATGAATCCGGCCAAAGCTAAAGCGTGCATCAAATCTGATTTGCGTTGCAAAAGGATAAACATATAATAAGCTGTAATCATCATGCAGCTACGCATTACAGAACTTCCGTAATCTATAAATATGGCGAAAAGCCAGATTATAACTAAAGCTAAAATAATAGAAAGATTCCTAAACTTCACAGGAGTTATTTTCTTGAAGCCCAGCATCAACAGCCAAAAAATAATCACCATATGCGTCCCGGAAATTGCCAGCAAATGCACCAAACCAGACTTATTGAAATCCGAAACGGTTTCAGCATCCATTTCCGTACGATCTGCGAGTATAATACCTTTCAGGAATTCTTTGTTTTTACTTTGAAGCGAAGATTCATCAATGTTTTGAAGGACATTCAACCTTTGTTGTTTAATTTTTTCGGTAATTGTAAGAGCTGTTTTAGGTGTTGAAATCACATTCTCATTCACAAAAATTTGATAGAAAATGTTTTTTCGGCTTAAATATTTGGCATAATTAAACTGAAAATCATTCCTAGGAGCTTCTACTCTATTGATATAAGTTTCGGCTTGATAGTAATTTTTAAAGTTCAACTGTTCATATGTCTTTGGAACAGAAATGACTGCATTAAAGGGATTTATTGTTGAGTTTTGAACTCTTAAAACTTCAATCTCATACCTTCTATTTTTCTCATTAGAATTAAGCTTCTTATTCAATTGAAAAATAATACTTTGCTTACCATCAAAATCAACAAGTTTTGGTTGAGGCCTTTGTAAAAAATGAACAAAAGCACCCAAAACGAAAAAGAAAATAACAATCGCGTATTTTTTGATGTTATGGAATTGAAATAGAGAAAACCCTAACGTCATTACAGATAAAGCAAATGCTGTGTACAGATAAAGCGAATGAATTGGAAATCTATCATAAAGAAGAATCCCAAGAATGAAGCCCACAAAAGAAATTAGTAAAGGTTGTTTTTGCAAGTCGTCGTTAGTTTTCAGATAAATTTAATCATTTTTCTGAAAAAAAAAGCATTATTTTTTTGAAGTAATGATGGTAGCAGCATGTTCACTTGCACCTTTTCCACCAAGTTTTTCGCGAAGTATGATATAATTTGCTAGAATTTCTTCCCTCTTATTTCCTGAAAGTATTTTTGAGAGTTCAGCCACCAGATTTTCCTTATTCAATTCATTTTGAATTAATTCTTTCACCACTTCTTTGTCCATAATTAGATTCACCAAAGAAATGTATTTAATATGTTTCACCAAACGCTTTGCAATTTCGTATGAGATTTTACTTCCTCGGTAACACACCACTTCCGGTACATCAAGTAAAGCGGTTTCCAATGTTGCTGTGCCCGATGTAACCAATGCTGCTTTAGAACACCGAAGTAAATCATAAGTTTTATTGGAAACATAATGCACATCATCATCCACAAATTTTTCGTAGAAATCTTTCGTTAAACTCGGAGCTCCTGCAATAACAAACTGATATTCCCGGAAACTTGAACGAACAGAAAGCATCAAATCCAACATTTTCTCTACTTCTTGTTTTCTGGAACCCGGTAATAAAGCAATAATTTCTTTTTCGTTTAAATGATTTTCAGATTTGAATTTCTCAATGTGAATGGGTTCTAAATCCGAAATCGCATCCAACAAAGGATGACCTACAAAGTGTGTCTCAACTTGATGTTTTTTGTAAAAATCCTTCTCAAAAGGAAGAATTACCAGCATATCATCAACGTATTTTTTAATGATTTCAACTCTACCTTCCTTCCACGCCCAAAGTTGAGGAGAAATGTAATATACTACCCTTATTCCCAATTCTTTAGCGAATTTTGCAATCCTTAAATTAAAACCCGGATAATCAATCAAAACCAGAACATCTGGTTGATTGTTTTTAATATCTTCTTTGCAAAATTTAATGTTTCCGAGGATCGTTTTCAGGTTCATCGCCACTTCCAAAAAACCCATGAAAGCCAAATCCCGATAATGTTTCACAGGTTGTTTTCCAGCAACTTCCGCCATCAGATCACCACCCCAAAAACGGAATTTGGCTTCGGCATCTTTTAGTTTTATGGCTTTCATCAGGTTGCTGCCGTGTAAATCTCCAGAAGCTTCGCCGGCGATGATATAGTATTTCATAAAATAGCGATAAAATATGATTGATAAATGGTATTGAAGCGATTTTCAATCTCAAATTCCAAACTCCAAATCTCAAATTATAATTGATTAATTTTGCTTCAAAGATAAAAATAAAATGTCTGAAGATTTCGAAATAAAAAATAAAGTAGCAGACAGCGGTCTGGTGAATTTTGACCTCTCTTCTTTGCTTCCCAAAGGCGAAAGAAAGGGAATTGATTTGAAAGATTTTTTGTTTGAAGGGCTTATTCTGAAAGAAAAAGACTTTCGTGAAAAAGTAGCCGCTTTAAATGAAGAAAATTACACCAACTGTTACGTTTACATCTATAATTCTGCAGATGCAATTGTTCCAATTTGGGCCTATTTTTTATTAACTGCAAAATTAACTTCTGTTACTAAAAAAATTGTTTTCGGAAACCGAGAAGATTTAGAGGTTTTATTGATGCACAATGCAATTCAAACATACGATTTTAACGAATTGACTGATCAACGAGTTTTGGTAAAAGGCTGTTCCGACCAAAGCATCCCGGAAAATGCCTACATAGAATTGGTTGAGCAACTGAAACCTATTGTAAAATCCTTGATGTTTGGAGAAGCTTGCTCCAATGTTCCGATTTTTAAAAATTAATTTAACAAAACTTTATCAATGCACATTCTGAAATAAGGTATGTTTTTTGATAACTTTGATATTCAAATTTTTATAAACATATAAAATAATCAAACTATGAGTTTAATTGATTTAATCACAGGAAACGCCGGAAATCAGGTTGCTGAACAGGCAGAAAACAAATTCGGAATTCAGAAAAATCAGGTTATTGCACTTCTTGCAGTGGCTGCACCATTGGTAATTTCTTACCTTCGAAACAAATCTCAAGATGCTAACGAAGCAGAAGCTTTGAACAATGCATTGGAAAGAGATCACGATGGTTCTATCCTTAATGACCCTTCACAGGTTGAAGCTAGGCAACAAGAAGGAGGATCAATACTTGACCATATTTTTGGTGGGCAAAAATCACAGGTAGAAAATTCACTTTCTGAAAATACCGGTATCTCTATGGATAAAATTGGACCAATCCTTTCCATGTTAGCTCCTGTAATTATGGGTTATATTGGTAGAGAAAAACAAGCTAATGGTGTTAACTCCGGAGGTTTGGGAGATTTATTAGGTGGTATTTTGGGTGGCGCTCAAAATCAGGCTCAATCACAACCTTCGAATCCTTTAAATGACATCCTTGGTCAAGTTTTAGGTGGTGGAGGTATGCAGCAGCAATCTTCCGGAAACCCTTTGAATGATATACTTGGCCAGGTTCTTGGTGGCGGACAACAGCAACAGCAACAACAAGGTGGACTTGGAGGACTTCTAGGTTCTATTCTTGGTGGAAGATAATTTCAGTATAGAAATAATAAAAAAAACCGAAGATTATTCTTCGGTTTTTTTCTTTCTTGTCGTTTTAGGCTTTTCTTCAGCTGTTTCAGCTTTTACCGCTTTTGGCTTTTTGGTTACTTCAGCATTTTCAGTTGGCTCTGTTGGTTCATCCAATTGTTTTTTCACTTTTGCTTTAGGCACTTTCTTTTCATCTTCATCCAATACTTTTACAGGAACCGTTTTCACTGAAGCTGATTTTTTCGGTCTGGTTTTACCGTAGCTGCCTTGAGTAATTTTTCCGCGCTTGGTTTTCTTATCGCCTTTTCCCATAATGAATAATATTTTTAATGATTCAAAACAAATTTAGGAAAAGTTTTTTAAACTAAATCAATTCATTTAATTCTGATAAACAGACTATTGTACTTATAGTTCTTATAAACCGATGAAGATTGTGAATTAGTTACTCATTATTACTTACTCTTTTTTTGGTAATATGAATGTTGAAAATTTTTTTCTTCATTTTAAAGATGATTTTAGATCTAAACAAGAAATTTTTGTATTTGAAAATGAAACACTTATAAAAGTATTTATTAAATTTAAATATATTTTTATTGTTTTACAATAATTTTTTATAGATTTGCAATATAAATAAAGACATTATGAAGATCATCGGCAAAAATTCTCTTCTTTATTGGTTAAGGATTCCATTTTTAATCTATTTTATTGGATTTACCTTAAGTTCAATTTGGATAATTGGCTTGTGCATTTATTATCTAATTACTAAAAATCTCACAAAATATATCTCTATCGAAAAAGTAGAAGAATTTAAATACGATTATTTTAAAAAAATGCCAACAATAATAGAAAAAATTAATTTTCATTATCCATTTTCTCAGATGGTAGTGCAAACGGATAATAATACTTTGAATATTTTGATGTCTGTACTTGGCTTGTTATCAGTTTGTTTTATTTTATATTCAATTTTAAATTTTATTACTAGCGTAACACAAGAATTGATTTTTACACCAAGAACGGTAAAATCACTCAATGTTTTTGGTTACGGATTAATAATTATTGGGCTTCTGCACATTCTTGTGGAATATTTAGACAAAAATCATCATTACGGCATTGGAACTCCTTTTCTTGCCATAATAATTGGTTTAGTAATTCTTATGATAAAGGAAGTTTTTCTTAGAGGAAAAAAAATTCAGGAAGAAAATGATTTAACTATATAACGCAATCAAATAATCCCGAAAATAAAAATTATGAAAAACTCTGCAACCTCAGTACTAAAATTTATAAGAATATTTATATGGTTTAACTTAATTATATCTATAGTAGCAATTATTAAAATCTTGCATTTAGTAGCTACTATATCTTTTTTTCCGGAATACATTCCTTTAAATGACAAATCAGACCTTTATAAAATAAATCAAGTAAATAAGGAGTTGTTTTACTTAGTTGCATTTCTATATGTAATTTACAATTCCATTTTAAGTCTATTTCTTATTACCTCAATAAAATTGTGTCGTCGCATTAATTTAAATGAAAAATTTAATGCAAGGGTTTTATTAATATTGAAAAAAATAACCAAACTGAGTTTTTATATTGCATTGTTAGACATTATAATTTTTTTTGTTACAGAAATCATTATAAATAATGCTTTGTCATTAAACCTAACCGTTACAGGTAGTGGTTTTTTATTATTATCAGCAATATTGTACATCGTTACACACATCTATCAACAGGGTGTGGACTTAAAAGAAGAAAACGATTTAACTATCTAAATTATGGCAATCATCATCAATATCGACGTTATGCTTGCCAAACGCAAGATGCAGTCGCAGGAACTTGCCGAAAAAATCGGCATTACGCAAGCCAATCTCTCTATTTTAAAAACCGGAAAAGCAAAAGCCCTAAAACTTTCCACATTGGAAGCCATTTGCAAGGCTTTGGATTGTCAACCCGGAGATTTAATTGAATATCAACCGGAAAATTAAAAACTAATCTTTAATTCTTAATAATATTATGAAAAAAATCTTTATCATCTTCGGATTAATTTCCGGAGCAGTGTTCTACGCGCAAGAACTTACCGATCAAATGAAAGGAATGCTAAAATATGACAACATTGATGAATTCTCGACTTATGTAAAGAAAGAGGACATCAACAAATGTTTTCAAATTAAAGAATCCTCCTATTCTTTACTTGCACTTTCCATAAAAATGGATAGTCAAAAATTTTTTCAAAAACTGATTGATGAAAAAGCAGATTTAAACTTAATATGTGACGACAAAACACCTTTAATGTTCACAGCAAAATATGGTAATTTGGAATTTGCGAAAAAACTATTGCAAAAAGGAGCCGACAAAAATAAAAAATCCAATAAAGGTTACACTGCTCTAGATTACGCCAAAAAATATAATCAGCCTGAACTTGTTAAAATTTTGGAATAAAATATAATTGTAACTTTAAGAAACTCATTCTCGCTATTTCATCTAAAAATAATTAAAAATCCAATATTTTCTCAGTTTCTATGTGGTTTTAAAAATTTAAAAAGTTTTTAAGTCAATATCATTCTGAAAAAATATTTTTTGTCACGAATGCGCCAATATTTTTATATTCCTAGAATTTTAATTCGTGCATTCGTGGCATTTTCTTATCCTATTTTTCCATCCAAAAATCTTATCTTTGCACTCGAAAATTTAACCGTCAACCGTCAACCAAAAACCGACAACTAAAATGTTCAGAACGCACACCAACGGCGAATTATCGCTGAAAAATCTTGATGAAAAAGTAACTCTTTCCGGTTGGGTACAAACCATCCGCGACAAAGGTTTTATGATTTGG
>JAEXAR010000004.1 GCA_023394415.1 Bacteroidota bacterium
GTCAATGCCCATCCAAAATTGGGGTATTGTTTTAAACCAATTTATGCTTATTTTTGAAGAAAGGCTCAGATTATAAAATCCAAGCCCTAACTTTTTAACTTACACACTTCGTGGGATAGTGTCTAAAAAAAGCGGGAAAAATTTTCCCGCTTTTTTTAAAAATAAACTATTACTTGTTCTTACCTTTTCCTTTACTTTTTTTCCAGTTTTTATGCTGGTTATCTTTTTCGTAACGGTCTTTATCTTTATATCTGTCATCATCATTTTTCCATCTTCTTTCATCATCATTTCTCCAGTTACGGTCATTTCCGTAATATCCGTTCTGTCTTTTCTTTACTTGACCCGGAGCATAGTCTTTAGCTTTTCCACCATAGATTTTTTTGGCTTGTCCCGGAGGAAGCTGCTTGCCGTTATTATTTCCATAAACCGGATAGTTACCGCCTCTGCTTAAAATTCCAGGTTCTCCATATACATCACCTCTTCTAATTACTCTACCATTTTGGTATACATCGCCATTTCGGTCTCTGTAGATGTCGCCTTGTCTGTAAACCGATCCATCTGCAGTTCTATATACACCACCTTGAGGATAAGTACCATTTGGATATTGGTTTCCATAAGGATTAGATGAAGCGCAAGATGTAACAGTTAACGCAAGTCCGCCAGCTAAAAATATTTTAAAAATTGCTTTCATTTTTTAATAATAATTAAATTGTTCTGTAATACAATTTTCAATTGTCGTGCCAAATGCTGAAGATATTACAGATTCATTAATTATTTTACAATATTACTGCGTCTTTCCATCAAAACTACATCTCTCCAAACACCATTCATTTCAGCAATTCTCTCTCTCTTTCCAACAATTCTAAAGCCCAATTTTTGATGAACAGAAATACTGGCTTGATTTTCCGGAAAAATACCGGCTTGCAAAGTCCAAAAACCGTGTTCCTCTGAATCTAAAATTAATTTTCTCAGTAATATTTGCCCCAAACCTTTTCCCTGAAATTCATTGGCAAAATAAATACTTTCTTCTGCAACACCACTGTAACAGGCACGATTACTAATGGGTTGTATTGCTGCCCAACCAATAACGTTTTCATTTTCATCTTCCAAAATCCAGCGGCAAACTTTATGAAATTTCATATCCCAAACTTCCCAAGTTGGAACTTCGGTGTCGAAGGTCGCATTTCCGCCTTCCATTCCCTGTTTGAAGATTTCTAAAACTTTTGCTCCGTCTTGAGGTTGCATTTCACGTATTTCGTAATTCATTTTAATTTTATTTAAATTTTCCTTGTTCTAAAAGTCTTTTTATTGTGGTAGGTTTTTCCTCTAGAACAATCTTCAGTATTTCCGGATGAGAAACAATATCATTGCTCATCGATAAATTATTTAAAATATCTTGGCTTACAGGCTGTTTTTTAAGAACTTCTTTCAAAATTTCCGACCGTTTTGAGACTTCAATAATTCCTAAAATGCTTTGTTGTTCTTCTGCTGAAATTTCGGTTTCTTTGATGAGTTTTAGTGCTTCTTCAGGTTTTTGTTGATTGAAAAGTTCAATGATTTTGTCTGAAAAAGTCATTTTAATAGATTTTTTGATTAGTTTTTGTGGAAAAATAGCAATACCTATTAATAAAAACAATAATAGTATTCCTTTATTTTCATTTTTAAAATTTTGAAATATAAAAATATAGGAAATATTTTTTTAGTCAACATTAAATTTTATGAAATTTCCTTGGGAATTTCCTTTTATGGCGAGAAAATTTAGTTGGGCTGTTGTTATCAAAAGAAACCACGCTAATATTTCCATCCACTTCCAAAACGGCAAGTTTTACTTTTTCGACACTTTCGACACCGTGTTCACGAATGGTTTCCAGTAATTCTTCTACTGTAATTTATGCTTTTTTCAGTTTTTCAAAATCGGCAATATCGTCTTTTACCAAAACTTCCGGTTGATCTTGAATTAAATGTTTCAATTTTTCATTGTTAAACATCAGTTTTTTCAAACCAAAATTGGCAATAAATAAAACCAAAGCCGCAACCAAACCTCCTTGTAAAGTCGTGTCTGAACCAACCATCCCATTTTGTACCGCGTTGTAAATCAACAAAAGTAAAATTATATCTCCTGCATTGAGTTGTGAAAGTTGGTTTTCCCAAAAATGCGCAAACCTGCAATCATAAAAAGATAAACTGCGAGAGAACGGAGTGTGACGTCGAGGAAGGGATTCATCGATTTAACATTTTAAACAAAGATAATGAGTATTTTGTTTAATAAAATCGCAGAATTTGAATTTAAGGAAGTTTTAATTTTCCAACTCCCGCTTCAAAAACTTCCCTGTCAAAGATTTTTTAGATTTTACAATATCTTCGGGAGTTCCTTCAGCAACGATTTGTCCGCCGTGTTTACCACCTTCAGGACCGATATCGATGATGTGGTCGGCCAATTTGATGACATCCAAATTGTGTTCAATAATGATGAAGGAATTTCCTAAATCCACGAGTTTTTCAATGGCTTCCATTAAGACTTTTACATCTTCAAAATGCAGTCCGGTTGTTGGTTCATCCAATATGTAGAGCGTGTTTCCGGTTTGTCTTTTGGAAAGTTCGGTGGCGAGTTTGATGCGTTGCGCTTCTCCTCCACTCAAAGTGGTAGATTGCTGTCCTAAAGTGATGTAACCGAGTCCAACATCCTGCAATGTTTTCACTTTTGCAAAAATTTTCGGGATAGGTTGAAAGAAATCTACGGCTTCATCAATCGTCATTTCCAACACATCGGAAATGGATTTTCCTTTGTAGCGCACTTCCAAAGTTTCACGATTGAAACGCTTTCCGTTGCAGGTTTCGCAATGAACGTAAACATCAGGAAGAAAATTCATTTCAATTACTTTCAAACCACCACCCTGGCAAGTTTCACATCTTCCTCCTTTCACATTGAAGGAAAATCTTCCGGCTTTATAACCACGAATTTTACTTTCGGGAAGTTCGGCGAAAAGATTTCGGATGTCGGTAAACATTCCGGTATAAGTTGCGGGATTTGAGCGTGGCGTTCTTCCAATCGGCGTTTGGTCAACATCCACAATTTTATCGATATTGTCCAAACCTTCCACTTTTTTGTAAGGCAAAGGTTCCTGAACTGCTCTATAAAAATGTTTGTTGAGAATAGGATATAACGTTCCATTAATCAAAGACGATTTTCCGCTTCCTGAAATTCCTGAAACGACAACGAGTTTTCCCAAAGGAACTTCAAGATTTACATTTTTTAAATTATTTCCGGTAGCACCTTTTAAAACGATGGATTTTCCGTTGCCTTTTCTTCTTTTCTTAGGAATTTCAATTTTTTTGCGTCCCGTCATATAATCGGCGGTAATGGTGTCGGCTTTCAGTAAGTCTTTTGGTTTTCCTTGCCAAAGAATTTCGCCGCCGTATTTTCCGGCTCTTGGACCGATGTCCAAAACTTCATCGGCTTCCAAAATCATATCTTTATCGTGTTCCACCACAATCACAGAATTGCCGATATCACGAAGATTTTTTAAAGAATTAATCAATCTTTCATTGTCTCTTTGATGCAAACCAATACTCGGTTCATCCAAAATATACAGCACATTCACAAGTTGCGAACCAATTTGTGTCGCCAAACGAATTCTTTGACTTTCACCGCCGGAAAGTGTTCTGGAACTTCGGCTCAAACTCAAATAATCCAAACCAACATCCAACAAAAATTGTAAACGTGTTTTAATTTCCTTTAAAATTTCGTGAGCGATGATTTTATTTTTTTCGCTGAATTTGTCTTCAATGTCGTTCAGCCAATCTTTCAAATCCGCCAAAGACAAGGCGTTGATTTCCGCAATATTTTTTCCGTCAATTTTAAATGACAAACTGGAAGGTTGAAGTCGCGTTCCCTTACATTCCGGACAGGTTTCTTCAGTTGTGAAATGACGCTCCAACAAAATCGCGTCGTAACTTTCTTTGTCCTCAATCATTTCTTCGATGATGGGAACTAAACCCTCAAAATTTACTTTAATTTTTTTCGTGATTCCGGCGTGTTTCAACTCTTTTCCGAATTCTTTGTGCGCTCCGAAATACATTAAATCCAACGCTTCTTTCGGAATATCTTTGAAAGGCGTGGACAAATCTGCATCGAAAATTTCCAAAATATTCTTTATCTGCGCTAAAATCCATTTGTTAGATTTGATATCTTCCAAAGGCAACAAACCTCCCTGATTGATAGACAGTTTCGGATTTTCAACGAAATAATCGGTGTTTACTTTTTTGATGGTTCCCAAACCTTTACAATTCGGGCAACTTCCTTTCGGAGAATTGAAGGAAAATGTGTTCGGTTCAGGCATTGCTAGAGAATCTCCGCTGTCATCATCCATCAAATTTTTAGAAAAATATTGAATTTCGTCTGAATTTAATTTCTGAATTCCGATAATTCCTTCTCCCATTTCCATCGCCGTTCTGAGAGATTTTTCCATTCGGTTTTCTGTGGCGTTTTCACCGATAATCCAACGGTCAATCACAATATCAATATCGTGGGTTTTGTAGCGGTCGAGTTTTAAATCGTATTCAATTTCCTGTAATTCGCCGTCAATTCTGGCTTGTCCGTAACCTTTTTTCGCCATTTGCACAAAAAGTTCGTGATAATGCCCTTTTCTTGAACGAACAACAGGCGCGAGAAGCATCAATTTTTCACCCTTAAAATTTTCTTTAATGGTTTCTAAAATCTGTTCTTCGGTGTAACTGACGAGTTTTTTTCCGGAAGTCAAGGAATACGCATCTGAAACTCTTGCAAACAAAAGTCGCAGAAAATCATAGAGTTCCGTAACGGTTCCAACGGTAGAACGCGGATTTTTGTTGGTGGTTTTTTGTTCAATCGCAATCACGGGCGAAAGTCCGTCGATTTTATCAACATCAGGACGTTCCAAACCTCCCAAAAACTGTCTTGCATACGCCGAAAACGTTTCGATATAACGGCGTTGACCTTCCGCAAAAATGGTATCAAACGCTAAGGACGATTTTCCCGAACCTGAAAGTCCGGTAATCACCACCAATTCGTTGCGCGGAATTTTAACGTTGATATTTTTGAGATTGTGTTCACGAGCGCCGTAAACTTCTATATATTCTTTGCTTTCGGCGTTCTGCTGTCGGCTTTCTGCTTTTTGCATTTTTCTTTGGGTTGTTTAATCAACCTTGTCAAGGTTCGGAACCTTGACAAGGTTTTTGAAATTCGAAATCTTGCAAAAATACGGAAAATTTACAGGAAAAACTTTACGACGATTTTCATAAAAGTTTATAAAATAAAAAACTCACTTCTTGGAAGTGAGTTTAAAAATTCTGCGGAGAGAGAGGGATTCGAACCCCCGGACCTGTTACAGTCAACAGTTTTCAAGACTGCCGCAATCGACCACTCTGCCATCTCTCCAAAAAATGTTTCCATTTTTAGTGGTGCAAATATAAGGTGCTTTTACATTTTGAGCAAATTATTTTGTCAAAATTCTTTTAAACCCTTTATATTCAGGATAAAAAATTACCTTTCACTAATTGAAATCCTACAAAAACAGACGCTAAACCTACTAAAACACTCAAAAAAATGTATAAAATCAGTACGGTAAAATTTCCATTTTGCCAAAGAGTGTAATTTTCTGCTGAGAAAGTAGAAAACGTGGTAAATCCTCCACAAAAACCGGCCATCAATAAATATTTCAAGTAACTATCTATTTTGAGAAAGTAAGCTGAAAAAACACCTATCAAGAAACATCCTATCATATTCACCAAAAAAGTTCCTATCGGAAAACTGCTCACATTCCACAGTTTTTGGGTATAATTGGAAATTAGGAAGCGCAGAACACTTCCCAATCCACCACCAATGAATATGTATATGATTTGTTTCAAGTTTCAAATTTCATTGTGAACTATTGGATAGAAATTCTAAAATTCCGAATTTTCTACTCCAGTTCTGCCAAATATTTCTCTGCATCCATTGCTGCCATACATCCAGATCCTGCAGCTGTAATAGCTTGTCTGTAAATATGATCCTGAACATCGCCTGCTGCAAAAACGCCCGGCAAATTGGTTTTTGTAGAATCCGGCTGCGTTATAATGTAACCGTTTTCATCTGTTGTAATCTGATCTTTAAAAATATCTGTATTTGGTTTGTGACCAATGGCAATAAAAATACCGTGAACATCAATTTTTGATGTTTCCTGCGTTAAATTATTTATGACTACTGCTCGTTCAACCAAACTATTTTCCCCTTCAATACCAATAAGTTCGTGATTAAACTTCACTTCGATGTTTGGAGTATTATTTACACGATGTACCATTGCTTTAGAAGCCCGAAATTCATCTCTTCTTACCAACATTGTAACCTTATTGGTAAGCTTTGCAAGATATGTGGCTTCTTCCGCAGCAGTATCACCTGCTCCTACAACAATAACATCTTTCCCTTTGTAGAAAAATCCGTCACAGGTTGCACACGCCGAAACGCCACCGCCTGCATATTTCTTTTCGTCATCAAGACCTAGATATTTTGCTGTAGCACCCGTAGAAATAATCACCGTTTTTGCCAAGATTTCTTTATTTCCTGCCCAAAGTTTATGAATGCCACCCACTTCTGTAGAAAATTCTGCTTTGGTAATCATTTCGTAAAGAACTTTGGTATCAAAACGTTCTGCTTGTTTTTGTAGTTGCATCATCATTTCAGGACCGGTAACGCCTTCAGGATATCCCGGGAAATTATCTACTTCTGTAGTGGTAGTCAATTGTCCACCGGGTTCTAAACCAGTGTATAATTGAGGTTTTAAATCTGCTCTTGCAGCATAAATTGCAGCTGTAAAACCAGATGGTCCGGAACCAATAATAACACAATCGTGTATGTTTTCCATAAAAATTTTTGTTTCGAATTATGAGTTACTGGATGCGAGATATGTGATAAACATTCAGTTTAAAGTCTGATGTATTTATGTTTTATATCTGTTATCCAACGAATTTTCAAAAATCGGGAATTTATTTTGTTTGTGGAATTTTTTTGTGATGAATTTTGTCAATCGGTTTGTTTGGTGCAATGCTAAAAATTGTTGCAATAGGTGCTATTGGTACAAGTTCATTTAATGGTTTTAGTAGTGCTGTTGCGTCCCGGCTTGAGTGGAGCTCTTTTTGTGAGGAGGCACGATGAACAAAAAAGCGGGAACGGAAGACGGAAAAAGACGCCCAAATTATAGTAGAGTGATCATTTCTACTAAACTTTCACCTTCACCTTATCTACATTCAGTATTTTGTAAACCATCTCTTTTAAAAGTTCAGAGTCTTCGGTTTGATTGGCACCAAGACCTTTGCTTTTTAAATCGGTTTCGCGGAGGATGGAAATGACCCTTGTGGCATGCTTCAGTGGATAAAAACGTGCAGCTTCCGCAAAATCTTTAATAAAATAAGGGCTTACACCCATTGCTGAAGCGATAGATTGCTGACTTTGACCGTGCATCGTATGATAAATAATAATGTTCGAGAAAAAGTTGTAGAGATTCCCAATCATCATTACAAACGGGTTGCTTTTTGGGTTTTTGCCAATGTAATAAGCAATTTTCATCGCTTTTTCGGTGTTTTTTTGTCCGAGGGCTTTTTGAAGTTCAAAAACATTGAAATCTTTGCTGATACCGATGTGGGTTTCCACAAGTTTTTCATCTAGAATTTCACCTTCTTTAAGGATCATTTTCAGTTTGGTGAGTTCGTTAGCGATTCTGGACAAATCGTTACCCAAATATTCCGCTAGAAGATGCGAAATGTTAGGAGCAGTCTTAATTTCCAGAGCCGAACATTCATCAGCAATCCATTTTGCCAGTTGATAATCTTTTACCGGTTCGCTTAAAAAAAGCTGATTGTTTTTCTGAAGAAGTTTGGTGAATTTTTTTCTGGAATCAGCTTTTTTATGTTTGTGTGCAAATACCAAAATAGTTGTAGGAACAGGATTTTCGACATAGGATTCTAAAATTTTGCACTCATCCTCTCCATATTTTAAATCCTGTGCTTCTTTTACAATAATTAAATTGTAATTTCCGAACATTGGGAACTGCTGCGCCAAGGAAATAATCTCGGCAACATGAGTGTCTTTTCCGTACACAACGGTTTGTCCGAAGGCTTTTTCATCTTCTTCCAGCACATCATTTTCAAAAGATTTTACAGCAGCATCAATATAATATGGTTCTTCACCATGAAGGAAATAAATGGGCAAAAATGCTTTATTTTTAATATTTTTGAGGATTGAATCCAATTCTTTCATAGCCGATGGAACTTCCGAAACTTAATTTTGCGGAAACTTTTGATTTTAAATTCAGGAAAGACAAAGATAAATTTTTTATTTATGATTTGCCACGCAAATCGTGGCTTTTGCTAACGCCGGAAGAATGGGTGCGCCAACATTGGATTCATTATTTCTTAACGGTGAAAGGTTACTCTTCTTCGGCTTTAATTACCGAAAAAAAATTAGAATTAAACGGACTTACCAAAAGAATTGACCTTTTGATTACTGAAAAAACACTGCCAAAAATTTTGGTTGAATGCAAAGCACCAAGCATTAAACTCACCGAAAAAACGTTTGAACAAATCGCTCGTTACAACTCGATTATCGGAGCGAAAGAAATTATTTTGAGCAACGGCTTGCAGCATATTCATGCAAAATTCGAAGATAACAACTATATTTTTCTACCCATCGAATAAAATCATTTTAAACTTCAATAAGAGCGATAGGTAAAGAAAATTTCAACTGTAGAAAGTACCCTTAAAATATTCTTATTTTTGCGTTTCAAAAAAAAATTTATGAAGCAAGAATACCGCAGTTTGGGAGTTATTTCGATTATTCCACTTTTGGTTTTTGTTTTTACTTTTTTAGGATTTGGGATTTACAACAATGATTTCTATGCACTTCCGTCGCCGGTTGCTGCACTTTTTGGGATTGTTGCCTCATTTATCATCTTCAAAGGTAATATTCACCAAAAAGCCGATACTTTTCTGAAAGGTTGTGGCGATGGCAAAATTCTTACCATGTGTATTATTTACCTGTTGGCAGGCGCTTTTTCTACAGTTTCTGAAGCGGTGGGCAGTGTAGATTCTATTGTTAACCTAGGAATGACCTACATTTCACCACAATATTTTCCTGCGGGCGTTTTTGTGATGGCATCATTCCTGTCTTTTGCATCGGGAACTTCGGTTGGATCGATTGTAACACTGGCCCCTATTGTGATTGAACTCGCTACCAAATCAGGCTCACCGCTTTCCATGATTGGTGCTGCATTGCTTTGTGGTGCAATGTTTGGTGATAATCTCTCCATCATCTCAGATACTACGATTGCCGCAACACAAAGTTTGGAAGTGCAAATGAAAGACAAGTTTCGCACAAATTTCAAAATTGCGGTGCCTTCTGCTATGATTGCAACGGTTATTTTTATTTCTATTGGATTAAATACCGCAACTACAGCATCACTTTCCGCAGCCGGAGATTTCAATCTGTGGCTGATTTTGCCTTATCTTTTAGTGATTGGCTTGGCACTTTATGGTGTGAATGTTTTCGTAACACTTTTTGCAGGCTTGCTTCTTGCCGGGATTCTTGGGTTTTTCACGGGAGCTATAGATTTTATGGGGTTCACCAAAAAAACTTACGAAGGTTTTACAGGAATGTCGGAGATTTTTTTCCTTTCTTTATTAACCGGAGGTTTGGCAGCTTTGGTTGAACGCGCCGGCGGAATTCAGTTTCTTTTAAATAAAATAAGCAAACTGATTTCTTCCAAAAAAACAGCATTATTGGGAATTGGCGGTTTGGTTTCTGCAGCAAATCTTTGCACTGCAAATAATACGATTGCCATTCTGATTTCAGGAAAAGTAGCCAAAGAAATTAACGATAAGTACAGTTTAGATGCTAAAAGTTCAGCTTCGGTACTTGATATTTTTGCGTGCTATGTTCAGGGACTTATACCCTATGGCGCTCAGGTTTTGATCCTGATTTCTTTAAGTAAATTTAAAATAAATTATTTGGAACTGATTGCCAATGCCTATTATCTTCACATTTTGTTGATCATAACCATTGGTTTTATTCTATTTAAAAAAAGTAATAAATGACAATTAAAAACATCATTTTCGATTTTGGAGGCGTTATAATGGACTGGAATCCTCGATATTTTTTTAAAGATTATTTCAACAATGATGAAAAGATGGAGTATTTCCTCAAAAATATCGCTTTTGATGAATGGAACGCAGAACAAGACCGTGGCAGAACATTGAAAGAAGGCACAGAAATTCAGGTAGAAAAATTTCCGGAATGGGAAAAAGAAATACGCGCCTATTATGATAATTGGACAACGATGTTGCGTTCTGACATTCCAAAAAATGTGGAAGTATTAAGGAAACTTGCCAAGACAGATTATGAACTTTTCGGGTTGACAAACTGGTCTCACGAAACGTTTCCTTATGCTTTGGAGAATTATGATTTCTTTGGATTATTTGATGGAAAAATCGTTGTTTCCGGCAAAGAAAAACTCATAAAACCAGACCCAAAAATTTGGCAAGTTTTGTTGGAACGTTATCAAATCAAAGCTGAAGAATCGGTATTCATTGATGATAATGTGAAAAATATTGAGGTTGCGAAATCTTTAGGATTTATCTGCATTCCTATTACACCCGAAACAAATTTGGAAGTTGAATTGAGAAAACTTGGCATTAAGTTTTAGTTTCCCGCAGATTACACGGATTTTCGAGGATCTTCACAAATTTAATTCTGATTAAAATAACATCACAATTTGATGAAAATTAAAAATCTGCACAATCTGCAGGAGAATCAATTTTCACGATTGACTAATTCCATTGAAAAAGCAGGAAGGCAAATCGCAATGTACTCGCATTCCGCATCAAAAGGATTGCTGTAGCGAACTCTAGCGCCTTTTTCTATAAGAATGCTTTGTCCGGCTTCTAAAACAACAGTTTCACCATCAATTTCAAACTGTTTTTTACCTCTGATGATTAAAGTAAATTCATCAAATTCAGGCGTTTGGTGTGGTTCGCTCCAATTGGGCGGCGCAACCATATGTGCAATGGAAATTTCTGAATTTCCTGTGGAATTTCCCCAGTGTTCTTCGATCAATTTTTCGTCGGTAGTTGGAACTACAAATGGTGATTTTTGGATTTTATATTTTGCCATTTTTAAATTCTTTTAATCAAAATTAAAGAAAAAAAGCAGGAAATTATCCTGCTTTTTATACATTATGCTTTGTTAGTAAAACGCTTGTACTTAAAATAAGACAATAAGGATAATAAAAACATTGTCGCCACGCTTAAATATACCCAAATTGGAACCGGAATTGGATCTCCTGTTGCATAAGAGTGTAAACCTGAAAGATAATAGTTTACTCCAAAATAGGTCATAAATACAGAGCAAATGGCAAAAAGTGCCGCAACGTGAAATGCCCATCTACCACGCAACCCAGGAACCAAACGCATATGCAAAACAAATGCATATACCATTACTGAAACAAATGCCCAAGTTTCTTTCGGGTCCCAACTCCAGTATCTTCCCCAAGATTCATTAGCCCAAATACCACCCATAAAAGTTCCGATGGTAAGTGCATATAAACCAATGGTAAGAGACATTTCTGAAACAATCGTCAGTTCCTTAATGGTAGTATTATCGTGAATTTTGAAGTTTTCTTTATTGGTGATGATGTAAAATAATAGTGAGATAATTGCAATAATCATTGAAAGTCCGAAGAAACCGTAACTTGATACGATAATTGCCACGTGAATAATAAGCCAGTAAGATTTAAGTACCGGAACTAATGGCGTAATCTGTGGATCTAAAGCTGAACCTCCGTGTGCAAAACCCATCATTAACACTGCTACCATAAATCCTGCTGCCGGAATGAGTGTATTGGAGTTTTTGTACAACACCAAACCTGCAGTAATACCCACCCAAGAAATAAAAACAATAGCTTCGTAACCATTACTCCAAGGAGCATGACCAGAAATATACCATCTTCCTGCTAAACCTAAAAACTGCAGAAAATAGCCAACACAACCAATAATGATTAAGGCTTTAATGATTTTGTTTAAAATTTTATTCGGTTTGAAGAGTTCGATGAAACCAAGAATTACCAACAATCCACCAATTAATGTGTAGAAAATAAGAAGTTTGAAATTGATATTCAATTTGTTCATAAAAACCTCCAAATCTACCTTTTGCTTTGCAGGAACTACATTTTTACCCCAAGTTTGCTGGTAATCTGAAAGTTTTTTAAGTTCTGTATCT
Source organism: Bacteroidota bacterium (assembly GCA_023394415.1). GTDB lineage: Bacteria > Bacteroidota > Bacteroidia > Flavobacteriales > Weeksellaceae > Planobacterium. Next base: position 12,281 of record JAEXAR010000004.1, read on the forward strand.
GCTTTAGCCCAATTTCCATTTTGTTGTGCATCCAAAATTGAAGAAAAATAAGGTCCCATCACTGCTTGAGATTCCATATCCGGCTCAAAGTTTTGGTCTAACCAAGAATGCCAAGTAGAATTAGGGTCATTCTTTACAGGAACAATACGCATTAACTGTCCACTGAAAAATTCATTGAAAATTTGAACTTTATCATTCAGTTCTATAACACCCTTATCATAAATATCCTGTTCTGCGGGTTTTTTACGGAAGGCAATTTGATAATCTTCTTCCAAAACATAATTTAAGTTACCGTTAGCATCCGAAGGAAACATATTCATTAAAGATGTATAACCATCTTCATTAGCTTTAACTTTTTTCTTAAGTCTGTCACCTCCTAAATTTACTTTAATTAAAGGTACCATTGACCAACTTGGTGCATCTGTATTGATGGAAAGAAACCACTGTTCAGCAGTTAAAAACTTACCATCAGTACCTTTGAAAGTATCTCGTTTATATAGCTTTCTTAAAACGTCTAAGGCCTGTGTATTGATAGGCACAATTCTACCCTCAATATTCTGTACTAAAAGATAACCGAATTTGTCGGCATGTTCTTTAGAAATTTTCACTCTTGCAATCGCTTGATCCGGAGTAATCATTTTCATCGTTTGGAACGATCTTGCTACAGAATTTTGTTGTGGCTGAGCTGGAGTTTGTTGTGGCGTAACTTCTACAGGCTGATGATTTGCATCATGCACACTGCCATCTTCGTGGGTATGAATTTCTTGCTGTGCAGATGTTTTGTTTTTACCACTTCCATCATCAGTACCGTGGGTTTCAATTTTTTGCGCGTTTAAACCTAAAGATAGAAATAAAGCTATAGCTGCTGCTGTTTTCTTTTTATTAATAGTTTTAAGCATTGCATTGAGCTTCCAAAAATGCGTTCCCTTCCAGAAAAAAATCATAAACATTGATGTGAACAGGAAGAAATAACCAATATAAGTTACTAAAGTTCCCCAGAAATCGTGGTTTACAGAAAGGTGAGTGCCTTTCCTATCCTGATCAAAACTTGCCTGAAAGAAACGATATCCTTTATGATTCAAAACGTGATTCATATAAATTTTGTAAGGTGTTTGCTTGCCTTCATCAATAATTTGAACGTGACTTTCATAAGCACTTGGCGAGGAACTTCCTGGGTATGTTTCAATTACAAAATCATCCAACTTCAGTGCAAATGGTGTGTTGTAAATTTTAGGTCCAAAACCAACCATAATATTCATTCCGTCCAACGTAATTTGTTTGAAAAGATTTGGATTTCCTTTCTCTACGGGAAGCTCCACTACTTGTTTTGTTTTAGGTCCCTGAACTTCAACTGTCAAAGCATCAGGCACGGCTTGATCTTTTTTGCGATCGCCTTCGTAAGCCATCAGTTTTCCTTTTCTGATGCCTTCGGGAACTACGATTCTGATGTTTTCACCAATGGTGTAAAGGCTCCTTAAAACTAAAGGCTGGTATTCATTGCTTTTTATATTTCCTTTTGCTTGAGTTGCCATCGTCATATATTCCGCATCTACAGGGGTTTTTATCATCAATTGCCCATTTTCGGATTTAAATTCAATCGCTCCATCAATAGGACGGTTAAAACTTACTAAAGTTCCTTTCAATGATTTCGACTCGCCATTTTTAAGGAAATAATTCACCCTTCCGTTATCTCCGGCGTAAACGAAATGCAGGTATTCGGTTCCGTTGGCATCAGCAACAAGGCTGTCTTTTTTTCTCTGTACGAAATCAACCGCTTTTACTGAAACTTTTTCACCGTGATAATCGTAAGACGCTTTGAAATTTTTGTGTAGTGGCGACATCAAATACGGAATATCCTTATAATTTAATACATCACCTTTTTTCTCAATCTGTATTTTAAAGAAATTTTTATCGGTAATAATTTCATTAGAAGTTTCTCCTTCACGAATAAGCATAATACCTTCATAACTGATGTATCTCGTAATTGCACCACCTATAAATAAAAGAACAAAAGAAAGGTGAAACACTAAAACCGGCCATTTTTCCTTTCTCCAAAGTCTGTATCTTGAGATATTCCCGATAAAGTTTAAAATTAATAGAAGCATGATCAACTCGAACCACTTTGCTTCATATATTAGTGCTTTTGCAGTAGGTGTTCCATAATCGTTTTCTAGAAAGGTGGCATAACCCATTGCTACGGCATAAACCACCAGCAAAACTGCCATCATTCTGGTAGAAATCAGTATATCCTGTATTTTCTTCATAATAAAATTTGATGATGTGCAAAAATACATTCTATAAATTTAAAAAGCGAATTTGATTGATGATTTTTATCAATAATTAAAGTCGATTTTCATCTCATTTTTAATTTGAAAATTGAATTTATTGGTTAAAAACATTAAATTTGCCCGAGACTGACATTATGGAAAAGAAAACTAAAATCGTACAGGCCGAAAATCCTGATAACAATAATAAAACTCTATCAAAACCAAGGATTTTTTTTGGTTTGTTACTCATCTTTATAGCGTTGATATTTTTTCTTTCGTTTATTTCTTATTTACTTAATTGGAAAGCCGATCAAAGCCAAGCCGGAACTATGCTGGATAAAACCGTGAAATCATCAAACCTGTTCGGTAAACTTGGTGATTGGTTGGGTAATTTATTCATTTTCGAAAGTATTGGCGTTGCAGCTTTTATTGTTGCCTTTCTGCTGTTTATGATTGGAACTTTAGTCCTTAAGAAAAAATATTTTAAACCTTGGAAAACCATTGGGCATTCCCTATTTTTCATATGTTGGTTGCCTATTTTTCTGGGTGCTGTTACAAAAGGTGAAGGCGTTTTAAGTGGTGTTTACGGCTTTCAGGTTATGGACTTTATGGGGTCAATCATTGGTGAAATTGGGCTTTGGTTGGTTTTGGCTGCCAGTATTCTTTTATATTTCATTTTAGAATTTAATCTTCGTCCTAGTGCGGTAAGAAACAGATTGGATGAACTGAATGAAAACACCATCGGAAGAGTAAAAAATATGCTTCCAAGCTCTGAAAAGTTTGAAGCAGACGAAGAACTGGATAATTTGGCTAACGAAGGAAACGAACTTACAAAACAACCAGCTAAGAAAGAAACTATTGAAAATATAGCACCTAAAGAATTCCCAAAAGTTTCTGTTGCCAATGATCTGGAAACAATTTCTACTCCCAATAAAACTTCTTTTGAGGCTGAAGAACCAAAACCTGTAAGTCTTGATTTAAGTCCGGCTGCTGTTGCAAAAAACTTGCAGCCAGAAAACGATAACTTCGATTTTAAAGTTGAAGTTGCCCAAGAAATTGATGAACTGGATGAAGTGGACAAGAAATCAGCAGATTTGGTTAAAGAGCATGGTTTATATGATCACAAACTGGATTTGGCCAACTTTCAAATGCCAAAGATTGATTTATTGAAAGATTATGGCAACGAAGAGATTTCCATTAATAAAGAAGAACTTGAAGAAAATAAAAATCGTATTGTTGGACTTTTGAAAAACTTCAATGTTGGAATTTCTGAAATTAAGGCAACCATAGGTCCTACTGTAACGCTTTACGAAATTGTACCGGAAGCCGGAATACGTGTTGCAGCCATCAAAAAACTTCAGGATGATATTGCACTGAACCTTTCTGCATTGGGAATTCGTATCATCGCACCAATGCCAGGCAAAGGAACCATTGGGATTGAAGTGCCAAGAAAAACACCAACAATGGTATCGATGAGAAGTGTTATTGCTTCACAGAAATTCCAAAATACAGAAATGGATTTACCGGTGGTTTTCGGAAAAACGATCTCCAATGAAATTTTTATGGCCGATCTTGCAAAGATGCCACACTTATTAATGGCAGGTGCAACAGGACAAGGAAAATCAGTTGGGATAAATGCCATTCTTACTTCCCTACTTTACAAAAAACATCCTAGCGAACTGAAATTCGTAATGGTGGATCCAAAAAAAGTAGAACTTACGCTTTATTCTAAAATCGAAAGACATTATCTAGCAAAGTTGCCTGATTCTGAAGACGCTATCATTACCGACACTCATAAAGTTATCAACACACTGAACTCTCTTTGTGTAGAAATGGACACGCGCTATGAATTGCTTAAAAATGCTTTCTGCCGTACTATAAAAGAATACAACAAAAAATTCAGTGAAAGAAAGTTAAATCCTGAAAATGGTCACCGTTATTTGCCTTACATTGTTTTGGTAGTGGATGAGTTTGCAGATTTAATTATGACTGCAGGTAAAGAAGTAGAACATCCTATTGCAAGATTGGCACAATTGGCAAGAGCCGTTGGGATTCACTTAATCGTAGCAACACAAAGACCTTCTGTAAACGTTATTACAGGTATGATTAAGGCTAATTTCCCAGCGAGAGCAGCTTTCCGTGTGATTTCTAGTGTAGATTCAAGAACGATTTTGGATTCTCCTGGTGCTGATCAATTAATTGGTAAAGGAGATATGCTTTATTTTAACGGAAACGAAATTATCCGTTTGCAATGCGCCTTTGTTGATACGCCAGAAGTTGAAAAAATTGTTGATTATATTGGTGCTCAAAAAGGTTATTCATCAGCCTTCATTCTACCTGAAGCTCCTTCTGAAGAATCTTCAGGTACTGTTGGAGCTTTCGATCCCAATGAAAAAGATACTTTGTTTGAAGAAGCGGCAAGAATCGTGGTCTCTACACAGCAAGGTTCTACGTCAATGCTACAAAGACAATTAAAACTGGGATACAACAGAGCCGGAAGAATTATGGATCAGCTTGAAGCCAGCGGAATTGTAGGCGGTTTCAATGGTGCTAAAGCAAGAGAAGTTATGATTTCGGATTTAAACTCTTTGGAAGATTTTCTTCAAAATTTGAAAAACGGATAAACTTACTATTCATCGTATTTTAACATCCTTTAATATTTCTTGGAACGCTTTTTGAAAATTAGTATCTGAAATTTTCAAACAGAAGTTTAATATCATTTATAAAATAGCTTTAGATTTAACTTCTGGCTGAATTTAAAATCAAAAATTAAGAAAAGTAGTAATAAAAAGAATTTAAAATGAAATTAATGATTAAAAAATTATCAGTGGCAGCATTATCTTTCGGGATGGCAACTTTTGCTTTTGCACAGAAGGCTGATGCTAAATCTAAATCGATATTGGATGCAGTTTCTGCAAAATATAAAGCTAACAAAAACACATATTTCAAGTTTGCTTACGGAACTGGAGCTAATGGAAAAGTTTCTAAAACACAAACCGGAATTTTTTATACCACACCCACTCAATACAAATTGAAAATTATGGGTATTGAGCAAATTTTTGACGGTAAAAAAGTGTATAACATAAGTGCTGAAGATCAGGAAGTAACCATTGCTAAAGCAACCGGAAACGATATGATGTTCTCTCCTACTAATTATCTTAATAGTTATAAGAAAGAATACAACACCAAATACATTGGAAAAAGAACAGTAAATGGTGTAAGCGCAGACTTAATAGAACTAACTCCGCTGAAAAATAACGGTATTAAAAATGTTTATATTTATGTGAACACGCCTAAAAACCAGTTGGTAAAAGTAGAACAATTCTCCACCAATAATGATATTGCGGTGATTTCAGTTGCAGATTACAGAACCAACCAGAATTTAGCTGCGGATATGTTCAAATTCAATAAAAATCAATACTCCAACTATATCATAACTGAACTATAAAATTCAGTTCCAATTAGTGAAGGTCACAAAGCATAAAACTTTGTGACTTTTTCTTTATTTTTGCGCCAATGAAAATCTTAGACCGCTATATCATCAAAACATTTTTTGGACCGTTTCTGTTCATTTTCAGCGTTCTTTTTTTCATATTTATCGTAAATATCATCTGGATTCAGATGGCGCAATTTGTTGGTAAAGGTCTCACCTACTGGGAAATAACAAAGTTGCTTTTCTATATGGGTGTAAGTGTGGTTGCTATGGTGATGCCACTCACAATCTTGCTTTCTTCCATTATGACATTCGGTGAATTTGGAGAACGTTATGAGCTTGCTGCGATGAAGGCTGCCGGTATTTCGCTTACCAGAGTGATGATGCCACTTTTTATCGTTACCACCATTCTTGCCACTATTCTCTTTTTCTTTCAGAATAATATTACTCCCGATTTTCAGCGTAAAGCAAAAAATATGCTTTACAATATTGCAGCTACCAAACCTGCATTGAACTTTACTCCAGGACAGTTTATCAACCAGATACCAGGATATGCCGTAAAATTTGATAAAATTGAAGGTGAAGGTGGGGAAAAAGTTGAAGGCGTTTTCATCCACAAAACCAGCAATGTTTATGAAAATCAGCAGGCTGTAGTTGCTAAGAGCGGAAGTATTGTTCCTGCAAGTGATAAAAATTATCTTAAACTCCTTCTGTATAATGGCTATGTATTTGAAGACGATTATAAGAACAAAGATTACAACCAAAGGTTAAAACAACCGAACCAATCCGTAAAGTTTGATACATTGGTATTGCATTTTGATGTAAGTGAACTGATTAATAAAGCGATTGAAAAGGAGCAAATTACTGATGATTATCGTTTCAAGACGTATAACCAAATCAACAAAACCATTGTAAAAACCAAAAAAGACAATGATGAAGTGATGAAAGGTCTTGGAACATCTATGGTAAGCAATGCCAATAACTATATTAATGTAATTGAAGCCTCCAAAGAACAACCTAAAAAGATTGTTCCGCAGTATAAAATAGATACTTTAAAAAAACAGAAAAAACTGGATGTTCTATATTCTGCCTACAATAAAATTGAAGCCCAGAAAAATGAACTTTCAACAAAAGAGGAGCAAATAAAAGGAGTGGTAAAACACTACAACAAAATGGTAATGTACCAGCAAAGAATTTTTGCTTATTCTTTTACCTGTATCATTTTCTTTCTAATTGGAGCCAGTTTGGGAAGCATCATCCGTAAAGGAGGTATGGGATTACCTGTGGTGATTGCCATCATCATTTTCATTATTTTTTATGTCATGAATCTTACGGTTGAAAACCTCTCTTGGAAAGGAAAAATGAATCCTTATCTCGCTGCTTGGTTACCAAATATGATTTTGTTTCCTTTCGGCGTTTGGCTTACAATGAAAGCCTTTAGCGATTCCCAATTATTTGATATTGAAAAATACCGTGCTTTGTTCAAACCAATCATCGAGAAGTTCCAAAAACCTAAAGAACATGCAAGGTATCAGTAATAAAAAAGATTCAGAACATTCTGAATCTTTTTTGTTTTATAATTTCACGAAAGATTAAACTTTCATAATATCTGCTTCTTTCAGTTTCACGTGTTCATCTACATTTTTCACGTATTTATCTGTTAAATCCTGAATAGAGGCTTCCATATCTTTAATCATATCTTCAGAAACGCCTTCCAGTTTTTTAAGTTCTTTCATACCGTCGTGTCTTGCATTTCTTAAAGTCACTTTGGTTTGCTCACCTTCGGCTTTTGCCTGTTTTGCAAGATCTCTACGTCTTTCTTCTGTTAAAGGTGGCACGTTTAGGATGATGTTATCCCCATTATTAGAAGGCGCAAAACCTAAATTTGAGTTGATGATGGCCTTTTCAATAGCGTTAATAGCGGTTCTGTCCCAAGGTTGAATAGAAATCGTCATCGCATCCGGAACGGAAACATTTGCAACTTGGTTAATCGGTGTTAATGCTCCGTAATATTCTACCATTACATCTTGTACCATTGTTGTAGATGCTCTTCCTGCACGTATTTTTTGGAAAGCATGATCAAGGTGCTTCATTGCAGCATCCATTTCTTGCTTTACCGTTTCTATTATTAAATCTAAATCTTCCATTATTTTATTATTGATGTTTTTAAATTTATTTTATAATTGAATTAATCTTAATTAACCAAAGTTCCCACTTGTTCTCCCTGAACGATTTTTAGAAGATTGTCTTCTTTATTCATATCAAAAACGATAATCGGAAGTTTGTTTTCGTGGCTTAATGTAAACGCCGTCATATCCATTACTTTAAGGTTCTTCTCAAACACTTCATCAAAAGATAATGAATTGAATTTTACTGCATTTTCATTTTTTTCAGGATCACTATCGTAGATACCGTCTACTCTTGTCCCTTTCAAGATAACATCTGCACCAATTTCAATAGCTCTCAATGTTGCAGCAGTATCGGTAGTGAAATAAGGATTTCCGGTTCCTGCACCAAAAATAACAACTCTACTCTTTTCTAAATGTCTTGTTGCTCTTCTTTTAATGAAAGGTTCTGCAACTTTATCCATTTCGATAGCACTTTGTAATCTGGTATAAATTCCTAAATTTTCTAAAGCACCTTGCAATGCCATACCGTTGATTACTGTAGCAAGCATTCCCATATAATCACCCTGTACTCTGTCCATACCATTTGCTGCACCGGATAAACCTCTGAAAATATTTCCTCCTCCTATCACAATAGCAACTTGACATCCCAAATCCACTACTTTTTTTATTTCTTCAGCGTATTCTTTCAGCCTGTCGTTATCAATCCCGTATTGTCTGCTTCCCATTAGTGCTTCTCCGCTTAGCTTCAGAAGGATTCTTTTATATTTCATTTAATGTTAAATTTAAGGTTTTGCAAATATAATGAAATGTCGATAATTTCGTTAATACAAATAAATTTAGCTTCTAATTTTTAAACCAATTTTAAAATAAGTTATTTTTGCATCGTATATTTATGAAACGTCAATCACTTTTTGCTTTTTCTTCACTGCTTGCGTCGCTGTTTCTGTCTGCACAGAACGGAGCAAACGTGTATCCGTTTCTTAATACGCCGGTATCCGCAAGACAAGCTGCTTTGGGAGGTGATGCCATTTCGGTTAGGGATTATGATGTGAATTTTTTAGCAGCAAACCCATCCCTGAATAATATAGACATGGAAGACAGAATAGGGATTAATTTTGCTTCTTACCTTGCAGATTCCAAATACGGAACCATTAGTTATGCTAAAGATTTAGGCTATGGACATCTTATATCTGCTCATGCTAAATATATGGACTACGGAAATATGCCAAGAACTGATGAGAGTTCCCAAATTAATGGTGAATTTTCTGCTATGGATGCTTCTGTAGGTGTTGGTTATGCATATCAGTTTGAAGAAGACTGGACTGTTGGTGGAAACTTAAATTTTGTGACTTCCAAAATTGATAATTATACATCAATGGCAGTGGCTGCAACTGGTGGAGTTACCTACCATGTGAAAAAACACAAGGAAACCGTTTCATTGGTAGCACGTAATTTTGGTTATCAGTTTAAAACCTACAACGGAACGCGTGAAACTTTACCTTTAAAAATCGATTTGGGTTATACCAAAATTCTAGATCAGTTTCCTATTGCGGTTACGGTTACAGCACACGATTTGCAAAAATTTGATATTTCGTCCGATTACAATAACAATGGGCAGGAAGTTCGATTTTTAAGAAAAGTATTCGATCATTTTTCGTTTGGGGCAGAACTTTTTCCGGAGGATTCCTTCAACATCAGATTAGGATATAATGTAAAACGCGGTAATGAAATGGCAGTATTGGATCAAAGGAGTTTTGCAGGACTTTCAGCAGGATTTGGAGTAAAGATTTCATCATTCAGATTCGATTATGCACACGTTAGATATCACAATGCATCAAATATGAATATGATAGGACTAACTATGGATTTAATTGAAATAGGTGGAAACAGAAGATAAAATTATGAGAAAAAAACCGGTGATTGCAATTGATGGGTACTCATCTACAGGAAAAAGTTCTATTTCTAAAGCTATAGCGAAGAAATTGGGATTAATTCATATGGATACAGGCGCATTGTACAGAGGAATTACCTACTATGCATTGCAAAACTGTCTTAAAGATGACAAAACTATCGATACCCTTTCTCTATTTGTTGATTTAGAAAAAGTTCAACTTGAATTTAAAGACATAAATGGTGAACTGGAACTTTACTTAAACGGAAATAATGTCTCCAAAGAAATTAGACTACCCGAAGTTTCAGATAATGTAAGCTTTATTGCAAAGCAAGCTGAAGTAAGACAATTTTTGCTGCATACTCAACGCTCTATTGCTGCAAATGGTGGAGTTATTATGGATGGTCGTGATATTGGAACCACTGTACTCCCCAATGCAGATTATAAATTTTTCCTTACTGCAAGCGTAGGTGAAAGAACACGTCGTAGATACAAAGAACTCACCGAAATGGGAGAAATGACAGACGAAAATTCCGTAAAAGAAAATCTAATTAAAAGAGACAGAATAGACAGCGAAAGAGAAGTGTCTCCCTTAAAGCAGGCAGAGGATGCTGTTTTAATTGATAACACTACCATCAATAAAGAACAAACTATTGATCTTATTCTCTCTTATATAAAACCTTTTTAAAGACTTTTCAAAATCTTTTCAAAATTCCCATTTTAACATAAGTTTAATAGTCTGTATTAGGCTATTTGGCACTTTTGTTGTAACTTTATTAGAGTAAAAATTCAGTAAAATTTAACTTTTAAAAATAAATAAAATGTCAAAAAAAGGTAACAAAAATGCAGGTGCAGTATTAGCCGGCTTATTAGCAGGTGCTGCTGCAGGAGTGGTTTTGGGAATGCTTTATGCTCCGGAAGAAGGTAAAGAAACAAGAAAAAAAATCAAGGAGAAAGCAGATGATTTAGCAAACCAAGCTAAAGATCAATATGGTAAAACTGCTGAAAAAGTAAAAGAACAGTACGGTCAAGTTTCTGAAAAAGTAAAAGACCAATACAGCAATATCACATCACAGGTAAAAGAAACTACGGGTAAAATGGTATCTTCTGTAAAAGAAGGTTACGACAAATATAAAAATCAAGCTGCAAACACTGTAGCTGAAGTTTCTAAAGATATTGAAACAGAATTAGACGGGCTTAAATAATTTCGCCTTTTATAATTTTAATTCAATTTTACTGAAGGGAAACTTAATTTCTTAAGTTTCCTTTTTTTGTAATTCACCAAAATTTTTTAAAAATTCCTATGATAGATATTGTTAAAGAGTACGGAAAGAAACGTCTTGACCTGCTTAAAATGGAAGCAGCAGAAAAATCATCAATAGGAGCAGGCACAGCAACTTTTATTATTCTTGCCGTTATTGCTGCACTATTTTTTATATTTTTGCTTAATATTGGTTTAGGACTTCTGATTGGTCACTTATTAGGGAATTATGCCTATGGCGTTCTCATAATGGCAGGATTTTATCTTCTGATACTCATTATTCTTTTTATCGCCAGAAAAAGCATTACCAATAATGTTGCAAACCGTATTATTAAAGCCATTAACGATTAATTATGGGAACTAAATATAACAGCCTCGAAGAGTTGCGAAGAAAAAAGGAACTTCTGAAAAAAGAAGTGAATGATTTGGAAGGCTTATTAACTTTCGAGAACACTAAAGAGAGTTTAAGCGCCTTTACGAATGGCTTCACTGATAATTTCCTAACAGAAAAAACAACAGAAGACGGCGATACTAAACTCGCTCTTAAGACCGGCAATATTGTAAAAGAACTTGGTCAGAAACTGGTAAGCAGCAGCGAAAAGAAGTCAATTATTGCCTTCGACAATACTGGTTTACAAAGTAATTTGCTCGAAAGCACTTTAAAGTTAGGCGGTGTTGCTTTTGTAGGAAACTTAGCACGCAAAAACCTTAAAAGCGGAAGCTGGAGAAACCGTCTCATTGGTTTAGCTTTGGTATACCTCCTTCCCTATGCTTTAAGATTTTTAAGAACAAAAATTGAAGAATTTCAAAAGAAGCAAAGTCTTTCCAGTATGGAAAAATTAATATAAAAAAAACCACTTTCGAGTGGTTTTTTGCTTATAAAAAATTCACAAATTAAAGAGCTGACCTATTTATTTGAAAAAATTTCACCCAAGATAATTCCGGCAGCCATTGAAACATTGAGACTTTCTGTAGATTGATGTTTTCCAAATCGAGGAATGGTAATTTTTTGGTGAAGAAAATTTTCAGTTTCCCTACGCATTCCGTTACCTTCATTACCAAGAATTAGATTTATTTTTTGAGGAAATTCAAATTCGTAGATATTTCTTCCGTCCATATCTGTTCCGAGATTAATGTTTTCAGAATTATCTAAAAAATTAGAAAGATTGGTATAAACTAAATTAACTCTGGTAAAAGAACCCATACTTGCCTGTATCACTTTAGGATTGTAAATGTCTACAGTATCTTCGCTGCAAATAATCTGCTCAATCCCAAACCAATCTGCAAGCCTGATGATGGTTCCCAAATTTCCCGGATCCTGAATGCCGTCTAAAACAATATTAAAATTAGAATCTTTCTCCGAAACTTGAGGAATTTCACAAACTGCCACAGAATCTTTAGGATGCTGCAAAAAACTGATTTTTTTCAAATCCCTGGCGTCAATTTCACTTATTAAATTATGATTAAATTTTACAAGATTATCATCGTTGGGATTTGTGGAGAATATTTCTTTAATTTTATAGTTAGAATTATGGAGTTCGGCAATGGTTTTGTTGCCTTCAACCAAAAACAAATTGTATTTTTGTCTGAACTTCTTTTTATCTAAAGACTGTATAACTTTTATAGTATGAGCGGTAAGCATTTCAGGAAATATCTTCAAAAATATCACATATTTTTTTCAGTTGCAACATCTATGGGTGTTCTATACGCCTGTAGTAGTACCAAAAAAGTTCCTGATGGAGATTATCTACTGGTAAAAAATAATTTTAAGTATGAAGATAATAAGGTTCACAGCGACGAACTTCCTGATTATGTAGGCCAAAAACCCAACAAAAAAACCCTATTTCTTTTTCCGGTTGGTTTGTGGATGTATAACGCAGCAAACCCAAAATACGATACAATGTTCGCGGAGTATATGACTTATCCTCGCGAAATTAGAAATAAACAATTACGGGATTCTTTGCTTATCAAATATGGGATGCCGGAAGATGTTGGGAAAAGCCTTTTCAAAGAACGTTTTCTTCACAATATAGGACAGCCTCCTGTAATTTTGGATCAGGCCAGAACTGAAAGTAGCGCCGATAACATTAGAAAAAGATTGGTTTATCGTGGTTATTGGGATGCTGATGTAAAATTTAAGCATAATCTTGATTCTGCAGCAAAAAAGGCAACTGTTGATTATCTTGTAACACACCGAGATCCTACGATAATTTCAGAATATTATTATGATATACCGGATCCTGCCATTAAAGATCTGTATGAAAAAAAATATCATAAAAGTTTTGTACTTGCAGGTGATGTATTAGATCAAACCAAACTTGAAGATGAGGTTCGCAGAATCACCCAACAGATGAGAGATAACGGTTATTATAAATTTAATGGTAGTAATGATGAGATTTATTTTACAGCCGATACTTTGTTGAGCCGTAAAAATGTGCCTTTGGTTATGGATATCAGAAAAGATTCTGCAGGAACGCCATATAAAAAATCTACTATTGGCGATATAAAAGTTCATGTGATTGAAAAACTTTCAGACACTTTAGAAACTACAAAAGATTCTTTACGTGGCATCAATTTCTATAAACTTGATGATCAGTTTAAAACCAGAGCACTTTGGAGACCTATCATACTTGAAACCGGTGAGATTTATGACCAAGGTAATTTCGACCTTACCAAAAGGAATATCTCTGCAATGAACAACTTCAGTATTTTAGATTATAGAGAAGGTTTAAGAAAAGGTTCGGACAGCATTATCGATGTATCGTATTATCTTGCTCCGCTTCCTAAATATGATTTAAGAGTTGCAGGAGATTTAACCTACTCACAGATTTTGAATTTCGGATTTTCTCCGTCTGTAGATTTAACCTCAAGGAATGTTTTTGGTGGTGCTGAAAACTTGACCATTGGATTATCGGGAATTGTAGGAAGTGTGAAAAACTCAAAAAATCTAGACCGAAGAATTCTCGCTTATGAAGCATCATTGCAAGGAAATTTAAGTTTCCCTAGGCTTTTGCTTCCTTTCAGTTATTGGAAATTAATCCCAAAAAAATATTCTCCTACTTCTACAGTAAACTTAGGTGTTTCAATACAGGATAATATTGGTATGGGAAGATTAAACTTCAATACCGGAATCAATTATTTTGCGAATGTGAATGATATTGTAAGCCATAAACTTTCCATCCTCAATACACAGTTAAGCTTAACACGTAACAAGGATAAGTATTATGACTTCTTTCCTAATGACAGACTTTATCGCGATGAAATGTTTAAATACTATTCTCCTACTCTTTGGCAGGAGTTTGATAGTGGAAAAATAACTTCTGATAATGCCTCTACTATTATAATGAAAGATACCTCTTTTCAGCAAAGTCTTTCTGGTGACGGTTTGGATTTGTTTAATAACTTCAGACAATCACTTATTAATAAGGATCGCCAGACACAAGATGTCTTGATATCTTCTTTAATTTATAATTTTATTTATAACGAAATTGGTAAAAAAGATCAGGTAAATCCTTTCTATTTTAATGGTAAAATTGAGACGGCAGGCAATATGTTCAGTCTTATTGGTAAAACCACTGGCAACGAAGGTATTGCATCCCAAAATCCACAGAAAACGGTTTTTAAAATCCCTTATTCACAATTTGTGAAATTTGATTTTGATGTCCGCAAGTATTTACAGTTTTTTGATAATCATACCCTTGCTTTACGACAGTTTATTGGGATTGGAATCCCTTACGGTAATTCTACCCAAATGCCTTTTGTAAGGTCATATTTCAATGGTGGTTCTAATGACATCAGAGCTTGGAGGGTTTTCGGAGGTTTAGGTCCCGCAGATTCTCAATTAGATGAAAGAGTACGTGCATTTGTAATGGATAATGTAAAACTTACCACCAATATTGAGTACAGACTACCTTTTACAAAGATGTACGAAGGAGCAGCTTTTGTTGATGCCGGTAACATTTGGAGCTTGAAAGACAGTGGTTTCGGAGATCAATTCAGATTCAATAAATTCTTGTCACAAATGGGTGTAGGAGCCGGAGTTGGTTTAAGAATTAATGTGGCTTATCTCACATTCAGGTTAGATGCTGCTTGGAAAGTTCACGACCCTAATAAACCACTTGGTCAGCGTTGGGTAATTGGAAATACCTGGAAACCGACGCTTAATTTTGCATTCGGTTATCCTTTCTAAATTAATTGAAAATCATTATATTTAATCACGGTTTTAAGCCGTGATTTTTTTTGTATTATGAAGACTATTAAAACTTTATCTACGATTGCGTTATTGGCTTTCTGTACGGCAAATGCGCAGGAAGTTCACCTAAAAAATATTAAAAAATTAACTTTTGGTGGCGACAATGCCGAAGCCTATTTTTCACCCAACGGAAAAATGCTAACGATGCAGGTTACCAATTCTGAAATTGGTGCACATTGCGATCAAATTTATTTGCTTGATTTGGCTAAAAAGAATCCAACAACTAAAGATCTGAAATTGGTTTCTACAGGAGAAGGACGAACGACATGTTCCTTTTTTATGCCGGACGGAAAGCATATCATTTATGCCTCTACACACACTGCAAACCGTGAGTGTCCACCAAAACCAGCTCCGAGAGCAGATGGAAAATATCTTTGGCCAATTTATGCTGAATTTGATATTTACATTTCAGATCTGAATGGAAAAATTGTGAAACAACTCACCCAAGAACCTGGCTATGATGCAGAAGCTGTGGTTTCGCCAAACGGAAAATATATTGTTTTCACCTCTACGAGAAGTGGCGATTTAGAACTTTGGAGAATGGATATTGACGGGAAAAATCTTAAGCAATTGACATTTGGCTTGGGTTATGATGGTGGTGCTTTTTTCTCCCACGATTCTAAAAAATTGGTGTTTCGTTCAAGCCGTCCAAAAACTGAAAAAGACATAAAAGAATATAAGGATTTGCTTTCTCAAAATCTAGTTGCCCCTACCAATATGGAAATCTATACGATGAATATTGACGGGAGTAATCTGAAACAGGTTACCAACCTTGGAAAAGCAAATTGGTCGCCTTACTTCCATCCATCAGACCAAAAAATTCTTTTCTCGTCTAATCATCATTCAACTAGAGGTTACGACTTCCAGATTTATTCAATAGATACGGACGGAAAAAACTTAAAGCAAGTTACTTTTGAAAGTGAGTTTAATGCATTTCCTATGTTTTCTCACGATGGAAAAAAACTCGTTTTCTCCAGCAACAGACAAGCTGGAAAAGCACATGAAACCAATGTTTTTATTGCAGATTGGATTGAGGGGAATCCTACAGAAAATATTTCTGAAAATAATTTGAAAGAAAGCCTTACATTTCTTGCATCTGATGATTTACAGGGAAGACTTACAGGAAGTGAAGGCGAAAGAAAAGCCGCTGAATTTCTTTCAAAAAAATTAAAAAAATACGGACTGAAATCATCTTTACAACCATTTGAATATTCTTACAAAACCAATCCGCACGATGAAAATTCATCTGTAAAAATGAACGGTAGAAACGTTGTTGGATATTTGGATAATAAAGCCAAGAAAACCATTGTAATAGGCGCACATTATGATCATTTGGGACTTAATGAACATAATAACTCTACCCTAGCCAATTCCAAAGGCCTAATTCATAACGGAGCTGATGATAATGCATCGGGAGTAACTTCTGTGCTTGAACTTGCCCGACTTTTTTCACAAAACAAAAAGAAAGAAAATGCCAATTTCATCTTTGCGTTTTTTAGTGGTGAAGAAGATGGATTAATGGGATCTAAACAGCTTGCAGATGACTTAAGTAAAGAAAACCGTAAAATCACTGCCATGATTAACATGGATATGGTTGGTCGTTTAAATGCTGACAAAGCACTTACTGTAGGCGGAGTTGGAACCAGCCCGAAGTTTGGAGAGATGATTAAAAAATATAAACCTGCCGGCTTTAATTTAGCCATTGACAGTTCTGGCATAGGTCCTTCTGATCATACTTCATTCTATCTAAAAGATATTCCGGTTTTATTTCTGTTTACAGGAACTCACAACGATTATCACAAACCAAGTGATGATACCGAGAAAATTAATTTTGAAGGCCTAAAAAATATTACCAATTATGTTTATGGAATAACTACGGAACTTTCAAATACAGAAAGTTTGCCTTTTACAAAAACAAAAATGTCACAAGCTAAAGCTGTTCCGAAATATAAAGTTTCCCTAGGCGTGATGCCAAGTTATGCTGATACCAAAGAGGGCTTACACATTGATGGTGTTACAGAAAATCGTCCTGCAGCTGTTGCCGGAATTGTACAGGGAGACATTTTAACAAAAATCGGAAAATGTGAAGTAAAGGAAGTATATTCTTATATGGATTGTCTTTCTAAACTAAATGCGGGAGATGAAGTGCCGGTAACCATAAAAAGAAATGGCGTTGAAAAAACATTTAATGTGAAATTTTAAAAATAAAAACACCGGAAATTCCGGTGTTTCTTTTATTGTATTTCGCTGGTTAAGCCTCTTGAAAGAAGCTTTTCGTGCATCGGTTTCAGTTTTTCCATACTGCCTGTTTTTACGGTGCATTTGCCTTTGTAATGAACGAGAATTGTACATTGCTCTGCTTGTTCAAGAGTGTGTTCGCAAATTTCGATTAAACATTCAATTACAAAATCGAAAGTGTTGACATCGTCGTTCCACAATACCAATTTATTTTCTTCATCCGTTTCTTCTAATACAGCAACATCTTCCTCATATTCACGTTGTGGATTTTCGTAATCGCGGATATTATAAAATTTTCTGTTCATTTTTTTTTTAAATTAGATATCACCCATTTCATCAGCTATATCATCTATGATACTTGGTTCGTCGTATACCAATTCTACCAACTCTACACTTTTATTGTTCATTTTAAGAATTTTGAAATGGTAATCATTCATATCAAACTCCTGATTTTCGGCCGGAATATCTTCCAGTTCGTGTAAAATATAACCGGCAAGTGTATTGAACTCACCTTCTTCAGACAATGGAAACTGTTTTGGAAGGTTTTCATTAATTTCTTCTAAAGGCTGTGTTGCCTGCACCCAGAAAATATTGTCGCCAACCTGATCTACAATTTTATCTTCATCATCTTCCTCGTCTTGAATTTCACCAACCAATTCTTCCAAAATATCTTCTAGTGTGATAATGCCTTCCGTACCACCAAATTCATCAATAACAATAGCCAAATGCTGCTTCTTCTGCTGGAATACTTTCATTAAATCTGAAATTTTCTTACTTCCTACAACGAAGAAGGCTTCACGCATCAATCCTTTAAGAATATCGTGGTCAATTTGCCCTTTTCTCTTAATATATTCTCTAATGATTTCTTTGGTGTAGAAGACGCCAATAATCTTATCAATAGAATCTTCATAAACCGGAATTCTAGAGTAACCACTTTCCATAATCTGGTTAATGATTTCTTCTACAGGGTCTTCAATATCAATTGAAAGAATGTTCTGACGCGGAACCATAATTTGCTTCGCAGAATGGTCGGTAAAATCAAAAGCATTCTTGATGATTTCATAGTTTTCTTCCTGTATTTCACCTGAATCTGCGGATTGCTTTACCAAAAGCTGCAGTTCCTCCGTTGAATGGATTTCCTGTTCTGAGGCCGGGTGTATTTTCACAAGCCTTAAAAAAGCATTTGACATCTGGTTCATCGTCCAGATGAACGGTTTGAAAATCGTGTAGAAGACCCTCAGCGGAACAGCAATCGCCATTGTTGTTGGCTCAGCTTTACGGATCGCGATTGATTTTGGGACAAGCTCACCAAAAACAATATGCATCACCGTGATTAAAAGGAAACTTAATACTAAGGAAACTGTTCTAATGGTTGCCTGATCGATTGCAAAATTAAAATAATGGAACAGCTTTTCGATGACATGGTGCATTGCACTTTCTCCAACCCAACCAAGGGCAAGTGATGCCAATGTAATGCCGAGCTGCGTGGCAGAAAGGTATTCGTCCAGATGTTTGATGATATGCTCTGCCTGTTTCGCCATGGAGTTTCCTTCGGCGGCTTTGAGCTGGATCTGGGAGTAACGAACTTTAACGATAGAGAATTCTGCGGCTACGAAAAAACCATTGAGTAATACTAAGAATAAAGCTAATAAAAGCTTGACGACGTCTGAGTCCATTTAAATTTTTAAAAATAATTGATGCAAAGATATTCATTTTTTTTTAATGCTTCAGTTTGATTCTGAACATCCTAATCAATAAAAAAGTATCGGAAATTACCGATACTTTCAATTCAACAGGATATGAAATTTGTTATTTTACGATGACTTTTTCTTTCATTGAAGTGCCATCTTTAAATTTTATATCCACGATCCATACTCCTTTCTCTTTTATTGTAAATGATTTTTCGTGAAAAGCAGGTAGTGTTTTACGACCAGAAAGATCAAAAACTTCCACAGATGATATAGCTGAACTGGTGTTTACAGAAAATACACCAGTGGATGGATTAGGAAATATAGAAACTTGTTTAGTTTTAGATTCTGAGACACCCATTGTTGAATCGTAATTCAATCCGTAAATTTTGGTACTGCTTAAGATATCCGCGGGCCAGCTTCCGGCATTCGGCGAATTATTCTGAACCGTTCCTGTTGGCTGATTATAGATGCATCTAACTTTCAAACCGTCCTGATACCAGTTCCACGCTAAGAATCCAATCTCATTTTGGACCGCTCTTGTTAGTAATACATCATAATTAATAGCATATTTATTTGGACTTGCTGTTCCCGGACATTCAAAATTCACCGGCGGAACTGATTCTATTTCCTGTCCATTGGATCCTTTTGGTGCCCAGTTTGTTGCTTCACCAAGAACGAAAGGCAGATTTGAATTCTTCATTGCATCGAGGCGTGTAATATAATCTTGAGGACAGTTGCTAATTCCTCCATTTTCCTGAGACCAGTAACTATGGACGCTTAGTAAAATTCTTTGTAAAGGATCATTATTGATTAGCTCCTGTCCTACCGCTATCATGAAATAAGAATTTGCTCCGCCATCCGGCGCATCAATCATAATAGGAACCGTTACACCTGCAGCTCTGATCTGATTCACAATATTACTATAGGCATTTATAAAAACTGATTGTCCGTTTGGACCTCCAAGGGAATTATTATCCCATGTTGCGCCCCATTCGTTCATGAGGTTTATAATCAGGTGATTTTTGTGTTTTTCGATAAGTGCCAAAACCGCAGCATCAGTCCAGAATGCAATGGTGGTATTGGTTAAACCAGTAACGGTATGATCATGATTAACAGTAAGATCGCGAAGAAAAACAACCGAAATCATATTTCTTTCAGCATAAGCTGTGATTGCATCATCAAGATTGGCAAGTGATGCGTAGTACGGAGGATTTCCGATGGCATTCAAAATCTGTGGTGAATACCATAAAAGCCGTACCGCATTCGATTTGGTGTTGTTCTTAATGGCATCTGCTACAGGAAATAAATCGCCTGTCCATCCGTTTCCATAAATCGGAACATTTACCCCTCTGAGAATCAAATTATTCCCGTTAAGATCCTTTAAATATCTTCCCTGTACGGTAAGTTGGGCATTGGTACACATCACTGCAAAGAAAAGAATGAATTTAATAATTTTTTTCATAATTGTTTTTTTAGTGTTTTAGACAAACTGAATTACAGCATAGAATTTTTATCATTGCGATAGGCTAAACTCAAAATGATTTCATTTAAGAAATGCATAATTAATTTTTGAATAGTTTTCATGGTTTCTAGTTTTTAGAAGTATTATTTAATCATTCTTTAGCCGGAAAATTCTGCTTACAATTTCGGATGAGTATGAACCCTGTGAAAGGAAAGCAGAAACCGAAACACTTACATCATATTGGTTTTCAGACAAATGTAATGGTAAAAAACTAACATACCACTCACCTGACGAATTTACTGTGGTTTGCTTTTCCTGAACTGCCACATTCATTTTTGCTTTAGCTTTTGCTTGCCTGTTTTGCCAGTTCACATACAAAAAAACATGCACTTTTGTTCCGGGCATCCCTTTACCTGAAATTGAAATAGGTTTACCCGGACTGTAACTTTCTTCAGATAAAATATCAAACTTCAATGATGTAGTAAGTCGTTGCTGCATGACATTTTGGGTGATCTGATTAGAAGCTGAAGCGGATTTAGAAATATTTTTCTGTGCAGAGAAATAAACCAACTGCAGCAGAGAAACAGTCAACAGAACCTTTCTGTAATTAAGGACTTTCATAACACACATTTTCGTAATTAAAACAAGGCTTTCAGTTTTATAGTTTTTCCAATTTATAGTAGGTTTGAAAATCAGGCTTGCTGTTTTTGCCGGGTTCTTTTATGTCGAGTTCGAGTTCTGTAAGCTCTGTACTGTCCGTAAACCGTATTCCGAGATTGTCCCAAATAAAGTAATAATATGTGAATGATGGACAGGGTTCTCTTACACAATTTACAATCTTTTAGTAATTTCCTGGCTTCAGTTTATACTGAACTCTGTTTTTTTGAGATGCGTTCACAATCATTCCATTTTCCAGGGAAACTTCAAGTAAATCCTCCACTTTCAGTTTTAGCGGATTATCATTCAGCGCTATACAAATAATTCTTCAAACATTCCAGCACTGTACCGGTTTGTGCGGTACAGTGCAGAAATGAAATTATCAGCATTAATATCAGCGTTCTCATTATCTGGCATTAAAGGTTTTAGTGAAATGGAACTCTGCTTCAGGATTATCCCTGGTTATTCTCCGGATATTCTTTTGAACCTTATTGTCTATTGGACCTTGCCAAGTGATAGGATTGTTACCACCTGTAGTACCACTGAGCATTGTATCGTCTTCAGCATATATTGAAAGCTTAACTTCGGTGATATCCCAATCATCTTTACCGTTTCTGTGGTCTGTTCTTGCTACCAGTTTTCCACCGTTTACGAACTGAGAGGTTAGTAACTGTTCCGGAATTTGCAATTCAAGTAACTGCGTGCTTTCGTCGTCTTCAAATTCTATTTTTCTTGGTTGCACATATCTGGCTACCAGTTTATTATTACTGTCATATAAATTAAGAGTCAAGTAATTATCGTCGTTTTTACCGTCTGATCCGGACTTCATTTGTACGAAAACTCTGCTCACCAGCTGGTTTTTATAACAAACTGTTTCCGTATACTTATCTACCGTGCTTTGGATCCCCATATTATTGCCCGCTAAATCTCTGATATTATAGGCAATAGGAACTGCGTTATAATAATTGGTATTATTTAAAATCCGATCTATTATTTGTTGAAGCTGATCCACATCTGTGGTCATTGTTCCCTCTCTGTTTTCTCCTCCTACCTGCTTGTAGTTGAGATCTATTTGCTTACTGGTCTTGGTTTTTAAATAGTCCAGGTTGAGATTTGCAGAAAACCCGTATCCGCTGTAACTGGCTGCAAGTGCAAATGCGTCTTCGCTGCTTTTACATTCTACAGTAAGGTTTGCATAAATCCTTGTTCCGTATACCACGGAGTTTACGATTACAAGATTTTCCGCGTTTACTCCGGAAGGAATTTCTGAAAAATAACTATTGTCTCCTTGCGACACTGCATCTACCGCATAAATAGATTTGTAAGCATCTATGGTAAACACCACTTTGTTGGATGCACCTTTCGTACTTACTGTTGCATTTACTTTAGCACCATAACCTGAAGCTCCACCTGAAAGCAAAAATTTAGTCATTTCTTCATTACTGGAGTAAAAGATTTTATACTTGGTTTCAAGATTATTGGACTGCGTAGCATTTCTAACACTTGAAAGCAAATCTTTTTTTGCGTCCGCAATAGATTCTTCACTTGGATTGTTCACAGTAACGGATTTCCCAATCCGGGAATCATCAGACTTCAGTACAATTGGTGTACGGTTTTGTTTAATGGATCTGTTATAATTGCCCTGCAAAAAATCATTCGCTGGATAAATTGCTCCCGGATAAACTTTGCTGAGAGATAAATCAGCAGCAGAATTCATAAAAGTAGCAGAGTTTACATCCATTCTCTTAGTCTCTGTTTTACAGATTACATTTCCTTCCTCCGGTTTAATCTTCGTGGTAAGTACACGCGTTTGCACTATCATATCTTTGTTTGCACTGTGATAAGGCACCCATTTAGAAGTAACTGCACCCATGCGGATATACTGAGCTGCACGGAAATCAAACTTTTTTAACTGGACAACAGGTTTTTTGCTGACGACTCTGTCATAAACCCTAGGATTGAACTGAGCGCTGGCTGATTCTGCGGTAAATACCAGCATTAAAAAGATTGCGAGTTTTGTTTTCATAACTGTTGTTTTTTTTGGTTTTATTTATGGTTATTCGAGATTTTATTCTTTTAATTTGATAACCAAAAGTAATCAGACTATGAAGCCGGACATTATCGCAATAAGTAAACGACCTGTTTCAGCAAACGAACTGCGGAAATAAAAAAAACAGCACAACTATTTATGCTGTGCTGTTTATGGATTTCATAAGTAATACGTTTAAATACGTTTAAATAGAGAGAGAAAATCCTGCTTCTTATTTCTGCTGATGGCAATGTTTTTCCCGTCCTGCATAATGATTTCACCACCTTCTCCACGAATATACTGTTTGATGTATTTAATGTTGACCAAATGAGATTTGTGCGCCCGGAAAAACATTGGATTGTCCTGAAGAACTTCTTCGAAAACACCCATTGTTTTACTTGCAAGATGTTTGGAATGATCCGTCATTACGATATAAGAGTAACAACCGCTTCCTTCGATGTACATAATTTCATCAATTTTTACGAAAATCAGTCCCTCCTGCATAGAAAGTGCGATGGTATCCTGCATCTGTCCCTGCGAAAACTGGTAAAGATGACCAATCTGTTCGCGGCTTTGATGAAGTCCTTCTGATTTATATTTTTCAATAACTTCTGAGATGTCTTCAAAAGCGATAGGTTTCTGAAGGTAATCCAGCGCATTCATTTTAAGTGCTTTTATTGCATACTGATCATAAGCAGTCGTAAAAACTACTTTAAAAGGCAAAGTTTCGAACTGTTGAAGCACATCAAATCCGCTAATTCCGGGCATTTCTATATCAATGAAAACAAGATCTGGTTTCAACGTATTAATTCTTTCCACTGCTTTGGTGCTGTCCTGAATTTTTTCGAGAAGTTCTACATCCTCTATTTTACTTAAGTGATGTTCCATTGTGATGAGACAGTGTTTCTCATCATCTATTGCAATTGCTTTAATCATGGCTCATTTTAATTTTAATGGTTACTTTGGTACCTTCCGGCTTTTGGTTTTGGTCATACAGATCAGTGATTTCCACTGAGTTTTCAGGATCGTTGGTTTTCAGCCTTTCTTCGGTTATAGCCAATCCGTGGCATTTATGACTTTCTGATTTTTTTAAACCTGACGAAGCTTTTCTTCCAATTCCGTCATCTTTTATTTCAATCAGGAGCATTTGCGGATCTGTCGGATCGTCTTTAATATTGATTTCAATAAATCCTTTGTCTTTTTTATGGTTGATTCCGTGCCAAATGGCATTTTCTAAAAATGGCTGCAGAATAAGCGGTGGAATCTGCACATAATCCGAATCTACAGAACGATCCACATGAATCCGGTAATCAAATTTATGATCCATCCGAACAGCTTCCAGATCAAGATAAAGTTTAATGGTATCCAGTTCCTGCCGCAAGGAAATATTTTCTTTCCGGGAATTATCCAGAATGTTGCGCATGAGTTTAGAAAAAGACGTAAGATATCTTTCCGCTTCATCGCTTTTATGCTGAATAATAAAACTGTTGATGGAATTAAGCGAATTAAAAAGGAAGTGAGGATTCATCTGTGAACGCAGCATTTTGTTTTCATTTTCCTTCATTTTTTTCTTCAGAATACCTTTCTGTTTTTCCTGAAGCACGAGAAAACGGTTAACCCCGAAAGCAATGGCCGCAAAAAGCAGGAACAGAAGAAGGTAAAACCAAACCGTTTTATGAAAAGGCGGAATAATATTCAGCAGCAGTTCAAGGTTTTTCTTCTGTCGGTTTCCGAGGTTATCGCCCACTTCGACGGTAATTTTATATTTTCCCGGTGTAAGTTTTACGAGGGAAAGCTTCGGTACAGATCCCAAATAATGCCATTCGTTGTCGTCATCAAATTTGTAGCGGTAAATCAGTTTGTCTTTCCCTGTATAATTGAGAGCAGAAAAGTAATAGTCGATTTGTGATGCATCTTTTTCCTTCAGTGAAATGGATTTTGAAATACTTGGTAAAAATTCATTATTTACTTTAATCGCAGTGAGTTTCAGATCGTTAATCAGATCAGTTTTCATGATTCTGTCCAGATTAATTTTCTCCAGACTCTGCTCATCACTCACATATAGATTATTCTGCGGCGCAAGATAAAATCCATAGACCAGGTCGTTTGAATTCAATCCGTCTGCTTTCGAAATTCTTACTGCAGTTTTTGTTTGTAGATTATATTGGTACAAACCTTCGGCACAGCCAAACCAAATATTTCCCTGCAAATCTTCACCAATTCCCATGATATTGTCGTTGGCAATTTTATTTTCCCGGGTTTCCATTTTATGAACGATTTTTCCTTCTTTGTTTACAATATTGAATCCTCCTGTAGAAGAAAAAATCACATTACCGTTCCGAAGCTTTACTGCACGGTTAAAAAAATCTGCCACGAATTCACTTTTGTTTCCCGGAATTTTGGTAATTTGTTCAAATCTTTGATTTTCTTTACTGAAATAAGAAATCCCAAAATCCTGCGGCATCCAACTTGCCAACCAAAGTTTACCGTCTGCAACCACAAAATCATTGAAATAGTTAATCAGCGAAAATTTTTTGTCATTTTTTACATAATCGGGAATTTCAGTAAAAGTTTTCCCGTCAAATACCCTTATTGAGCCATATTCCGGCAAGAGCCAGTATTTTCCGTCATGGAAAACCGTTTTTTTCACAGGATAGTCAGTACGGATAATTTTCTTTAAATCTGATTTTTCAGATTTTTCATAAACGCCGTCATCTGCAGAAAAAATAAGTTTATTATCTGATACGGACAATCTTCCGGCTGTTTTAACTTTCAGTGGATACTGCTCCCATTTCCCTTCTTTCTTAAAAAAAAGCCCAGAATTTTTCACTGCCCAAATTTCTTCTCCGAACTGTACTATATCACTTGCCGGCTTTTTGGTGAGATCCGGAAGCTGCTGCGTTACGATATCTCCTTTACCGGCGGAAAGTTTAACCAGTCCTTTTTGTGTGGAAAGCCATATTTGCTTTGCCTGATTATCGTACATCACATGATTAATCCTGTAGTCGGAATGATAAATTTCCTTCAGTTTTTTCTTTTCGGTTTCGTATAAGAAAACCTTTTCAGTATCATAAAGAAGCAGGTTGTGGTTTTTCTCCTTATAATCTTTTACCGCAAAAACCGGCTGATTCACCGGCAGGAGTTCCATTGGTTTAAGTTCTGACTTATTTAAAATATACTCAAACAGCTGACCTGTTTGAGAAAGCAGGAAAATCTTTCCATGTTTTGTGACAGCTGAAATAAATCTGATACCTGATTTTTTGAAGAATATTTCACGCTGTTTATCCCAAACAAAAAGTCCTTTTGTGGTTGCAGCAATAAGCGCATTTTTGGTTTCGATATAACTGATCTGAATATCAAGTTGCTTATTGTCGTTGGTAATTCGAAAGACTTTATGCTGATTTTTTTTTGGATTGTAAAACTTAAGGAAATGGAAATCGGAGCACCAGATATTTCCGGAATCATCCTTATAAATATTTGAGTAATGGTCGTTATCTGCTGAAGCATCGGTAAAAACCACTTTTGCAATAACATTTTTTTTAGAGTAAATATCCTTGATTTCAAAAAGTCCGGTTCCGGCCTCTTCGCCGTAAATTTTATTGTCTTTTTGAGTAATGTTTAAAATTGAATTCGGAAGCTCTTTAGAATTCACAAAAGTATATCCGTCATAAAGTGATAAACCGCGTTGTGTGGCGACATAAAGAAATCCGTCTTTTTTAACGGTCATAAAAACAGCATCTGAAGGGAGACCATCAGTAAACTGCAGATATTCCGGCTTATATATATTTTGCCCGAAAAGCTGTATAGACGTTAAAACCGTTAGTAGAAATCGATACATCAAATGCTACGCAATAAATAATATCGTAAAGATATTGATTAAACCTTTTTCCGCAATTAAAAATCAATGAAATGAGACTTTCAGTTAGTGAGTGGTTTTTTAGTGATAAGTGAAAACAGCGATAATGTAAAAAAACGCAATTGGTTGATTGAAATAATCCGTTCGCTGATTTAAGTTAAAACGACACTATCCCACGAAGTGTGTAAGTTAAAAAGTTAGGGCTTGGATTTTATAATCTGAGCCTTTCTTCAAAAATAAGCATAAATTGGTTTAAAACAATACCCCAATTTTGGATGGGCATTGA
>JAEXAR010000030.1 GCA_023394415.1 Bacteroidota bacterium
AAAACCGATGTGAAAAGGACGATCCCGCCAATTCCTGCAAATTTATTCCATTCGCTTGGTGTTTTACGAAGTATATGAAGATTTCCTCCGGAACAAACCATCAGGAATTTCTGGAACCAGTTCATGCGGTGGTTCACGGGATTATTATTTTGATGCATTGTTTTCATCACACAATTTTTTCAATAGGTAGTTAAAACGAAATCTTTGTTACAAATAGTATTAGGTTTTGCAAGCAAGCATCGTAGTTTACTATTTTAAAATACGCAGATTTACGTATTGGTTTTCGTCGCTTGTTAACATAATTTTGAACAAAATACTAATAATGAAGAAAGCTATACTTTTTCTATCCGTTTTTTCCTTTCTGCATGTTTCCTCACAAGTAGGAATTGGAACTGATCAGGTTGCCAATTCGGAAGCACTTGTCATCTCTTCAAGGCTAAAAAATGAAGCAACAACTGCACCTGGTCGGGGTTTTTTACCAACGCGGGTTGCGCTAACGTCTGAGACGGACGCCACCACAATTCCTAACGCCGCACACGCACTCGCAGTGTACAACACCAATGGATTGCCCGGCTTCTTTTATTGGGATACTACCGTAAATCCGAAAAAATGGCGACGGCTGATGGATGTACCAGGAACCATGGAGCTGATCGTTCCTGTAAAAAACGAAACCGGTACTTCAAGTGGCGGTGCCAGTCAGGCGACCGGAACAGGAACCGCTGTTGCCTACACGATTGGTGAATTAAGTACAGTGCGCCCTTGGGTAAAAGTTCCGGGATTGGATAAGCAGATAACCATCTACAGTGCAACGAACAATGTTACGATAATTGGGAGCGTACCTTTGCAGATTAACAATAGCGGAAATAATAATACCTTTGATGTGCACAGTTACGCCATAGGGATTTTTCGTAATAATCAACTTGTATCTGTTCGTCCGTTTGTTATTAATGCTGCAACTCGGATGAATTGTGCCACAGAAGCATCTGAAATCAAGGTAAATCTTAGCAATCTCCCTGTTGGACAGCATAATATAGAGGTATTCGTCATTACACGAAGTAAACTGTCCGGCACTGCCACCAGTCTCACTTGGGCTACTCCTGCTACAGGTTGTAGTAACCTCAATGGCTTCATGACACGAGGAAATATTTCTATTCAGACTCAGCAATTCTAAAAATACAAACGATGAAAAAAATACTATTCATTTTACTAATTTCCATCTGCTCATCATGGCTTAATGGTCAGTCTGTGGGTATAAACGAAGCGAATCCTCATTCTTCAGCACTGCTTGATGTTAAAGCAAAAAACAATCATATCAGTTGGACGTTGCCTAAAATTGCACTTACTGATATATTTGACAAAAATGTGATTGTGGGTGCCAATCCTGCAGAGGCACTGCTTATTTACAATACAAATCCCAATGTCCCTGCCGGTAAAGGTATATATTACTGGAGCGCAAATGACAATAAATGGCAGTTCGTTGTGAGTCAGCAAAGCATTGATTTATTCCGTGATCTTACAAGATACTATACAAAGGATACCGAATATCCTACAACAGTAAGCACTACAGCATCGGGCACGACAGAATATACATTGGATTCCGGTACTGCAGGATGGACGATGATTAAAGATACAGGTGGAGGAACGCTTGAGGTTCCCATAACCATAGATCAGGCTGTTAATTTTCTTGATATTAATCTTTCGGGTACATGGCTTACGCACAGTAATTCAGACAATACCAATGTAAACAGAGGATTCGAAGTAGCATACGGCGTTTTTATAGACGGGCTTCTAAAATACGTAAAAATTGATTCGAAACTGGCACTCAATCCGTGTAATATTAATAATTTTTATGTGAATTCGATTATTCCAAACGTTGCAACCGGGGTTGACCGAAAAGTAAGTTTTGGTGTTCAATTACGCCGTGTACAGGGAAATGCTAATAGCACTGGCTTGTTCCCAAATAATACCATCTTGAAAATCGGCGGTGCGTCACCGACCTCTGGTGCAATACGTGGATGCAAGAATGCAAATGCGTTCGAAAACACCACAAAAGCCACGATTTTTGTTAATCAAACTCTTTAATTAATCCTCATGAAAAAAATACTAATTACCCTTTTCTTAGGTGGAGCACTTCTGACGAATGCACAGATGTTGATTACCAAAACCGCAGATGCTGCAACAAACGGCAATACTCCGCATCCTTCCGCAATGTTGGAGTTGCGGAGTGACAACCAGGGATTTCTAATCCCGCGTGTTGCCCTTACCGGAATTACCGATATCACAACCGTACCCAATCCGCAGGAAGGCACAGTAGTGATTTGTACGACAACCCATGCAGATTATCCGGGTCTTCCCAATACCATTCCTACACTCACCGTCTGGGATGGTCAGCAATGGCTGTTCAGCTATCTGAAAGAGAATGTAGTTCTGGATTTGGATAAAGTAAGAAATTTTGTTTTTCAAAATCAAGATTCAGAAGCTGTTACTTTTACGTCTTTCCCCAGCAGTTCACCATCTTTTACAGTGGGTAGCGGAACTACCGGTTGGCAAATTCTGATAAATTCTGATCACCCCTCCAACGCAGGTCTTCAAAAGCCGAAATACGAATTTGATTATGATAAAGCGGCACAAAGAATGGTGATCGATGTAGAAGGGATTGCCGCAATCAATAATAACGAAAATGGGACGCATTTTGGTTATGCCGTAGGTATTTTTGTAGAAGACAAACTGGTGAATGCACAAAAATTTTATAGAACCTCACCAAGTGGCGCCTGTACTTTTCACAAATATAACATCCGCGCTATTTTGGAAGAAGAGAATGATTCGCCAACTCAGATTCTAAATAAAACTGCGGGAAATACCTATAATGTAAAAGTAGGTGTAAGAGCTCTGCAAAAAGGTGAATCCGGTGAAGGGACTTTCACCAGATTGGTTTTTGGGGCAGATGCCGGGAACAGAAATGGAACAAATACACCTTGTGGCAATCTAAATGCCGGCACCGCACGATCTTATATGAATGTGCTGACAATCGAACAGCGAGATCATCAATAAAAACACAAAACACGATATAGCCAAAAATCTCTTCAGTTGTATTACTGAGGAGATTTTTTATTTCAACCGCTCCGGATTTTGTTTCAGAAAGGCAGCCCAACCGGTATAAGATTTTTCAGTTCCCACACCTCCGGAATTGAAATGATGACAGACTGCAACCGCCAAACCATCGGAAGCATCGAGATATCTTGTGGGGAATTCCTTTAATTTTAATAAATTCTGAAGCATTCCGGCAACCTGTTCTTTGCTGGCATTTCCGTTTCCGGTAATCGCCATTTTTACTTTCTTTGGAGAATATTCTGTGATCGGAATGTTTCTGTAAAGCGACGCTGCCATCGCCACACCTTGCGCGCGGCCAAGTTTCAGCATACTTTGAACGTTCTTGCCAAAAAACGGTGCTTCCAAAGCTACTTCATCAGGATGAAATTCATCAATAAGCGCCAGAGTTTTATCGAAAATATATTTGAGTTTGGTTTCGTGGTTGGGATATTTCTTAAGGATAAGTTCGTGGATAGAGATCAATTCCATCTTGTTTTTCTTCACCGAAATAATTCCGTAACCCATAACAGTTGTTCCGGGATCGATTCCTAAAATGATTTTTTCTGTTTCCACTGAGCAAAAATAACTTAAACTCTAATTTAATACAGAATTTTTGAATTTTTTTTAAATACATAAGAAAATTATGTATACATTTGTAATGCATAGCAAAATTAGGTATGAAAAAAAATGCTTTATATAAAGGAACGCTTCAGAACATTATTCTGAAACTGTTGGCGTCGGAAGTGAAAATGTACGGTTATCAGCTGACGCAGCGCGCTAAAGAACTCACGAAAGGCGAACTGGAAATGACAGAAGGCGCACTCTATCCGATTCTTCACAAGCTTGAAGCGGACGGAATTATTTTCTCAGAAATCCAGAACGTCAACGGACGCGACCGCAAGTATTATCTTCTCACCGAAAAAGGAAAAAAGCAGCAGAAACTTCATGAAGAGGAAATGAAGAGTTACATTTTTAATCTGAATACCATTTTTAATATTTGATAACCATGAATCTAACTGAAAAAAATGCAGTGATGGATTTTCTGAGAAGGAAAAAACTTTCATATCCGCTTTACAAAGAAGTTCTGGATCATTTTTTCATTGATATAGATGACAAAATGAATGACGGACTGGGTTTTCAGGAAGCTTTTTTACAAACCCAACTCAAATGGCATAAAGAGTTTGAAATGGTGCATCCGGATCCGCTTTCTATCAGGAAACTCCCGAGGATTGAAGCCAGTCTTATTGGAAATCATTTTCGCAGAATTTCAAAAATTGCATCGCTTTCTGCAATGTTTTCGCTGCTCATTTTTGCACTTTATAAGCCGGCATTTACGGTCATCATCATTGGTTTGTCAGCGGTTTTAATTGCTTTGGTAACCTATTCAGTAGTTTCAGGTAAGATTTCTTTATTCAATTATATCAGACTGAGTTTTCATCCTTTAATTTTGCGGGGTATAATTGCGAGTTTACTACTGGTGATTTTTTTCGGATTTTTCAGCGACAGTTTTTCTTCCAGCCGTTTGGATTTCAAGGAAGCCATTACTTTTGCGATTGCTGTTTTTAACATCGTCGTCCAAATCCAGCTAGTGTTATTTCAGAACCGAAAAATAAATGTTTTAGCATCATGATTACTGAAATCCAACTCACCGAAATCCGTAATTATCTTTTGACCAAAAATCTACCGATAGATCTTCTGGTTGAAGTTCAGGATCATTTCATTTCTCAAATTAACGATCTGCAGCGGGAAGAAAATTTAGATTTTGAGCATGCTTTTCAGCGGACTAAAAATTCGTGGCAATCAGAGCTGAAACCTTACTGGGATGGAGGTTGGGATTTGACGGACAGAAATAATATGGTGCGGAACTTTGAGAGAAGTGTAATGAAGTCCGGTTTCAGGAAAAGTCTGAAATATTCGCTGATTATTCTAGTTGCATTATTAATGTCTGCGTTGTTGATGAACAGCAGTTTCTTCAGCTATGTTCTGCTTTTAACAGTTTTGACTCTGATTGCTTTGCCAATTATAAATTATGTAAAATTCTTCAGAAGTTTCAGACTTTACGCCAAATATCAGAATTATGTTCTGACGCTGTATCAGTCATTTGCATTTATCAATTTTTCTTTTGCCTATTTTTTGTCGCTGTCAGTCATCCATTTTGAGAAAGGCGCAAAAGCATTTCAGGAAGTAATGTCGGTACACTTCAACTGGCAGAGTTTGGCCATTGTTGTACTGTACTTTGTTTCTTTTATCGTAAGTTTCTTCGCATTAATTTCCCAGAAAAACTATCTGAAGCAGATCGAAAAAGTAAAACCGTTCCTAAAATATTTGAAACCCAGTTCTTAATTACTTTCTTCAACCGGTTTAATCATCTCTCTGCGAAGTTCTACAACGGCGTTTTCAACCGCATCCAGATTTTCCTTAACGAATTTGTGAGGAACGAAAATCGATTCCTTTCCTAAACTTTCATTGGCAAAATTGGAAAGAATAACCACGGAAGTTTTCGTTTGCGGATAATAAACAAGCAGCGACGGCGAACCTTTTACATAACCGGTGTGGAAGTAAGCTTCCGGCTGCTTTTCGTTCATCATAATTCCGTAACCGTAGCCAACTTTTCCCAAAACGTAATGTTCACGCGTTACATAATTTTTCTGAAAAAGAGAAAGTGTTTCCGGTTTCAGAATTTTTCCTGAATATAAAGCATTATTCCATTTATGAAGATCTGAAACGGTAGATAAAAGTCCGCCCGCTGGAGTTGAAATTGATCTTTCTGCCAAACGTTTCGGCATATTTTCTACTGATTGTGTATTCTGAAAAGTTCCGGTATTGGCGGAAGCAAAATCGTTTCCTTTGAACAGATTTGCGGTTGAAGAATGCTGCATTCCGGCTTTCTGAAACAGTTCCTTTACGTTTTCATCATAACTTTTGCCCGAAACTTTCGAAATAATTTCTCCGAGATACAGATACCCTTTGTTGGAATAACTGTAATCAGTACCGCTTTCAAACTGAAGGTTTTCACCGAAATCGTTCAGTCCGGAAGTATGATTCAGCAACTGATGAACGGTGATTTTATCAAATTTGGGTTTCTGAAAATCGGTAAGATATTTTGACACCGGATCATTCACATTTAATTTTCCCGCTTCCTGTTGAAGCAAGATCAAAACTGCGGTAAACTGCTTGGAAACCGATGCAATCGCAAAAACTGAATTGCTGTCGAGTTTCGATTTTGTCTTGAAATCCTCAAGTCCGTTTTCCCTTTGATACAGTGTTTTACCGTTCTGAACAATTGAAATGCTACCGTTGAATTTCGACTTTGAAAAAATAGAATCCATTTCTGCCGAAATCAGTTTTTTCTGGAACGAAACAATAGTGGAATCGATCACAGCATTTCGTTCTGTAATTTTTTCTGCTTCGGATTTGCAGGAAACTTGCGAAACAATCAAAAGAAAAGTGGAAAGAAACAGCGTGAACTTCTTCAGCATCGGTACAAAATTTCGCTAAAATTAAGAAAAATAATCCTGCAGAGTTGTAAGGCAAATCCTTTTCAGAGTTTCTACATTAGAGGAAATATTTAAAGTATGAACCGAAAGGAATTCCTCTTTAAAACTTCAGCTGCACTTTGCGGAATTGCATTCGCGCCTGGAATCATCTGCTGTTCCACGCAAAGAACAGCTTTTCCAACGCTGAACTTATCTTCGGGAACGCTGCAGAATGTACGCGGAAATGTTTCGCGTTATTTAAACCGGGGTGGTTCTGTCGGTATTTTTGAAACGAAAGAAGGTTTTGTCATTGTGGATTCTCAGTTTCCGGATACCATGAAACCCGTTCTGGACGGAATTTCTTCAAAGGGAAAACCAGTTCTCTATCTCGCCAATACGCATCATCATGGCGATCATACATCAGGAAATATTGCCTTTAAAAATATTGCACGAAATGTGGTTGCACATTCTAGAGTTCCGGAGCTTCAGCGTAAAGCAGCTGCGGAAAAAGGTAATCTTGATCAGCAGTTGTATGCAAATCTGCTCTTCGACGAAAAATTTAGTTTTGATCTCGGAAATGAAAAAGCAACAGCAATCCGTCTTGGAGCCGGTCATACTTTTGGAGATGCGGTGTATCATTTTGAGAAAGATAATGTTGTTCACATGGGAGATCTGATGTTCGTGGATATTGTTCCGGTTTACCGCACAAAAGATGGCGCCAGTTCTTTCGGTTGGATTCTGGCTCTTGAAAAAGCCCTTGAAATGTTCTCAGACGACACGAAATTTATTTTCGGACACGCTTCTCAGCCGGAAAATACAGTCGGAACAAAAGAAAATCTTCGTGAAATGAAAAATTTTCTGGAAGCTTCCAACGAATTTATGCTGAAGAATATTGCTGAAGGAATTTCCGATGAAGAAATTCTGAAAAAACATCAGTTTATTCCAGGGTTTGCCAACAGAAACACTCCGCAGCGTTTTCCTGATTTCATCAAAGGTATCCGAGAAACAATTGAAAGTTCTAATTAAAAATAAAAGAAAATGAAAAACGAAACTTTAATCCAGGCTTTAGGAAAATGTATCAACGCCTGTAATTACTGTGCAGATGCATGTTTAGACGAAGAAGATGTAAAAATGATGGTGAACTGCATCCGAACCGACCGTGTTTGTGCGGAAATGTGTTCCACTGTTCATCAGGTGGCTACCATGAACTATTCCAATGTGAAAGATTTGCTTTTGGTCTGCATCAGAATATGTGAAGAATGCGCCACTGAATGTGAAAAACATGCAGATCATATGCAGCATTGTGCTGACTGTGCAAAAGCATGCAGAGAATGTGCTGAAGCTTGCAGAGTGTTCATGAATTAAATTTCAAGAACCACATAAAAAAACTCCCGAATTTTCGGGAGTTTTTTGGTAGCTGAGCGAAGTCGAAGCTACATATTTCTCCGGTATTTTCCGCCCACTTCAAAAAGAGCATTGGTAATCTGTCCAAGCGAACAGTGTTTACCGGCTTCCATCATTACTTCAAACAAATTCTGCTGATTGATGGCAGCTTGCTGAAGTTTGGACAACATTTCATCAGATTTATCGGAATGAGCTTTCTGGAAATTCTCCAAATTGCTTATTTGCGCCTGCTTTTCTTCTTCAGTTGAACGGATTACTTCTCCCGGCAGAACGGTTGGAGAACCGTCTTTTCCAAGAAAAGTATTCACGCCGATAATTGGATATTCTCCGGTGTGTTTCAGCCATTCGTAATGCATCGATTCTTCCTGAATTTTTGACCGCTGATACATCGTTTCCATTGCGCCCAAAACACCGCCTCTTTCTGTAATTCTGTCGAATTCTGCGTAAACCGCTTCTTCAACCAGATCAGTTAATTCTTCGATTACGAATGAACCCTGAAGCGGATTTTCGTTTTTCGCCAATCCAAGTTCCTTGTTGATAATCAACTGAATAGCCATTGCTCTTCTTACGGATTCTTCGGTCGGAGTGGTAATTGCTTCGTCGTAAGCGTTGGTGTGCAGCGAGTTACAGTTATCGTAAATCGCATACAGCGCCTGCAAAGTTGTTCTGATATCGTTGAAATCAATTTCCTGTGCGTGAAGCGATCTTCCCGAAGTTTGAATGTGGTATTTCAGCATTTGGGATCTTTCATCTGCACCATATTTATATTTCATCGCTTTTGCCCAGATTCTTCTTGCAACACGACCGATCACCGCATATTCCGGATCAACACCGTTCGAGAAGAAGAAAGATAAGTTCGGAGCGAAAGCGTTAATATCCATTCCGCGGCTTAAGTAATATTCAACATAGGTGAAACCGTTTGCCAAAGTAAAAGCCAACTGCGAAATCGGATTTGCGCCGGCTTCCGCAATGTGATATCCGGAAATAGAAACCGAATAAAAGTTTCTTACTTTTTCCTTGATGAAATAATCCTGAACATCACCCATTAATCTCAATGCAAATTCAGTGGAGAAAATACAGGTGTTCTGCGCCTGATCTTCTTTTAGAATATCTGCCTGAACCGTTCCACGTACTGTTGAAATCGTATCGGCTTTGATTTTCGCATACGTTTCCGCATCCAGGATTTCATCACCGGTAATTCCGAGTAATTTCAGTCCTAAACCGTTGTTGGAAGGTGGAAGTTCGCCGCTGTAAGAAGGTCTTTTCAAACCTTTATCATCAAATTTTTCTTTGAGACGGGCATCCACTTTATCCCAAAGATTATTTTCTTCAATATACTTTTCGCAGTTCTGATCGATGGCTGCATTCATGAAAAACGCCAACAGCATTGGAGCCGGACCGTTAATCGTCATGGACACGGAAGTCAAAGCGTTGATCAAATCAAAACCGGAATAGAGTTTTTTCGCATCGTCCAAAGTTGCAATTGAAACTCCGGCGTTACCGATTTTTCCGTAAATATCAGGCGGTAAAGCAGGATCCTGACCATACAGTGTTACGGAATCAAACGCAGTTGACAAACGTTTTGCAGGCATTTCTGCGGAAACATAATGGAATCTTCTGTTGGTTCTTTCCGGTCCGCCTTCTCCGGCAAACATTCTCGTCGGATCTTCTCCGGTTCTTTTGAACGGATAAATTCCTGCAGTATAAGGAAATTGTCCCGGAACGTTTTCCTGACCTTTCCAACGGATCAAATCGCCCCAATCCTGGAATTTGGGCAAAGAAATTTTTGGAATTTTCAGTCCGGAAAGTGATTCTGAAATGGTTTCCACCTTAATTTCTTTTCCGCGAACGAAGTAAGAATAGGTTTCTTCCTTCATTTCTTCCTTGAAATGATGCCATCCGTGAAGGAAAGCCACGTTTTCTTCGAGAAGATCTTTTTTGGTTTTCAGGAAAACTTTTTCAAGTTTGTCGTGTGTGTGTTCGTCGTCTTCAATCAGCACTTTTGCACCGTCGATGAGATACATTTTCTTGGCAATCAGCGCCTGTTCTTCCACGTTTTTATCGTAACCGCGGTTGTTTTCCACAATTTCAGAAAGATAACGGACTCTTTTTGGCGGAATTACGGTTGAATCATCGGAAACATTCTGTTCCACATATTCATTCAGGCCTAAATTCTCAAATTTAGCATTGACTTTACCAATCAGACCGTTGTAAACTTCCGTTGTTCCCCAATCGTTGAACTGGCTGGCTTTTGTGGAATACACCGGCATTTCATCTAATGATTTATCAAAATATTGGTGATTTCTTTGGTATTGTTTTTTAACAGCCTGTAAAGCATCCAAAGCACCGCGTTTGTCGGATTTGTTTAAAGTTACCAAATCAGCGTAATCCAGCATATCGATTTTTTCAAGTTGCGTTGAAGCACCGTATTCCGGCGTCATCACATACATGGAAACATCGGCAATTTCTGTAATTTCTGAACCGCTTTGACCAATGCCAGAAGTTTCCAGAATAATAATGTCAGGTTTTGCTAATTTCAGAATATTTAATGCAGAATGTATATAAGGAGAAACAGAAACGTTGTTTTCACGCGTCGCCATTGAACGCATGTAAACGCGTTTATCGTTGATGGAATTCATGCGGATTCTGTCGCCCAAAAGTGCACCGCCGGTTTTCTTTTTGGAAGGATCCACAGAAATAATCGCAATTTTCTTTTCTGGATTGGCTCTCAAAAATCTGCGGACAATTTCATCCGTTAAAGATGATTTTCCCGCACCGCCGGTTCCTGTAATACCGATAATCGGAATATTGGAATCTTTTGCTTTTTCATCAATGGCTTTTACCAGATCCTGCTTGTCATCAGAAAAATTTTCAACAGCAGAAATAACCTGAGAAATAGATTTTGAATCTTCAAAAGAAATATTATCCAAATCGGTAACAGAAATATTTTCACCCGTTGCAAAGTCAGATTTTTGCACCAAATCATCAATCATTCCCTGCAAACCGAGTTCACGGCCGTCATCCGGCGAATAAATCCGGTCGATTCCGTAATCCATCAAATCCTTGATTTCTTCAGGCAGAATTACGCCGCCACCGCCGCCAAAAATTTTGATTTGTGGCGCACCTTTTTCCCGCAAAAGGTCATAAATATATTTGAAATATTCGTTGTGACCGCCCTGATAAGACGTTAAGGCAATCGCATTGGCATCTTCCTGAATCGCAGTGTTCACCACTTCTTCAGCGGATTTGTCGTGTCCAAGGTGAATCACTTCGCACCCCGTTCCCTGGATTACGCGTCGCATGATGTTAATCGCTGCATCGTGTCCGTCGAAAAGGGAAGCGGCTGTTACAATTCTGACCTTGTTTTTTGGTTCGTATTTTTGAGTTTCCATAAAGAATTTTAGAAAAATTGTGGATTCTTCAAAGATACGCAATCTGCTGAATTTCTAAAAGAACAGCTAAGCAAAAGAATGAATACGCTTTAATTTCTGCGGTGAATAATACGCTATTTTACGTATGTTGTGTTAAGGTCAGTTTTCAGAGATTTGAGTTCCTAAACTGTAAATAGAGAATATGAATGTGAAATCTACAATATTATTATTCCTGTTATTTTTTCAGCTTTCTTTTTCTCAGGACATTCAAATAGTTATTGATCAGAAAAAGGCAGAACTTGCCATAAGCTCAACACTAAAGCAGAGGGCAGCCATTTTTTCCGATCTTACCTGGTATTATGCAAGCGTTTCCATTGATTCTGCTTTGGCTTATGGGTC
Source organism: Bacteroidota bacterium (assembly GCA_023394415.1). Lineage (GTDB taxonomy): Bacteria > Bacteroidota > Bacteroidia > Flavobacteriales > Weeksellaceae > Planobacterium. The sequence continues at coordinate 11,741 of JAEXAR010000030.1, forward strand.
CAAAGCTATAAAAAGTGCGGAGGAACTGGGAGACAAGACATTGCTTTCCCAGGTTTACAGCGATTTGGGTGCGGTTCATTTCCGGAATAATGATTTTAAAAATTCTGAAAAAAATTACTATAAGTCGTATCAGATTCGGAAAGAGCAGTTTAACAAAGCTGGAATAGCGAAGCTTAACAATAATCTTGCAACAGTTTACCAAAATACTTTTCAGTATAAAAAAGCAATGCAGATGTATTTGGAAGCATTAGACTATTTTGAAATTACGCAGGATTTTCGGAATGTAAACGTAACGAAAGGAAATCTTGGAGTTCTTTTTACGGATTTGAAAGACTATAGAAATGCCGAAAAATATCTTCAGGAATGTGTAAAATACTTTGAAAATCAGGAAAAATCCGTAGAAGTTTCCAATAAGCTTTGTGAAAACTACCTCAACCTTGGGAAAGTTTATCAAATGAAGAAAAATTTTCAGCTTGCCGAAGTATATTTTAATAAAAGTAATGCGATTTGTCAGCAAGTGGGTAACAAGCAGGGAATTGCCTACAGCAACAGAAATTTGGCAAATTTGCTTACCATAAAAAAACAGTATACCGATTCTGCAGCGCTTGAAAAAATAAAAATTTCCCAGAAATACCGCGAAGAACTAAACTCGAAGCTCGATCGGGAGAGTAATCAGCTTGAATTTGCGCAAGGCTTAATAACAGAACAAAAATTTCTTGAGGCAAAAAAAATTCTCTTAAGAATATTGCCGGTTTTCGAAAAAGAAAAATCAAAGGAAAATCAGGTAAGTGCGTATAAACTTTTAACCAATGTTTACCAAAACACCAATCAATCAGACAGTGCTGATTATTACTTTAATCAATATCTGGCAACAAATGAAAAACTTATTGATAATTCCGTTAGAAACGCATCTACAGAGCTTGAAAAGAAATATCAGGTTCTGAAAAAAGATAAAGAAATAATGGAAAGTAAAAATTCAATATTCAAAAGAAATATTTATATTTTCTTTTTGCTGGGGCTGCTTTTAGTTGGTTCCGGCGCAGCTTTTTCAATTTTTCGGCACCGCAAAAAGAATGAAAAAATAAAACTTCAGAAGGAGATTCTTCATCAGCAGGATTTGGCTACAAAAGCGGTAATGAATGCAGAAGACAACGAGAGAAAGAGAATGGCAACGCATCTTCACGACGGTGTTGCACAACTTTTGGGTGCCGCAAATATGAATGTAGAATCTCTGAGCGATTTTCGGGATGATGAGCCAGCTTTTGATAAAATTTTAGGGAAAACGAAAAATATTCTGGACGATGCAATTACAGATGTCCGCAGTCTTTCTCATCAGATGATGCCCAATATGCTCATAAAAAGTTCTTTGGCAAATGCACTGCAGGATCTGATTGAAAAATCGGACAGTCCAAAACTTTATATTAATCTTAAAATGGAGGGTTTGCAGGATGATTTGGATAAAAATATTCAGATTGTGATGTATAGAATTATTCAGGAATGCATCAACAATACGATAAAACATTCTAGTGCAACCGGAATTGATATTATTGTGAGACAAAATGAAAATTTGTTGGAAACGCTTATTTCAGATAATGGTGTAGGATTTAATATTTCTGAAGTTTCGTCGAAATCTTCAGGATTGGGTTTAGAGAATATCAAATCCAGAATTGATATGCTGAAAGGAAAACTGGAAGTTAATTCTGTAAAAGGAGCGGGAACGAAAATTTCTGTGAAAATACCTTTAATATGATGAAAGTCGTTATTGTAGATGATCATAACATCATCATTGAAGGGCTGGAAATGCTCTTAAGTTTCGAAAAAGAAGTTGAGGTTCTGAAAACTTACCAGGATGGCTACAATTTTTTAGGCGATTTGAAAAAAGATGCTGTGAAACCAACCATCGTCCTGATGGATTTGATGATGCCAACCATCAGCGGTTTGGAACTTTCGAAAATTTTGAAAAAAGACTTTCCCGAGATCAAAATCATCATTCTTTCAATGAACTGTGATGCCAAGATAGTTTTCGAACTTGTTGAGAAAATAGGGGTGGAAGGGTATCTATCGAAAAAAATTAACCGCAAAGAACTCTCTTCGGCAATAAGAGATGTAAAGTTAGGATATGTTCATCTCTCAGAAGAAGCTGCTGAAGCTTTGGCACAATTCAAAAAAAAGATCATCGATTATCCGGAGATCAAACTGTCTTCAAGGGAAAAGGAAATTGTCCGCGAAATGATTTCAGGACTTACAAACAAACAAATTTCCGAAAAACTCTTTATTTCAGAATCAACAGTGGAAACACACCGGAAAAACATTTACCGAAAAACGGAAGCGCACAGTTTACCCAAGCTGATACAGATGGTAAACGAAATGAATATTCTTGAAACACTTTAGCCTCCAATTCTGGAAGTTTTTTTTATGAGATTTACGCTGATTTTCCGTATCCGTTAACAGCATTTGTCGCAGAAAGTTGGGGAAATCTAATACTCAAATTTCATAAAATACCCTGAAGAGGGTATCTCTTTTTCTTATGTTAAAAATACATTTGGAAAAAATTATCACCATGAAAATGTTACGCATATTATTTGGAAAAATTCTAAAAAGAATTTCTGAAAAAATCTTCATAAAACACAATACCATATAAAATTTTAACCATAAACCCTTAAACAATGAAAGCAAAAAAACTTTTCATGAAAGCGCTATTCAGCGCCGTGGTTTCTTTATTCAGTGCAGGAATAATGAAAGCCAACAACGTACAGATTTCCGGAACAGCGGTTACCGGATCCAACATTTCCTTCAACATCAGTTGGGAAAATTCGTGGAATGCAAGTGCTGCTCCCGCTAATTGGGACGCAGTGTGGGTATTTGTAAAATATCAGGACTGTAACACTAAACTTTGGATGCACGCAGATCTAAGTACAGTTGCTGCAGATCATACTGCGGGATCACCATTACAGGCAGATCCAGTGACAGATGGAAAAGGTGTTTTCTTAAGAAGAAGTGCCGTTGGCGGCGGAAACATTCCTTCTACGGCGGTTACATTAAAACTCAATATTCCTGCAGGAACCTACAACTACAAAGTTTATGGAATTGAAATGGTGCACGTAAATGAGGGTAACTTCCAGATAGGAGATAATAGCTCAACTTATTCGTTTAGCCCAATTAATATTACATCAAATTCTCAATCCAATGGTTTAACTTCGAATGATCTTGGTGGTTATTCAGTAGATATTCCGCCGGCATTCCCAATGGGTTATAACTCGTTCTATATGATGAAATACGAGATTTCTCAGGAGCAATATGCTGATTTTCTAAATTCTTTAACCTTCACTCAACAAAAAAACAGAGTGGTTACTGATCCTATCAGTGCAGCCGGAAGTTTTGCGATGTATACAGGTTATCAGTTCAGAAATGGATTAGCAATTGTAACGCCTGGAAGCAATGGTGCAATTCCGGCAGTCTTTGGGTGCGATGCAACCACCGGAACGCCAAATGCATCAAATGACGGCCAAAATATAGCTATGAATGGTTTGAGTTGGGCGGATCTCATTTCATATCTTGATTGGGCTGCTTTAAGACCAATGACAGAGATGGAATTTGAAAAGGGGAGCAGAGGCCCATTACCAAGAATTGATCAGGAATATCCTTGGGGAAGCACTCAAATTACAGCGGCAAACAGTGGAGCTTTATCAAATGCAAAACTAAATACTGAAGTGTCTTCTACGACGGTGGACAACGGGATGTGCGTTTTTCAAGTTCCATTAAATACCAATGCTTATGGTCCGTTAAGAGTAGGAAATTTTGCTAACGGATCATCAGGTCGTTTATCTGCAGGAGCTGGATATTATGGGGCGATGGATTTAGGAGGCAACGTGGCCGAAAGAGTAATTGCCGTAAATGCAGGTGGAGCTTCTTTTGACGGAACTATGGGAGATGGAAACCTTACCTCTACAGGTTTTGCAGATGTTCCGAGTTGGCCGGTTTCTGCAGGAAGTATGACCAAAGGAGGGTCGTATGTAGACGGTGCAACCTATGTAAGAACAAGTGACAGATTGAGTTTATACTCAACCAACGAAGCAAGAACTAACACTAATGGGGTAGAGGTGTAAGATAGCATCTTTTTAGGTTTTGAAAATTTCAGGTTTTCAAAAAATTAAAAAATATTAATTAATAATTCTAAAAAGATGAAATCAACAATATACCAATCAAGGATCGTTGTATTCATTTTTGCGATATTCAGTTCACTGCTTTCTGCGCAGTACACCGGCGGAATTTCAGATGGTAATTCTGCACAGCAGGTCACTAATCTTTCCTGCGGTTTAGCTCCCGGTCAGTTTGCTTATACTGGCGGAGTTGGTGACGGAAACAGTGCGAACACAAAAATATATACAACTTGCGGCTACGCACCGGGTCATTACGCTTATATGGGCGGAATAAATGACGGAGCAGCCGTAGATACCAAAATGTACAACGTATGCCCTTATCCTCCGGGATTTTATGCCTATTTTGGCGGAAGTGGAGACGGAAACAGCGTAAATAAACTTCAAAATTGTGCAATGGTCTTGCCGGTTGCCGATTTTACAGCTACGCCAACGGAAATTTGTGTGAATCAGAATGTGACCTTTACAGATGCTTCAACGAATGCAGTTGCCTGGGAATGGACGGTTCCTGGAGGAACTTTCGTTTCGCCAAGCACGATGAACAGCCAAAATCCTGTAGTAAAATATGCTACAGCTGGAACATACTCTGTTACTTTGAAAGCAAGAAATCAGGATGGTGACAATACCATTACGAAAACAGCTTATATTAAAGTAAATGCAACGGCAACGATAAGCTCAACAACTCCAAGCTCAAGATGTGGAGCGGGAAGTGTTACAATTTCGGCAACTCCAAATTCAGGAACGATAAAATGGTATTCTGCTGCAACGGGGGGAACTTTACTGTTCACAGGAAATAGTTTTACAACGCCAAGTATTTCTGCAACCACAACATACTATGCAGAGGCATTTAATGGATGTACGGCAAGCTCCAGAACAGCTGTAGTTGCCACCATCAATCCAATACCGACAATTACTGCAAATAATGTGGAAAGGTGTGGTGCAGGTTCGGTTACACTTACTGCAAATCCAAGCACAGGAACTGTAAAATGGTATGATGCAGCCACAGGAGGAACAGAACTGGGAACCGGTACTACCTTCACGACTCCAAACCTCACGGTAACCACAACATATTATGCAGAAACAACTTCTACTTCCGGTTGTGTGTCGAATAGGATTGCAGTAGATGCTGTTATTAAACCAATTCCAACCATAACAGGAACAACTCCTGCAACACGATGCGGAAGCGGACAGGTTACAATTTCTGCAACAGCAGATATGGGCGACATCAACTGGTACGATTCGCAAACCGGCGGAACATGGTTGCACGCAGCAAGCAGCTGGACAATCAGTGTCAGTTCAACAACTACATATTGGGTAGGATCAAGTCTGAACGGATGTAATTCCGACCGTGTTGCAGTTGTAGTAACAGTGAATACAGTTCCTTCAATTACTTCTACAACTCCGGCATCAAGATGTGGATTGGGAAGTGTGACCTTAAGTGCGACAGCTTCAACTTCCATTATTAAATGGTTTGATGCAGCAACAGGAGGAACAGAAGTAGGAGCGGGAAGCAGTTTTACTACTCCAAGTTTAAGCGCAACTACGACTTATTATGTTGAAACTTCTAACGGAACGTGTACTTCTGCAAGAACGGCGGTGACAGCAACAGTTACTCAAACTGCAGCGCCAACTGGAAGTACTGCACAGAGTTTCTGTCCGGGTGCAAATGTGAGCAGCCTGGTGGCTAATGGCTCCACTATTCAGTGGTATGATGCAGCTACAGGAGGAAATCTTCTTTCCGGCTCAACGCCGTTAGTGAATGGAAATGTATATTATGCCTCACAAACCCAGAACAGTTGTGAAAGTTCAACAAGGCTTGCAGTTACTGCTAATCAAACAACGTGTATGGGAACAGTGGAAACAGTGAAAACAAGTGTGAAAGTGTATCCGATTCCAGTTTCTGACATCCTGTTTATCGAAGCTGACTCAAAAATTCTCACTGTAGAAATTTATGCAATGAGCGGCCAGAAAGTTTTGGCAGAAAAAGGAGGTAAGGATAAACTTCAGCTGAATGTTAAACATTTCCCAGAAGCAATGTATTTGGTAAAAATCATTACCGAGAAAGAAACAAAAACAGTGAAGATTGTTAAGAAATAATAATGTTTTCATTATTAGTTTTTAGGGAGTGGCCGGAAGAAATTCCGGTCATTTTTCTTTGATTAGAATATCCAGATTTACGCATTTCGGGAATGTGATATTTTCTCGAAATTTATATAAAAAAGGCTATCTCTCTTTTGAGACAGCCTCTTATTTTTTGCTTACGGTTTCCAAAATGTCCAAACCGTTCCGTTAAAAACAGCGAGCTGTTTGGCATTGGTATCATAAACCATCGTCCCAGGTTCAGGTTTGATGATTTGCGCCTTAGAATATAGTGAAACCAGAATAAATAGGCTGAACAAAGCCAGGCATAAGTATTTTTTCATCATAAAACGTGGTTTATGCAAAAGTGATAAAACTGAACAATTGTTTGTTTTTTTTGCTAATTTTTTACCTTTATCTTTGCAGCAAATTATCAAATGCAAAAATCTCTGCTGTATTTCGTCATTGGCATCTCCCTCAGTTTCCTCCTGAATCATTATCTTTTGGGAAGCCAAGGTTGGCAAATTGATTTATTCAATGCGTTCGCATTTGGGTTAGGGTGGGGACTTGCATATTTTGTAGATCATCCGGAGTGGCCGCTGGCAAAGAAAATGGGAATTTCATTCATTGGAATTGCATTGCTTGTAATAATAGGATTAGTTTTATTTAATTTCGAAACGGCTGTCCGTTCTATTATTAAGTTTTCCACCGTATTTGTGGCTTATTATCTGATTGCAAGTTTCAGAGATGCAAAATCTTTAAGACAATAAAAAAGGAAGCAACATAAAAGTAACTTCCTCCCAAATATCAATAGACAATTGTGTTTGAGAAAGATATTTTTCAAAAATCAGACCAAACATTTTCTCTAATTTCTGATTCCTAATGTTTTAGCTCCGCAGCATTTTAATCGTAATAATTTTTTCAGTTCAAAAAAAAGTCCTACCTTTGCACACCCTTATTGGGACAAATATGTTTAATCGTTAAACGAAAAAGTGTGAATACATTAAGTTACAAAACCGTTTCAGCGAACAAAGCTACTGCAAATAAAGAATGGGTTGTGGTAGACGCTGAAGGACAGCCGTTGGGAAGATTAGCTTCTACGGTTGCAAAGATTTTGAGAGGTAAGCACAAAACGAACTTTACGCCTCACGCAGACTGCGGAGACAACGTAATCGTTTTGAATGCTGGAAAGATTACTCTTTCAGGAAACAAGTGGGCTGACAAGACTTACGTTTGGCATACAGGATATCCTGGAGGTCAGAAGTCTCAGACAGCTGAAGAGCTATTGAAAAAAGATCCAATGAAAGTTTTGGAAAAATCCGTAAAAGGAATGCTTCCTAAAAACAGACTGGGTGCTGCTATCTTCAAAAACCTTTATCTGTATGAAGGTACTGAACACAAGCACGAAGCTCAACAGCCTAAAACTATTAATGTTAACGAATTTAAATAATTAATATGTCTACAGTTCATAAAATTGGAAGAAGAAAAACTTCAGTAGCAAGAGTTTACGTGAAACCAGGTACTGGTAGTTTCACCGTAAATGGCAAAGACGCGAAAGAGTACTTCTCGACAGATGTTATGGTTTACAAACTAAACCAACCTTTCATTCTGACAGAAACTGCAGGTCAATACGATGTTACCGTAAACGTTTTCGGTGGTGGTAACACAGGACAGGCAGAAGCAATCAGACTTGGAGTTTCTAGAGCACTTTGCGAAATTAATGCAGAGTTCAGATTAGCACTTAAGCCACACGGTTTGCTAACTAGAGATGCAAGAATGGTGGAAAGAAAGAAACCAGGTCAGAAGAAAGCAAGAAAGAGATTCCAGTTCTCTAAACGTTAATATTTGCACTTGGCTTTCAGCAATCAGCTGTTGGCTTACAAATATTTACAAAAATTATTAAAATTATTACGCTCAAGCTGGAAGCAAATAGCCGAAAGCTAAAAGCATTAACAAAATTGCCCCGTTTAGTTTAGCATCCAAACCTTTCTCCCATCTAAAGAAAAGTTGATTGCAAAAAGCGGAACGTAAACTAAAAACAAAAAAGAAACATGGCTAAAGCAAATGTTAAAGACCTTTTAGAGGCAGGTGTACACTTCGGTCACATGACCAGAAAGTGGAACCCAAATATGGCTCCATACATTTTTATGGAGAAAAACGGTATTCACATCGTAGACTTACATAAAACAGCAGTAAAATTGGATGAAGCTTGCAACGCTTTAGAAAAAATTACTTCTGCAGGCAAAAAAGTTCTTTTCGTAGCTACTAAAAAACAGGCTAAGGAAGTTGTAGCAAAACACGCTGCAGAACTTAATATGCCTTATATTACTGAAAGATGGCCTGGAGGTATGTTAACGAACTTCGTTACCATCCGTAAAGCTGTTAAGAAGATGAACGCTATCGACAAAATGAAAAAAGATGGTACGTTCGAAACTTTATCTAAAAAAGAAAGACTTCAGGTAGACAGACAAAGAGCTAATTTAGAGAAAAACCTTGGTTCTATTGCTGATATGGTGAGACTTCCGTCTGCATTATTTGTAGTAGATATCTTAAGTGAGCACATTGCTGTAACTGAAGCTAAAAAATTGGGTATCCCTGTATTTGCAATTGTAGACACTAACTCTGACCCAAGAAAAGTAGATTATGTAATTCCTGGAAATGATGATGCTTCTAAATCTATTGATATGATTTTATCAATTGTTTCAGATTCCATCAAAGAAGGACAGTCTCAAAGAAAAGCTGATAAAGAAAAGTCTAAAGAAGAAGGCGAAAAAGTATCTGCAGAAGCTGATGCTGATTTTGATGCAGAATAATCACAGATTTTTTTCAATAAATTAAATTGAAAATCCGTTCTGAACTTCAGAACGGATTTTTGTTTTATAAAAGAAGTAGAGTATTTATTTTTTCCTTTTGAAGGCGTGTAAACCGGATTGTTAAGCACGATCATCATACTCTTTCCCACTGTTTTTTTTGAGCTGTATCTTGAACCACATATGTCACTGGCAAAATTATAATCGCCTTTCTTTATAACGATGGAATTTTCTCCTTTTGCAGGAACTGCTAAATTATAAAAATCTTTACCCTGTATTCTCATAATCATATTACAGTCCGAATTGTTTTGTACCAAGATTATCGCTTCCTTATTACTAGGATCATTATCGAAAAGTTGGTTGAGAAGTTTTACGGTTTTATCTTTATGTGCATCTGATGTTTCGGTCATCAATTTTTTAAATTCTTCAGCTTCGTCAGAATTTGGCCTTTTGGTAACCGCATTTGGAATATCAGTTATAATTGGCCTTGCCTGCATAGGTTTTGCATTTTTGGCTCCATCCGTAAACTGTTTGTTTTTCAATGCAATAAGCTTTGGTTTTAAAACGCTTCTTCGTGGATCTTCAGGATGGGCATTCTTGAGGAAGGCTTCAATTTTAGGGATGTCGGTCGTGTTTAAGATGTCTTCGTATTTGTCTTTTTTTCTTTGTGCATTAAGAGTGCAACTAAAAGCCACTAATAAAACAAAAGTAATTTTGTTCATTATGAATATTGTTTTTTTAATTGATTTTAAACTTAATATAAGTGATCGTTTTACCTTTTGAGGAAAACAGTTCTTCGTAATAGGTTTTAATTTCACGAAGGTGAGGCGTGTTAGGTTCGTATTCGGCAGCACCGTAAATGTCGTGGTGTGCAGTAAGAATCTCATAGCCCAACCCTTGAAGCAACCCTAAAGTGTAACCGTGCAGAAATTCTGAATCTGTTTTCAGGTGAATGATTCCGCCTGGTTTTAGAATTTTTTTATAGCGTTCTAAAAAATCAGGATGCGTCATTCTGTGTTTTGTTCTGCGGTATTTTATTTGTGGATCGGGAAATGTAATCCAAATTTCATCTACTTCTTCTTTATCAAAAAAGCAGTCTACAAGTTCTATTTGTGTTCTGAGAAAAGCGGCATTCTGAAGATTTTTTTCAACAGCTTCTTTAGCGCCAAACCAAAAACGAGCACCTTTAATATCGATACCAATAAAATTTTTCTTGGGAAAGGCTGAAGCCATTCCTACAGTATATTCACCTTTGCCACAGCCGAGTTCTAAAACTAAAGGATTATCATTTTTAAAAACCTTGCTGCGCCATTTTCCCTTCAATTCAAATCCGCTTAAAGCTTCCTCTCTTGTTGGCTGTATGACATTTGGAAGTGTCTTGTTTTCTGCGAATCTTGCTAATTTATTTTTACCCATTTCTTCGTATACGCTGGCAAATTTAAACTTAAAATTCCTTTTCTACAATTAATTTTTATCAACAACTATTTGGGTTAAGTTGGAGTCTTTCAGGCGTTTCTGATAAATTGGGATGTACTTGTCAAAATAGGGTTTTACAGACTCGAATTTTTTGTTTTCAACAAAAAGACTAAAATTGTCTGAGGTGTAAACGAACTGAAGAAAATTGTTGATTAGATTAACCGGAACTTTCAACCTTATAAAATAATCGTCTCCAAAATAGTTTCTCACTGAAGAGATACTTGCTATCATTTTTTCATACTCGTAGAGTCTTTGCTTTTTCTTACGTTCACCAGAAAGTATGTCATAAATCGCGTCTATACTAAAAGATAAGCCACCACCTTGTAATGCAGCTATTGGTTCTATGGGAGAAGTTCCATCACCTTTAGGTTGAGGTAAACCAATCATACTTGCAATAGAGGCTTTTTTTTCATTTCCTTTTAAGGACAGAACATCTTTACGGAGATTTCCTGATGGCTTCCATCCGATAATAACTTCCTTTATTTCGTGATAACCAGCTTTTAGTTCAATAGTATTGAATTTTTTTAAGGATTCTTCTGTTACCTCAATATCTTTTCTTTCTGTAATAATAGAGGTGAAGCGTAAAATGTCTTTAGGTTTTGCGTTGATGCTGAACTCTCCATTGTAATTAGAAATCACAGTTTTCTGCTCGGTAATATTGGTAACGTAAACCTGATTAAGATACAAAGAGGCATCTTCCTTAATGTAGATTTGTCCGGTGAAAACTTGTGCGCTGACATTCACCAAAAGTAAAAAGAAAAATAAAATGGACACTCTCTTCATCACCGCCACAAAAATAACCATAAATAAATGTAAATGACTTAGGTTAGATGCAACAGTGCTGTTAAAGTTATATTAAAAGAAATTAAAACTATTAAAAACTACCTGTTTTTCACTAATACCCATCCTTTATACAGTTTTTCCATACCAGTATCAGGCTCAATCCATTTCAAAATATACCAATAGTTTCCGGTAGGCACAGGTCTTCCTTTCTGTGTGCCATCCCAAACATAATTAGAATTGTTTGATTTGTAAATTAATATTCCATAACGGTCAAAAACCTCTACTGATACATCTTTATAAATTTTAAGCTCTGAATAATCCAGTTTATCATTATACCCATCACCATTTGGTGTGATAACATTAAGTAAATTTACAATTAGAAACTCTTTTTCAACAGGAGTACAGTTGTAAGCGTCTTTCACGTATCCTTTATGCAGACCTCTTGGAACGTTTGTAAAAATATTAGAACTCTGCCATTTGTTTCCATCAATGGAATATTGATAAGGAGGTGTTCCACCTGTAGCATTAATAGTTACGTTGCTTCCCTCAACATTAATACTATTAATAACTGGCACTTCTGAAGCTGTAACTTTTACGTACTGTCGGTAAGTACAGCCATTAGATTGTAAATCAACATAATAATCTCCCAAACCAACATTGGTTATAACCTGAGTTGTTTCACCTGTACTCCATTTGTAACCGGTGAAACCTGAACCGGCATCTAGTGTAGTAGTAGTTTCTTTACATATTACTTGATCTTTAAGAACATCAGATACGTTTGGTTGTTTCAAAATAATTTCTAAAGTTCCAACAGCAGGACAATCTGAAGTATTTTCGAAACGGTAATAGAATGTTTTGCTAGAAGTAATTGTTTGATTTGGAATAATTCCTCCTGTTTTATCTTTAGCATTCTGAAGGTTATCATAGAATGTAGCAGAAGCACTGTTGGTAAAGAGATTAGTATAATCTGCAAGATTTATATTTTCTGTATTGTTCCTTTCATTATCACATATAGCAACAGGATTTACAGTATTTAAAGCGATTTGATTTTTAATGTTGAAATCAATAAAACCTATTATAGGCGGGCAAATTCCACTACTTCGAACCTCAACCTGAACTTTTGTGGTTCCTGAAAATGTAAAGTCATCAGGCAATGGAACAGTAGGGCTTGTTGCCAACGAATAAACGACAGTATACAAATCTGCATCTTTTATAATTTGAGGGGTGATATCTGATAGTTTTACAGTTACTTTTCCATCAAGATTATCATCGCAGATCTCGCTTTCATACTGAAAAGTATCCAGATTTGGCATAGAAAGTTTTACTTCGGAAATCGCTTGGCAGCCATAACTGTTAGTTATAAGTGCATAAAGCGTTTTTGGCTTGGCATAATAAGAAGATGGATTAGGTATTGCATTAGCATATAACAGCTTCAATGCATCATTTTTATCCTCAAAAAAGTGTATTTTGGTAATATTGGATTCATCACTAACATTCGCATTATTAAGGTTGAACGTTCCGAATCCTTTTATATCTGAACACGTTATTACTTCTGCATTCTTTACTGTGAGATAATCTACCTTTACATTGACTCTAAAATATTGAAAATCAGCAGTATTTCCATTTCCTTCAATAACATAAACAAACGTGTCTGCAATGTCTGAAGTAATGCTAGCATCAGGAGTGTAAGTTAAGATACCATTAGTAGAATTAATACTAACGGTACCATTTCTAGGTTGTACAATTATTTTGGTTTTTGCAGGAACTATGTTTTGACTTGTTGGAATAGTAAACGCAGGCGTTTCAGTTAAGGTTTTACAGTTGCCAATGGTATAATCTTTTGTAATAATAGGAGGACATAGCGAATAGTTATAAGGCAATGTGAGTTTTGAATCACAATTGGTCTTGGTAATATTAACTGTGTAATTGCCATTGCCATACTTTTCAGGATTAATATAATAGTTGGTTTCACCCGCTAAAATATTGTTGTTTATATACCACTGATAGCTATCATAGGTATCATCCACTTCCAGTTTTACACCATTAAAACAATCTCCGGACTTTGTAATAACCGGAACTGAAGAAAATCCTGAAAAATAACCTCCATAACCTACAGCTCCACTTCCTGCTGCGATACCAGCTGTTACAGATTTATTGGATACAATGGTTAAGTTTCCCTGAACATCATTAATACTATACGTTTCCCAAGCCGGATTTCCATCCACAGGAAAAGGTCCATAAATAGAAGTTAATGGTGTTCCGTTTAATTGAACGCTTGCACCTTTTTCTGTAATGATGTTTAACTTGGTGATGAATGTCATTGACGATGAATAAGGCATATCGTTCACTAATGCAATTTCATCAATTTTATTTGGCAGAAAACAGGTGAGTGCGGGTATAAAATTCATACCTCCTGTAGCATAAACTGATGTTGTAGAAGTACCCCCTAAAAATTGATATACATAAACATTTTTAGAAGTTTTAATGCCCATATTATATACACCATTGCCCTGATCCTTATAATAACTGCCCGGAATAACGTAATATTGGCTTTCATTTAGAGTATTTGGCAAGGCAACTCCATTCACTTCAATAGTAGTATTGTCTTCTGTTGCAACCACTAAAGCCTGTTCCATGCCGCTTAAATTATCAGCATTGCCTTTTACCATTACGAAGGTATTGCCTAATCTGTCAACAGGCACAGATTGATCCATTAAAATATCTGAACTGTCAAAAACGGAGCTGTAAATTCCGTTATAATTTCCGTTAGTAACAGAAATTGGTTTGTCGGCTTCTATCTTTGCACCAATTAACCCTGTGAAATTTGAGAACTCATCATTGGCCACAACTTCAAGGATATAAGATTCTCCTCTTTTTAAAACTACATTTTTAGTAGGAGATTGGCTTCCATCTGAAAATTTGACATTTGGATTATAATTGGATACTACAACATTGGTGTTATCTTCAGTGGCAATAATCCCTATAGTTGAATTGAGATTGCTTGAAAAAAATCCTCCGGATTGTTGCTGACCTGTAGATTGTGGTGCCATAGCTGCATAAAACTTATTTCCTAATGCCGCTAAACCTTTTGAAGTAATAATTTCTGCATGACTCTGAACAGAAAACCTATAATTCGCAAATATTTTTTGAGATGCTTTTACATAAATACCTTTCGTTATTGGTTTCAGGGTTTCTGATCTGCTGGTAGTAATCATAAAGTCATAAGGAATTGGCACTTTTTGTGGAGCTCCTTTTTTTACTTTTACGGTAGTATAAAGTGTATTATTATTATAGATATCAACCGTTACATCATTGGTTTGATTTGTTGAGAGATACAAGTAACTTTCTAAACGGTTTACACCCTGTTTGGAAGCCATTGGTGCAAACCAGTGATCAGTATCCATTTGCGAATAGGATAATAACGAGAAAAGTAACAGTAGAAATGATAAAGCTTTTTTCAATGTTAAAAATTTAGCGATAACAAAGTTACTTATTAAAAATAAAAAAACTCTGTCCTAAAAGACAGAGTTTCAAAATGTTTTACAGAGTTGTTAATTAAGCAAGTGCTACTCTCACAAAACCAACTACTTTTAAGTCTCCATTTACAGATTTTACATAATCAGCAACAGACTGGTTTCCATCTTTAATGAAAGCTTGGTGTACCAATGTATTCTCTTTGTAGAATTTCTGCATTTTTCCTTTTAGGATGTTATCGATAATGTTTTCTGGCTTACCTTCCTTAATTAAAAGATCTCTTTCGATTTCTAATTCTTTATCGATTGTATCTTGTGATACTTTAGTCTCATCCAGTGCGATAGGATTCATCGCAGCAACTTGCATTGATACTGATTTTGCAGCATCTTCAGCTCCTGAAACATTTTCAGATAGAGAAGTGATAGCAGCTATTTTGTTACCTGCGTGGATATAAGAACCTAAGAATGGACCTTCGATAGTTTCGAAAGAACCTACTTCGATTTTTTCACCAATTACACCTGTTTGTTCAGTAAGTTTATCAGCAACAGTGATTCCTTTATAATCTGAAGCCAAGAATTCTTCTTTAGTTTTTCCTAAAGCCAATTCTGCAAGGTCGTGAGCTAATTTTACGAAATCTTCATTTTTTGCAACGAAATCGGTTTCGCAGTTTAGTGCGATAATTACACCTTTGGTGTTGTCATCATTTACTTTAGCGATTACTGCACCTTCAGTAGATTCTCTATCAGCTCTGTTAGCAGCTACCTTCTGTCCTTTTTTTCTAAGGATTTCAATTGCTTTTTCGAAATCTCCTTCAGCCTCTGTTAAAGCCTTTTTGCAGTCCATCATTCCTGCACCTGTTGTGTTTCTTAGTTTTGCTACATCTGCAGCTACTGGTGTGTACATATTTTTTAGATTTTTTATTAAAAAAATTTGGTATTTTGGCTCTGTTTTTGAGCGTTGCAAAGATAATAAATTCTATGCAAACTAAAAGGGTGCTTTTTGCGTTAAATAATTATAAAATTTGAATTATAAGACAACCATGAATAAATTTTTTTACCTGCTGATCTTTTTTTTAAGTCACCTTGTTTCTGCACAGAATTATACTGTAGCACAGGTTGAGAAAACCACTGATCCAAAAGTTGTGGCTAACTTTATTAAAAACAATCCTAATCACGAAAAAACACCAGAGTTTAAAAGGAAACTTTACGCCATGATTAATAGTGACAATTCTTCTGTAGCAAAACCGAAAGTTGAGCTTTTAAGCAAAAAGGAGATTGCTACAACCATTAAAAAAGATGTGGCTAAAGATGGAGCCGTGAGTGAGAAAAATAAAAAAACCGCAGAACTGCTGACTCATTTGTTTAATAATGACCCCAATAAAAAAGACGCTTATATACACATTAAAAACAAGTCAAAATGTAATTTGATTGTAAAAATAAGTGGCAAAAAGTTTTTTAATCTAACGGTTCCTGCTAATAATGACAATTATATATTAGTGCCTAAAGGTAGTTATACACTCACAACATCCGTTTGTGATGCCAAATATTCATCCGTAAAGAATATTCAGAAAGATACCGAGATTACTTTAAACAACAAACAATAAAAAAAAGCCGCAAGATTTCTGCGGCGCTTTTGTTATATATTCTTAAAGGCATTTTAACCTTTGAATTCTCCCATAGCAATGAATTTATCCTGTCTTTGATCCACAAGCTCTTTACTTGTAAACTTACTGAAAGCTTTTATATTGTGTAAGATAGATTGTTTTACGTTTTGGTAAGCAATTTCAGGATCGTATTGTGCTCCTCCAAGAGGTTCTTCTATAATGCCGTCTATTAATTTGTTTTTCAACATATCATTTGGGGTAAGTTTCAACGCATTGGCTGCATCTTCTTTATGATCCCAGTTTCTCCAAAGGATAGAAGAGCAACTTTCTGGCGCAATTACCGAATACCAAGTGTATTGAAGCATATAAACCTTATTCCCCACGCCAATACCTAATGCACCACCACTTGCACCTTCACCAATAACATAGGTAAAAATAGGAGTCTTAAGCTGCACCATTTCATAAATATTTTTAGCAATGGCTTCACCTTGACCTCTTTCTTCTGCTTCTAAACCTGGGTAAGCACCTGGAGTATCAAGAAACGTGATTACCGGAATTTTAAATTTTTCTGCTAAATGCATCAGCCTTAAGGCCTTTCTATAACCTTCAGGATTTGGCATTCCGAAACGTCTTTGTTGTCTTTCCTTAGTGGTTCTTCCTTTTTGGGTTCCTATAAGCATTACATTTTGCCCATCGATTTTTGCAAGTCCACCTACCATTGCATGATCATCTGCATAAGACCTGTCGCCGTGAAGCTCGAGAAATGTTCCTTTATCTACAATCCCGTTAATAAAATCTAAAGTATAAGGACGATCGGGATGTCTTGAAAGTTGTACGGTTTGCCAAGGGGTAAGATTTCCGTAGATTTCTTTTTTCTTTTCTACAATTTTATCTTCAATTTGGCTGCAGGCCATTTTAACATCTACGCCACTTTCCTCACCCACCAAAGAGCAAGTTTGGTACTGATCCATCAACTCTTTTATTGGCTGTTCAAATTCTAAATATTCCATTGGTTTTCTTGAGAAATTTATCTTTCAAAGTTATAAAATAATGATGAATTATCTAATATTATTCACTGCATTTTTAATTCTGGAAACACTTTCTTCCTTGCCTAGTATTTCCAAAATATCAGGAACGTCCGGACCTTTCAATTCTCCAACTAATGCTAAACGCAACGGCATCATTACTTTACCCACTCCCAAATTTTTGCTTTCAGCAAAATTGTGGATGTTTTGTTTAATGGTTTCTGGCTCAAAATTCCAGGTTTCAAGATGGGTTGCCAATTCAGACATCAATTGTGGGGTTTCTTCACTCCAAGCTTTTTTAGAAGCTTTCTCGTCATAAGAAACGGGTTGTTCAAAGAAGAATTTTCCATTTTCGTAGATATCTTTTACAAAAGTGGCGCGTTCTTTCATTAGAGCAACAATTTTTAAATGTTTTTCATCGGAAAGACTTGAAGTTTTAACCTTCTCAACGTTTTTGAATAAATCTAAAACTTCCGCATCCGTTTTTTTCTGAAGGTACTGATGGTTAAACCACTCCGCTTTTTCTTTGCTGAATCTCGCTCCGGCTTTATGCACTTTGTAAAGATCAAATTCCTTTGTCATTTCATCAAGGCTTAGAATTTCTTTATCATCAGAAGGTGACCATCCTAAAAGTGCTAAGAAATTGATGAACGCTTCAGGGAAATAGCCTTCTTCTCTATAACCTTTTGAAACTGAATCTGTTTCCTTGTCTGTAAAATTTAATGGAAAAACCGGAAATCCGAATTTATCACCATCTCTTTTGCTCAATTTTCCTTTTCCTTCAGGTTTCAGAATTAAGGAAAGGTGTGCAAATTCTGGTGCTTTCCAACCCATGGCTTCATAAAGTAATGTATGAAGACCTAAAGAAGGAAGCCACTCTTCTCCACGAATGACGTGGGAGATTTCCATCTCGTGATCATCTATGATATTAGCAAAATGATAGGTTGGCATACCATCGTTTTTCACCAGAACTTTATCGTCTAATGTATTGGTATTTACTGAAAAATTTCCTCTTATAATATCTTCAAGGTGCAGAATTCTGTCCACAGGCATTTTAAAACGAACCACATACGGAACCTGCTGATCCAAAAGTTTCTGTACCTCTTCTTCTGAAAGAGTTAAACTATTCTTTAGTCGGTTTCGTGTATAATTGTTGTAGGCGAAAACTTCACCTTTTTCTTCATATTCCTTACGAATTTCATCTAGTTCTTCTGATGTATCGAATGCGATGTACGCATAATCTGTCTTTAAAATTTGCTCTGTATATCGATCATAGATGTGGCGTCTCTCACTCTGTCTGTACGGACCGTAATTTCCGCCATGCTTTGGGCTTTCGTCCGGAATAATTCCGCACCATTCTAATGCCTCCATAATATAATCTTCAGCACCCTCTACATATCTTGCTGTATCAGTATCTTCAATCCTCAAAACAAATTCGCCACCCTGATTTTTTGCAAAAAGATAATCGTATAAGGCCGTTCTCACACCACCTAAATGCAATGGTCCTGTCGGACTTGGTGCAAAACGCACTCTTACTTTGCTCATAATAAAAATTTAAGTTGCAAATTTACGCATTATTGATTTTAAAATTTTAGTTAGTTTTGTAGAAATTCACCTAAAAGGCAATTTCGAGGATCAAATATGATTACAGTAGAAATTAGTAATTATTGTAACTACCCAAAATCTTTAATACAAATTAATTAGGCTCTAGACCAGAAGATTTTATTTTATTAAACTATTTTGTTGTTGTAAAACTAAAAAAATGTGGGTAAATTTTAGACGAAGTCGTTAAGAAATTTATCCATATTTTTTTAGCAATTCCCATAACT
>JAEXAR010000008.1 GCA_023394415.1 Bacteroidota bacterium
GAAAACAAAATAGTAGAAAATGATAAAGGCAATATACCCAAGATGTAATGATCTCCTTAAAGACATCTTTGGAATGGATACAACAATATTGGATACAATAATGGTCATATAAAGAAAATAAACACCAACCAATCGGGTAGAAAATACAGGGTTTTCTCTGAAAATAAAGTATACGCAAACTCCTAATACCCCAATATTTCTCATATACTCATAATAAGGAATGTTTCTACAGGCTTCTTTATCAAATCTTATCATCATATAAGCATAAAAAAGGGCTAAAACATCCACAAATTTTATGACTCCAGATTCCTCAATTTCATACTGAATGTAACCTTCATATCCTGCAGTAACTTCCTGTACCGAAACAGTGTCCAATAGAAAACCGAAGGTATTGTACAATTGCAATGGTGATAAAACAATACTTATGGCAAGCAAATAAAGAATTTTTTTAGAATTAAGATTTACAGTCGCAAACCAATATGCCGGAAAAAAAATAATAGTGGACTTATGAAAACCAAAAGCAATATAAGCACACAATAAGTACATCCAAACATTTCGTTCTTTAATATACTTGAATGAAAACAACATGACGGTCATTCCCAAGGCTTGTCGCATATGTCCACTATCCGCAATGAAGAAAACAGGAATAAAATAGAATAAAAGGGCAAAAACAGGCGCTTCAGAGTTTCTAAATATCGTCACAAACTTTACTGTTATTAGAATTATAGAAACAACTAATGTAAAATATTGAAATTGAGCTGCTGATATATCAAACATCAATTTATTGATCATAGCATACAGCCATTCTATTTCAACAACTGTTTCCCGGAACAAAGCTTTATCAATCAACTCCCTATAATCCACCATTGCAGGAAAATAAAGATTGTACATCTCACGATAAACAGGATAATCTGCCCCAACATATTCCCTTAATCCGGCAAGCAAAATTAAAGCAACTCCTAAAACAATCATAATCATCTTAGATAATCGTGTATCGCCATTAATTTCTCTGAAACTGTACAGAATCATCACAACAAAAACAATCGTAAAGAGCGGGTGTAGAAATATCATAAAAGATTACCAAAAATAGTTGCCAATCATCTGCATACCAAAAGTCTGTAACAAACTTAAGAAATATAAGATTAGGAAAGTTTCAGTTTTTATATTTTTCAATAACAAAATAAAAAAAGGCACGATGAAAAGACAGGCTCTTGCTGTTTCCCCAGTTCCATAAGCACCGGAAATAAACATTAAACCCAAAGCTGAAATTGCAGAAAAAAATAGATTATTAATTCTTATATCTGAAAAAAGCACTTTATTGTAATGATTAACAGACAAAAAAACTGCTGACAACCCTAAAGAAAGAAACATCAAGATCTCACCGATGGCCTGTAATCTTGTCCATAAATATATATAAGGTTTACTAAAAAGCATAAAGCCATCAGGATTCTCGGAAGAAGATGCTTGATGGAAGGTTAAAAGATGGTTATACCCTAAACCATAGTAAAAACTCAAAAAAATAATTGTATTAATGATTAAAACAAAAATCAAAAGGATCATAAAATCATATCTCTTTTTGAAAAAATAAATTAATCCAAAAATTCCGGAAAATGCTAATAAGAATAAACCAGAAAATGAAAGCATATTGGTAAACAGTACTGAAATACTGCACCATAAAAGTGACCAAAAATCAAGTTTTCCAATTTTCAAAATTCGTGTTAAACCAAGAATCATCAATGAAGAGGTCATCAAGATCAATCCGTCAATAGAAACCAGCAAATAGATATTAACGGAAGGTATTACTGCAGTAAGAAGTAGTAATTTTTTTGCACGTTCAGTCTCAAAATCTAAATGAATGAAAATGTTTTTTAGAACAACAAAAAAAAGAGAAGCAATGACAAAGAACGAAATTCCGAGTAAAAGAATATTTCCTTTGAAAATATTAAGTAAGACATAATGCAGCAAAACCACAAAAGGCGGATGTGTTTTGGTATGCAGCTGATACGAATCCTGATGAATAGTAAATGTCCTCAACCATTCATAACCATCTTTAATATTAATAGCATCGTGATAATATTGCCTCCCTTTTAAGTAAAACGGCTGTTCAAATGCCACATCCAAATTACCTTGAGCAAGGTTGCCAAAAAGAACTAAAGCAATACAACTAAAAATAATCTTGGTAAAAGAAAGATTTTCTGATTTACGATAAATATAAACACCAAAAAATAGGAATAGTAGAGCAAACAAAAACCCTGTCCACAAGAAGGATGAAGGATAAATAACTGAAAACGGAAAAAAAATATCCGCTCCGGTAAATTTCCAATACTTAAGTGAAAGAAAATTTAGAGTTGCCAGAACTAGCCAAACACCAATAATGATGAAAAAAATTTTAACCGGAAAAAACGTTCTGTAGTTATTTCGCAAAAATGTAAAATTTTCTTTCATACCGAAAAGTTACTATTTTTTCTTTACAGATGCTCTTTTCACTGCAGTTTTCTTCGCAGCTGGCTTTTTCTTTTCTGCAAAAGCAGTTTTATCCTGCGCCGTAATCCATTTTTTTACCTCATCTAAAGAAACCTCTTTCAGTTCTTCTGCCGTATATTTTTCGTCTTTTTTATTTTTCGGAATTTTAAACATTCTTTTTCCGAACTTAATGAAAGGTCCCCATCGTCCATTTTCAATAGAAATCTTTTCTTTTTCCCATTGTTGAATGTAACGGTTGGCTTCTTTTTCTAATTTTGCTTCAATCAGTTCGTTGATGTCATTTTGCGAAAGATTATCGAAATCATACTTTTTCGGAACATTCACAAAAATATCTTTGTATTTGATAAAAGGCCCAAATCTACCTTTTCCTTTCGTAACAGGTTCTCCTTTATAATTGGCAACCGGAGCATCAGCAATTTGTTTTTCTTTTATCAGTTCTTCCGCTCTATCCTGATTTATAGATAGTGGATCTTCTCCTCTGGGAATGCTGATGTAAGTTTCACCCCATTTCACATATGGTCCGAAACGACCCACGCCAACAGAAACTGTTTGTCCTTCAAATTCATTCAAATCAAAAGGAAGTTTAAAAAGTTCCAAAGCTTCTTCTAAAGTAATGGTGGCAATATTTTGAGAAGCCATCAAACTTGCAAAAGTAGGTTTTACCTCATCATCAGCCTCTCCTATTTGGATCATTGCTCCATAACGTCCCATCCTTGCATACACATTTTTACCGGATTTAGGATCTTTTCCCAGTAAGCGTTCTCCGGTAGCACGATCCGCATTTTCCTCTACATCTTCAATTTTAGGATGGAATTCTTTGTAAAAACCGCCCAATACATCTTTCCATTTTTCAGCACCATTAGCAATATCATCAAAATCCTGCTCTACTTTTGCCGTAAAACCATAATCTAAAATTTCTGCAAAATTATTGGTTAGAAATTCATTCACCACTTCACCAATATCGGTTGGGACAAATTTATTCTTATCGCCTCCAAATTTTTCGTTTACCACCTGTTTTTTGATGTCTTTGGTTAAAGTCATCTTCATAATTTCCCTTTCCTGTGGTAAAATTTCGCGTTTATCCACATATTCTCGGTTTTGGATGGTCTGAATTGTTGGTGCGTAAGTGGAAGGTCTACCAATACCCAATTCTTCGAGTTTTCTTACCAATCCCGCTTCTGTATATCTTGCAGCAGGTTTTGTAAATTTTTCGGTAGCCTCAATTTTTTTATAAATTAAACCTTCGCCGGATTTTACCTTTGGCAAAAGTTTTTCATTGTCTTCATCGTCCTCATCTTCATTTTTGGTAATACCATATGCTTTCAGAAAACCTTCAAAAATAATCACTTCACCTTGCGCTTCAAATTGATATGGCAATTTTGTATTTCCAATTTCAATCACGGTTTTCTCAATTTTGGCATTGCTCATCTGCGAAGCCAAAGTTCTTCTGTAAATCAACTGATACAGCTTGTTTAGTTGCGCATCACCAATACTTTTTACTGAAAAATCGGTTGGGCGAATTGCTTCGTGCGCTTCCTGTGCGGATGCAGATTTAGTGGTATAATTTTTCGGATTAGAATATTCTTCACCAAATTCTGATATAATTTGAGATTTGGCACCATTAATGGCCTCTTGCGATAGGTTTACACTATCCGTTCTCATATAAGTGATAAACCCTTCTTCATAAAGCCTTTGTGCTAAACGCATCGTAGTAGTAACGTTATAGCCAAGTCTTGAAGAAGCCTCCTGTTGCAACGTGGAAGTCGTAAAAGGTGCAGATGCTGAACGTGTTCCCGGTTTGGTTTCTACATTCAGAACTTTAAATTCGGTGTTTTTTGCCTGAGTTAAAAAAGCTTCAGCGTCGTTTTCTTTTTTGAAATCGCCTTTTAGTTTAGCTGTAATTTCCTGTTGAGCTTTATTCAAGAAAATTCCTTCAAGTTTGAAAGTTGAGGTTGGTTTAAAATCTCTAATTTCGTGTTCGCGCTCTACAATTAATCTTACTGCAACCGACTGTACTCTTCCTGCTGAAAGTCCTGTTTTCACTTTTTTCCAAAGCACCGGCGACATTTCAAAACCTACAATACGGTCCAAAACTCTTCGTGCTTGTTGTGCATTTACCAGATTTTGATCAATTTTTCTTGGATTTTCAATGGCTTTCAGGATGGCGTTTTTTGTTATCTCGTGGAAGACGATACGCTTTGTATTTTCATCTTTTAGTTTCAGTTCATCTGCCAAATGCCAAGCAATAGCCTCTCCTTCACGGTCTTCATCGGAAGCAAGCCAAACGGTTTCGGCTTTTTTTACCGCAGCTTTCAGTTCGGTTACAAGTTTCTTTTTATCGGCAGAAACTTCATAATCTGGCGTGAAAGTAGCCAAGTCAATCCCCATTTCTTTCTTAGGCAAATCGCGGATGTGTCCGAAGCTGGACTTCACCTCGAAATCCTTCCCGAGATACTTCTGAATGGTTTTGGCTTTAGCCGGAGATTCGACAATAACTAAATTTTTTGACATCCTGAATTTTTTTTGCAAAAGTAGAGGTTTTTTTTAATCTGCAAATTTTTTGAAATTTTCTCTCTCAGTTACATCGCTTTTTTCAGAGATTTTATTGCTCCTTTTTAAAATACTAATAAATGATTCCAGTATAAAAACTGAAAAGTCTTTAAAATCATTTAACATACCATATATAATAAGGTGTTATTTTTGCGGATGATAATGTGATGAAAAACTGGATTCAAAATACCATCAGCAGCCAAAAAGTCTTTTACAGATACTTCCGTCGCAAAGGCTGGAAACGTTTCTTAAAAGAAAACATACTTGAAAGCGAAGGCAGCAATGAAACGAAAGCAAAATCGATTGCTCTTGGAGTTTTTATCGGGGTTTCACCATTTTGGGGTTTTCACACTTTTCTGGCAATTTCTCTAGCCGTATTTTTCAGGCTCAATAAATTTCTGACTTTTATTTCGTCACAAATTACATTACCGCCGCTCATTCCTTTGGTAATATTTGCTTCAATGATAATTGGCGACCCTTTTCTAAAAGGAAAAACCGATTTTAACAATATGGAATTTACAATAGAAATGATAAAGAACAATCTTCTGCAGTACTTAATCGGGAGTTTAATTCTCTCTACATTTTCAGCACTATTTTTCGGGGTTATATCCTATTTATTTCTTAATTATTTCAGTCCGGAGAAAAGAAAATAGCATCAAACTTATAACTCCTTAAAAACCAACAATCCCACACGGAAATCTTTAGATTTTTCATCAAAATTCCTTATATTCGCACTCTTAAAATTTAAAGCAGAAACTGAACTCGATGAAGAAGTTTAACGAATACAAAAACCTTGATTTAACTGCCGTTGCTGACAGTGTTTGCAAATTCTGGAATGAAAATGATACCTTCAAAAAGTCGGTTGAAATCCGCGAAGGACAACCGGAATACGTCTTTTACGAAGGTCCGCCTTCTGCTAACGGTATGCCCGGAATTCACCACGTAATGGCGAGAGCAATTAAGGATATTTTCTGCCGTTTTCAAACTCAGAATGGTAAAAAAGTTTTTAGAAAAGCAGGTTGGGACACGCACGGTTTGCCAATTGAATTGGGTGTTGAGAAAGAACTAGGCATCACCAAAGAAGATATCGGAACCAAAATTTCTGTAGAAGATTACAATAAAGCGTGTCGTGAAGCAGTAATGCGCTACACGGATGTTTGGAATGATTTGACCGAAAAAATAGGATATTGGGTAGATTTGGAAAATCCTTACATCACCTACGAACCGAAATATATGGAAACCGTTTGGTGGTTGTTGAAGCAACTTTACAACAAAAACTTGTTGTACAAAGGTTACACAATCCAACCATATTCTCCGAAAGCAGGAACCGGACTTTCTTCTCACGAATTAAATCAGCCCGGAACGTATCGTGATGTTTCTGACACAACAGTTGTTGCTCAATTTAAGGTTAAAAAACTTTCTGAGAGATTTGCTGCAAAAATTTCAAATCAAATAAACTTGTCAGAAGCGGCACAAAATTCTTGTGGCGGCGCAACTCATTGGGCAGAATTTGACACTGATAACCAACAACCAACAACCGATAAGCAAATCCATATTCTCGCTTGGACGACAACTCCTTGGACTTTACCATCAAACACTGCGCTTGCAGTTGGTCGTGATATAGAATATGTTTTGGTAAAAACCTTCAATCAATATACTTTTGAGCCGATAAATATTGTTTTAGCGAGAGTTCTTTTGGAGAAAAATCTCGGTAAAAAATATTTTGAAGGAACTGATGAAGACTTCACAAATTACACTTCTGAAAGCAAAACCATTCCTTACCAAATTTTAGCAGAATTTACTGGCGAAGATTTGACAGGAACAGAATACGAACAATTGGTTCCTTGGTTTTTACCAGCAGAAAATCCTGAACATGCATTTCGTGTAATTATTGGTGATTTTGTAACTACAGAAGACGGAACTGGTATTGTTCATATTGCGCCAACTTTCGGTGCAGATGATAACAGAGTGGCTCAGGAAAACGGAATTCCGCCAATGTTGGTGAAAGACGAAAACGACAACTTGGTTCCTTTGGTTGATTTATCCGGAAGGTTTTTGAAAGGCGAAAATGTTCCTGAACTATTTTCTGGAAAATACATTAAAAACGAATATTACGACGAAGGAACTGCTCCCGAAAAATCTTGGGATGTAGAACTCGCGATTTTGTTAAAAACCGAAAATAAAGCGTTCAAAGTAGAAAAATATGTTCACAGTTATCCGCATTGTTGGAGAACCGATAAACCTGTGTTGTATTATCCTTTGGATTCTTGGTTTGTGAAAATGACTTCGGTAAGAAATCGTTTGGTAGAACTGAACGAAACCATCAATTGGAAACCAAAATCTACAGGAGAAGGTAGATTTGCAAATTGGTTAGAAAACGTAAACGATTGGAATCTTTCTCGTTCAAGATATTGGGGAATTCCTTTGCCAATTTGGAGAACTGAAGACACAAAAGAGGAAAAAATTATTGGTTCTGTAGAAGAATTGTACAATGAAATTGAAAAATCTTTAAAAAATGGGACAATGTCCCAAAATCCTTTCAAATCTTTTGAAATCGGGAATATGTCTGATGAAAACTATGCGAAAATAGATTTGCATAAAAATATTGTTGACCAAATTACTTTGGTTTCAGAATCCGGAAAACCAATGAAGCGTGAATCTGATTTGATTGATGTTTGGTTTGATTCCGGTTCTATGCCTTATGCACAATTGCATTATCCTTTTGAAAACAAAGAAATGATTAATGAAGGTCATGCATTTCCTGCAGACTTTATTGCAGAAGGAGTTGACCAAACTCGTGGTTGGTTTTACACGCTTCATGCGATTGCAACAGCAGTTTTTGATTCTGTTGCCTATAAAAATGTGGTTTCCAACGGTTTGGTTTTGGACAAAAACGGACAAAAAATGTCGAAACGTCTCGGAAACGCTGTTGACCCTTTTGAAACTTTACAAAAATATGGTCCCGATGCAACGCGTTGGTATATGATTTCTAACGCAAATCCGTGGGAAAACCTGAAATTCGATGTAGAAGGAATAGATGAAGTTCGCAGAAAATTCTTCGGAACGCTTTATAATACGTATTCTTTCTTCAGTTTGTATGCGAATGTCGATGGTTTCAAATACGCTGAAAAAGACGTAGAAAATCGTCCTGAAATTGATCGATGGATTCTTTCTGAATTGAATTTATTAATTAAAGAGGTGAAAGAATTCTACGAAGATTATGAACCAACGAAAGTAGCCAGAGCCATAAACACTTTTGTGAATGATAATTTAAGTAACTGGTATGTAAGGCTTTGCCGTCGTCGTTTCTGGAAGGGAGATTATACCGATGACAAAATTTCGGCGTACCAAACGCTTTATACCTGCCTTGAAACTGTAGCTAAACTTTCTGCTCCTATTGCACCATTCTTTATGGATCAGTTGTTTCAGGATCTGAATTCTGTTACCGGAAAAGAAACGCAGACTTCAGTTCACCTTACCGATTTTCCTGTTGCTGACGAAAGCAAAATCGATACAGATTTGGTTGAGAAAACGCACCTAGCGCAAACTATTACATCTATGGTGTTCTCTTTAAGAAAAAAAGAAAACATTAAAGTTCGCCAGCCACTTCAAAAAGTGATGATTCCTGTTTTGGACAAGAAAACGGAAGAACAGATTTTGGCAGTCTCCGAATTGATTAAGCAAGAAGTGAATGTAAAGGAACTCCAGTTAATCAACGCTGAAGAAGCCTCACATCTTATTGTAAAGCAGATTAAACCAAACTTCAAAACCCTTGGTGCAAAACTTGGTAAAGATATGAAAGCAGTGGCAGCTGAAATTAATGTGATGACTTCCGAACAGATTGCTACACTTGAAAAAGAAGGAACTATGACGGTTTCAGGACACGAAATAGGATTGGAAGATGTGGAAATTTTCACCAAAGATATTCCGGGATGGACCGTGACAAGTGAAGGAAAACTGACTGTAGCACTAGATTTAACCATTACGGACGAACTGAAAGCTGAAGGTATAGCAAGAGAATTTATTAATAGAATTCAAAATTTTAGAAAAGATAAAGATTTTGAGCTAACTGACAGAATTTCAATTCAATTGGAAGAAAATTCACCTTTTGAAAAAGAACTTATCAACAATAATCAATATATTTCAGACGAAGTATTGTCAGATAAAATAGAAATTGTAAATTCACTGTCAATTTTCGATGAAATCGAGATTGAAGAAGTAAAATTTAAAGTGAATGTAGAGAAAGTTTAACATTGTTCAAAGAAGTTTATAAATTTCAATATAATTGAACCATTTGAACAAAATTTATTGTTATGGCAGAAGAAAGACAACGTTACAGTGATGCTGATTTGCAGGAATTTAAAAAACTGATTCAGGATAAAATAGATAAAGCCGAGAAAGATCTTGCGCTAATTAATGAGAGTTTCATCAACGACCAAAATAACGGAACGGATGATACCTCACCTACTTTTAAAGCCTTTGAAGAAGGTGCAGAAACCTTGAGTAAGGAGCAGAACGCAATTTTAGCAGGCCGTCAGGAAAAATTTATCCGTGATCTGAAGCACGCATTAATCCGTATTGAAAACAAGACTTACGGCGTTTGTAGAGTAACCGGAAAACTTATTCCTAAAGAACGCTTAAGAGCAGTGCCACATGCAACTTTGAGTATCGAGGCGAAAAATATGCAGAGGTAAATCTGTAGTAAGTACAACGTAAAATGTACAATGTATGATGTATTAAAGAAGCATTGTACTTTGTACATTTTACATTATACCGTTAAAATGAAGAAAATTGCACTCATCACTATTATCATCTTGTTAATAGATCAAATTTCAAAATTCTACATCAAAACTAATTTTCAGCTGGGTGAAAGCGTGGATGTTTTTCCGGGCTTTAAACTGACATTTGTTGAAAATCCGGGAATGGCTTACGGTTTTCACTTTGGTGGATTGATTGGTAAATATTTTCTAGTAATTGTTAGGATTTTTCTAATTGGAGGTATGGTTTATATCTTCAACAAATGGTTGAAGGAAGGCAGAACCACCAATTACCTTATCATTCCAATGGCAATGATTTTTGCGGGAGCCATCGGAAATTTAATCGACGGAATGTTTTATGGAATGATTTTCGACAGCGGAACTGTTTACGACGAAAGCATCAACCGTTGGATTGAATACGGCGGTGTTTCCAAAGTGGTTCCTTTTGGTGAAGGTTATTCGCATTTTATGAAGGGTTGCGTTGTTGATATGCTACACTTTCCTTTGGTTGATTGGAATGTTCCCGAAAGTATCCCAATTATCGGCGGCAAACATATTGAGTTTTTTAAATATATCTTCAATGTTGCAGATTCTGCGATTACAGTTGGGGCTGCTTTATTGCTGATTTTTAGGAAGAAGGCTTTCCCGAATGGATTGGATTTTTAAATTCCAAAACACAGAGACACAGAGAATGCACAGAGCACACAAATCTTCTTGATAGTTCTAAAAATAATCTCTGAGGACTCCGTGAAAAAACTCAGCGATCCCCGTGTTTAAATAAAATGAAAATTTTCATAAAAATAATTCTTTTATTACTGATTTTCCTATGTATTTCAGCCACTTATAAACAATATATAATGTTGAAAAGAGCAGTTGAAAGAAATCTTGAAATTATTGGAGAAGCCGTAAATAAAATTCTCAAAAAAGATGAAACCTTTTCTCAAAAAATTTCAGAAGCAAAATCCATAATTGGTTTGAGAAATCTCGTGATTCACGCTTACGACAATATTTCTGATGAAAACATTTGGGCTGTTCTCATCAATCATCTACCGAAATTAAAAGCAGAAATTAAAACTTTAATTGAAAAAACTTAAACTTCAGCAAATTAACTGAAGTTTTTTATTGATAAGGGTATATAAAAAAATTAATATTAGAATATAACTACTACACGATGTACATTTAATATAATAATGAGATTTTTTTAGAGCATAATGAAAAAAAATGTTATTTTTAACATATAAATATGAAACCTAGAACTGAACTTCATTTTACATTCTGCCACCGTAAACCTGAAAGATCATTTTTCTGGAAGGGAAAGCAATTTCCAGTGTGTGCAAGATGTACAGGAATCCATCTCGGTTATCTTTCTTATCCTTTATTCTTATTTGGCTTACTATCATTTAATTGGTGGATTGCATTACTTTTGGTAGTTCCCACTTATCTTGATGGTGCAATTCAGGCATATTTTGATAAAGAAAGTAATAACACGAGAAGATTTATCACAGGTTTATTAGCCGGAGTTGGATCCATGTCACTAGTGTCCCAAATCGGCATATTTATAGGTAAACTAATTGAGCAATATATCATCCATTAAAACAATAAAATTATGAGCGATTTCAATCAAAACCCAAACGTAAATCAACCACAGGACAATGAGGATCTAGACACGGTAATGAAAGTAATATCTTTCTGTATTCCTATCGTTGGAGCCGTACTTTATTTTGTAAATAAGGATAAAGCACCAAGGAAAGCAAAGTCTGCCTGTAATATGGCACTTATAGGATTTGCAGTAGGTGTTGTGCTACAGGTTATTATGTATTTGACAGGTATGGGAGCCGCAGGTGCTTTAGGAAACTAGGAACTCCATTTTATTAAAGAATGCATCTCACAATGAGATGCATTCTTTATTTTATAGATACATTGTTAAAAGCCATTGTATTGCATAAAGCAGAGTTTTCCTTATTTTTGCCATTCTAATCTCAACCTTTTTACCTCAACCTCAATATATGTCAAGAATCCTCACTGGAATACAGGCAACAGGAACGCCGCACTTGGGAAATTTACTCGGCGCTATTATTCCTGCCATTGAATTATCTAAAAAATCTGAAAACGAAAGTTTCCTGTTCATTGCCAACATGCATTCTTTAACCCAAATAAAAAATGCCGAAGAACTAAAACAAAACACCTACGAAATTGCTGCAGCTTGGTTAGCGTGTGGTTTAGATACTCAAAAAACCTATTTCTATAGACAATCGGACATTCCTGAGGTGTGCGAACTGTCTTGGTATCTCTCGTGCTTTTTTCCTTATCAAAGGTTGACCTTGGCACATTCCTTTAAAGATAAAGCCGACAGATTGGAGGATGTGAATGCCGGGCTTTTCACGTATCCGGTTTTGATGGCTGCAGATATTTTGCTTTATGATGCGGAAATTGTTCCCGTTGGTAAAGATCAGTTGCAACATTTGGAAATGGCGAGAGATATGGGTGCAAGGTTCAATCATCAAATGGGAGGCGAGATTTTCGTTTTGCCACATGCTGAATTGCAGGAAGACACGAAATACGTTCCCGGAACAGATGGGAATAAAATGTCAAAATCAAGAGGAAACATCATTAATATTTTCCTTCCCGAAAAGCAACTGAAAAAACAGATTATGTCAATTGAAACGGATTCCACACCTTTGGAAGAACCTAAAAATCCGGATACTGACAAGGTTTTTGCTTTATACGAACTAATTGCATCTGCTGAACAGACAGAAACTTTAAGACAGAAATATTTAGCAGGAAATTTTGGATATGGCCATGCCAAAACGGAGCTGCTTAATTTGATTTTGGAGAAGTTTTCGAAAGAAAGAGAACTTTTTAATCATTATATGAACAATATCCCTGAGCTAGAGGCTAAACTTCAGGAAGGCGCTGAAAAAACCAGAAAAATTGCTTCAGAAACCCTGAAAAGAGTAAGGTTAAGCCTTGGAATGTAAAACAAAAAAGCACCAAAATTGGTGCTTTTTTTTATGTTTAAACCTAACTAGTCAATATAAATTCCTGCCCAACTTCTTTTAAGAGGCAAAAGGAAATCGGATAAAAATGATACATAAGTAGATTTTGAAAAATCGAATACCTCAATGTCTCTTGAAATTTCTCCGTTTTTCAATCGGTTTCTGAAGTCTTGAAGTTTCATTGTTTTTATCTCTCCGTTTTCTACAAAGCTAGCCTTCATTCTATCGAATAAGCCCAACTCAAATTCAGCATCCAGCTCCCTCATCAATCCGTTTAAAGAATCAATTGAGCAACCTGAAGCCATTTCTTTTTCCTCATCTACAGCAATAACAATAAACTGGTTTTTTTCTACTTTAAAAGAAGAGGAAAGTGGTTTCCCGTGTGCTGCCCAAGTTCCAAGAAAATCATACAGTTTTTCTGCAATAACTTTACTTTCTTTCGCTGTAAAGGGACGCGATGCAGGATAAATTAAAACCCTATAATCGTTTGTTTCTACAATTTCAGATTCTTCTATTTTCATAAAATGTTGATTTTTGATAATGAATCTAAAAAAATTATAAATCTTCGGTTTCAGCCAAAAGTTCTGCAATATCTTTTACCTGCACCTCACCTTCTTTATTGAAATGTTTTACACCATCGCTAATCATAGTCATACAGAATGGACATCCTGTTGCGATAACATTTGGTTTTTCGGCGAGTGCTTCTTCAGTACGCTCGATGTTAATGTCTTTATGGCCTTTTTCAGGTTCTTTGAACATTTGTGCTCCTCCTGCTCCACAACACAACCCATTTTGTTTGCAACGCTTCATTTCCACCAGTTCAGCATCGAGTTTTTGCAAAAGATGTCTTGGTGCTTCATATTCATCATTGGCTCTGCCAAGATAACAAGGATCGTGGAACGTAATTTTTTTGCCATCGAATTTTCCGCCCTCAATCTTCAGTCGTCCATCCTGCATCAGCTGTTTTAGGAATTGTGTGTGATGCATCACTTCATAATTGCCTCCTAAGTTTGGATATTCGTTCTTCAACGTATTAAAACAATGTGGACAAGCTGTAACGATTTTCTTTATTTCATAAGCGTTTAAAACTTCTATATTCGTGTGCGCCATCATTTGGAACACAAATTCGTTTCCGGCACGTTTTGCAGGATCACCGGTGCAGCTTTCTTCCTGTCCCAAAACTGCGAATTCAACACCGATATTATTTAAAATTTTGCAAAATGCACGCGTAATTTTCTTGGCACGGTCATCAAAACTTCCTGCACAACCTACCCAAAACAATACTTCCGGTGATTTTCCTTCGGCAGCATATTCTGCCATCGTTTTAATTTGCATTTTCTTTCTGTTTTATTAGTAAATCCGAATAATAACTTCTGGCTTTTTTAATAATTTCCACAGGAACTATAGAGGTATATATAGCGTTATTATCATCGTGATTGATGTATTTCCAAATATTATTGGTTGATTGGTCTTTCAAAGCCAAAGTAAGCGCAAGCTTGTTTACCTCCACTGTTGAATCATCTGTAAAATGAGCTTTCATACCCTGAACTTCCATTGCATTGATCATCATTTTTTTGGCAGCATCATCCAGTTTCTGTTTTTTGAAAACCATTTGCATCTTCATCGGAAAAGAAACAAAGGCATATTTGGCAGTGCCTTCTGTAAATACTTCTGAAACGGAATATTGATTATCATCTATCGGATAAATCTTCATCGATAGCTCTTCGTTTCCTTCAAAAACCATTTTGAAAGCCTGAATTAGCATCTCTTTGTCAAATTTTTCCGTTAATGCCGGATGAGACATTTCCAGAATCTTTTCATAATTTTTTTGGTCCAAAAATTTCATGAATGAACGCGAATCCTGTAAAATCTGGTTCTGTTCAGCAGTTTGGGCAAAGCATACTCCCGAAAATAACAATGCAAAAAAGAAGAATAAATTTTTCATTTGAAATTACTAATCGTTAGCCCAGTTTAAACGGTCATTCTGGTTATACTGCCAAGGAGCAGCATTATTTTCAATATTATTAAGCATCAGCTGCCATTCGTGTGGCATAGATGATTCTTCCATAATCATATACCTTCTTAAATCTATAATGATTGAAAGAGGATCGATAAGTACAGGACAAGCTTCTACACAAGCATTGCAACTAGTACAAGCACGAAGTTCTTCTCTTGTAATATGATCATCAATAAGTTTTTTCCCGTCGTCTACAAATTTTCCGTTTTTATTGATGTTTTTACCTACCTCTTCAAGACGGTCTCTGGTGTCCATCATAATTTTACGAGGCGAAAGCTTCTTACCTGTAATGTTTGCAGGACAAACAGAGGTACATCTTCCACATTCAGTACAGGTATAGGCATTAAGAAGTTGTACCTGATTTAAGTCGAAAATATCATTTGCGCCAAATTTTTCGGGAACTGCATTTGGGTCAGCATCAGGTTGTGCTGCATAAGGATCAGCATTTGGATCCATCATCAGCTTAATTTCTTTAGTTACAGATTCTAAATTATTCAGTTCACCTTTTGGCTGAAGTTTAGCAAACCAAGTGTTTGGAAAAGCAAAAATGATATGTAAATGTTTTGAATAATAGAGGTAATTCATAAAGAAAAGAATTCCCACGAAATGGAACCACCACGATGCTCGCTCTAAAAATACCAAAAACGGGTTTCCAAAGTTGAACCAACTGATAATCGGAGCAAAAATGGCTTCACTAATTGGAAAATAGCCATGCGCTTGGTTTACACCGGCTTGCTGAAGCAGTAAATCTGCAGAGTTCATCTTGAAGAAAGCCATCATTAAGGCAAATTCAATCACCAAAATCCAGTTCGCATCATTCTTTGGCCATCCAAAAAGTTCTTTCATCGTGAGACGTTTCACGCCATAAAAATTTCTTCGGATAAAGAAGATTACAACAGCAATGACAACTAAAAGTGCCAAAATTTCTAAAGTTGCCGTGAAAGCCTTATAAAGCGTTTCGCCTAGAACAGATGCAAGGAAACGGTGTGTCCCGAAAATACCGTCTACAATAATTTCGAGCAACTCGATGTTAATAATTACAAATCCTACATAAACAAAGATGTGAAGCATGCCTGCAATAGGTCTTGCTCCCATTTTACTTTGCCCAAGCGCAACATTAGTCATAGTTGCCCAACGTTCACTTCTACGATCGTAACGGTTGATTTCTTTTCCTAATTTGATATTACGGTAGATTTCTTTTAAACTCTTTATAAAAAGTCCGATACCTGCAAGAAGCAGAACAACAAAGAGAATATTGTCGAGATACTGCATTATGATTATAGATTTTTATTTACTGCTTTTACCAAATACCGAAATATTAACGTAGCGTTTCGGATTTGCTTTGATATCTTTTACCAGTTCATTCAGATTTGCTGATGTTTCCTGTAGATTTTGGTAAAGTTGCTCATCTTTTGCTAATTTACCAAGAGAACCTTCACCATTTTGTATTCCTGAAATAACACTGTTTAGTTTATCTGAAGTTTGGCTTAATTTATCGATGGTATTATTCAGTTTCTGAACATCTACTTGTTCAGCAACTCTGCCGTATTTATCAATGGCAGTTCTTGCGCTTATGGTTGCCAAATTTGCATTATCAAGCATTTGCTGTACTCGTGGATCGTTATTTGAGATTAAACGGTTGGTTTGTTGTGATGTAGTCTCAAAAGAAGTAACGGTTCTGTTTAAACTTGCAAGTAAGGCTTTAATTTGTGCTTGATTTTGAGCGTCTGTTATAGCATTTGCATTAATCATTAATGAATCTACTTTCTTCAAAACATCCTGCACTTGGTCTTTTACCGGACCCACTTGTGAGGAAATATTATTCATCATCGATTCTTTGTATCCTCCGGCAAGTGTGTCACCATCTTTTGCCATTTCTCCACCGTAGGCAAGGTTAATTCTGGCTTGTTTACCAGACATTAATCCGGGTTCAAAAATTTCAATGGTTGATTTTTTTGAAAACTCAAATTCGTCATCCACTAAAACTTTAAGCACAAAGTGTACTTTTCCACTTTTATCGGTAATAGGAATAATTTTATCAACCTGTCCAACTTTTAAACCGTTTATTGATACGGGACTTGATGCTTCCAGCCCTTCAACATTATCATATTTGGCATAGAAAATATTATCAGTGGTAAAAAGGCTTTTGCCCTTCATAAACTGAAAAAGAATTACAAAACCTATGATAGAAAGTACTGCGATAGCACCTGCTTTTATTTCTTTTGAAAATTTCACTGTAATAAAATGATTTTAGGTAACAAATATATGACAAATTATGTTATGATGAATTTTTATTAAAAGCTCATCAACAAAGAAAAAAGCGGCAAAAATTCTGCCGCTTTTAATTCTTTTATAAAAAATTTTATTGTGCTGTTTTATTCCACACTTCAATTCTGTAGTCTTTAATGTCAGCATTATCCTGAAGGCTCTTCATCAGTTGCTGTCCGAACATTTGACTGTTCTGTTGTGCAATGGCATCAGCAATCTGTTTAGCATCGCCAGGTTGTTTGTTAATTGTTTCAGATTTCTTAACCAAAACATAAACACCAGTCATACCCTCTACAGGATTTGAAACTTTACCTTTTGCAACACCAAATGCTGCTCCTGCAACTTTTGGTTCCATTGCCATACCAAGAGAAGGACTTAATAAATTAATCTGTCCGCTTTGTTTTTGTGTTGCAAACAGTTTAGCCACAGCATCCAAAGATGTTGCTTTTGCTGCTTTAATTTTTTCTACAATTTTTTTTGCAGCCAATTCATTTTTCACCACAGGTTCTAATTGCTCTCTCAAAGATTCGGGATCTGCTAGCCCTTCTTCTTGCTTACCGTTCAAGAATGCTACGATTCTATCTCCTGTTCCTTCTACAACAAAATATTCTGTGTTTCCTTTTTCTCTTTTCTTATCAAAAGCCCAAGTAATGATTTCAGCATCTTTATCAGTTCCTAAACCTTGCAGTTGCCCATCAAAACGTTTCACTGCTTTCGGGTTTGAGAATTGATAATTTCCTTTTTTAGCAATATTGGCAAAATCATTGAAAGATTTACCCTGAACTTGCTGTATAAATCTCCTTGCGTTTTTATCAACAAGATTTTCAGTAGCCTCTGAAGGCTTCACCGCTTTCACAAGGTTAGCTACTTTGTAACCCATTGCTCCAGCTTTTTTATCTTGAATATTAATGATATGATAACCAAATTGTGTTTCTACCACACCTGTCGCACCTTTTGGATTATTGGCTAAATAGCTCAAAAATTCTGGGACAAACGGAGTTTCAGGTGTTGTCCAACCTAAGCTACCGCCTTGTGCTGCAGAGTTTGGATCGTTAGAAAGATTAAGAAATTCTGTAAATTTAGCCGGATTAGCTTTTACTACCGCACCAATAGAATCAGCCAATTTTTTAGCCTGATCTTTGGTTCTTGTTACGCCTTGTCCTGCAGGACTGTCTTTAAAAGCTATTAGGATATGTCTCGAAAGTGTAGAGTCTGATGTTTTTTTGTTTAAAAGTTTAGAAACGACATAAAAATTCTGCTCTTTATAAGGACCAAAAGTCTGACCTATAGATGCTGTAGCAACTTTATCAGCAATTGCCTGAGGAAGTTGTTCTTTCTTAAAATATGTTGGATTGAAAGCCATATCAGAATTTAAAGTCACAAACATAGAGTCGTTTTCTGTATTCTGAAAGTTTTCTTTTCCTCCGCTTGCATCAGTTCCTTGAGTAAACAACTTATTAATTTCAGCTTGAGCTTTAGCATCATCCTGTGCACTTGGAGTAGCAGGGAAATACACTAAACCAAGATTTCTGCTCGCTTGTCCTTTGTAAGTATGGGGACGAAGCTTAATATATCCTGCTAAATCTTCTGTGGTAACTTTTATTGGGTTTTTAGCCAAGAAAGCAGCATAATCTACTTTCACATAATCAAAATCTGCAATCTGATCTCTCTGCTTTATCATTTCTTCAGCTTCTTTTTTGCTTACGGTAATACCTGCAGTAACGTTTGCAAAAAGCTGTCTTGCCATCATTCTGTACTCGATAGATTTTTTGGTTTTCAACCACTGATTGTATTCCTGTACATTTCCAGTACCTTCAAGACCTTCATAAAATTTTCTAACTTCCTGAAGTTTAAAATTTCCCTTTTCGTCAAAGTATTGAGGGTTTTGTGCAAACATTGGATCGTATTGTATCTGGCTCCAAAAATAATCATCCGTCATTTTAAGACCCATCTTTTCAAACTGCTGCTTAATCAACTTGCTCTGCACCATCATTTGCCAAGCCTGTTCTTCCAAACCTGCAGAAGGTTGCCCCTGCTGTTGTGCTTGTTGCTGAAGAATAAAAAGCTGATCGCTGTACTCGTCTCTGGTAATATCTTCACCATTAACTTTTCCTAGAATATTTGGATTTTTACCGAAAACTTTATCAAATGTGTCTGGGTTTACAAGAAACGCTAAAAGCGCCAATGCAATTACACCCACCATTAACCAAGATCTCTTTCTAATTTCCCCTAAAATTGCCATTATTTAATAATCTTTTTTATAGTCTGCGAAAATACACATTTTTAAGAAATTAGAAAAGTTTTTTAGGGTTAGAAAACAGTTTTAAAAATAAAAAATCCGCTCTCTATTTCGAGAACGGATTTTTTATTCTAATTCCAAAGGGTTATAATATCTAGTCGGAATTTGAGGTAACATTTCCTTACCTGTTTCATCGTAAGCTTTGCTAGACAAAAATAAACCTGGGTTCTCAAAATAATTTCTCTGAATTTTTCTAAAATCATCTCTACTTACTGTGACAATATTTTTTTCATTTCTCCAGTATATATTGACTTTCTTTTTTTCAATTGCTATCGCAGAAAAATCATATTCTTGCTGTTCGTCAGTGATTTTAAGAACTAGGCCAGGTAAACCTGCAAAAATATATGGCCCGTCACTCTTCGGAATTCCTGTGGCATACCAAGCAATATAGTTCCTACCTCTAAACGTAAGTTTTGCAGATCTGCACTGGTAACCTAAAATAGTCATCTTATCATTTGTTAGTATCCAGTTTTGCTTTGGAATAGGCTCTTGATATTGATATACATTCTTCGAAACCCTTTCTTGAACAAAAATGGTATTTGATGACAAGTCTTTTAAAACATTTTTTTTATAAATAACATTATATTTTCCTAATTCGTTTATTTCTTTTGCTCCCACAGTTTCAAAATTACTTTGCTCTTTAAGAAGTGAATCTCTTTTGATAGTGTTGACATCTAAAAATTTAGAAAACCTTTCCCCGAGTTGCAAATATGCTTGTGTAGTAGCAGTTTTATCTTTGCCGTTCGAAAACGTGATATTGTAAAGAACAACAAACTCTGAAAAACCCTTCAATTCAGAACTATATTTTGTTGTGGAATAACGCCTATCAGTAGTAAATACTTGCCCATCTACAAAATATAATTGAAACAATACAAACAAATAAAGAAATCTTACCATTATTTACAAATTAAAATGGCACTTCAAAACTAGATCCCGAACCACATTTAGCATCAGTAAAGTATCTTGCGTCCTCTTGAAGACATTCATAACAATCACCATACATATTGTTATCTAAATAGAAAACTTTTCCACAACTAGTCGTTACTTTTACCCAATCGTACTCCCTTAACAAAAAAACTTTGATAACTTCTTTTGAATTTAAAGATTCTTTCTTTTTAATTGTGTTTTCTTCCATCGTTTTTGCACTCATTAATCCTGCAATACCTAATGTTGCCACTAATAATAGTCATTTCATAATAAAAAAAATTAATTGGTTAATGGTGTAAAACTAAAACTAAAACTATGCAAATTTTAAATCCAAATATTTATTTTTATTATTATGTTAAACAAAACGCACAAATATATGAATTTCACAAATTAGAGACAAATAACTCCTCTTTATCATAACTAAGTGATAATAAAAATCCGCTCTCTTTCGAGAACGGATTCATTATCATAGCAAAGTATTTTGTTTTCGCAGCGTCTTCGGTCTTTACGACTTCCAACTTCTGCTTTATCATCACACTTTAATTTCTACGTCTACTCCTGAAGGAAGCTCAAGCTTCATCAGAGCATCTACAGTTTTAGAAGAAGAAGAGTAGATATCCATCAATCTCTTGTGTGCAGAAAGTTGGAACTGCTCTCTTGCCTTCTTGTTTACGTGCGGAGATCTCAACACTGTGAAGATTCTCTTGTTAGTTGGCAATGGGATTGGCCCATTTACAACAGCACCTGTAGCTTTTACAGTTTTTACGATTTTTTCTGCAGATTTATCTACCAAATTGTAATCGTAAGACTTAAGTTTTATTCTGATTCTTTGTGACATTTTATTTTTTGCTTTTAGCAATCGGCAATCAGCTCATGGCTTTTTGCAGGTCGCGTTAATAAAAATTGTTCTAAAATGCTTTATGCTTTTCAGCAGCGAACTTCCAGCTCCCCACTTCCAGCTTCCAGCTTTTTATCCTTTAGCTTTAGCGATTACATCTTCAGCGATGTTTTGCGGTGCAGCTTCGTATTTTTCGAATTCCATCGAAGAAGTTGCTCTACCTGAAGATAACGTTCTAAGCGAAGTTACGTAACCAAACATTTCAGAAAGCGGAACGAAAGCTTTGATTACTTTAGCGTTGTTTCTGTCGTCCATACCGTTTACAGTACCTCTTCTTCTGTTAAGGTCTCCTACGATATCACCCATATATTCTTCAGGAGTTACCACTTCAAGCTTCATGATTGGTTCCATGATTACTGCTTTAGCAGCTCTTCCTGATTCTTTGAATCCCATTTTAGCAGCCAATTCAAAAGAAAGCTGATCAGAGTCAACTGCGTGGAAAGATCCATCTTTAAGTGTCACTTTCATTGCGTCAACTTCAAATCCTGCAAGAGGACCGTTTTTCATAGCTTCTTTGAATCCTTTCTCTACTGAAGGGATAAATTCTTTTGGAATGTTACCACCCTTGATTTCGTTAACGAATTCAAGACCTGATTTACCTTCTTCTGCAGGACCGATTTCGAATACGATATCTGCGAATTTACCACGACCACCGGATTGCTTTTTGTAAACCTCTCTGTGGTTTGCAACCGTCGTAAGAGCTTCTTTGTACTCTACCTGAGGCTGTCCCTGGTTTACTTCAACTTTGAACTCTCTTCTCATACGGTCAACAAGAATGTCGAGGTGAAGTTCACCCATACCTGAGATGATTGTTTGTCCTGAAGCTTCGTCAGTTTTAACCTGGAATGTTGGATCTTCTTCAGCCAGTTTTGCCAAAGCGTTACCCATTTTATCCTGGTCTGCTTTAGTTTTAGGCTCAACAGCGATACCGATTACCGGATCTGGGAAAATCATCGATTCAAGAACGATTGGATTTTTCTCGTCAGAAAGGGTATCACCAGTTTTGATATCCTTGAAACCTACAGCTGCACCAATATCTCCTGCTTCAATATATTCAACAGGATTCTGCTTGTTAGCGTGCATCTGGTAGATTCTGGAAATTCTTTCTTTGTTTCCTGATCTTGTGTTCAGAACGTAAGAACCTGCATCAAGTCTACCGGAGTAAGCTCTGAAGAATGCAAGACGTCCTACGAACGGGTCAGTTGCAATTTTGAAAGCCAAAGCTGCGAACGGATCGTTAACATCTGGTTTTCTTTCGATTTCAGCGTCCGTTTTTGGATCTGTTCCTTTGATATTATCCTTGTCCATTGGAGAAGGAAGATATTTACAAACTGCATCCAGCATGAACTGTACACCTTTGTTTTTGAATGAAGAACCGCAAGTCATCGGGATGATTGACATGTCGATGGTAGCTTTTCTAAGTGCTTCGTTGATCTCTTCTTCAGAAATTGAATCCGGATCTTCGAAGAATTTCTCCATCAGGGTATCATCGTAATCAGCAACAGCTTCAACTAGTTTTTCTCTGTACTCCATTACTTCATCCTTCATATCTTCAGGAATTGGAACTACGTCGAAAGTGGCACCCTGAGTATCTTCGTGCCAAATGATTGCTCTGTTTTTGATCAGGTCAACTACACCTTTGAAATCTTCTTCAGCACCGATCGGAAGTACGATTGGAACTGCGTTGGACCCAAGCATTTCTTTCACCTGGTTTACTACCATAAGGAAGTCTGCACCCTGTCTGTCCATTTTGTTTACGAATCCCATACGAGCAACTTTGTAGTTGTCCGCAAGTCTCCAGTTGGTTTCAGACTGAGGCTCAACACCGTCAACGGCTGAGAAAAGGAATACAAGACCGTCAAGTACTCTTAATGATCTGTTTACCTCTACCGTAAAGTCAACGTGCCCCGGTGTATCGATAATGTTGAAGTGGTATTCTTTAGATTCAGGCAATGTTTTTCCCTGATCTGTCGGGAAGTTCCATTTACAGGTAGTAGCAGCTGAAGTAATGGTAATACCTCTTTCAGCTTCCTGCTCCATCCAGTCCATCTGTGAAGAACCTTCGTGAGTTTCACCCAGTTTGTGAGTCTTACCGGTGTAAAATAAAATTCTCTCTGTCGTGGTTGTCTTACCAGCGTCAATGTGAGCGGCAATACCAATGTTTCTTGTGTATTTAAGATCTCTTGCCATTTCAGATTAGAATTTAAAGTGTGAGAATGCTTTGTTAGCTTCTGCCATTTTGTGAGTATCAGATTTTTTCTTG
>JAEXAR010000024.1 GCA_023394415.1 Bacteroidota bacterium
TGACTTTTTAATACCAACTGTTAGAGATTTCTCTGGTTTGTTGGTAGTAATTTCCTCAAAGTTGTTTACAACTCTGAATCTCTGTCCCGGGGTGATAGGTTTTAATTTTCTAACAGACATTACTATTATTTATAATGATTTAAAATATTTACTTATACTGAAAAGATATCGATTACTTCTCCTTCTGCAAGGGTGATAACCGCTTTTTTCAATTTGTTGGTTTTCCCAACCTGAAGTCCTTTTTTTGTGTACTTCGCAGAAACTTTAGGCGCATAAATCATGGTTCTAACGTCTGCTACTTTTACACCGTAAGCTGCTTCTACCGCATTCTTGATCTGGATTTTATTCGCCTTAGTATCTACCAAGAAAGAATAAGCACCACGAAGATCCGTAAGGTAGTTGGCTTTTTCTGAAATTACTGGTTTAATAATAACTGACATGATTTATTTCTTTAAATTTTCCTGGAATTTTTCTACTGCACCTTCAAAGAAAACAATTTCACCAGCATTTACTAGGTCGTAAGAGCTGATTTCGTTGTAGTTCAACACTCTTGTTTTAGGCAAGTTTCTTGAAGATAGATACACATTCTTATTAGCTTCAGGAAGGATGAACAATGACTTTTTGCCGTTAAGTTCCAAAGCGTTCAATACGCTGATGAAAT
The DNA here is from genome assembly GCA_023394415.1 of Bacteroidota bacterium. Classification (GTDB taxonomy): domain Bacteria; phylum Bacteroidota; class Bacteroidia; order Flavobacteriales; family Weeksellaceae; genus Planobacterium. The sequence continues at coordinate 662 of JAEXAR010000024.1, forward strand.
CTTTAGTTTTAGGCGCGTTCAAGCTCAAATCTTCTAAAACCTTAATACTGTTGTCTCTCAATTTTTGAGAAAGAACAGATTTTTTAGCCAATCTCTTAAGTGCTTTATTCAGTTTGAATCTGTAGTCTCTTGGCTTTGGACCAAATACTCTACCTCCTCCTTTGAAAGTTGGCGATTTAATATCACCATATCTCGCAGAACCTGAACCTTTTTGCTTCTTAAGCTTTCTTGTAGAAGCAGTAATTTCGCTTCTTTCTTTTGATTTATGAGTCCCCTGTCTTTGTGCAGCCAGGTACTGTTTCACCTCTAAGTAAACCGCATGTTGGTTTGGCTCAATTCCGAAAACTGAATCATCAAGGGTTACTTTTCTTCCGGTTTCTTTTCCTGTGTTGTTTAATACTACTAGTTCCATCTTCTTACAATTACATATGAATTTTTAGCTCCCGGAACAGCACCTTTTACTACTAAAAGATTTTGTTCTTCATCCACTTTTAACACCTGAAGGTTTTGTACAGTAACCTGCTTACCTCCCATTCTACCAGCCATACGAAGACCTTTGAAAACTCTTGAAGGGTCAGATCCCGCACCGATAGAACCCGGAGCTCTTAATCTGTTGTGCTGACCGTGTGTCGCTTGCATTACCCCACCAAAGTTGTGTCTTTTAACAACACCTTGGAAACCTTTACCTTTTGATGTTCCTGTTACGTCAACATATTCTCCTTCAGAGAAAAGGTTAACTTTTACTTCGTCTCCTACATTCAATTCGTCGAATCCGTGGTGGAATTCAACCAATTTAGCTTTAGGAGTAGAACCAGCCTTCTTAAAATGGCCAGCTAACGCTTTACCAACGTTCTTCTCACTCTTGTCATCGAAACCTAACTGAAAGCCAACATAGCCATCATTTTCTACGGTTCTGACCTGTAAAACCGCGCATGGACCAGCTTGAATGACAGTACAAGGGATGTTTTTCCCGTTCTCATCAAACAGAGAGGTCATACCGATTTTTTTACCAATAATACCTGACATTGTTATATAATACTATAAATTTATCCTTATTTCATCAGGTTTTGAAGTGATTTCTATATTACAATTAGGCACACTTCGCCCCTAAAATGAGTGTGCAAATTTAGAGATATTTTTTGAACTGACAAATATTCCTTGAAAATATTTTGATTTTTAATGGCTTACGGAATTTCTTTATATTTAAACAATGAAAAAAATATTGTCTTTTCTCCTTTTAATAGCCCTTTTCTCCTGTAAAGAAGAAAAACATCCCTATACCTTCTATTATTGGAAAACCAAATTATCTTTAAACCAAACCGAAAGCAATACTTTGCAAGAAGCCACTATACCTTATATATATGTACGTTATTTTGATGTGGATAAAATAAGTGGGAAATTTCAACCGATTGCAGCGATAAGCAAGGATCAAAGTTTTAAGACCTATAAACAAATAGTCCCTGTAGTTTTTATAACGAACCGAACATTTATAAACATCACACCCCAAGAAATTACCTTTCTCGCTAAAAACACTTTAGATTTAATTAAAAAAAAGAATAACGACTATAACTTGAAAACCAACAACGAAATACAAATCGACTGCGATTGGACTTTAGGAACGAAAGACGATTATTTTAAACTCTTAAATGAACTTAGGAACATTTCAGGGAAAGAAATTACCTCTACGCTTCGGCTTCATCAGGTGAAACACAAAAAGAAAATGGGAATTCCGCCTGTAGAAAAAGTATATTTGATGTGCTATTCAACTTCTTCACCGTTAGAGAATTCTGATAAAAATTCGATTCTGGATTTGGAGCTGCTAAAAAATTATCTTTCAAATATAGAACGTTATCCAATAAAAAATATCGCTGTGGCGTTACCAATTTATTCGTGGGGAATTGTAACCAATCATAGTGGCAAACATAAAATCATCAACGCTCTTTCGAAAGATGACTTAAAACATCCAAATTTTAAAAAAACTTCTGAAAATGAAATTGAAATACAAAAAGACGGTTTCTATTTCGGGAATTACCTCAACAAAGGTTTTAAAATAAAAGTTGAAGAGATTGAAAATAAACAGTTGGATGAGGCGGTAGAATTCCTTAACGGAAAAATTAAAGAATATGAAATCATTTATTATCAATTAGATAGTAAATTTGTTAAAAATCGAAAGTTATAGACATACAAGGTTTGAATCCCGAAAACTTTGAGCTTGTGAAAGTGTTTTGAGAACCTTAAAAAAAAGTAATTATGAAAAAAATCCTGATTTCTGCCGCATTTATTCTTATATATCACCAAAACAGCAAAGCGTGCGCTTGGTACGATCCAGATTATGAATATTTTAACCTCTTCACTCAATCTATCATCAAGGACAAATCGTATCTGCCATTTTTACTTACTTATTCCAATAGATTTTACGGGCACGAGCATTACGAAATTCCCGACGAAAATATTGAAACATGGCAGAAGTTTTTCAGCAACAAGCTAAATTATCAGGAAGCAAAAAATTTAGTATACAAAATTCCGATGAGCGAGTTGAACGCTTTCAAAAAAGGAAATTCATCCAATCCCATTCTCAACAAGTTAGGTTCTTACCAAAATCATCAGGAAGCAATTGATTATTTGATTGAAGCCAAATACTTGGAGCCTTTTATGCAAATTAATTATGTAGAAAGTCCTGATTCTTTCTACTATCGTGACAACGAAAATCCTAAAAACGCTACACAATTAGACTATAATAAAACAATTGCAGCACTAACATCACTTTACAACGCAACAAAACTTCCGGAGATTAAATTGCGATATGGTTATCAGTTGGTACGTTTTAATCATTATACAAGAAATTATCCGCAAGCTATTGAAGCCTTCTCGAAATATGTAGAACCTTTAAATCTAAAAAGTTCGCCATATTTCTGGGCTTTGGATCAAATGGCAGGCGCACAACGCGGACTTAAACAAGGCAATGAAGCCAACTGGAATTTCTTCAAAGTGTTTATGAACAGTAAGAGCCGTCGCGAAAGCGCCTTCACCTCAATGAAACTTTCAGACAGTGCTTCCTTTAAAAACATTTTAGATTTAACAAAAACCAATGAAGAAAAAAATATGGCTTACTTTCTTCTTGGTTATGACGGCTTTAATAATCCGCTGCCAATGATGGAAAAAATGTATGAAGTAGATCCAAATTCGGAAATGCTGAAAGTAATGGCAGCCAGAGCTATTAATGAACTGGAAAGAAGTTATCTGCCGGTTTATTACTATGGCAACGATAATGTTACTGAAAATTCAATTCTAAAAACTAAAACCTCGGAAAATGAAATTTCGGAAAACCAAACAGATGGAATAAAAAAAGAAAGTTTTTGGGATAAAATTACCAATTTTTTTAGCAACCTTTTCAGCTCAAAAAAAGAAAATAGCTCTAACGAACGCAGTAATGACCAAAGTGACAAAGATTTGCTGAATAACCCGAACCGCATTCCGTTCTACACCGAAAAATCACTTTGGGGAAGCGAAGAAAAAGATGAAAATTACATCAACGATTTTGAAACATTTATAGAAAAAACAAAAACCAAGTCCAATGATGAGTTTTGGCAAATTGCGGATGCTTACGTGAAATTTTTGAAGAAAGATTACTCTGAAAGTGATGCGCTTTTATCCCAAATAAAAACCCAAAATCAAGAATATAACGAGCAAATTAACCGGATGAAAATGTTGAACGAAATTGTTTCCCAACCTAGAATAACTCCGGAGTTTGAGAGTAAACTTTACAAAAAATATTCAACTTTTTTTATTGAGCAGAAAAAGCCTGACAGCATTTCTAACGAGGATTTCTATTATCCAACGCCTTCTACATCAGATTTTCTTAAGGATGTCTTGGCTAATCGCTATTTTTTGCAGGGTGAAGACGGCAAGTCATTCCTAATGAATAATAAACTATCCGATTTACAGTACAGCCCGAACTCAAAACTGGTGAAAAGCGTCGAAGAATTCTATAGAAAACCTAACAAGAATGTCTTTGAACAAATTATTGCCAAAAATTTGGATGATGTTGGCAATACGAATGCCTTTTTCAACTTGATTTACGGGGACCGAGAGATGAAACTTGCCAATTTTGAAAAAGCAAAACAATACTATCAAAAGGTGACCAACTTTAAAGGCATACCCAGAAGCCATTACGTTTGGGATGACGCTACACCTAATATGAAGCCTTTAGTTTACGATGAGAACACCTATAACGGTTTCCGTAACATTTCGAACCTCATTTTTGGACACAATGTTTGGGAAAGCTTCCAAAGTCCCAAAGAAGTGAGCATGAAAGCAGAAGATTTAACCACATTCAGTTTTATTAAACCAAAAATGAATAAACTAGAATTGGCAGACGCTTTAATTCAGCTTAAAAAAATAGGCTCCGGAAAAGACGCCACTGCTGCGAAAGCCAACCAACTAATTGGAAATTTAATGTATAACACTTCGGTTTTAGGATATTTCAGAGAAATTTTTGTGATGGATATTGATAATTCTAATGGTGGGAAATTTGATTTCTGGACTTCTGAACAGCCTTATCAGTATTATTATAAAAACTTTACCTATCAGAGTTTTGTTGAGCCTGATAATTTCGATTTGGCCATTAATTATTATCAAAAAGCCTTAAACCTAACAACAGTTAAGGAACAAAAAGCCAGAATTCTCTTCCAATTGGCGAGTGTAGAACAAGGAAAATACTACCAATACGAATATCAGCAACCTGAAATTTCTTACGATGACAAAAACTGGGAGAAAAAACGAGAAAACAGAGAAAAAGATTTGGCTGCTATAAAAAATCAGAAGTACAGAACGTATTTTACGCAACTTAAAAACAATTATGCGGACACTGAAACCGCAAAACAACTCATGGGAAGCTGCTCGTATTTTGATTATTTTATGAAACGCAGATAATTACCTCAACATCATGGAGAGAGGAATTACCAAACGTTGTGCCCATGCTTCTTCAGTGTGAGCAGCACCGGAAAACTTAAGCGTTTGCCAATATTTTTTGGTATACTTTTTCTCTCGCATAATCTTATCTACTTCTTTCTGATGCAGTTCGTACATAGCGTCCAATGTTTCCGTTCCAAAATCGAAATAGTATTTATTTTTGCCGTATTTAGGAAGGTTTTCTTTTAAATAATTTTGAAATGCTTGCGGAACAGGATTGTTTTCTGCTAAAAATATGCCAGGCCAATGTGTTGACATACAAATTGCACCACCAAATATGTTCGGATATTCCGTAGCGGCATACATAGAGATTAAACCTCCCATAGAACTGCCCATAATAAAGGTGTGCTTATTGTTCTTATAAGTGGTATAGTTTCTCTCAACAAAAGGTTTTAGTTCTTCAACCAAAAATTTTAAATATTGGTCTGAATATACTTTTGATGCAAAAAGCAATTGGTTTGGCTGTCGTTTTAGCGTGTAAAGACTATCTTGAGTTTTACGTGTAAGACTTTCAAAAGGCTTCTGCGGAAAATATTCGCTATGGCGATTAACACCGGCATTATCTACTGCTACTACAATAGTGGGTTTTACCTTTTTTTCTTTAATTAATTTGCCTAAAACTTCATCCAATTTCCATTCTTGTTGGTTCCAAGTTATGGTTCCGTCCCAAAGCATTTGTCCATCATTAGCAAATAATACTTGATGTTTTATACGGGGATCATAGTTGTCCGGAAGCCAAATTCTTACGTTTCTGTTCCCAATATTCACAGAATTAAAGTTTTGGTATTCAATAATCTTTCCTGAGCTCACTTTAGGCGTTTGTGAATTCAGTGAAAGAAATAAAAATGCTGTAATGAGTATTAAGAGTTTTTTCATTTTATCGATCTTCTTCTTCAATCTGTTCCTGTATCTGTTGGTTGCGCAGTTTGTGTTCGTGGTTATCTTCTGCGGCATCTATGGAATGAGATTGATGCAAATTGGTATCTTCTTGTGCTAAATTTGATAGCTTTTGGTAGTAACGATGTAGCTTATCGAGTTCCTTCTCAGTTAAATCTTCAATATCAACAATTCTGTTGCTGGCTTTTTCGTGGGCAGCAATCAGTTCATTCAATTTAATTTGGATGGCTTTAGAATCCTTGTTTTGCCCCTTCTGAATGAGAAATACCATTAAAAAAGTGACGATTGTGGTTCCCGTGTTTATTACCAGTTGCCAAGTTTCAGAAAAATTAAAAAACGGTCCGGAAATAGCCCAAACCAAAATAAGAGCTACCGCAATGATGAAAGCAGCAGGACTTCCGGTAGCATTAGTAGCCCAATTTGAAAACTTTTCAAAAAAATTCGAATTATCGGTCGACATAAACTTGATATTTAGTTGGTTATACTAAAAACCCTGCCAAAAGATATAAACAAATAGTAATTGTGAAATTATTGTTAAAATAAACTTCAATTTAAAACTTATTTTTGAAGTTTTATGCCTAAAAACAAGCATTCCTAACACCGACCCAATCGTTCCTCCCATTAACGAACACAACAAAAGTAACCATTCTGGAATTCTTGATTTAAAGTTTTTAGCTTTCCATTTATCAATTCCAAAAATTATGAAGCTTAAGGAATTGATTATAACCAAATAGTATATGAGCACATTGTTCATTTTGTAAAAATAGCCATTTTGCAAAACTCTTATCACAAAAAAACCTGCAAATTTGGCAATATTCATCTCTGTTATTGGGCTGGCACAGGAATTGAGAAAATTATTAAAACACTTTATTTTAGACGATTTTTTTATAGCATTAGAAACTTCGTCATTATTTGAATTTTAAAAAATGACAATCTGTCATTAAATATACTATGATTGAATTTGAAGATATAGATTTGGGCGAAATTTTAGATGCCGATTTCAGTATTGTGGCTGAAGAATTGAATATTTCTGATGCTGAAGACCAAAAACAGAGCAAATCACAGGAAATTTTCCCGATTTTGCCGGTTAGAAATATGGTTATGTTCCCAAATGTTGTAATTCCGATTACCGCAGGACGCGAACAGAGCAAGAAATTGCTTGAGGAAGCCCAGAAAAACAACAATATCATTGGGATTATCAGCCAAAAGAACTCTACCATTGAGAATCCTACCGAAAACGACTTATTTAAAGTGGGAACACTGGCAAGAATTGTAAAAATCATCATTCTACCTGAAGGAAACATCACCGCTATTACGAAAGGCATCCAAAGATTTAAAACCAAAAAATTTGTTGGGGATTCTCCTTATTTCACTGCTGAAATAAACACTTTGAAAGATGCAGTAACCAAAAACAAAGAAGAATATGAAGCTCTTCTAGAAAACATCAAAGATTTAGCATTAAAAATCATAAAGCTCGATCCTAATATTCCAAATGCAGCCAATTTTGCCATTAATAATATGAGTAACAATGAGGATTTGCTGAATTTCATCTGTACCAACGCCAACTTTTCTTCCACACAAAAACAAAATCTTTTGGAAGAAAAAAGCTTGATGAAGCGTGCCCAACATTGTTATGAATTAATGCATGACGATTACCGTAAACTACAATTGCGTGATCAAATTCATCAGAAAACATCAAAAGATTTAGACAAACAGCAACGTGAATATTTCCTGAACCAACAAATTAAAACCATCCAAGAAGAATTGGGAGGCGGTGCAGAAAGCGACGCAGATGAGTTACGCGAAAAAGCAAAAAAACTAAATTGGAACAAAGAAGTTCAAGACCATTTTGAAAAAGAACTTGCTCGTTTACAGCGTCAGCATCCAAATTCTCCGGATTATAATGTTCAGCGCAATTATCTTGATTTTTTCACCGATTTACCTTGGGGTAATTATTCGAAAGATATTTTTGACATTGTAAAAGCTGAAAAAATACTAGATAAAGCACATTTTGGGCTTGAAGACATTAAAAAAAGAATTTTGGAACATATGGCGGTTCTGAAGTTGAAAAATAATATGAAATCTCCGATTTTGTGTCTCGTTGGTCCTCCCGGAGTTGGTAAAACTTCGCTTGGAAAGTCTGTTGCAGATGCTCTCGGTAGAAAATATGTAAGAGTTTCTCTTGGCGGTTTGCACGATGAATCTGAAGTTCGCGGCCATCGTAAAACTTATATTGGAGCAATGGCGGGAAGAATTTTACAGTCCATCAAAAAATCTGGAACCTCCAATCCTGTGATTGTTTTGGATGAAATTGATAAAATCGGACAGGGAATTCACGGCGATCCAAGTTCTGCACTTTTGGAAGTTCTTGATCCTGAACAGAATAATAATTTCTACGATAATTATTTGGAACATGGTTACGATTTATCTAAAGTGATGTTCATTGCAACAGCAAATACGCTTTCTACCATACAAGGACCGCTTCTTGATAGAATGGAAATCATTGAAATTGCCGGCTACACTTTAGAAGAAAAAATTGAAATTGCAAAACGCCACCTCATTAAAAAACAGCAGGAAGAAAACGGTTTGGATGCAAAATCCTTCAAACTCGGAAATCCTGAACTGAAACACATTATCGACGCACACACTTCTGAAAGTGGTGTAAGAACTTTAGAAAAAAGATTGGCTTCCATTTCACGTTGGGTTGCACTTCAAACTGCGATTGAAAAAGAATACGATCCAAAAATTTCCATCCAAAAAATTGATGAAATTTTGGGTGTTCCAAGACCAAAAAGTTTGTCGGAAATTACCGGAGTTCCGGGAGTGGTGACAGGTTTGGCTTGGACTTCTGTTGGTGGTGACATTTTGTTTATTGAAAGTATTTTGAGCAACGGAAAAGGTAATCTCACGATGACCGGAAACCTTGGAAATGTGATGAAAGAATCCGCAACCATTGCTTTGGAATATATTAAAGCAAAACACAAAGAATTAGGGATTTCCGAAGAAGACATTGAAAAGAAAAACATCCACGTTCACGTTCCGGAAGGTGCAACACCGAAAGACGGACCTTCTGCAGGAATTGCAATGCTCACCTCAATGGTTTCAAGTTTTAAAAATAAAAAAGTAAAATCTCACATTGCAATGACAGGAGAAATTACGCTTCGCGGAAAAGTACTTCCTGTAGGTGGAATTAAAGAAAAATTACTCGCCGCAACCAGAGCCGGAATAAAAGAAGTAATTCTTAGCGAAGCCAACCGAAAAGATGTAAATGAAATAAAGCAGGATTACCTGAAAAATCTGAAAATTAGTTACGTCAATCGAATGAGTGAGGTGGTTGAATTGGCTTTGGACTCTTAATCTATTATATAAAAGCTAATAAAAAAATCCTTTTCAAATTTTTGAAAAGGATTTTTGTAAAGAACAAACCTGTAGGCGGAAGATAATTGTCATACAAACTTAAACCTCTGAATGTTTTCGGAGGTTTTTATTTTGCGTAAATTTGCCAAAAATTTTGAGTTTGATTACCAAATCAAATTTCATATATAAAATTTCGAAAGTTTATGTTACCAAAAATAAATCCTGAACAGACTAAAGCCTGGGGCGAACTTCTCGCTCATTTTGAGAAAAACGACTTTGAGTTAAGAACTTTATTCCAATATAATCCCGAACGATTCAATCAATTTTCAATTAAAGGTGAAAATTATCTATTCGACTATTCTAAAAATTTAATTGATGAAAGAACCAAAGAACTTTTGATTAATCTTGCCGAAGAATGCCAGTTGAAAGACGCCATTTCCAAAATGTTTTCCGGCGACAAAATCAATGAAACAGAAGGAAGAGCCGTACTTCACACCGCATTGAGAGATTTTTCTGACAAAGAAATCCTGGTTGACGGTGAAAACATCAAACTGCAAATCAAAAAAGTTCTGGAGCAGATGAAATCCTTCTCTGAAAAAGTAATTTCAGGCGAACACAAAGGGTTTTCTGGAAAAGAAATTACCGATGTGGTGAATATCGGAATCGGCGGTTCGGATCTCGGTCCGGTAATGGTGGTTTCGGCTTTAAAACATTTTAAAACCAGATTGAATGTACATTTCGTATCAAATGTCGACGGGAACCATATTGCAGAAGTTCTTAAGAATTTAAATCCGGAAACCACGCTGTTTATTGTAGCTTCAAAAACATTTACCACGCAGGAAACGATGACCAACGCCAATTCTGCAAAAGACTGGTTTCTAAAAGCCGGAAAACAGGAAGATGTGGCAAAACACTTTGTAGCCTTATCCACTAATGTTGAGGCAGTTAAAGCCTTCGGAATTGCGAAAGAAAACATTTTTGAATTCTGGGATTGGGTTGGCGGAAGATATTCCCTTTGGAGCGCCATTGGTTTAAGCATCGTGCTTGCGGTAGGTTATGAAAATTTCGAAAATTTATTAAAAGGCGCTTACGATACCGACCAACATTTCCAAAATGCCGATTTTTCTGAAAACATTCCGGTTTTAATGGGACTTTTGGGAATTTGGTACCGTAATTTTTATGGAGCTTCTTCGTACGCAATTCTTCCTTATTCGCAGTACCTCGACCGTTTTGCAGCATATTTGCAGCAGTGCGATATGGAAAGCAACGGAAAATGTGTGGACAGAAACGGTGAATTTGTGCAGTATGAAACCGGCCCGATTATTTGGGGAGAGCCCGGAACCAACGGTCAGCACGCCTTTTATCAATTGATTCATCAGGGAACGGAACTAATTCCGGCAGATTTTATTGCTTACGTAAAATCGTGCAACGAGGTTTCAGACCATCAGGAAAAACTTCTGGCAAATTTCTTCGCACAGACAGAAGCCTTAGCATTCGGGAAAACTGAAGATGAAGCAGAAGCAGAATTAAAGGCATCCGGAAAATCTGAAGAAGAAACAGAATGGCTTTTAAATTTCAAAGTCTTCCACGGAAATACACCTACTAATTCATTCTTGTTCAATGAATTAAATCCATTTTCGTTAGGACAGTTAATTGCGATGTATGAACATAAAATATTTGTTCAAGGGGTGATTTGGAATATTTTCAGCTTCGATCAGTTCGGTGTCGAATTAGGAAAAGTTTTAGCCGGGAAAATTCTTCCGGAATTGAAAAATAACGAGAAAATTGAGTCTCACGACAGCTCTACCAATGGGTTAATTAATTATTTCAAGGAAAATAAGTAATTTTAAAGGATAAATCTAAAGTAAAAAAGAAATAAAAATGGCTCAAATTCTTGACGGACTGAAAGTTTCACAGGAAATTAAAAATGAAATTAAAGCGGATGTCGATAAACTTATCGCCGCAGGAAAACGCGTTCCGCATCTTGCAGCAATTTTGGTAGGAAATAATGGTGCAAGTAAGGCTTACGTCAACAGTAAAGTGAAAGATTGTGCTGAAGTTGGCTTCAAGTCATCACTCATTAAATTTCCAAGTACCGCCTCTGAAGCTGAACTATTGGAAAAAATTGCCGAATTAAATCAGGATCCGGAAATAGATGGTTTTATTGTGCAGTTGCCACTTCCTAAACAGATGGATCAGGAAAAAGTGATTATGGCAATTAATTCGCACAAAGATGTGGATGGTTTTCACCCTGAGAATTTTGGACGTATGGCTTTAGAAATGAGTACTTTCCTACCAGCAACACCTTTTGGGATTTTAACACTTTTAGAAAGATATAATATAGAAACCAAAGGAAAACACTGCGTTATTATAGGAAGAAGCAGAATTGTAGGAAGACCAATGTCTATTTTAATGGGAAGAAAAGATTTCCCCGGAAATTCAACAGTGACCTTAACACACAGCTATACACCTCACGTTGAGGAATTTACTAAAAATGCTGATATAGTAATTACTGCACTTGGCGATCCTCATTTCCTAAAAGGTGATATGATAAAAGAAGGCGCTGTAGTTGTTGATGTAGGAATTACAAGAGTAGACGATAATTCAGAAAAAGGCTATCATCTTGCCGGTGACGTAGATTTCGAAAGTTGTGCCGGCAAAGCCAGTTGGATTACACCGGTTCCGGGAGGAGTTGGACCTATGACCAGAGCAATGTTGATGAAGAATACGCTTTTGGCTTACAAACATACCATTTATAAGGATTAATACTTTTAATTTTGGTTTGTGTAGGAGATTTATATGGAAAAAGAAATTTTATTAAAAGAAGGAAAAATGCTCCCCGTGATGGAGCATTTTTATACGATACAAGGCGAAGGTGCCCACACTGGAAAAGCCGCATACTTCATACGTTTAGGTGGGTGTGATGTTGGCTGTCATTGGTGTGACGTAAAAGAAAGTTGGAATCCCGATTTGCATCCGTTGATGGATGTGGAAGAAGTTGCTAAAACTGCAGCTTCGTATTGCAAAACAATAGTTTTAACCGGAGGTGAACCATTGATGTGGAATTTGGATATTTTAACTGGAAAATTGAAAGAATTAGGTTGCCAAATACACATTGAAACTTCAGGTGCTTATCCTATGAGTGGGCAATTGGATTGGATTACCCTTTCTCCCAAAAAAACCGGATTACCTTTGGAGGAAATTTATTATAAAGCACACGAATTAAAGGTAATTATTTTCAATAACCACGATTTTAAGTTTGCCGAAGAGCAAGCTGAAAAAATTTCGGAACACTGTAAACTCTATCTTCAAAGCGAATGGAGCAAAAGGGATGAAATGTATCCTAAAATTACAGATTTTATCTTGGCTAACCCAAAATGGCAAGCATCGGTACAAACTCATAAATATTTGAATATTCCATAAATTTATAACCCGAGATGCAAAAGCTACGCTATTCAAAATATCTAAAGTTCATAGTAGTGCTCATGGACATTTTTGCTTTTGCAGCCATACTTTTTTATTTTTATAATCATCACGGTGATTTCAATAATACTTTCGATAGTTGGAAAAAAATCATTTTAATCAATGTAATTTTCACAACCTTTTGGTTATTATTAAGTGGTAAGACACGGCTTTACTCGGTACCAAGAAGTTTAACCTATACCAATTATCTAGAAAGAATCTTGTCTCATAACTTTCTTTTTATTTTCGGAATTCTAGTTATTGCACAAGTTTTAGATACAGAATTTATAAAGGTCAATCCAGTTTTTATCTCCTTTTTTATTTTATTAATTATTGGTTTTCTGAAATCGATGTTCTATTTTACTCTAAAGTATATAAGAACAAAGGGAATAAATCACAGAAACGTCATGTTTTTGGGTTCCGGCACATCTTTAAACCTTCTGAAGGATATTTTTGAAGAAAGAAAAGACTATGGTTACAAGATTTTTGATTTTAATGATGAAAATGATTCAATAGAAGCTTTAAGGAACTTTTGGGTAAAAAATGGCATTCACACACTATTTATAAGTTCTGAAAACGAACTTAACAAATCATTTGAAAGAGCTGTTTTTGATGAAGCTGAAAAATATAAGGTCGCCATTAATATAATTCCCGATATCAACCAGAATGATTTCTTTACTTATGAATTAGGGTATGTAGAAACGCAACCTATCCTTACACCAATCAAATTTCCACTTGATTTTACGAGTAACTATCTCATAAAGAGACTTTTTGATGTGGTTTTTTCACTCCTGTTTTTAATTTTAATAGGAAGCTGGTTGTTTCCAGTTATAGCTATTTTGGTAAAAAGCAGTAGTAAAGGGCCTATTTTATTTAAACAACAACGATATGGTTATAATGATGAGGTTTTCAATGTATTGAAGTTTAGAACCATGTATGTAAACGATTTATCCTCAACAAAGACAACTGAAAAAAATGACGAGAGAATAACCCCTTTGGGAAAATTCCTCAGAAGAACAAGTCTTGATGAAATACCTCAATTTATAAATGTTTTGCTCGGTGAGATGTCGGTTGTAGGTCCAAGACCACATATGCTTTTGGTGGACGATTACTATAAACGAAAAATTGACCGCTATACATTACGAAGCAAAGTAAAACCGGGTGTTACAGGATTATCACAGGTTAATGGTTTGCGTGGTGATAAAGATGATATGGAACTAGAGATGAAAAAAAGAATTCTTTCTGATTCTTTTTACGTCAAAAATTGGAGCTTCTCTTTAGACCTCATCATTATTTTAAAGACTTTAATTTTATTAGTAGAAGGCGATAAAAACGCTCAATAAATTATATAATTGAAATAATAATACTACTTTCGCAGTATGATTAGAAAGTTTCTTTCGGCTTTGGGCGAATATTTCATTCTGATGGGAAAAGCCATTAGAAGCCCGCAGAAAGCCAACGTTTTCTGGAAACTCTTTATGCGTGAGATCAATGACCTGGGTGTTAATTCATTCGGGCTTGTCGTTTTTACGTCGGTTTTTGTGGGGGCTGTAGTTGCAATACAAATGTTTAACAATTTCAGTGCATCAAGCTTTCCAATTCCTACCACTTTTGTGGGTTATGCTACAAAAGCAGTTTTGGTGCTTGAGTTTGCGCCCACTATTATCAGTTTAATTCTTGCAGGTAAAGTGGGCTCTTACATTGCCTCCAGTATTGGGACAATGCGAGTTTCCGAACAAATTGATGCTCTTGATATTATGGGAGTAAACTCATCAAATTTTCTGATTTTGCCTAAAATTTTAGCTTGTGTGATTTTTAACCCAATTCTTATTGCATTAAGTATTGTTGTAGGTATTTTCGGCGGTTATCTTGCAGGCGAAATTACCGGAAACTGGACTTCCGCAGATTATAAGACGGGAATCCAAATGTATATGCCTAACCTGTTTTACATTTATGCCTTTGTTAAAACCATAGTTTTTGCATTTATTATAGCAACAGTTCCTGCTTATTTTGGTTATAATGTAAAAGGTGGTTCTTTGGAAGTTGGTAGAGCCAGTACACAAGCTGTTGTTTGGACGATGGTGTTCATCATTATTTCAGAATTAATTTTAACTCAAATGATTTTAAGCTGATGATAGAGGTAAAAGATCTGAAGAAAAGTTTTGATAATGTTGAAGTGTTAAAGGGCATCAGCACAACTTTTGATACCGGAAAAGTAAATTTGATTATTGGACAAAGTGGTTCTGGAAAAACTGTTTTTTTAAAATCACTTCTCAATGTACACGAACCTAGCAGTGGAACCATACTTTTTGATGGAAGAGACATTACCAAAATGGGACGTGATGAAAAGCAAACACTTCGCTCCGAAATCGGAACTGTATTTCAAGGAAGTGCACTTTTCGATTCATTAACAGTGGAAGAAAATATTACTTTCCCATTGGATATGTTTACGAATTTAACCTTCCGTGAGAAAAAAAGAAGGGCATTTGAAGTAATGGGACGTGTACATCTTGAAAAAGCAGGAAAAAAATTTCCATCAGAGATATCGGGAGGTATGCAAAAACGTGTGGCTATTGCCAGAGCAATTGTAAACAACCCAAAATATCTTTTTTGTGATGAGCCCAACTCTGGTCTCGATCCTTACACATCAAACGTCATTGATGATTTAATACTAGAAATTACTAAAGAATATAATACCACTACAATTATCAACACTCACGATATGAATTCGGTGATGACTATTGGTGAAAAAATTGTTTATCTGAAAAACGGTCTTCTGGAATGGGAAGGCGATAAAGACAAAGTGATTACCGCCCGCAATAAAAACCTGATAGATTTCGTTTATTCATCAGAGCTGTTTAAAGAATTAAGGGAATACTTCTTGCAAACAGATAAAACATCAATAGATAATATCATTATAAAACCGAAAGAAAATGAAAAAGATAATTAGTACAGCCTTTATTCTTATTGCAGGTATTGCATCCGCTCAGGTTTCCGTCTCGGGAAAAGCTAACATGTTGTTTCCAACTGCTTCATCCTCATGGAAAGACATTAAAGCCAGTGGACAAAATACTTACGATGAAAAAGGTAAAAACAGTGTTGGATACAATGTAGGTTTATCTGTAAAAGTAGATTTGCCTACTTCGTTCTTCATAATGCCTGAACTTTATTACACCACCTTTAAAACTGAATTTACAGATCCTAATACCAACACTTCCCTCGAAGCAAAAAGCAACCGTGTAGATTTGCCTGTTCTTCTGGGAACCAATGTTTTAGGCAAAACTTTAGGGGTTTTTGTAGGGCCTGTTGCGAGTTACAATTTTTCAGCAAAAAATGAAGAATATCTTTCATCACCGGGAAGATTTGCCGAAAAAGCAAAAAATGAATTTACAGTAGGATACCAATTCGGAGCACAGGCACAAATCAAAAAACTAATTATAAATGCAAGATATGAAGGTGCTGTTACAAAAGATCAAAGAGATTTTATAGAAAATGTGGCAGACAGCTACCAAACCATACGTTACGATAACAGACCTAGCCTCTTAATATTAGGTTTAGGTTACAGTTTCTAAAATCTTATTTGTTTTATAAAAATAATACCCGGAATTAATAATTCTGGGTATTGTTATTTTGATTCTGAAGCGTTGAAGCCGCTTCTTTTTGCTTGGCAAGTTCTGCAGCCTGTTTTTCAAGTTCTGCTTTTTCTTTTTGCAGCTGTTTGAATTCTTTTCTTTTCTGCTCGGCTTTTATGGCGCTACCCTTGCTTACATAACCTACCATACTTCCTAATATAAGCCCAAGACCAACACCTGCCATAATTCCCATAATATGTGAAAGTTTAATCTGCTCCACTGCAAAATCTGTAGTAAGATAGAACAACAAGGCAGCAAGTACTAGCATTACAATGCCAACAAAAGTTACACTTTTCATAGTTTTATTTTTTTAAAATGTTAAAAAGAAACCTTTCCAAATTTATTAAAAAATAAGGAAAGGCTAGTATGTTGAAAATTATAAATTATTAAATTTTACCTCCTGCAGCTTTGTAATATTCTAAAGCTTTTGGCAAGTGGGTTTCAATTTGTTGTCTTCTGTTATCAGGACTCGGGTGAGTTGAAAGGAATTCTGGTGGTCTGTTTTGGCTTGTAGACATCGTTTCCATTCTGTGCCAAAATGGTTGAGCACCTCTTGGATCGTAACCTGCCATTCCCATTAGATAAAGTCCCATTTGGTCTGCCTCTAATTCTTGTTTTCTACCATATTTTAATAAAGCAACCTGTGCTCCCACCGGATAAACCTGTGAAAAAATTTGTGCCCATTGCGCACTGGAAATCGTGCTTCCTAAAATTGCTCCACCATATTGTGCAATCATTGCCTGTGAAATTCTCTCATTCCCATGTCCTGCTAAAGCGTGTGAAATCTCGTGACCAAGAACTACCGCAAGACCATTTTCGTTTTGAGAAATTGGTAATAAACCTGTATAAACTGCAACTTTACCACCTGGCATACACCAAGCATTAGCAGCTTTATCATCTAGTAGGTTGTATTCCCAGTTAAATTCAGCCAAATCTTGTTCTCTACCAAGTTGACGGTAATAGTTGTTCGCAGCATTCTGCAATCTTACACCTACTGTTTTTATTTGGTTGGCAGCAGTTGTTCCTCTGATAACTTTTGCCTTACTCAAAACTTGCTGATATTGATCTGCAGCCATTGTTGCAATCTGCTGATCATTTGCCAATTGTACAGATTTTCTACCTGTAATTGGATTGGTTGTACAAGCTACGAGTGCCAGCGATACTGCACCAATACTTAATATGTTTTTAATTTTCATAGTATGAAATATTTGAAATTTTATAGCCTAAAAACAATTTCTATTCCAAAGGTAAAAAAATGTAACTTTACGTTAGGTGTTTAGCACTAATTTTGCAACAATTATTTAAATTTTTGAAACAATGAAGAATTATATCCTATTATTATATGGTTTTGTTTTCTTTACACTTATATCATGTGGCTCACAAAACTACCTGGACAACAATACAGTGAAAACCCTATTGCAAAATGAAGAATTTACATTTATGGCAAAAAGCGCACATCCAACAAATTACGATGTGATAAACGTAATGAATTCATTACCTGCAACTTCCGCATCAAGGATGCTGCAATTAGATTATGGTTATGGCATCACCATCAAAAAGCAAGAATTGGTTTCTACTCTACCTTATTTCGGAAGAAGTTTTACACCAAGTATGGACAGAGATAGAGAAAGTTTAAGATTTACAAGTAAAAATTACAAAATAATGTCTACAGAAGGTAAAAAAGGCGCCAAAGTTTTAACCATTATCCCTTCTGATGTAAGTCATATACGCCGAATTATTATGGAAGTTTTTCCTAATGGAAGAGCATATGTATCTATCGACGCAAATGACAGGCAGCCTATATCTTACGATGGCTATCTCATGAAAAACGAAGAACCTAAATAGGTTTCATAAAAAGCTTCTCAACAAATAATTTTGCTTCTGTGCTTGGATTAGATTTCAACTCGGAAGCATTTTTTTTATGCGTTTCGTAACTGTTTTCCATCGAGGTCTCTTGCTTCGTTTTCTGAAGTATTAATTCCTGAACCCAATAATCAAAACGCTTTTTGGCTTGGGCCTCACGATTTTTTATGAGTGTATTGTTCTTAATCTTTAAAGAAATAAAATCTTCTATTTTTTGATAAACTTCAGATAATCCCTCATTATTAAGAGCTGAACCTAAAAGTACGGGAACCTTCCAGTCTTTCTCCTTTTCTGGCAAAAAAAATAAGGCGCGAATAAGTTCCTGCTTGGTAGATTTTGCTTTTTGTAAATTTTTATCATCAACTTTATTGATAAAAATTAAATCCACCATTTCCATAATTCCTCTTTTGATGCCCTGAAGTTCATCACCACCACCAATAATTTTCAGAAAAAGAAAAACATCGGTAATATCCGAAACCAAAACTTCACTTTGCCCTACACCAACAGTTTCAATAAGAATATAATCGTATCCTGCGGCTTCACAAATGAGCATGGTTTCAAATGTTGTATTGGCAACTCCTCCTAAAAATCCTGAACTTGGAGAAGGACGAATGAATGCGTTTTCTTCTTTCGCCAATTCTTCCATTCTTGTTTTATCGCCCAAAATAGAGCCTTTGTTTATTGCAGAACTGGGATCTATTGCTAAAACAGCTACTTTTTTTCCATTCTTTAATGCAAGTCTGCCAAAATTTTCAATAAATGTTGATTTCCCAGCTCCAGGAACCCCAGTAATTCCGATTCTGACTGATTTTCCGGTAAAAGGCATTAATTCTTTCAACAAAATTTCTGCCTGCTCACGATGCTCCGGTTTTTTACTTTCCACCAAGGTAATTGCCTTTCCGAGGAGACGTTTGTCACCGGATTTTATGCCATCCATTAAAGTTTCTATGGAAAAATTCATCTATCCAAAAATACAAATTTATAGCAAAGAAATTCCTAAACCCGGTTCTTTAGACAGAATTAGTTTACCATTTTCAACATAGCTCCCTCTCGCAAAATCATTGGAGATTAAACTTGCGCCATCTAAATCCGCAAAATCACAAAGTCCGGCAATTGCAATTCCCGCTGAAATTCCCACAGAAGATTCCGTCATACATCCAATCATAATTTTGTAGCCGTACTTCCTTGCTTCCCCAATTAATTCTAACGCAGGAGTTAAGCCACCACATTTCATTAATTTGATATTGATGGTAGAATAATGTGGTTGTAATCTTTCGAGATAAGAGATGTCTTGGCAATCCTCATCCGCCATCCAATTTACATTTTTATATTTGTCTAAAACGTCATATTCGCCAACAGGTCTTGGTTGCTCGATATAAAGAAAGTTTTGTGAAAGAAAATTTTCCTGCAAAAACATACAATCTTCATCAGAAAAACTGGTATTGGAATCGAGTGAAATTCCTTTGCCGGTTTCTAAAAGTTTAAAAATGTTTTCCCGGTCGAGACCTTTACATTTTACTTTAAATTTACCCCAAGAAGACTTATTTATTTTCTCAATTTGGTCTGCAACCTCGCCAATGCTAATGGTGTAAGAAGATTCAGGTAAATCATTGGTATTTAAATGATTAATTTCAGAAAAAGTTTTTCCTTCAATCTTTCCGTACAAATCCCAAAACGCACAATCCAAAGAAGAAAGAAGAAAGGAATGTAGGTCTAATGACTTTAACATTTTGAAAAAATCTTTCGGATGTTGAAGCTCATAACCTTCTATTAGAGGTTTTATGACCTCAAGCTTCTGTTCAAACTCATCGAGATTTATTCCATAATAATTAATGGCTATGCATTCTCCGAAACCTGTCTTTTCCTTGGCGGATATTGCAACCAAAAGACCATCACGAAAATCATAATTCCCATAAGAAATTGAAAATGTTTCTTTTAACTCAAGCCTTGTTCTTTTCCATTCAATTTTCATTGGCAAAATTTTTGGTGCGAAGTATAATTAATAAATTTAACTAAATTTAATCACTTAAATATTTACATTATGAAAAAATTATTCTTCTTAGCCATTGTAGGTTCTGCATTTGCAGTTTCTTGTACGCAAAAAGCTGTGGCAGACGCCAAAATTACCAAATCCGAATCTATAGCACAAGGTAAGGTGATTTTTGAAAATTCATGTGGGAAATGTCACGATTTACCAAATCCAAAATCACACACTGATGCGCAATGGACGGGAATTATTAACGCAATGGCTCCCAAAGCAAAACTCACAGATGCGCAAGGAACAATGGTTTACGATTATGTAACTGCCAATAATTAAGAAAAAACTTCCGTTCATTGGAAGTTTTTTTAATTTCAATTTAGAGAATCTTCAGTTTTTTATAGGTAAATTTGAAGTGAAAATTTTACTTAAAATGAAACTTCTGAAATTCTTACTGCTATTTGTATTTGTTTACTCTTATTCCCAACAAAATTTGCTTCAATCAGGACCAATGCTTGGTTATGTTGAAATGACGGAGGCAAAAATTTGGGTACAAACCAAACAGCCTGCAAAAGTAAAAGTAGAATATTTTGCTACAGACAATCCGACAAAAAAATTTTTCAGTAATGAAATTATCACCATCAAAGACAATGGTTTTACAGCACACTTAATTTTAGACCAAATTCGTCCGGGAAAACAATACAATTATTCGGTTTTAATTAATAATCAGAAACTTAAATTCAACTATCCCACTACTTTTTCTGCAAAAAAACTTTGGCAATGGCGTGAAGACGCTCCTGATTTTACTGTTGCTTTCGGAAGTTGTGCATATATGAACGAACCTGAAGTTGACCGTCCCGGAAATCCTTACGGAAGCAACTTTGAAATCTTCACCAGTATAGCCAATAAAAAACCGGACATTATGCTTTGGGGTGGTGATAATATTTACCTTCGTGAGGCAGATTGGGACAGCAAAACCGGAATTTATCACCGTTATACTATGAGCAGAAGCCAAAAAGAACTTCAACCACTTTTAGCAAATTCTCAAAACTTCGCTATTTGGGACGATCACGATTTCGGACCAAATGATGCTGATAGAAGCTATTATTTTAAACATCAAACTCTTCAGGCATTTAAAGATTTCTGGACGAACAAATCTTACGGAAACAATCCGGAGCAAAACAATGGTAATTTCTCCACTTTCAATTGGGGCGATGCTGAATTCTTTCTTTTAGATGACCGTTTTCATAAATCTCCGAATGATCGAAAAACCGGCGATAGAACTATCCTAGGGAAAGAGCAGTTGGAGTGGTTTATTGATGCT
Source organism: Bacteroidota bacterium (assembly GCA_023394415.1). Classification (GTDB taxonomy): domain Bacteria; phylum Bacteroidota; class Bacteroidia; order Flavobacteriales; family Weeksellaceae; genus Planobacterium. The sequence continues at coordinate 22,146 of JAEXAR010000024.1, forward strand.
ATCGCTGCTTCAAAATATAAATTTAAAATCGTTGTAGTTGGCGGACAGTTTATAAATTCTGCTAAAAAATATGAGAATTTTGCCAATTATGAAGCCGAAAGACAATACATTCTGGATGAAATTGAAAAAAACAACATCAAAGGCGTGATGTTTCTCAGTGGCGACCGTCATTTCTCAGAACTTTCAGAACTGAAAAGATCGAACAATTATTCCATTTTCGATTGGACGGTTTCACCATTAACTTCAGGCGTTTCAACAAGTGCTGAAAGAGAGGTGAATGACAATCGTGTTGCAGGAAGTTTGTTTATGCAGCATTCTTTTGGAGTTTTGAAATTTTTCGGAAATAAAGACAATCGTGCTGTTGCCTTGGAACTTTATGACAAAAACGGGAAAACACTTTGGAAAAAAGAAATTTCTTTAAAAGATTTGCAATAAATTTCGGCTAAAGCCAATGAATTTCAATCAAAAAAAACGGGCTAAAGCCCGTTCCTATTAATGAAAAACCTGTGTAAATCTGTGTAATCTGTGAGCAATCAACCCAAAAACTTCTCCAAAATCTCAACTGCCGATTTCGGTAAATTTGTTCCCGGACCAAAAATGAAATCCGCACCGTTTGCATACAAGAAATCATAATCCTGTTGTGGAATTACACCACCTACAACAATTGTGATATCATCTGCGCCCAGTTTTTTCAATTCTTCCACCACTTGCGGAACCAAAGTTTTATGACCTGCAGCAAGTGAAGAAACCCCCAAAATGTGAATATCGTTTTCCACGGCTTGTTTCGCTACTTCTTCCGGAGTTTGGAACAATGGCGCAACATCAACATCAAATCCCATATCTGCAAATGCGGTTGCAACTACTTTTGCTCCTCTGTCGTGACCGTCCTGTCCCATTTTTGCAACCATAATTCTTGGTCGGCGACCTTCCTTTTCCTCAAATTTTTGGGTTAAGGTAACGGCTTTTTCAAAATATTCGTTTTTGTTGGCATTCATAGCGTAAACTCCCTGTATTGTTCTGATATTGGCTTTGTAACGACCGAAACTTTCTTCCATTGCATCACTCATTTCGCCTAAAGTGACTCTTCTTCTGGCGGCTTCTATGCAGACTTCCAAAAGATTTCCGTTTCCGGTTTTGGCAATTTCTCGGATTTTGTTGAGAATTTCTTCTACTTTTTCAGAATTTCTTTCAGATTTAATTTTATCTAATCTTTCAATTTGTTTTCTGCGAACTTCGGAATTGTCAATATCTAAAATTTCCAATTCCATCTGCTTTAAATTCGATTTAAAGGAATTAACACCGATGATAAATTCTTCGCCACTATCAATTTTCGCCTGTTTTTTGGCGGCGGCTTCTTCAATTCTCATTTTTGGAATTCCGGCCTCAATTGCTTTCGTCATTCCGCCTTCTTTTTCCACCTCATCGATGAATTTCATCGCTTCATCAATCATTTGCTGAGTCAAACTTTCCACCAAATGACTTCCTCCCATTGGATCGACCACATCGCAAATTCCACTTTCCTGTTGTAAAATAATTTGGGTATTTCTCGCAATTTTCGCTGAATAATCGGTTGGTAAAGCAATCGCTTCGTCCAAAGCATTCGTGTGAAGCGATTGTGTCCCGCCTAAAGCCGAAGAAAGCGCTTCAATCGCGGTTCTCGTAATATTATTAAAAGGTTCCTGCTCGGTTAAACTCCAACCCGAAGTTTGCGAGTGAGTCCTTAAAACCAAGGATTTCTGGTTTTGAGGATTGAATTGGGTTAAAAGATTTGCCCAAATATATCTTGCAGCACGCATTTTCGCGATTTCCATGAAATGGTTCATTCCGATTGCCCAGAAAAACGACAAACGCGGCGCGAAATCATCCACATTCATTCCGGCTTTTATTCCGGTGCGAACATATTCCAAACCGTCGGCTAATGTATAAGCCATTTCCAAAACCGGTGTTGCTCCGGCTTCCTGCATATGATAACCTGAAATGGAAATCGAATTAAATTTCGGAATATTTTTAGAAGTATATTCGAAAATATCGGCAATGATTTTCATTGACGGCGTTGGTGGATAAATGTAAGTATTACGCACCATAAACTCCTTCAAAATATCATTCTGAATCGTTCCCGAAAGTTGTTCCTGAGTTACGCCTTGTTCTTCCGCAGCTACTATGTAGAAAGATAAAATTGGCAAAACCGCACCATTCATCGTCATTGAAACCGAAATTTGGTCTAATGGAATTTCATTGAATAAAATCTTCATATCTTCCACAGAATCAATCGCAACACCGGCTTTTCCAACATCTCCAACAACTCGTGAATGATCGGAATCGTAACCGCGGTGTGTTGCCAAATCGAACGCTACGGAAAGTCCTTTTTGTCCGGCTGCGAGATTTCTTCTGTAAAAAGCATTGGATTCTTCTGCAGTAGAAAAACCTGCGTATTGCCGAATCGTCCAAGGTTTTTGAACATACATTGTAGAATATGGTCCGCGTAAATACGGTGCAATTCCTGCGCTTCCTTCTGCTATGCTTTCGTTCTCAATATCGGCTTTGGTGTAGGAAGATTTCATATTCATCCCATCTTTTTCGAAAAAATAGGGAAGTTTGTCCTCGAAGCTTACGGTGAAATCAGGATTTTGATTATGAATCTTTTGGCGCATTTTAGTAGGGTTTGAAAGTAGTAAAGTTACGAATTTTCGTAATTTCTAAATGTTTTTTTGGTAAGTGGGTATACAAAAAAAACCTCCTTTCGGAAGTTTTATAAAAATTTAGAGTCGAACTTTTGTTTATAATCGGTTAAAATTCCATTTAGTCCTTTATTTTTTGGGATTACCATCACCATCAGTAGCCTCCTTTATATCCTGCTCTGCATTATGCGCTCCTTCCTTTAGTTTCTCCCCAGCATCCTCCAGTGCTTCACCTGTTTTCTGCGCCGCATTCTTTACACCCTCTTTTACATCTTGAGCTGCAGAATCTATTTTCTCATTATCCAAACCTACTTTTTCTACAGTTGTTTTTACTCCATCTTCATTAACAGTTGTAGTTGTTTTCTTCTCACAAGAAGTTAATAACAGCATCCCCAAAACGGTTAGGCTTAAAAAAGATTTTTTCATCATATTTCGCTTTTAATGTTGTTCAAATATAAATTTTTAAACCTTAAAACGATTTCTAAATTTTTATAATTTGTTTTAAAATATTAATATACAACTCCATAGAAAGTTTATTCAAAACCTCTATCAAACATTATTTTTCAATCGAAAAATCGTCTTATAAACCTAACAAAACTCATATTCTCTTTCAAAAATACCTTTAAAAACCAGAGTAATTTTGTACTGTAAAATTCCGATAAAGGAATATCGGTAAACACTTAATTTCATATTAAAAATACTACAAAAATGGAAGCAACAATTGGGTTTAAGCCCGGAATTTGGCAAAAGGAAATTAACGTAAGCGATTTTATTAAAACCAATTATACTGAATATACCGGAAATGAAGAGTTTTTAGCAGCTCCAACAGAAGCTACCAACCAACTTTGGATACAACTTTCTAAAATGTTTAAAACGGAAAGAGAAAAAGGGATTTATGATGCTGAAACCAAAAAACCTTCACAAATCGATGGTTATGGTGCAGGTTACATTAATAAAGATTTAGAAAAAATTGTCGGCCTACAAACTGATGCGCCATTGAAAAGAGCGATCTTCCCTAACGGCGGAATTAGAATGGTGGAAGACGGACTGAAAGCTTACGGTTATGAACTTCACCCCGATACCAAGGAAATTTACTCCAAATACAGGGTAACGCACAATGAAGGCGTGTTCTCGGCTTACACTTCACCCATCAGGAAAGCCAGAAATTCAGGAATTATCACCGGTTTGCCAGATGCATACGGACGCGGCAGAATTATCGGCGATTACAGAAGAGTTCCACTTTATGGTGTGGATGCTCTGGTAGAGGAACGTGAGGATTACTTCGAAAACATGGACAATAAGGGAATGACCGAAGATATTGTCCGTTTGAGAGAAGAAATCACAATGCAGATCAATGCGCTGAAATCTTTAAAAAGAATGGCTGAAGCTTACGGTTATGATATTTCAAAACCGGCTAATAATGCGAAAGAAGCGATACAATGGCTGTATTTTGCATATCTGGCTGCAACCAAAGATCAAAACGGCGCTGCAATGTCTATAGGAAGGGTTTCCACTTTTCTTGATATTTATATTGAAAGAGATTTACGCCGGGGTTTATTAACCGAACAACAGGCACAGGAACTGATCGACCATTTCGTAATGAAACTGAGGATTATCCGTTTCTTAAGAACTCCTGAATATGATGCATTATTCTCCGGAGATCCGGTTTGGGTTACCGAATCTTTGGGTGGATTAAATTCAAAAGGCGGTTCTTTTGTGACCAAAAACTCCTACAGGTTTTTACATACTTTATATAATTTAGGCCCTTCACCAGAACCGAATTTAACAGTGCTTTGGAGCGAAAAACTTCCTGAAAACTGGAAAAAATACTGCTCAAAAGTTTCTATTGATACTTCATCGCTTCAATATGAAAATGATGATTTGATGAGTGAAGCCTTCAATGATGATTACGGTATTGCGTGCTGCGTTTCTCCGATGCAGCTTGGTAAACAAATGCAGTTTTTTGGTGCGAGAGCCAATTTGCCTAAAGCACTACTCTATGCAATAAATGGTGGTGTAGATGAACTCACCAAAGTACAGGTAACACCTGAAATGCCAAAAGTAGAAGGCGAATATCTCGATTTTGATGACGTTTGGAACAAATTTGATAAAATGATGGATTGGTTAGCTGAAACTTATATTGAAGCACTGAACATCATCCATTATATGCACGATAAATATTCTTATGAAGCATATGAAATGGCGCTTCACGATGTGAATGTGAAGAGAACACAGGCTTGTGGAATTGCCGGACTTTCAATTGTTGCCGATTCATTTGCGGCGATGAAATATGGTAAAGTAAGAGTCATTCGTGATGAAGAAGGTCTTGCTGTAGATTATGTTGTAGAAAAACCATACGTTCCATACGGAAATAATGATGATAACACCGATCAATTTGCGGTTGACATTGTAGAAATTTTCATGAACAAAGTTCGTAAACAGAAATTTTACCGAAATGCCATTCCAACACAATCCGTTTTAACCATTACTTCTAATGTGGTTTACGGCAAAAAAACCGGAAATACCCCTGATGGAAGACGTGAAGGCGAACCTTACGGACCAGGTGCAAACCCAATGCATGGACGTGATAGAAAAGGAGCTGTTGCTTCTTTGGCTTCTGTAGCAAAACTTCCTTTTGAGCATGCCAGAGACGGTATATCTTACACTTTTGCGATTACACCACAAACTTTAGGAAAAACAACAGAAGAAAAACAGACCAATTTGGTTGGATTATTAGACGGTTATTTCAATCAAAAAGGGCATCACTTGAATGTAAATGTTTTTAACCGAGAACTTTTGGAAGATGCGATGAATCATCCTGAAAATTACCCACAACTCACTATAAGAGTTTCCGGATATGCGGTAAATTTTGTTAAATTGACTAAAGAACAGCAGCTAGATGTAATCAACAGAACGATTACAGAAAGTTTCTAAAACTTTAATTTGATAATATGAAGAGAGTTAGGGAAACTTAACTCTTTTCTTTTTCATATTTTCGCAAACAAACTTATTAAAGTGTCCAATCAAAATTACGGTTTTGTACATTCCACCGAATCTTTCGGAACAAAAGACGGTCCGGGAATTCGTTATATCTTTTTTTTGCAAGGTTGCCATTTACGTTGCCTTTATTGTCATAATGCTGATACTTGGAACAAAGGTGAAAAAACCAAAATGACACCCGAAGAAGCCTTTCACGAGGTGGAAAAAGTAAAAGGCTTTATTAAAAATGGTGGTGTTACGGTTTCCGGTGGCGAACCATTAATGCAGCCTGAATTTGTCTCGGGATTATTTAAACTATGTAAAGAGAACAGCCTTCATACTTGTGTGGATACCAATGGTTATCTTTTTAATGACCAAATAAAAGCTGTTTTGGAACTCACAGATTTGGTTCTGCTGGATGTGAAGCATATTGATCCTCAAAAATATTTTGACCTTACCAATGTCGACCTTCAACCAACGCTCAATTTCTTAAATTATCTTTCTGAAATAAGAAAACCAACATGGGTTCGCTATGTCTTAGTTCCTGGCTATACAGATGATGAGGTTGATTTGAAAAACTGGGCCCAATACATTTCGAAATTTAAAAATGTAGAACGTGTTGATATTTTACCCTTTCATCAAATGGGTGCTCATAAATGGGAAGAAATTGGAAGAGACTACCCCTTGAAAGATGTAAAGCCGGCCACTATAGAAGGCGTAAAAAAAGCCGAAACCATCTTTAAAGAAGCAGGATTAACATTATAAAGGTAGCCTCCCACAAACTGTGTAAGTTGAAAAGTTATTCTGAAAAATTTTGAGCCCTCAAAGCTCAAAAAATTTTTCGGAAATAACTTTTTACTATTTTTAAACCTACATAGTTATGATCGACA
>JAEXAR010000041.1 GCA_023394415.1 Bacteroidota bacterium
GATTTAAAATGATTTATACAATCATCTTCTGTCCCAAAATGTGCTGAAAAACTGAATAAATTCATATCTAATGGTTTGATTACTACAAATATACAAAAATTATGATAAATTACGGATATTCATTAAATATTATTTTCAAATTTGCGTTTGCAAAATAAATCTTCATTATTTTTAGAAAATAATATTATATATTTACGCCTTAATTATTAGTATATAGCATGAGAAGAATATTTCTTTTATTACTATCAACATCTGTGATCATATCTTGTTCCCGCGGAGGTAAATCCGAGGGTAAACCTGGAGAAAAAGGGGAGCTTGTAGCAAGAGGAAAATCAAAAACATTTGTTGCTGAAAGACCTTACGGAATGGTTGCTATTCCCGGAGGTTCTTATGTAATGGGTCTTGCGGATCAGGATATGACCAATATGCCCGAAAAATCAACCTTGAAAACTGTTACCGTTTCATCATTCTTTATGGATGAAACAGAAGTTACCAACTCTGAATACAGAGTTTTCATTAATTACGTAAGAGATTCTATCGCGAGAACTCTACTTGCAGAAGCTGCCGGTGACGGAGGTGGTTCTGGTAATGGAACCGGTATTTCAGATTATGCCTATCTTGGTAAAAAAGCTGGCGGTAACACTACGCCTTACCAAGATTTTCTTCAAGGCCAAGGAGGAAGAGATGGTTATGACGAATCTAAAAGATTAGATTGGGATGTTCCTTTACATTGGAAAACTTCCGATTACCCTGATGTACAATATGCAGAGGTAATGGAGTCTATGTACCTTCCTAAAGCTCAAAGAATTAATAATGAAAGACTTCTGGATAGCAGAAAACTTAAATATTCTTATGAGTGGGAAGACGTATCATCTGCAGTAAAAGATAGAGAAAGAAATGCATCTTATCTTAAAAAAGAGAGCATTGCTGTATATCCAGATACTACTGTATGGTTAAGAGATTTCAATTATGCTTACAACGATCCTTTATTCGAACAATATTTTTGGCATAAAGCGTTTGATAATCATCCGGTAGTAGGAGTTACTTGGGATCAGGCAAGAGCGTACTGTAACTTTAAATCTAAACTGAAATCAGATTATAACGAGAGCCTCAAAAAGAAAAAGCAAAAACCAATGTCATTCCGTCTTCCTACAGAAGCTGAATGGGAATATGCTGCAAGAGGAGGTCGTGAAAATGCAACTTATCCTTGGGGTGGACCAAATTTGATGGATGATAGAGGTTGTTATCTGGCTAATTTTAAACCAAAAAGAGGTAATTATATAGAAGACGAAAAAAAAGGTACCTATACTTATACCGCACCTGTAAAGAAATTTCCAAGAAACGATTTTGGTCTTTATGATATGGCAGGAAACGTATCTGAATGGACGGAGTCGCCTTATAATAACTCAACTTATCAGTTCTCTTCAACTTTGAATCCATATCTTTCAAACCAAGCATACAGAGAAATGAAAAAATCTGTGAGAGGAGGTTCATGGAAAGACGTTGGTTACCTTCTAATGACAGGTTACAGAGATTGGGAAAGAAAAGATTCTGCAAGAAGCTATATCGGTTTCAGAACAGTACAAGATATACCTGAAGGTTCTGCAAAATTCAGAAGAAAAACTAAATAAAAATAAATAATAACTAAAAAAATAATAATTAACATGTTTAAAAACAGAGCTGCATTTTCAAATTTCGTTTATTCATTTTTTGCTGCAATAGTAATTTTAGGTGCATTATTTAAAATGCTTCACATTAGCCTTGGTCCAATTTCCGGAAATTTAATTCTAGGTATTGGTCTTGGTGCCGAAGTTTTAGTATTTTTATATATGGCATTTTTCCCGGATCATCAAGCTACAACAGATTATGCTTGGGAAAATGTTTATCCTGAACTTTTGGATAAAGATGCTACTCCTAAAACTTTGAATAAATTTGCAGATAACAGCAATTTAGATGTTTCTTTATCAGATAAATTGGATAAAATGCTAGCAGATGCAAAACTTGATGTTGGTTTATTTGAAAGACTAAAATCAGGAATTGATAAATTCTCAAGTTCTGTGGATCAAATTAATCAAACAGTTGATGTTTCAACCTCTACTCAAAAATACAATGATCAATTGGCACTTGCTGCAAGTCACCTTGAAAGCATGAACGCACTTTATGCTTTACAGTTAGAGCACGGTAAACAACAGTCTGATTATCATAAAAAATATATCGCTGATTTAGAAGCTTCAGCTACACAATCTGATAAGTTTAATCAGGAATTAAATGGTTTAACATCTAACTTAAACAACCTAAACAGAGTTTACGGCGGTATGCTTAATGCTATGAAGTCTTAATACCTACCATTTTAAATTATATATTATTAAAAAAATCTATTAAAAAATGGCACAGGGACAACAGACACCACGTCAGAAGATGATCAATCTGATGTATCTGGTTTTTATTGCAATGCTTGCAATGCAAATTGATCAGGAAATTGTAAGATCATTTTATGATACACAAGTTTCACTAACAGAAACTCGTCGTTTAACAGATGCAAAAAACCAAGTGTTTGAAGCTAATCTGGCAGAAAAAGCTCAAAATTCACCAGAAGATCGTGAGTCGTACGAAAATTATTTAGAATTAAAAACTTATGGAGATGACTTGGTTGGCGATATTGAAGGACTAAAGGATAAAATGGTAAAGCTATCAGGCTTTAAATATAATGAGACAGACTTTGATTACAACAGTATGAACAGTCCTGATCATTCAACAAAAATATTTTTTCAGGGAGCTGACGAAAATAAGCCTTCAGCTGATGCTAAATCTCTTATGAACAAAATAAATGCACTTCGAGGTTTTATTGTTCAAAAATTTGAAGGAAAAGAGAACTTTGAAAATGTTGTGAAAAGAGCGAAGCAAAATTTAATAACCGAGTATCCTAAAAAGAAAAATGGAAAAACTTGGTTAATGCATAAATTTTACAATCAACCGATGGTTGCAGCTCTTTCCAATTTAGAGATTTTGGAAACTGAGGTTAGAAATATACAATCAGATGCACTATCAATATACCTGCAAGGAAAAAGTGTTATAGCGGATCCTAATGCAACTTTGGTAACACAAACTCCAATGACGGTTCCGCCAATGACTTCTAACTCTACACATACAGAAGATCATAAGCAAGACCAAACACAGGATTATACTGCTACCATTACATCAGGAACAGTGCTTTACCAAGGATTTCCAAATCCTGTAAATATTGACGGAGCTACTGCATCAACTAAAATCTCTGCTTCTGGAGCTACAGTTTCAGGTGGTGGTGGATCTTGGACAGTAACGCCTGGTCCTGTAGATGAAGTAACACTTACTGTAGGTGGAAAATCTACTAAATATATGGTGAAAAAACTTCCACCGGTAGTAGGAACAGTACGTGGTAAAAGTGCAGTTGCTATGCCAGCAAACTCCATCAAGAACCAAACGGTGAGCGTAGATATGCCTGGATTTGTTTATCCGGTTAGTTTCACAGTAAATGGATTCAAAGTAAAGGTTCCGGGTAAGCCTACTGCATTTGTAAGTGGAAACTCATTAAGCGAAGTCGGTCATCTATTTACCAACCTTCGTGCTGGTGATAAAGTAACTATTTTAGATATTGAAGTTACTGCAACAGGGATGGGGAATAGTGTTCCTAAAACCCCAAGTAATGTGACGATAAATGTCACTAATTAAAGTAAATTAAAACACATTTCATCTATTATCAATGAAAAAGTTAATATGTAGTTTGTTTTTAGTAACAATCGGATTTTCACAAGCGCAAACCATTCTGAATGCAAAATCTCCTGAGGAGTTTCGCCAATTGCGTGAAGAAAATAAAATCAAAAAAGGAGACAGCATTATTTCCAATGAGGTTACACCTTTATCTTATGGTTATATTGACGAGAAAGACGTTTTAAAAAGTATCGTTGTTTGGGAAATCATTGATATGAATGATAAGCTAAACCAACCTTTATATCATAATTCCGACGGCTTAGTTTCGCAGAATAAATCTTTATATCAAATCTTGATTGATGGTATTAAGTCCGGAAAGATAGAGGAGGTTTACGATGACGAACTTTTTACAACGAGATTGAGTATGGATGAAATACAGAAACGTACCAGTAAATTGGTGGTTTCTGATGATTTGATTGATAAAATTAATTCAGGTGCCAAAGTAACAGAGGCTGATAAAAAAGCAGGTACAGACGTTTATGAAACGAAATCTGAAAATGTTAAGCTCCTTAAAGTTAAAGGAATGTGGTATATCGACAGAAGAGATTCACAGATGAAGTACCGTTTGATTGGTATTGCAGCTATGGGACAAGATCCACAAACTATGGGAGTTATAGGTGGTGATGGTGAACTTGTAGATGCCGGAGATAGTTATATTGATCTTTTTTGGGTATATTATCCAAACGCACGTCCTTTATTGGCAAACTCGATAGTGTTTAATAATAGTAACCTTTCTTCAGATATTAGTTACGACGATGTATTAAATGCCAGAAGATTTTCTTCTATCATTTATAAGTCTGAAAGCGGCTTAGGTAATGGGGTTATTAAAGATTATATCCCGAGAGATGCTGATGAGCAGTTGGAGGAAAGTGAGAGAATAAAAGCTCAAATTCTTTTAATGGAAAATGATATGTGGAATTATTAAACCATATTTTGTAAATAGAAAAAACCTGAATACCTTTATTCAGGTTTTTTTATGCCCCTGTTTTTTATGAAAAATGTAGATTATATTATTGTTGGTGATGGTTATGCAGCACTTTTTTTTGCACATCAACTTATTAAAAATCAAAAATCTTTTTTGCTGTTTTCTGAAGGAAGGAAAAGTGCTTCTCAGGTTTCCGCAGGAATTATAAATCCTGTTGTACTAAAAAAATTCACCACATTTTGGAAAGCCAAGGAACAGATTAGTTTTCTGCACCAAACACTTTCTGAAATAGAATCTTATACCGGCAAGAATTATTTAATCCATGAAAATATTAGACGTATTTTTCATGATGAAAAGGAAAAAGAACTTTGGTTAAAGAAAAGCGACAATGATGACTTGAAATTTTTCCTTTCTAAAGAGTTTCAACACATCAACGCAGTGCAAAATCCCTATGAATCTGGCAAAGTTGAGCATTCAGCAAGACTTGATGTTAAAGGATTTTTTACTGATATGACTCATTATCTTTCAAATAAAGGTCATTTATTAGCAGAGAAATTTGATTATAAATCTTTAAACACATCTGAAAATATATATAAAGATTATCATTATAGATATATCATTTTTGCTGAAGGAATGGGAGTAAAAGATAACCCCTTTTTTTCAGAGATTCCAGTAAATCCAAACAAGGGTCATCATATCAAGGTTAAACTTTCAGAATGTCCTAAAAACCATTTCACAATTAAAAAGAAGCATTTTCTTTTTCCATTAAATGATGAAATTCATTATTATGGTGGTACTTATGATCGTGAGCAGATTCATCACAAAATTGATGATTCAGCAATTCAACAATTGATAAACGGACTTTCTGAAATTTATAAAAATGACTTTGATATTGTGGAAGAAAATTTTGGTTTTCGGCCTACAGTAAAAGATAGAAGACCTATTATCGGTTCGCACCCTCAATTTAAAAATCTATACGTTTTTAATGGTTTAGGAGCGCGAGGAATACTTAATGGTTGTTATTTTTCTGAAATTCTGTTCAATCATATTGAGAAAAATTGTCCTCTACCGAAGGAAGTAGATATTGTTAGATTTGATTTTCAATAATGTATGACCGTAAATGAATTAATAATTTGAATGATTAAATAAAGGCTTTTATTATCTTATAAAAAACGTTTTCTGAGGTTTAATGTTAGGCTGGAAGTTGAAGAATAATGGTAAAAATATCATTTTTTGCTTATTAACATTCATCAATGTTAAACCCTTTTATTGAAGTAAATTTGTTCCAATGACATACTGATTTTAAAAGTTTTGTCGTTTCGAATCATTTAAAAATCGTCATTAAGATATTCATAAAGATTATTTTAATTTTTGGAAAAAACGCTGAAGTATATTGAAGATAATGGTAAAAAGTTATTGCCTTATTTTCCGTATGTTTTTGCATATATCAAAAAAAATCCGGAGTTGAAACGTATTGTGAGCGAACATTTTGCTGGCTATAATGATCTTTAAATAAAAAGTTATGTCTAATATTGAATTAATTATTGAAGAAAAAGCTGCGGATATTGGCAATTTTCTGGTAGGCAGGCTGCTTCCGTTTCGTGAGAAAAGAGCAGTAGGGAGAAGCTTTCGGAAGAAAATCGCCTGTGCCGGTTTACAGCAAACTGTTTTTTATTGAAATTAAATCACAGGAGAAATCGAAAATCAATATAGGGGAACATCTTTTTGGTGAAGTTGCGATGTATGTTTTAGATGGCACTGTAAATCTTGAAGGAAGTGAATTTGGCTCAAAACAATTGTTAGTTGCAAAAAATGCTACACTTTGTGAATTTGAGATGAATGAAAACACAACAGTTTATCTGTTTGGAGGTGAGCCTTTTCCCGAGCCAAGAATTATCTTTTGGAATTTTGTAAGTTCAGAACGAGAAACCATTGAGCAAGCGAAATTAGATTGGCACGATCAAAATTTTGAGGCTTTGCCAAAAGTAATTGGCGACGAGGATGAATATGTGCCTCTACCAAGAGCAATTTTAAAAAACCGATAACATAAATTTTTGATAATATGGTTGAAATAAAACATTACAATAATGAAAAAAATGGCGTTTTCGAAATTTATGATAATGGAGAAAAAGCCGGCGAAATGACCTATACTTGGGCAGGAGAAGATAAGTTTATTATAGACCACACTCAAGTTGATGAAGCCTATGGCGGAAAAGGATTTGGAAAACAGCTTGTATATGCCGGAGCAGAATTTGCGAGAAGCAACGGTAAGAAAATAATTTCGCTATGCTCTTATGCAAAGGCAACCTTTAATAAAAATCAGGATTTGAGGGATCTCTTGTATTCATAAAGCTGTAATTTGAAGATCTAAAACCGACGCGCGCCAAAGGCGCGCGTCGGTTTTTTAAAAAATTATCACGCAGAATTTAATAAAACATTAAATAAACTATATTTGCTAAAATTATTTTTTCAAATATGAATTCAGCAACGATATTACTGCTTTTCGTTTTCGTTTATTTTATTGGTCTCTTAGTTATAGCCTATATCACAAGTAGAAACTCCGACAATCAGTCGTTTTTCATTGGAAACAAAAAAAGTAAGTGGTGGTTGGTTGCTTTCGGGATGATTGGTACCAGTTTGAGTGGCGTCACTTTCATTTCCGTTCCAGGTACAGTAGGTAAAATGACTGCCGGAGATTATCCTTTTGGTGGTTTTGAGTATTACATGATGGTTATCGGTTTCTTTATCGGTTATTTCATTGTTGCTTTTATTCTTTTGCCGCTTTATTACCGGATGAATCTTACGTCAATTTACACTTATCTTGGTAGAAGATTTAATGTTGAAGCTCACAAAATAGGATCTTTATTCTTTATAATTTCCCGTTCTATTGGTGCAACAGCGAGGCTTTATCTTGTGGTGAATGTGCTTCAGATTTTCCTCTTAGAAGCGTTAGGTGTCCCGTTTTGGGTTACAGCAGCTGTAATACTATTAATGGTTTTACTTTATACCTTCGAAGGAGGTGTAAAAACCATCGTTATTACCGATACTTTGCAGACTTCTTTTATGATTATAAGTTTGGTGGGTTGTATTGTTTACATTCTTTCTAATTTGAATTTATCTGCAGGCGAGGCTTATCATATTTTAGCTGAAAAGCAGTATACACATTTTATCAATGCTGACGTCAATTCCAAAACATTTTTTCTGAAAACCATTTTGGGAGGTATGTTTATTACCATTGCTATGACGGGTCTTGATCAGGAAATGATGCAGAAAAACATCTCTGTAGACAATCTTAAGAATTCTAAAAAAAATATGTTGACATTTGCCTTCACATTATTGTTGGTAAACTTGGCTTTTCTGTTTTTAGGAGGTCTCCTATATCTCTTTGCAATGGAAAATGGAGCTGAATACAGCAAAATAGTAGATATTGTGAATGGTAAAGAAAACATCACCAATATTTTTGGTTTTAAAGATGCAGCAGGAAATATCAATAATATCATGGGGGATGATTTGTTCCCTGCACTTTCTCTGCAAGGTTATTTTCCGTTGGCTATTTCCATTATTTTTATTATTGGGTTAATTTCGGCACTATTTCCTTCAGCAGATGGAGCATTAACAGCAGTCACAAGTTCTTACTGTGTTGATTTATTGAATCTTAATGAAGATGAAACGAAAACCGAAAAGCAAAAGAAAAGATTAAGAATGAAGATTCACCTTATTTTTACTGTAATATTCTTCATATTAATTATGATTTTCAAGATGATAAATGATAAATCTATTGTTTATCTTATTATGGAAGTTGCAGGTTATACTTACGGACCTTTATTAGGATTGTTTGCATTTGGAATTTTCACCAAGTACCAAATCAACCGAAAAGGAGCTATTCTTGCAGTTACTATTCTGGCTCCTATTGCCACATATTTTATCAATATGTTTGTAACTCAAAATACCGATTATAAAATAGGAGTGGAACTGATTATCATAAATGGTCTACTCACTTTTATAGGGCTTTGGCTTATCAGGAGTCACGGCAGATATAAGGAAGCTTAAATTTTAAGTCCGGCAGATTTTTCAGCCGGATTTTTCATTAAATTTACTTCAACCAAAAAACATTAATGATGAAAAAACTGATTTTTATTTTTGTACTATTACTTTCTATGGTACTGAAGGCGCAGGATAATTTTGAGATTACAACCATGAGAATAGGACCCATTCATCTTAAGATGAATGTAGATGAAGCCGAAAAAATCGCAGGAAAAAAACTGAAGATAGATAATGATTTTCAAAATGTTAATCAGATAAATTATAATGGAGAAATTATTTCAGTTTATATTTTTGAAAGTCTTGAAAATAATGTACGGCTTCGACATATCGGACATATTTCCACGAAAAGTCCAAAATTCAAAACCAAAAGTTTAATGGGAGTAGGCAATACGAGAAGCGAATTGATTGAAACTTATAAGAATTTTCCTGATTTCGCAGTAACACACGGTTGGACGGATGATGGTAAAGTCTCCAAAACGGACAGCTATTTCACATTAACCGACAATGATTCGGGAACAATTTTAAGTTTTGAGATGAAAAATAATGTTGTAACATCAGTCACCGTCTACTTTAATGAAGGCTGTTGAAAATAACTTAATCATGCAACGCAGGATTTTTCTTTTTACACTTTCACCTCGCTCGTAAATTTCGTAAATTCGTGCGACTATAAATCTAAAAATAATGAGTAAAAGTATTGAGGAACTAAAATCTCTTACAACGCAGATTCGAAGGGATATTTTAAGAATGGTTCATGCTGTAAATTCAGGACATCCGGGAGGAAGTTTGGGTTGTACTGAATATTTCACTGCGCTTTATGGCAAAGTGATGAACTATAAGCTGCCTTTTACAATGGAAGGCAAAAACGAAGACCTTTTCTTCCTTTCGAATGGGCATATTTCACCTGTTTTTTATTCCACTTTAGCAAGATTCGGCTTTTTCCCGGTAGAAGAACTTAAAACTTTCAGAAAACTAGACTCCAGATTACAGGGACACCCTACAACACACGAAGGTTTGCCGGGTGTAAGGATTGCTTCCGGTTCATTAGGACAAGGGCTTTCTGTTGCTGTAGGCGCTGCATTAGGTAAAAAATTGGATGGGGATAAAGCTTTAGTTTATTCGCTTCATGGTGATGGTGAGCTTCAGGAAGGACAGATATGGGAAGCCTTAATGTACGCTGCACACAACAAAATTGATAATTTAATTTCTACAATTGATTATAATAACCGCCAGATTGATGGTGATGTGGATGATGTATTAAGTTTAGGAAACCTTCACGCAAAGCTGGAAGCCTTCGGTTGGACAGTTCTTAATGAAAAGAAAGGGAATGACTTAGAAGCTGTAATCGCTATTTTAGAAAAAGCAAAATCTGAAACCGGAAAAGGAAAACCTGTAGCCATCATTCTGAATACAGAAATGGGATTCGGTGTAGATTATATGATGGGAACTCACGCTTGGCACGGAAAAGCACCTAATGATGAGCAACTTGAGCTCGGTATTAAGCAACTTTACCTTGAAGCACCTGCAGATTACTAACCCATTAATAAGATGAAAAAAACTTTAACCTTTTTCGCTATTCTTTTGTTTGTATTTACTTTTGCGCAGGAAAAAAGAATTGATTTTACCAAAGAGTATGAGTATGATCTCGTAACCAAAGACAAGCGTAATTTTAACACCTCATTCAGGGTTTTAGGAAATGAAGACTCTGAATTTTTATCACTAGTTAATGTAAATTCAGTGCCGATTTCATTTTTTTCGGATAATCTGGGCATGTCCAGTGTGAGTATTGGTCTTAATAACAAGCTGTATAATTCATATTTTGGAACAATGATGTTTGGTTACGGTTTTGGTCTTAACGACAAAAAATCTGAGGTTACCATAGAAAAATCTAATACCAAAGAGACTATTATGGGAATTTCGTGTAATCATTATCTGCTTACTTTTGATAAGGTCAATCGTTATGCTTTGGAAGGTTTTGATGAACAGAACGCTCGTGATAGCCTAAAAGTGTGTATTGATGAGAAAAATAGCATTAACAATATTTCACTTTTATCAGGTTTTTTAAATTATGCAGGCAGTGCAAAACTTCAGAACTCAGGACTTAAAGGTCTTGTGTTAAAAGTAGGTCCTGCTGATAAATCTGGAGAATCAATCACTCTAAAATCTGTAAAAGACATTAAAGAATTTGTTTATTTCAACCATCGAGATGCGATGATGAAGCAGCAAAAAATGATGGATTCTATTGCTTTAGAGCGTAAGAAAATTGAGGATGAATATAGTAAATACGAAGACTCTGCATACGCAGAAGTGGATTCTGCTGCTGCAATATTAGATGATGATGTATTTCTAATAGACAAATATGTTTCAGCCTACAAGAAAAATTCAGATGAGCCTGATTACGCTATAAATAATATTCCCAATGAAAAAATGTGGGACATTTTGCCTAAACATTGTCGCAATTTCGAAAATGATGTTCCACAACTTGATAACAAGGAATTTAGAAAACATCTTTCAAATTATGTAGGACAGATGTGTGATATGTATCTTACACAATCTTCATCACATAATGTAGGCATCAAGATTACTTTGGATGAAATACGCCACGAAATCCTCTACATCAACGAAAACAAAGAAAAGTTAAATAAATCTGACCAGCGAAAAGTCAATAAATATTTAGAAAAATTAGATTAAAAAAAGTAAAAATGAAATACGAAGTTTTAGATAAAAAAGATACCCGAAGTGGATTTGGTGCTGGTTTAGCTGAATTGGCTGATAAAAATCCTAATGTTGTAGCACTTTGTGCCGATCTTATTGGCTCCCTTAAGATGGAAAAATTCATAGAGAAAGCTCCTGAAAGATTCTATCAGATTGGTATCGCTGAAGCCAATATGATGGGTATTGCTGCAGGATTAACGATTAACGGCAAAATTCCATTCACAGGAACGTTTGCTAACTTTTCTACTTCCAGAGTTTATGATCAAATTCGTCAGTCGATAGCATATTCAGGAAAAAATGTAAAAATT
Source organism: Bacteroidota bacterium (assembly GCA_023394415.1). Taxonomy (GTDB): domain Bacteria; phylum Bacteroidota; class Bacteroidia; order Flavobacteriales; family Weeksellaceae; genus Planobacterium. The sequence continues at coordinate 11,737 of JAEXAR010000041.1, forward strand.
TGTGCTTCACACGCAGGATTAACTTTGGGTGAAGATGGTGCAACACATCAAGTTTTGGAAGATATCGGAATGATGAAGATGCTCCCGGGAATGACGGTAATCAATACTTGCGATTATAATCAAACAAAGGCGGCAACTTTAGCAATTGCTGATTTTGAGGGTCCTGTTTATCTGCGTTTTGGTCGTCCTGTAGTTCCGGTTTTTATTCCTGAAGATATGCCGTTTGAAATCGGAAAAGGAATTCTGTTGCAGGAAGGAACGGATGTTACGATTGTGGCCACAGGACATTTGGTTTGGGAATCATTAATGGCAGCGGATGAACTTGAAAAAGAAGGCGTTTCCTGCGAAGTGATTAACATTCATACAATTAAGCCTTTAGATGAAGAAATTATTCTTAAATCTGTTGAAAAAACGGGTAAAATCGTCACTGCTGAAGAACATAATTATCTTGGTGGGCTTGGTGAATCCGTTGCCGGAATGTTAGCCAGAAAAAGGCCGACCAGACAGGAGTTTGTAGCCGTAAACGATACTTTCGGGGAATCGGCGACACCTGCGGAACTGATGAAGAAATATAAAATAGATGCTGAAGCCGTGAAGGAAGCGGTGAAAAGGATTTTAGGGGAATAATTGGTAAACCTCATAGGTTTTGGAAACCGATGAGGTTTTTTAATCTAACAGGACACGCTGAAAAGCGTGTTTTTTTTTATTTCTTAAACACAAAATACACCGCTGCAACCAAACAAATCCCGGCATAAAGGTGATTCATCCTCAATTCAATATTCTTAAAAGCAACGACGGCAAAAACGGTGAATACGATTAATGTGATAACTTCCTGTATAACTTTCAGCTGAAAAAGCGAAAACGGCCCGCCATTTTCCACAAAACCAATTTTGTTTGCCGGAACTTGAAAAATGTATTCAAACAAAGCCAAGCCCCAGCTCAAAAGAATCACGGTGAAAATTCCTGTTTTCTTAAGCCAGCCCATTTCCTCAAACTTCAGATGCCCGTACCAGGCAAGCGTCATAAAAATATTAGAGATAACCAGGAAAACAATTGTAATCAGTCCTTTGCTCATTTTTTGAAAATTTAAGCTGCAAATTTAAAAATAAAATCGCCCCGAATAATCGGAGCGAAATTATTATAACCGTTATATGGAAGTTTTAGTTTCTGAAAGTTTTTTCAAGCTCAATTGCTTTCGGGAAAAGGATGTTGTTTTCCAGGTGGATGTGTTTGTGAAGGTCGTTCTCAAATTCTTCCAGCATTTTAAATGCAACATTATAAGTACTGCAACCGTCTTCTGGAGTTTGATATTTGTTGGTTAAAACTGCAATTTTTTCAAAGCGTTCCCCTTCAACAGAATGTTCGTGTTTCATCATTGCCACTGGGTTTTCTACAGTTCCGAAATGTGCAGTTTCCAAAGCTTTGCCTTCTCGCTGCGCATTGACCATTTTTTTGATGAAAGGAAAGAGGATGAGTTCTTCCTTTTTAAGATGTGCTGCCAGATCTTTTGCGGATTCTTCAAATAAATTGTAAATTTCAAACAGTTCAGGATGCCTTCCACCTTGTACTTTACTGATTTTGTTTAGGAACTGAAGCAAGGCCGGTGTTTTTTCCTCAATATACCTGTGGTGCACTTTCTCAACATAATCTGCCAATAAATCCAAAGGCCAGGATGTGAAATCGGTGTTTTGTGAGGTGTTGGTGCTGATATTGTCTAAATCTCTATAGATGTTTTCAGGATTGATTTTCTTTACATCGCAGGCTTCTTCAATGCTTCGGTTGCCTTTACAGCAAAAATCAATACCATATTTCTTAAATACTGATGCGGTTCTAAAGTCGTCTGCTACTATTTCGCCAATTGTTTTTTCGAGTGTTGCCATTTTTTTTACTTTTTGATGAAACAAATTTAAGAATAAATTTTTAATTCGGACAAAAATATCCTAATTAAAATAAAAAAAATTATACCTTCAAACGGAAAATTCCCTGTTCGGTTTTAACGGCTAAATCGTGAAGCGAAAATTTGCGGGCCATTTGGTAAAGATTTTCGCGCACTATTTTAAAATCCTCGTGTACCGGGCACGGATTTTCTTCGGAACATTCCTTCAGCCCAAGCCCACAACTGGTAAAGATACCTTCGCCGTCAATCACTTTTATAATGTCGTAAATTTTAATCTGTTGAATTTTTTCTTTATTGAAAATAAATCCGCCGGTTTTTCCTCTGGAAGATTCCAGAAGATTTTCACGGCAAAGCTGCTGAAGGATTTTTGCCGTAAAGGCTTCAGGAGCATTCACCGCCTGTGAAACTTCTTTCACATTTACCCGATTGCCAGAAAGGCTCTGTTCAGCTATATAGATTGCTGATTTTATCGCATATTCGCAGGCTTTGGAAAACATATCGATCTATTTAAAATACTGCCATTTCGGAATTATAGCAAGTAGTGCAATGCCCACATACATAAATAAAGCAGTAACGTCTGAATATAGAAATGTATCCAAAAAATACATATGCGCCAAAAAATGTGCGGTTGTAGCTAACGGAAAAAGGAATGCCCCAATTTTTTTATAAAAATAGATAAGTATTATCGAAAGAATGATTAAAACATCTATTATTAAGATGATAAAAAAATACCATTGCGGAATGACAATGTCTTTTTCTGCCGACTGCAGATATTGGTCTATATCTATCCCGATTCCCATAATGGTAAAAATTAAGAGACCAATAAGTGACAAGATAAATCCCATTCCTTTTTTAGAGCTTTCATCTTTAAAATAATTATTTTCCATAGGTGTAAAAATAAAGAAAACTTACGGGAAATCCCATAAGTTTTCTTTTATGTGTCTTGCTTTTCTTTAGATAGAAATAGCTTTTATCAATCTGTTTTTGTCGCTTAAGTATTCTTCCATAGAAATCATACTTTCAGTTCTCATAACATCCTGTATGTCATCAATTTGATAAATGATACGTTTTGCATCTTCTGTGTTTCTTGCCTTCACTTTGCAGAAGATGTTGTATTTGCCAGAAATTACGCTTGCCTCAATAACGTTAGGAATTTGCGACAACTCTTTTAATACATCCTGTGTTCTGTTAGATTTTGTAAGTAGAATCCCGATAAATGCAGTAAAATGATAATCTAATTTACCATAGTCTATTGTTAAAGATGAACCAAGGATAATCCCCGCATCTTCCATTTTCTTTACTCTTACGTGAATGGTACCTGCAGAAACGTCCATCTGTTTAGCAATCTCTGTAAAAGGCATTCTTGTATTTTCTACTAAAAAGTCTAAAATCTTTTTGTCGATTTCATCAAGTTGATAATTCATTTTTTTTCTAATTGTAAATTTTGTAAAAAACGTATGTATTTTTTGCAAATTTAAGAAAAAAATATAAACTGAAGGAAAATATGAAAATATTAACAAGATTTAACAATTTTTGCATTAAATGCTATATAAACTTATTTTATCGTGTCAATCTTTGCGGAATCTATTTTTATTTTTGTGCTGTCGGCAGATTTCTTTTTCTTTTTTCTTTTAAATATTGTGTTAAAACTCTTGCTGTACACAACGCCCACGCCAAAAGTTTGGTTAGCGCCACCGGAAGTAGCAGCATTGCCTCCAACAAGACCAATGTTTGAAGGTTTGGAATAGGCCCGGAGTAATCTGGTTTTATCATTATTTTTGCTCCAATCGTATTCTACAATGCCTTCTCCTGATAGATAGTTTTGCTCTGTTAGTTCTGCGCCTTTAGATAACGGAACTCCTAAACCGGTTTTTACTGTAACTCTTGGTGAAAGAGCAAAGGTTAAACTTGCATTAGCTCTAGATCCAGTATTGGAAGCATCATCACCTTTCAAATAATTGATGTCAACCTGCACTTCGTTACTAATGGTATTGAAAACGGAACCTAACTGTTTGAAAAGCATATCATAGCCTGTATTTTCGAGTGTATTTCCTAAATTAATATCAAATCCACCACTGCTTTGAACATTGAAACTGTTGGCAATAAGTACAGAACCAAATTGTATCACTTTTTCGTCATCACTCATCATTTTTCCTGCTAGAGTTTCTTTCAGCTGGCTTGAAAGATCCGGGGCAGTTAAACCAAGTTCAACTTTTGGCTCATTTAAGGTTCCAGTGATGTCTACAGAGAGCAATACGTTAACAGCAGGCAAAGCTGTAGCGCCAAGATATTGTCCGGCATTGGTAACGGCTCTCATATAATTTGCTTTGATGGCAAGAGCTGGTGTCATTGCATCACCATCCCAACGGATGCTGCTTCCACGTGCAATTTGGAAGGTTCTTTCCAAAATGGCTTTTGAAACAAAAGTTCCGGAATCTACCATATAATTACCATTCATCGTGATGTTTCCGTTTCTCAACATTCGGAATCTTAATGGGTTGGCATTTCCTCGAACACTGATGCTACCCACATCTTCAGGAAGCATAACATTTACAGTAGTTCCTCTGTCTACAGCAATATTGAAATCGAGGTTCATATTAGAACCGCTTTTTTTCTTTTCTTCAAGAACGATGGTTCCGGATTTATCTTCTTTTAAGAAACGGAGCATTTTAAATTCATCAACACCTGAGGTAGAACCGGCATTAAATGTGAATACACTGTTGTTTAAGGCTTTAAATGGTTCATTAAGATCAGTGGCAATGTTAAGTCCAGATACAGGTCCAGAAACATAAAGGTTACCTTGTCCATAAACTCTTCCCCAGAATAAATCGAAATCTTTCTGTTGCGTATTCAGTACCAATAAATTATCGGCTCTCATAATGAGGTTAACTGCCATTGATGCTAAAGTTTCGAATTGTATTGCACCGGAAATCGTTCCACTGGAGTTATCTCTTCCGTCTTTTAATTTAACATCATTCAGAATTGCTAAACCTCTTGATAATGGAATGACGGTATCCTCAAAAGTGTAATCTACACCTGTAAAGTTTAATTTCATCCCAAAACCCTTCAGTGCGATGTCACCACTATAATCAATATCGTTTAATGGTCCTGTAATTGCCAAAACACCGTTTGCTTTACCACGTATATTTCCAAAAACGCCTTTTACAAATTCCTGTGTAAATGCGAGATCAAAATCCTTCATATCCGCTTTAATGTCTAAAGTCGGTTTGGTGGTATTGTTATTTATAGTTCCGGTAACGTGGAGTTTGTTATCTCCAATAATCCCGGCAGAAATTACTTTCGCATCAATATCAAAAACATTTGGTGTAGAACTGTTTTTCGCATTTATTACGATATTTCCCATATCCTTACCATTCATTGTAATGTTATCTACATTCATATCAATCAATGGTTCCAGATTGTTTTTGTTCATTTTGATATTAAATTTTCCATTGGCTACACCATGGATATCCATATCATTACCGCCGGTTTGCATTTCTAGTAATTTTGCCAGCTGTAAATTCTGTATTTCACCTTCTGCGGTAAAATCTTTAGCAGATTTGAAAATTCCGTTTTTTACCAATAATGAGCTTTCATCCGAATAAAGTCTTACATTTTCAATGAGAAAGTCACCTTGTTTTTTGCGGTAGGTGATAGAATGATTCAGTTCAGGACTCGTATCGATATGCCAAACCACATTATTCAGTTTTACTTCTGTAGGTTCAAATCTTACAACATAATCTCCGGCACTGTTAGTACTTTGGTTTAAATTAACGGCATAAGCTTTCAGTTTGCCATCAATTTCTTCTGCAGGAGATCCGTGCAAAAAGTTGGCTGCCAAACGCAGAACCTTATTATTCTCGTTTTTACCGGTTAAAGTTATATCCTTGAAAACATTTTGGCTGTAAAGCACACGATCAATTTTTGCAAAAATTTGTTCATCAAGATTTGCGGTATTAATTTTCAGGATCAGGTTGTCAACCATTGCGCTGTCTCTTGTAGTTCTGGCGTCATCAGGAACTTTGTAAGCTGGGTTTACTGCTGCTAGAGCTTTGTCTGCATCAGTAATTTCTTGGGTTTTAGTCATCAGATACATCAAAGAACGTGCATCTACATTGAGAACTAAATTGTTTGAATTTCCTTCATAGGAGCCGGAAACTCTCGCACCACTCGGAATTCGTAAATCAGGTTCAAAATAATTTACAAGACCTTGTTTCACATCAAATTCCATATTAAAACTTTGTCCGCGATAAAGTTTTCTTGGTGGAGGTCCTACTAAAACTTTCTGCAAACCGTTTTGTATCATTCCTGCAAGGTCTTCAAGCTGATATCTACCTGCAATTCTACCGTTTATAGCTCCAGGCGCATCTACTTCTACAACTCGGTTTCCGTTGGCAAAATAGACCTTCAAGTCAGCATTTGGTATATTGTATGTTTTTCCATTTGCGGTGAAAGATAAACCTTTCATATTGGCATTCAAATCCAAATCATTAAGATTCGTCATAGATATTTTTCCGTCAATTATTCCGCTTAAAATTTGATTTCCGGGTTTCCCTGTAAAGTAGTTAATGTTAAGTTTCTTGATGTTTGCCACCACATCTGCCATAATCTTTGAGGTTCTGAAATCGATGAAACCATTCACTTCCGCAACAGCCTGCTCATCATTAACTTTTATCACTCCGTTGTAGGTTTTTTTATCCAAAAGTCCATCGAGATAAAGGTTATTGATGGTCTTATCCATTATTTCAATGCTGGAAATATTGGCTTTGGTGCGTACAACCATTTGATTAACATCAAAACTTTGTCCTTCCAGATTAAATTTTCCTGTTATTAAACCAACTTGTGGCATTTTGGTAATGACTTTGGTATTGAGATTTTTTACATCAAAAAAACCTCTGTATTTGGGCAGGTTTGTGCTGTAATCATCCAAATAAAAATTATTAATTCTTGCTTGTCCAATTCCTGTAATTAGATTTCCGTTTGGCACATACACTTGTTCCGGCATTATACGAGCTGCACCGTTAAAACGTAGCCTTCCAAAATCATCCGCAAAGTTTTTCATTTTAGTTGAGATGAAGGTGGGAAGCATCGCTTTCAGTCCTTTGTAGGTAAAATCTGTCGAAAGGTTGTTGGTTTCAATTACAAATTTGCCATCCAGAAGATTCCGCAGTTTCATAGTACTGGTTGCAATGCTTACATCACGATTGCCCATTACAAAATCTTCCAAATGAAAGTTGTTGAGAGGTCCGTTCATTTTGCCGGAGATATTTACAGGTTTGTAATTATCCCAGTTGGTAACAATATAACTGATATCGTAACCGCTGATTTGGCTGCCACGTTTCAGATCCATTTCCCAGCGTACTTTATTGGTGAAATCTTGCAAGGAACCATTATTTAATAAAAATTTAAGGTCTCCCTGCAATAAGGAATGATCAGTGTTAAGGGTTAGATCAGACAACGAAAGATATTCTTTGGTCATAGCCAAATCGGTAGAAAAAGTATCTACAAAATGCTCCTTTCCCCAACGTGTCGTTTTAAAGGTAAGGTTATTAATTTGTGCGGAAACATTTGGGCCATTAACTTTCACTTTCGGAGCCAGAAGGTTAACATTTTTTGCAATCAGCCATTTTCCTTTGTCGCCCTCACTGTTTTGATTGATGATGGATACTTTGGAATTCACAAGTTCAACCCTTGAATCCAATTGAAAAGGAGGTCTTTTTGGATCAGCAGGTTTTCCTGAATCGAAGTTTCCGATATATTTAATGAAATTCGAAATGCTGTCGCCTTTGTAAGTTACCACTTTTATGTCGGCTTCAGTTAATTGCAAAGCATCAAAACTTAAGTGATTGTTTCTTTGTAACTGGTTCACAGCAAGTGAAATCCAATTGGAATTAGCTCTGAATTCTCTGGCTTTTATAAAATCAAGTCCTTTCTCGTCCTGAATTTTAAGACCTTTAATTGTAACGTCTCCAAAATAATCCACACTGGCACTTTGATAGCTCATTTTTGCTTTAAAATCCTGATTTAAGAGTTCTAAAGCTCGGTTTGCAGCCCATCTTTTTGTAGAATCAAGATTGATGATGATGGCAAAAGCAACAAATAGAGAAAGCCCAATCCAAAAAAGCCATAGCAAGAGTTTAGCCCACCACTTTACATTGGTAACATCTTTCGCAGCTTGCTCAGTAAACTCTTTAGCCGTTTCCACAGGATTTGTAACGGCATCTTTTACGAGTTCTTTGGCATTCTCGATGCTCACCTCATTTTGAGGCGATAGGTCTTGTTCTTTTTCGTTATCGTAATTATTCTCTAAATTTGCCATCGTTATGAGCGAGTCAAAAATAATTTTGGGTATAGAATCGTCGTGTGACGATACCTCTGCTGCCATCATCAAAGGAAACAAAATCCTTTCTAACATAGCTGCCAACCAACAAATCCACAACGATTATGGTGGAGTTGTTCCGGAGTTGGCTTCACGCGCTCATCAGCAAAATATAATCCCCGTGGTTCAAAAATCCCTGATCAAAGCAAATATACAACAAAATGATATTTCAGCCATAGGATTTACACGTGGTCCCGGACTTTTAGGTTCTCTTTTGGTAGGAACTTCTTTTGCCAAATCTTTGGCAATGAGTTTGGACGTTCCTTTAATTGAGGTAAATCACCTTCAAGCACACATTTTAGCGCACTTTATCGAGGATGCAAATCCTGTGCCGCCAAAATTTCCGTTTTTGTGTCTCACAGTAAGTGGTGGACATACAATGATTGTTCTGGTGAAGGATTATTTTGCTATGGAAATTATTGGTAAAACTACTGATGATGCTGCCGGAGAAGCCTTTGACAAGATTGGGAAAATATTCGATTTGGATTATCCTGCAGGCCCAATTGTGGATAAACTTGCAAAGGAAGGTGATCCAAATTCATTTAAATTTAATAAACCAAGGCTTAATCATTACGATTATTCATTTAGTGGTGTAAAAACTTCTGTGCTTTATTTTATTCAGAAAGAAATAAAGAAAAATCCGGATTTTATAAAAGAAAATCTACAAAATCTCTGCGCATCGGTACAGAAAACTATTGTTGAGGTTTTAATGGAAAAACTGGAAAAAGCTGCTGCGGATTATGATATAAAAGAAGTAGCTATCGCAGGAGGAGTTTCAGCAAATTCGGGATTAAGAAAGGCGATGCAGGATAATGTGGAGAAATTAGGTTGGAACATCTATATCCCAAAATTTGAGTACACTACAGATAATGCTGCAATGATTGCTATGGTTGCTAAGCTGAAATATGATAGGGGAGAGTATGCAGACTTATCAATTTCTGCAACGGCAAGATATGATTTGGAAGAGGATTTTAAGAAGTCCAAAGTTGGAAGTTCGAAGTCGGAAGAATGATACGATTTTTAGTTATGAAATAATTGCAGGAGAATTATCAAATGCACCAATGTACCAAATGCAACAACCTGCAACTCGCAAACATTAAAAAACATTGAACATAAACCATTTTTGAACCACGTTAGATGAAACTTTTTTACGGTGATATTTTTCCTGAAGTGTTAATCAATTCTGATGAGCAACAGCACATTATAAAAGTCCTTCGTATGCGTGAAGGCGAAGAAATTTTCGTAACTGATGGTAAAGGAAACTTGGCGAAAGGTACATTGATGTTTGAAGGTAAAAAAGTGAGTCTTAATGTATCTGAAATTGAAGAAAACTTGCCGGAATTTTTACCGAAATTACACATAGCAATTGCGCCGACAAAAAACATTGACCGCATTGAATTTTTCGTAGAAAAAGCAACAGAAATGGCAATTTCTGAAATCACTTTTCTAAACACCGAAAAAACGGAACGTAAAAACCTGAATATCGAAAAAATTAGGAAACAAGCCATTGCTGCGAGCAAACAAAGCCTGCGTTTTCATTTCCCGAAAATTAATGATTTGTTAAAACTTCAAGATTTCATAAAAAACATCAATCCCGAAAACACTTTCGTCGCCCATTGCGACAGTTCTTTTGAACGAATTGAACTGAAATCTACAGATTTTCCTCTAAGTGACATCACTTTTTTAATTGGTCCGGAAGGTGATTTTTCCCCAAATGAGATTAAAATGTTTTCAGAAAAAGGAATAAAGGCAGTTTCACTCGGGAATCAAAGATTGCGAACCGAAACCGCGGGAATTTTTGTAAGTGCTTGGAGTTATGAGAAGATGATTTAAACTTTGAGGTGTTTCAGTGCTATCAGATGTTATTCATAATTCTTCTGTAAATAATTTTTGAAGATTTCCTCACCACTTCTTATGGAATTTACTGCCCAACGGATTTTCAAATTCAATTTTTTATCTTCAGATAATTTATATTTCAAACCGGATGTCAAAAGTTTTTGCTTCATCTCATACATGCAAATTGCCGCAGCTACAGACACATTAAAACTTTTGGTAAAACCGTACATCGGTATAGCCAGAGTTTCATCGGCAAAATTCAAAATTTCATCCGATACTCCGTTTAGTTCAGTGCCAAAAACCAAAGCTATAGGTTCTTTAATTTGATAATCAGGAAGCATGGTTGCATTTTTTTCTGGTGAAACTGCGATAATTTTGTAGCCTCTTTTTTTAATATCTTTCAACGATGTTATTGTTGCGGGCATTTTCTCAACTTCAACCCAAGTATCTGCGCCTTTAGTTACCCTTAAATTGGGATCGAAAATATTTTCCTCTTCCATTGCGATAACTTTATGGAAACCGCACGCTTCCACACTTCTTACTATTGCTGCTGCATTTCTATACTGATACACATCTTCTAAAACCGGCAATACAAAATCTGAGCTCTCCTCCGCAAAATATTCAATTTTTTGCAGGCGTTCTTCGGTTAAAAACTGTTTCAGATATTCAAATGTTTCTTTATGTTTTTCCATTGTTTTAAAATTCGACTATAAGACAAATCTGCTTTTTTCAAATTTTAATAAAAGATTACTAAAACTGATGTCTTTGTTATGGAAACAAATAAAGTCTCAAAAAACTGTCTTGTTTCGTCTATACAAATTAACGTATTTTTGGAAATATGAAACGTAAAGTTCTTCTCATTTACACCGGTGGTACTATTGGTATGGAAAAAGACTACGAAACCGGAAGTCTTGTTCCTTTTAATTTTGAAAACATTTTCAGCAAAATTCCTGAAATGAAACTGATTGAGTGTGAAGTATCTGTGCATCCTTTTCAAGAACCTTTGGATTCATCAGATATGGGACCGGAACAGTGGAGAATTATCGCCAATTATATCGGTAAAAATTATGAAAATTATGACGGTTTTTTAATCCTTCACGGTACTGATACCATGGCATATACCGCTTCCGCATTAAGTTTTATGTTGAAGGGCCTGAAAAAACCGGTGATTCTTACAGGATCACAACTTCCTATTGGTGATTTGCGTACCGATGCAAAGGAAAACCTTCTCACAAGTCTTTATTACGCCAGTCTTTACGAAAATAATGAAGCTGTAATACAGGAAGTTGCTGTATATTTTGAGTATAAATTGTTAAGAGGAAACAGAACGCTGAAATTTTCAGCCGAATATTTTGATGCCTACCAAAGTCCGAATTATCCTTTGCTGGGTCAGTCTGGTGTGCACCTCAATGTGGATAAAGAAGCACTTTTTCGTTGTAGATCAGAAGTTCCTTTTTCGGTAGATCTTCATCTTTCTCGTGAGGTTTTGTTTTGGAGAATTTTTCCGGGAATGAGTATGGATTTGTTTCCGGAACTGCCTAAAATGAAGGTGTTAATTCTACAGGTTTTCGGATCGGGAACCATATTCAGCAGTGCTGAAACCGAAAAAACCTTAAAAAGAATTCGAGACAACGGAACTGAAATTGTGGTTGTAAGCCAATGTGTATCGGGCGGAATAAGTTTTGGGAAATATGAAAACAGTAATGTTTTCTCGAAAATTGATGCCATCAGCGGAAATGATATTACAGCTGAAAGTGCCATAACAAAAGCGATGCACCTCATTGGTAACCCCAATTACAGTGGAACGTTTGCGGAAAATTTTTCAAAAGATTTAAGCGGTGAAATGACGGAAGATTTTTAAATTTCCAATTCTCATTTTGATATCCAAATATTTTAAGTATTTTTGCAACCTCAATTAGAAAGGTGCTCGAGTGGTTGAAGAGGCTACCCTGGAAAGGTAGTATACGGGTAACTGTATCGAGGGTTCGAATCCCTTCCTTTCTGCGAAAAAAAATATAAAACCCTTAAAATGCAAATTTTTAAGGGTTTCTTTTTTTATTATAGAAATAAAATAATATTAGTAGGTAGTATTTTGCTTTATTAAAGATTAAGAAAGAAGATTTTTAAAATAAAAACCACTCTTGGATTTCTTCGCAAAACAATCGATCTTAAAATTTTGCTTATTCCTTCGGGTATGACAACTCAAAAAAAAAAATCCCGGAAATTTTCCGGAATTTGTTCACTTATCACTTATTTACTTCCAACAAAGTAGGAAATATACACATTTAATAACTGTCTTCGTGCACGCTCAAAACCGCTCTACCACTCGGATCATTCATTTTTTTGAAGGCTTCGTCCCATTCCAGAGCAATTGGTGTAGAACACGCAACTGATGGAACAGAAGGCACCGTTAAAGCAGCGGTTTCACTTGGGAAATGCTCTTCAAAAATGGTTCTGTAACGATATTCTTCCTTATTTTGAGGCGTATTTACAGGGAATCTGAATTTTGCATTCGCCATCATTTCATCGGTCACTTCTTTTTCGGCCACTTCTTTCAAGCTGTCGATCCAACTGTAACCAACGCCGTCGCTAAATTGTTCTTTCTGTCTCCATGCAACACTTTCAGGCAATAAATCTTCAAAAGCTTTTCTTAAAACCCATTTCTCAATTTTACCTTCGGCTTTATTAACCATTTTATCTTTAGGATTTACCGTCATCGCTACATCCATAAATTCTTTATCGAGGAATGGAACGCGCCCTTCAATTCCCCAAGACATCAAGGCTTTATTGGCTCTTAAACAGTCGTAAAGATGGAGTTTACTTAATTTTCTCACCGTTTCCTCGTGAAATTCTTTGGCATTTGGCGCTTTGTGAAAATAAAGGTAACCACCGAATAATTCATCTGATCCTTCACCGGAAAGCACCATTTTAATACCCATAGATTTAATGACTCTTGCCAAAAGATACATTGGTGTAGAAGCGCGAACCGTTGTTACATCATAAGTTTCAAGGTGATAAATGACATCACGCACAGCATCCAAACCTTCCTGCACTGTAAAATTAATTTCATGGTGAATAGATCCGATGTGATCTGCTACTTTTCTCGCAGCCATTAAATCCGGAGAACCAACCAAACCTACCGCAAAACTGTGAAGTCTTGGGTACCAAGCTTCCTGTGTATCACCGCTTTCTATTCTGTTACGGGCATATTTTGCAGTAACTGCAGAAATAATTGAAGAATCTAAACCACCTGAAAGCAAAACACCATAAGGAACATCACTCATCAGTTGTCGATGTACCGCATCTTCCAAAGCTTTTCTGATTTTTGCAATATCAGTTTCGTTATCTTTCACGTTTTCGAAATCATCCCAATCTCTTTTGTACCACTGTTGAAGTTCGTATCCATCTTCACTGTAAAGAAAATGCCCCGGTAGAAAAGTTTCAATTTTGTTGCAAACGCCTTCTAAAGCTTTTAATTCAGAAGCTACATAATAGTTTCCGTTTTTATCCCACCCGTGATACAAAGGGCAAATTCCCATATGGTCTCTTCCTACAAGAAATGTATCTTTCTCGCTGTCGTAAAGCGCAAATGCAAAAATCCCATTCAGTTTCTCAAGAAAATTTTTTCCATCTCTTTGGTATAAAGCTAAAATAACCTCGCAATCCGATTGAGTTTGGAACTCATAATCCGGAAACTCTTTCCTCAATTCTTGATGGTTGTAAATTTCCCCATTCACTGCTAAAACAATTTTGCCATCTTTGCTGTAAAGTGGTTGTTTACCAGAGGTTGGATCTACAATCGCCAAACGTTCGTGTGACATTATGGTTTTTTCGTCTTGGAAAATCCCGCTCCAATCCGGACCGCGATGACGAATTTTTTTAGACATTTCTAAAATTTGAGGTCTTAAAACCTCTGTTTTTTGTTTTGCATCAAACAAGCATACAATTCCGCACATACATCTATTGTTTAAAGTTTCAGGTTTAAATTTTCAAATTGTTAATGATTGAATTTAATTTCAAAATCAAATTGAAAATAAACCGTTTTAATTATTCTAGTTAAAATTCTTTTGCAATAATAAAACCAAAGTTTATAAAAAGAAATAAAAATTTATATTTAGTTTAAAATTTTCTAAAATTAATTTTTAAAAAGGAAAATTTTAAGTTAAAATTAAAATTTTAGCAATTTGAAAGGATTTTTTTAAGTTGAAAAGCATTTGCCACGGATCACTAATTAAATCATTTGTGAATCGTGGCAAATAAATATTTGAAATTTTCTTATTTCAATCTCTCAATCAAAGCCATATAAAAACCATCGTACCCTTCGCTTGGCATTATTTTATCATCTTTTATGAGTTTGAAATCCGGGTTGTTTTCGAGAAATTTCTCGACCTGTTCATTATTTTCAGAAGGTAGGATAGAGCAAGTAGCATATATCATCCTACCACCTTTTTTGAGAATTTTAGAATAATCCTGCAAGATTTGCTGCTGTTCACCTTTTATTCTGTCGATAAAATCCTGGTCAATTTTCCATTTGCTGTCTGGGTTTCTTTTTAAGACGCCTAAACCTGAACAAGGCGCATCAATCAACAGTCGATCCGCTTTTTCGTGAAGTCTTTTAATCACTTTATTGTCTGTAATGACACGGGTTTCAATATTGTGAGCTCCGGCGCGTTTCGCACGGCGTTTCAGTTCTGCCAGTTTCCAATCGTAGATGTCGAGGGCGATAATTTGCCCTTTATTTTTCATCAATGCTGCGAGGTGAAGTGTTTTTCCTCCGGCTCCGGCACAAGCGTCTACAACACGCATACCTTCTTGTACATCAAGCATTTCACCAATTTTTTGTGAACTTGCATCTTGCACTTCAAACAAGCCGTCTTTGAAAGCAGAAGTTAGAAAAACATTCTTTTTTTCTTCAAGTTGTACGGCATCCGGATATTGTTTTAAGCCAAAACTGGCCACATTTTCTTCTTTCAGCTCATCCATCAATTCGCGAACAGTTGTTTTCAAAGTGTTAGCGCGAAGAACGGTTGGTGCTTGTTCATTAAGGGCAATCATTTCTTTTTCCCATTTTTCACCAAGTTCCTTTTCCAAAGTTTCAGCCAACCAATCTGGAATCGAATGTTGAATGGCTTTTGATGGAACCGTGTTTTTTTCAAGCTTTTTCAGAATATCAGCGATTTTGATGCCTTCAAATTCTTCAAATTTTTTGTATTTGGTTTTACTCCAAAGAAGATAAGCTAGGATCATTTTGTAAACATTTCCCGGTTTCACGCCTTCGCCCATATAATATTCTAGACGTTTTTTCCAGCGGATGATGTTATAGAAAATTTCGGAAACCGTTTTGCGGTCTTCGCTGCCCCATTTTTTGTGGGCTTTCAGTAGTCGTTCAATAACTTTATCGGCGTATTTGTTTTTCTCGAAAAACGTTTCTTTCAGTGCGTCGTGTATGCCTATGAGTAAATTTCGGTGAATCAATTCCATTTGTTGGATTTTAAATTTTAGATTTTAAATTCTAAAGTTTTGCAAAATTACGGTTTTCAAACTCAAAATCAGAATAAGTTAATTGACGGTTAGAATATATATTTTGCTAAAAATTTCATTTGCATAAATGTATTGTAAATTTTTCTTATTAAATAGAGTCTTTTTTTTAAGAAGCTGTGTATATCTGTAAAATACTTGAGAAACCTTTATCTTTGCAAAAAATAAAACGATGAGTGATACAGTACACTGCCCAAAATGTAATTCGGAATTTACCTACGAACAGGATAATCTATTGGTGTGTTCCCAGTGTTTCCACGAATGGGATCCTGCAGAAGTTGGTAATGAGAATAAAGTTTTTGACAGTAACGGAAATGAACTTATAGACGGAGATTCTGTAGTAGTGATAAAAGATTTACCTGTGAAAGGTGCGCCAAAACCTGTAAAAGCCGGAACTAAAGTGAAAAACATCCGTTTGCGTCCGGATTCTGACCATAATATTGATTGTAAGATAGATGGCTTCGGTTCTATGGCTTTGAAGTCCGAATTTGTGAAGAAAGCTTAAATCACTAGATATAAAAAAATGAAAAGTCTACATTTTGTGGACTTTTTTTATTTATAAATGGTATGGATTTTAAATAAAAAAGGAAAAATTTGGACAGGGTTCAAATTCAAAAGACTTCATTGTTCCGATAGAATGAAACTAATTACAGTCTACAAAGGCAGAAAGAGAATTAACCAAAGATTTCCTTGTATTTTTCGCGAAAACTAATTTACAAGAATAATTCAAATTTCTTGCCAAATATTTAGACAATTATCCAATTATTTATAAACATATTAACAATAACTACTGAAATTTAATATTCACAGTATCAGACAGTTGGTTTTCAGAATAAATAACAAGTGGTATTTCTTGAGCAAAAACCCTGTTCCAATAATGGTTTCCGGCAAATCTGCTTTCTAAAACTTTGGCTTCAGTTCCGTTTTCAGCAATTTTAATTTCGGAAGGATACCAAAGGTTTTTTGTAATTCCAAGCTTGGTTTTTTCTTCATCAGAAAGCACATTTACCTCACCAAAAAGCTTTGCAACATAATCATTATAAGGATTTTTGTAAGTTTCCTCCGGAGCATCATTCTGTATGAGACGACCTTCTTGCAAAATAATGATTTGATCGAGCCAAGGCATTACTTCCTGTATCTCGTGGGTTGAGATAATTAATGAAATATGATGCTCTTTAACATATTTGAAAAGCCTTTCCCGAAGTTCAACCTTCCTAGAAAAATCAATATTACTAAAAGGTTCATCCAACAAAAGTAATTTTGGCATTACGGAAAGCGCTCTAGCTATAGCCACTCTTTGCTGTTGCCCACCACTTAAAAATTGTGGTTTTACATCGGCATAATCTTCCATACCAACTACCTTCAACAGCTCTAAAACTTTCAGTCGTTTATCGTTAAGATTGATGTTTGAAATGAATTTTCCCACGTTATCATAAACCGTAGAATAAGGCATCAAATCATAATTTTGAGCTACAAATTTCATTTCGTTTTCACCGGGAACAATATTTCCTTTTGGGCCAAGCAATTTTTTACCATCAAACACAATCTCACCTTCCTGCCAATCCAAAAGTCCATAAATGATATTAAGTAAAGTTGATTTTCCGCATCCACTTTCACCTGCGAGTGCAATGATTTTACCACCATCAACTCTGATGTTCAGGTTGCTGAAAAGTTTTTTTTCGGGGCTGTAAGAAAAGTGTAGATTTTTAACTTCAAGTAGCATATTGCAAAATTAAGATTTTGTTTCCCTTGATTGAAATTTTTTTACTATTTTAGCATAAATTAAGCAAACTATTTGATTTTGATGAAAAAAAATCTTCTTAACGCCTTTTTATCGGCAATTATTACAACTTCTGTTCTAATTTCTTGTGGAAAAGACAAGCCTCTTACCAGTGAAAGTAATGATGTGATGACCACAAAAGATGGGCAAATGTATGTTGTGGATACTCTGAACAGTAAGATAGAGTGGAAAGGGTTTAAAGTTTTAAAATCTGATAATACCAGCCACTTTGGGACTATTAAGTTTGAAAGTGGTGATGTTACTGTAAAGGATAATAAACTTGAAAGTGGAAAGTTTGTGGCAGATATGTCTACTCTAGAAAACGTTGATATTGCTGATGATGCAGAACAGAAGGCAAAACTAGAAGGGCATCTAAAATCCGGAGATTTCTTCGAGGTGGAAAAGTTTCCGACAGCATCATATGAAATTACAAAAGTTTCAGCGTCTGAAGGTGGGGATTATAACTCGATTTTAGACGGTAATCTTACTATAAAAGGAATTACTAAACCAGTACAGTTTAATGCAAATGTAAGTGTAAACAATGGGGAAGTGAGCATTGCAACGGAGCCTAAAGATATTATGCGGGAAGATTTTGGGGTTAAATTTCAGGTTCCGGTACAAAATGGTGTTATAAAAAATGAAGTGAATATCCAAATATTGGTAAAGGCTTTAGAAAAGAAATAAGTATTTTTTATAAATATTTATTTAAGTGTTAATAAGTGATGTGGAAAAGGTGCGAGATATCGCGCCTTTACCTTTTATATTTACAGCACAAAATTGTAACTTTGCACCTCTAGAAATTAAAACAGATGTTAGAACAAATTGATGAATTACTGGCTGAAGTTGGCAACTTCAATTCTACAGAAAAGGATGTTATAGAACAGTTCCGCATAAAATACAGCGGAAAAAAAGGAATATTGAACGACCTTTTTGATAAGTTTAAAGAAGTGCCTAATGATCAAAAGAAAGAGTTTGGCCAGAAAATCAATACCCTAAAACAGGCTGTTGCTACAAAACTGGAAGATCTTAAAAATGCTACCGCAACTCATTTGGTAGTAGAAAAAGATGACCTTACGAAACCATCTTTTCCGTTGGAACTTGGAACAAGACATCCTATCAATCTTGTAAGAAATCGAATTGTAGAGATTTTTAAATCCATTGGTTTTGCCGTAGCTGACGGACCTGAAATTGAAGATGACTGGCACAATTTCACCGCTCTTAATATGCCGGAATATCACCCTGCACGTGATATGCAGGACACTTTCTTTATTAAGCAAAATCCCGATATACTTTTAAGAACGCACACATCATCTGTGCAAATACGGTATATGGAAAATAATGAGCCGCCAATAAGAATTCTGGCGCCGGGAAGAGTATTCCGTAATGAGGCAATTTCTTCACGATCGCATTGTATTTTCCATCAGATTGAAGGTTTGTATATTGATGAAAATGTGAGTTTTGCAGATTTGAAGCAAACGCTACAATTCTTCACCACAGAACTTTTCGGAAAGTCAAAAATAAGAATGAGACCATCATATTTTCCTTTTACTGAGCCAAGTGCTGAGGTAGATGTTTATTGGGGGCTGAATTCTGAAACCGATTACAGAATTACCAAAGGAACAGGTTGGCTAGAAATATTGGGTTGCGGAATGGTAGATCCTGCCGTTTTGAAAAACGTTAATATCGATCCTGATAAATATTCGGGTTATGCATTCGGGATGGGAATAGAAAGAATTGTAATGTTGCTTCACCAAATGGGTGACATCAGAATGTTCTTTGAAAATGATAAACGTATGTTGGAGCAGTTCGGATCTTTGTAAATCTTTAAAATATAGAAAATGCGCTTCCTTGGAAGCGCATTTTTGTTTTTAATGGATATGAATTAAAATGTATAAGTGCTTAAAACCAAGTTTTTACTCTGTTATAATCTAGAAAATAGGTTATTTTTAAAGAAATATTATTCAGCATCGGTTGTGAAAACATATAATCGAAATTGTCTTTAAACTTCTGTCCGGCTTGTGACAAATAGCTGTTGGTTGCATTTCTGTAAAGCAATGTAATTTGGCTTCCGGGTGCAAACCACCAACTGTAGCGCAAATCTACATTCCAAAAATTATAGGTTCCATCATTGTTTTTAGAATAGGTAGAATCAGCAAGGCTTCCATCCATATTCAAAGTTGAAAACTTATTATACTTCACTCCTGAAAAGTAGTGTCTGAAATTTAAACTCAAAGCCATTTTTTCATTAAAGATATATTGTGAGAAAATGGAATTGGTAAACGTTTGAATATCTCTTCTGCCTATATAAATATGATCAGCATCTTTATCAACAAAACCTTCGTTGTTTTTTTGGATATCATAATCGAATTCATAACCAACAGAGAATCTGTCAGAAACTCTGTATCGTGTGTTAAGTTCAGACATATATCTTATTCTTCCGGTAGCATTGTATGAATAAATTTCGGTATATCCTCCATAGGTGAATTTTTTTCTTTCGTCTGAATTATAAAAAATCCAAGGATTCACCATAGCCGGAATGTTAAGATGCCTTCCAAAGGTTCTAGGTTCAAAAATATCTCTTTGTTGAAAAGGTTTTACAAGTAATCCCATCCCGAAATTTTGAAATTTTTTGTTGGTCATCTGCAAATTCTGATGAATTTCAAAATTGCTGTACATATAAGGTTCAAGTCTGTTGATGGAATTTAGATTAAGGTTGTAATTAAGATTATTTAAATTTCCTCTTGGTTTTAAATAACGGTAACTGTAATGCGCATAATAATTTAAAGTGTTATTTCCACCGGTGTAACCCAAATCGTTGATGTTATAATCTTTAGTTCTTAAGTTGAAACTTGCACCAAAACGATGAATCCCCGAAATTTTACTTGCTCCGGCAGTAGCCTCGGTTCCGTAAATCATTTTCGAATCGTTGATGATGCTTTCTTTAAAATTCCCAAAAATATTCAAAGTGTTTTTCTTATTTCTAATGTCGGCAAGAAGCGCTGTAACATTGGCATCACGAAAATTTCCATCTCTAGTAACGTTGGTATTCACAAGGCTTACAGAAGAATTTTCATTAAATCTTTGGTCTAATACAAAAACATTATAATTACTCCAAGGTTCTACTACTTCTTCACGAGTATCACCAGTGGTTTTATTTCTTACCGAAGCTTTCATTTTCTCGGTAACACCATTAAAGAAGCCAATCCCAAGGCCTTTGCTGGTTCTTCCTGAAACTTTAAGAGCATTAAATAGTTTTACCTTTTCAGGATTGTGAAGTAACTCCTCATCTTGTGCAATATTAGGTTGTTTTGAAGGGCTTCCGCCAACTCTTCTGGAATAAAACAGATTTCCTTTATTGAACAGTTCAGTACCTTCCGTGAAAAACGAACGATTTTCTTCATATTGTTGTTCAAAAGGACCAAGATTAAGAACTGCATTATCAAAATTAGCCTGTCCAAAATCGGGAATTAAAGTCATATCTAAAGTAAAAGCGTCATTAATACCATACTTTAAATCCATACCTCCGTTTACATTGAAAGAAGTTTTGCTGTCGTAATGATTGGCATAAGTTGAAAAATAGGGAAGGAAAGAGAGTCGTGTTGGTGTTTTAATGTTTTCTATTCCGTTGAGGATTCCGTCGTAGGTCATAAATGTCCCTTTCTTATTATCTACGAAATTCCAAGTATATTGTGTCTGAATGCTTTGTACCTGCGAAAAGAAATTAATTCCCCATTCTTGTATATCTTTTTTGGGAAAGCGCAACTCGGAGTAAGGTATTTTAACTTCAGTTGCCCAACCTTTTTCGTTTAATTTTACAGCGCTGTACCAAACGGCATTCCAAGAAAAATCATCATTGTTGTTAATAACAATTTTAGCATCTGCCTGCACTCCGGAAGCTTGAATGATAAACATCAAACTTTGCTGTTTGTCATTATAGCCATTAATGGTAATTCCCAACACATCATCATTGGCAATATTATCACGCTCCATCATTTCGCGGGCAATTTTAGAAGGTTCAGGAGAGTTGATCTGCGCACCAAAATAAATCCCTGTATCATCGTAAAGAATTTTTACAGTGGTTTTGTAAGCTTCGGGTTGTGGTTTTCCGTTGTTGGGGTTTCTTTCGACAAAGTCGGTAGCAACAGGCGCATTTTGCCAAACTGCATCATCTAGAATCCCATCTATTTTGGGAGCTTCATCTATTCTTACAGCTTTTATAGATTTTCTAGCGACATCATTTTTTGTTTCATTGTTCTGCGCAAACATCAATGTTTGGAAAATGATAATAAATAGTAAGGTTAATTGGTTTTTCATGGTTTAGTTCATACAGAATACGACAACAGAAAGCGGTAGTTTGTTACATACCAATAAAAAAAACCGGCAAATCGCCGGTTATAAGAAGCTTTATGAGATTATTTTTTAAAATTCAATTGGTACATAACATTGGAATAACGCTCTAAATCTGCCTTCAAAGACCCTACTGCCAATTCTGCCTTTATAGATACAGGCACACGATTTTGATCGTTTGTTACCCACATAGTTACTCCTTCTTTAGCTTTAAAAACCCTTCCACTCATTACCATCGGCGTAATTTTCAAGCAGTTTATAGTTCCAAATTTGGTTCTTACATCTTCAGTTCCGTCAACTCTTAATTGGAAAGGGAACATTTCATCATCAATCCATACATTCATTTTTAAGGTTTTGCCCACTTTCAAATCATCACTACCTCTTAAATAATAAAAAGCTGATAGCATATCCTGAATTCCCTTCACACTCTTCAACGTTTTAGAACCATTGGCAGGATTTTTCTTATCCGTTAAAATTAAAGTTTGGTTACTATGATTGAATACGGTTTGTAAATGTTGGCTATAACCACCTTCCTTAACATTTCTTACATAATAACTAGGTAAGCCTGTCTGGATATTGATAAAACTTTCGTATAAGTCATCTACTTTAAAGAATGCTCTTACAGCACCTGTTGATTTTCCAACACCTTTTACATAAAAATGTGGAACACCCTGATAGCTGGTTTTCAGCGTGGTAAGTGTAGCAGTGCCTGCATTCAAAAGTCCATAATGAATCCTATAGTGCAGGCTTTCACCGGACTTGATGTTGGTTAATTGTGCAAATGTTATTATAAAACTTAATAAGGTAATTATACTTAAAATCTTCTTCATACATGAGTTTTTGCAAATTCTTTGCCACAAAGATAATACCTTTTTTACTGACGAATATCAGCCATTGTATGAACTTTTTGTATCATAGGTTACACATGCCTTCATTATATTTTTAGTATTTTTGCGAAGTTTTTTAATTTCAGAAAAATTTAAAATTTCTTTAAATGATTACCACTGATTTGCTCATCATCGGAGCAGGACCTACGGGACTTTTTGCAGTTTTTGAAGCCGGACTTTTAAAAATAAAATGTCACATCATTGATGCTCTTCCACAACCGGGAGGGCAACTTGCAGAATTGTATCCTAAAAAACCGATTTTTGATATTCCTGGTTATCCTACAGTTAATGCCGGAGAACTTATTGATAATCTGATGGAGCAGATCAAGCAATTTCAACCGGGATTTACACTTGCAGAAACTGCCGTTACTTTAACTAAAGTTGATGAAGACTGGTTTGAGGTGGTAACCAATAAAGGAACTGTACACAGAGCAAGAGCCGTTGCAATAGCCGGAGGTTTGGGTACATTTGAACCTAGAAAACCAGATCATCTTGAAAATCTTGCACAGTATGAAGAAAATGGCCTGGAATATTTCGTAAAAGATCCTGAACATTTCAGAAATAAAAAAGTAGTCATTGCCGGTGGTGGAGATTCTGCTTTAGATTGGAGCATCTTTTTATCTAATGTAGCAAGCGAAGTTACTTTAATTCACCGCAGAAACGAGTTTCGTGGAGCATTAGATTCTGTAGAAAAAGTTCAAGAACTTAAAAATCAAGGAAAAATTAACCTGATCACTCCTGCAGAAGTGGTCGCATTAAAAGGAAACGGACATATCGAAGGCATCACTTTAGAAAGAGATGGTGTGAAGGAAGATATTGCAACCGATTTCTTTATTCCACTATTTGGACTTACTCCGAAATTAGGAGAAATTGGAAATTGGGGGCTTGAGATTGAAAAAAATGCCATCAAAGTGAACAATGCTTTAGATTATCAAACCAATATTGAAGGTGTATATGCAGTAGGCGATATCAATACTTATCCCGGAAAATTGAAATTGATTTTATGCGGTTTCCACGAAGCCACTTTGATGTGCCAGAGTGTTTATAACCGTATCAATCCGGGTAAAAAATACGTTCTGAAGTACACCACTGTAAGCGGTGTAGATGGTTTCGACGGGAGTCGTAAAGAAGCCGAGAAAGCGGTGGTAAAAAAGATTGATTAAAAAAGTGGAAAATTAACACTACACGCGAAAAATTTAATCTTGAACTTTGAATTAAAATATGACTGATATTAACATAAAAATTACAGACAGGGACGGTGTTTCACACGAGATTTTAGCACCCACTGATATGTCGATGAACCTTATGGAAGTTATTCGTTCTTATGAGTTAGCGGAAGAAGGTACTATTGGTGTTTGTGGAGGTATGGCAATGTGTGCATCGTGTCAATGCTACATTGTAAATGGCGCAGAAAACCTTTCTGAAATGAGCGATGAAGAAGATGCAATGCTTGGTGAAGCTTATCACGTGAAAGAAAATTCTAGGTTAGGTTGCCAAATCCATATCACTGAAGAATTGGATGGATTGGAAGTTGAAATTGCACCATATCCTTAATAAAATGCTTATATTTAATTATAAAATAAATCACGAGAAATCGTGATTTTTGTTTTTATAAAATTCTTACTTTTAGTCAGTTAAAAAAATAACTATGAAAAATGTTTTCACAATCATATTATCTGTTTTTTCAGTTTTTGTAATGGTACAAACGGAAAAAAAATTACGCCTGAATCTTTAGTTCAGCAACAATTTGATGGTTATAATGCACGAAACATTGATGCTTTTCTTACACCGTATGCTGATGATGTGGAACTGTATGTTTTTCCGCAATTTTACTTCATCCAGTAATTTAAAGTTATTTTGAATGCCAACGAAGTATGTTCAACTACTTTCTTAAAATTTTCTCCACAGCCTTTCCCTTTGCCAATTCATCCACCAATTTATCCAAATATCTTGTTTGCTTAGTTAGAGGATTCTCGATGTCTTCAATACGATAACCGCAGATCACGCCTTTGATAAGTTCCGCATTCGGATTTAGATTCGCTTCATTAAAAAACTGCTCAAAAGTTACTTTTTCATTGATCAGTTTCTGAAGTTTTGCTTCATCAAAACCGGTAAGCCAATTAATCACTTCGTTCAACTCATCTTTAGTTCTGCCTTTCTTTTCTATTTTGGTAATGTAATGAGGATAAACAGAAGCGAAGGTCATTTTGGCGATGCTTTTGTCGTGTTCTGGTGTTGTCATTGTGATTTTGTCGAATTCAATTCAAATATAAATAAAATCTATATTGGTACGAATAAATTTGTCTTGAAGCTATCATATCATCAATCCTAAATTTTTCTTCCATGCACATATTAATAGATTTATAAAAACAAATCCGCCCTTTCAGAGCGGATTTTTAAGTTTATTTAGCAGGTATATTAGCAAGAATTTCTTTCAAATAGCCCCAAAATTTTTGGGTAGAAGGGATGTTGGCTCTCTCATCAGGAGAGTGTGCACCACGAATGGTTGGACCAAAACTCACCATTTCCATATCGGGATAATTCGCACCGATAATTCCACATTCTAATCCGGCGTGACAAGCTACCACGTGTGGTTTGCTTCCGAAATCTTTCTCGTAAATACCTTCCATAATTTTTACGATTTCAGAGCCGGGTTTTGGTTTCCAACCGGGATATGAACCGCTGAATTCAACTTGCATTCCAGCCAATTCAAAAACTGATTTCAACTGTTCTGCTACTGCCATTTTTGTAGATTCTACAGAGGAGCGAGAAAGGTTTAAGATTTTTAGTTCGCCACCTTTCAATTCTACTCTGGCTACATTGTTAGAGGCTTCTACCAAATCCGCAACATCAGGGCTCATTCTGTAAACGCCATTGTGAGCAGCCTTTAGCGCCAAAATTATTTTTTTTGAATCTTCAACAGAAATTCCGTTTTCCGGTGAGGTGAAGTTTTCAATTCTGATTTCGATGTCTTTTTCAACGCCTGCAAATTCTTCTAGAATAGCACTTTTAAGAGCCACGCAATTTTCGATGAATTCATCAGAGTTTCTCACAGAAATTACAGCGTAGGCTTCACGAGGTATTGCATTTCTCAATCCGCCACCATCGATAGAAATTAACTGTATATTCTGGTTGTATAGTCCGGTGTAAAGCAGTCTGCCCAAAATTACATTCGCATTTCCAAATCCTTTGTGAATATCCATACCGGAATGTCCTCCCTGTAAACCTTTGACGTATACTCTTACAGTTTGACCTTCTGGTTTTACGGTTTCATATTTTTGAGTTGCAGTAACGTCTATACCACCTGCACAACCGATATCGATTTCATCATCCTCTTCAGTATCAAGATTCAGTAAGATGTCACCATTCAATTGTCCCGGTTTCAAACCGATGGCTCCGGTCATTCCTGTTTCTTCATCAATGGTGAATAGGGCTTCTAATGCAGGATGAGCAATATCTGAACTTTCTAGTATCGACATTATTGCAGCCACGCCTAATCCGTTATCAGCACCAAGCGTTGTTCCTTTTGCTTTTACCCAATCTCCATCAATTTCCATCTGTATGCCTTGGGTTTCAAAATCAAAATTTACATCATTATTCTTTTGGCAAACCATATCCAGATGCGATTGCAAAACGACTGATTTTCGGTTTTCCATTCCTGCTGTTGCCGGTTTTTTAATGATAACATTGCCTACTTCGTCTACATGGGTTTCCAAGCTTAGGCTTTCACCAAAATTTTTAATAAATTCAATTACTTTTCCTTCTTTTTTTGAAGGTCTCGGAACTGAATTAAGCGCAGCAAAATTCTTCCAAATTATTTGTGGTTCGAGTTGTGTAATATCCATAAGATTATTTTTCTCAAATTTAAGAATAAAAAAACGCTTCCGAAACCTTTCAGAAGCGTATATACAGATTTTAATAAACTTTAACAGCCGCACTCACCATAAACGGGAATGACAGTTTTTTTGCCATCTTTGCTTTCCACGGTCAAAGTCCCTTTATACAAAGCTGTTTCTATTTCACCTTCTTCTACAACGGTTCCTTTCAGCTGTACTTTATAATCATTGTTGTGAAGGTTAATATTAAGGGCTTTTTCCGGTAAAACCTCATTTTTTTTATCATAGTCAAGTTTAAAGAGTTTACCGTTGATTTTTATAAATCCATTCTGCTGATAATCGTCCACATAAATGTAATTTTGCTTTACAAACTGCTCACGATCTGTTGCAAAATAACAGGAACAACCCTGTATTTCCTGCGGAAACCCGAAATTTTCGAGTTGAAGGTCTTTCGCAACTGCTGAATCTTTTTTGGTTTCTACCTTCGTTTCAGTTTTTGGAACAGTTTTTTCGGTGCTTATTTTTTCTTCTTTTTTACACGAAAACAAAACCGCAATTACAAACAGTGCAAAAATTTTTCTCATCAATTTACTTTTAGATTTATTTGAAAACCATTTCCATTCAATCATTATTCATCATCCTCTAGCACGTTCAAGCAATACCATCATCAAAAGTGAAAGCACAACGAGGGTTTCCTGTTCATCAGCAATATCCACTTTTCTATGCAGTTGAAATCTTCTGCCAAAGAACGAAGGCATCTTTTTGAGTTCAAAAATCAATCTTCCGGTTTTATCCTTCACATCATAAACTGGATTAAGAAAGTACCCTGTGAAAAATCCAATCACGGGAATTTCACTTACAAAACCATCCAAAATTTTCGTCCAGGCATTTCTCTCGGTAATTTGAAAAAGAGTATTTTTATTACCATCCAGAATATCGTAAGTTGATTTCCAAAATGAGCGCATTCCTTTTCTGGCAAGTGTTCCTACGGAGTTTCCACTCGTCTGCATCATTGAGTAAGAGGCATTAAAATCAATCCATTGGTTGGCTTTTATGGTATAAAGTTCTTTGCTGCGACTTTCATCCGAGTAAATCACAACATTTTCTTTTAGCTTAAAAAGTTTTTGTCTTACATAGCAAACGTAGTTCCCATTCACATCAGTAATATTGAAGTCGCTTGATAGCGTAGAGATTTTGAATTTAAAATCGAGCGGATAATTCAGGTTTTTAAGAATCATTTCATTTAATTTTTCTCAAATATAGGAAAAAGACATTTGTGTTTTTATCTTTGTGAAATGGATTATCCGAGTAAAATTTTGGCAAAAGCCGTTGAAGAAATTTCAGGTTTGCCCGGAATTGGAAAAAAATCGGCGTTAAGATTAGCGCTGCATCTTCTGAAACAGCCCGAAAGCCAGGCCATATCTTTGGGAGACGCCTTAAAAAAACTAGTGACCGATATAAAATATTGTAAAGAATGTCACAATTTTTCAGATTTTGAAATTTGTGAAATTTGTGCCAGCTCCAAACGAAATTCTGAACAACTCTGTATTGTAGAAGATGTGCGAGATGTAATGGCAATAGAAAATACGGGAAAATATACGGGAAAATATCTTGTTTTAGGCGGAAAGATTTCTCCAATGGAAGGTGTAGGACCCAATCAACTCAATATTTCAGGGATTGAAAGAAAGCTAAATGATACCGCCGTAAAAGAACTTATTTTTGCTTTGAGTGCTACTATGGAAGGTGATACTACAGCTTATTATATTTATAAAAAATTCAAAAATTTTCAGGTGAAATTTTCATCAATAGCACGTGGGATTTCCGTAGGTGATGAATTGGAATATGCTGATGAAATTTCTTTGGGACGTTCCATACAAAACCGTGTACCTTATAACGAAAGAGATTAATTTCTTATGAAGCTTACCATCATCATTGTTAATTATAATGTTACCAATTTATTGAGGAAATGTCTTTCTTCAATTGAAAAATTTTGTGATGTAGATTACGAGGTGATTGTAGTGGATAATGCTTCACCGGATTCTTCGTGGAAGTCTTTAATTAAAGGATTTCGCAAAACTAAATTTATTGAATCTGCTGAAAATAAGGGTTTTGCAGTTGCTAATAACACGGCAGTAAAAGAAGCTAAAGGAGAATACATTTTGTTGCTAAATCCTGATACTGAACTCGAAGGATTTTATATGAATGAAATTTTACAATTTGCGGATGCTAAAACAAATTTCGGTTGTCTTGGCGTAAGAATGCACGATGCAAAAGGTTATTTTCTTCCAGAAAGTAAACGTTCAGTACCGGATATGTTCAATTCCTTTGAGAAACTTTTTATCAATTTCAAAAAAAACAACTCAAAATCTTATTATCGAAATGATATTGGGGAATTTGATATTGCAGAAGTTGAGGTGATTACGGGAGCTTTTTTGCTTTGCAAAAAAGAGGTTTATAATCTAATCGGTGGTTTGGATGAGTCTTATTTTATGTATGGAGAAGACATCGATTTATGTTATACGCTACAAAAGAATGGTTATAAAAATTGGTACTATGGTAAATCATCCATCCTGCATCATAAAGGTGAAAGTACGGTGAAGGATAGCATTTATCTGGAAAGGTTTTATGGCGCCATGCAAATTTTTGTTGATAAATATTACAAGAATCATAAAATTCAGCATTCATTTTTATCAGCAGGTCTGAAATTGCGGCATCATCTCGAAAAAATAAAACTTCAATGAAAAAGCGATCCAGAATTTTGAATCGCTTTTTATTATTTTATAATCTTTTAAAAAATTAATTTCCTGCAGGAACCGGTTGTTGTGCCGGAGTTGTTGTAGCCGGAGTAGCAGTTGCAGGTGTGCTTTGTGCCGGAGTTTGCTGTGCCGGAGCTGTAGTTTGTTGTTTTGGAGCTTGCTGCACTCTTTGTACAGGCTTACCTGTAAGAATGACACTTAATATAATTAATGATACAATTACAATTCCTAATGTCCAGGTTGCTTTTTCCATAAAGTCGTTGGTTCTTTGTACGCCAAACTTTGCAGCACCAGAACCTCCGAAAGTTCCTGAAAGACCTCCTCCTTTTGGATTTTGTGCCATAATGATGATGATTAGCAAAACACTTGCAATCACGATAAGAACCATAAATAATGTAAATATTGTGCTCATTATTTCTTTAAAAATTTAGGTTGCAAATATACTGTTTTTGTATTTAACTACAAAAATTTGTATGTTAGGATTATTTCAAAGGTGCGCCAACAGGTATGTCACAACGGTGTCCTGGTTCTCCGTGTGGTGGATTCATTCCCGGAGCAGTTGCTATAGGTGATGCAGATGGTTGTGGTACTACCATATTTGCAGATGGTGTCTGTGCAGGAGCCACAGCTTGTGGTAGAACAGAAGTTTGAGGCGCTGCATTTTGTGGTGGCGAATTCAAAGGTGCGCCAACAGGTATATCACAACGGTGATTTGGCTGTCCATGTGGTGGATTCATTCCCGGAGCTGTTGAAACAGGTGTTTGTGGAAGAGTAGATGTAATTTGCGGCGTAACATTAACAGTTTGTGGAGCAGCAGAAACATTTGGAGTTACAGGTGCTGAACCATTTGTAGCAGGAGGAGTTACAGATACCGAATCCTTTGTTGTAGGAACTGTCATCGTTTTATCAATACTTTCTGTAGTTGTTGATGTATTTTCTTTTTTATTGCAGGCAGCTAATAATAGAACGCCGGACATTATAAAGTAAACTCTTTTCATTTTAAAAAATTTAGGCTAAAGTAATCAAAAAATGTAAGCCTTTAAAAATAAAAAAGATAGAAATCAATTTCTATCTTTTTTGAATAACTATATATAATCTCGAATTTTAGATTCTTACAACATCAAAATTAAATCCGGATCTAAAGTTAAGCTGGCAATTGGATTGTAGTCTAAATTTAAGTTTCCTGCTGATTTCCTCTAAAAAGGTTAGTTGCGCTTCTTCTTTAATACAAACTCCGGAATTATTCAACGTAACACCATTTTCATCAAACCTTAAGGTTTGAACGGAATGTTTTGAATAAAGATGCTCAAGAAATTTTAAATCTTCAAGTGAAAGTATATTTTCAGACATAGCATGTGTTTTTAGTATAAGATCAAAGTTACAAGTTCTGTGCCGTGAGCTTTTTTTGTATTACGTTTTTTTATTATATAATTTCCAGCAGGGAAAATTTTAAAATGTTCAAATTATATAAAAGATAAAGTAAAATTTGAAAACTTATGGATGGGACTTTTTTTATTTTTGTTTTTTACCCAAAAATGAAAGAAAGCCTCGAATCAAAACTTAATCCCCAATCTCTAGTCAACTTGTTTTCTCAGGCACCTGTGGCTCTATCATTACTTATGGGTGAAGAATTTATTATAGATTCTGCAAATCAACAAATACTCGATTTATGGGGTAAATCAGAATCTGTTATTGGGATGCCACTTGTAGATGCTCTTCCGGAAATTAGAGATCAGGAATTCCCCAATATTCTTAAAGAGGTTTATGACACAGGAGTTCCTTTTCGAGGCGATAAAGTGCTTTGCTATTTGGAGCGTAACGCAGGACTTGAGCAGTGTTATTTTGATTTTATCTATGCTCCCGTCTATAATGATTCTGGGAAAATTAATGGTGTAAGTGTAGTGGCAACTGAGGTTACATCGCAGGTATTATCAGAAAGAAAATTGGCAGAAAGTGAACTGCGCTTCAAGGAACTTCTATTAAATGCAGATTATTCAACAGCTATTTATCGTGGCAAGGATTTTATTATTGAACTTGCCAATGATAAAATGATAAAAACTTGGGGTAAAGATAAATCTGTAATTGGGATGCCACTTGATAAAGCTTTGCCAGAACTTGAAGGTCAGCCTTTTATGCAGTTGCTTAGAGATGTTTATGAAAAAGGAGAAACATATGCTGCAACTGAAGATAAGGTAGATCTTTTTGTAGATGGCAAGTTGCAGACTTTTTACTATAACTTTACTTATAAGCCAATCAGAAATCTTTCCGGTGAGATTTATGCAATTCTCAATATGGCGGTTGATGTTACAGATTTGGTTTTATCCAAAGAAGGTCTTAGAAAAAACGCTGAAGAATTTGCACTTTCAGAAGCCAAATATAAAAATCTTTCGGAAGCCATGCCTCAAATTGTTTGGACCACGTCACCCAAAGGTGATTTTACCTATTATAATGAAAGAATGGAAGAATATCTTGGGTTGAATTCAAATGAACTGAAGCCAGAGGATATTAGTTCTTACATACATCCGGAGGATTTACCAAATTTAATGGGAGTTTGGACGAAAGCGAGTAAGAATAAGACTGAATTTGAAATTGAGCACCGCGCTTTTGATAATAAAACAGGAGAATACTTCTGGCTACTTTCAAGAGCAGTTCCGGATTTGGGTGCTAATGGTGAAATTTTACAATGGATTGGCAGTAGCACTGATATTAACGAATTTAAAATTTTACAGAAACAAAAAGATACTTTCCTTGGCATTGCTAGTCACGAACTGAAAACACCGCTTACCAGTATGAAAATTTATGCACAAGTTCTGGAAAAAGCTTTATCCAAAAGTGGTGACCTAAAGAATGCGGAATTTGCCAAAAAAATGGATGATCAAATTGTAAAACTTACTGCTCTTGTTGGGGATTTGCTAGATGTTACGAAAATAAATAGCGGGAAACTTCTACTCAATGAAAGCTATTTTGATTTTAAGCAATTGGTGGATGAAATTGTTGAAGAACAACAGCTTTCCGCAAAGCATAAAATTGTCAATAACTCAAAGCAAGTAGGAATGGTATTTGCTGACAAACACAGAATAGGGCAGGTGATAACAAATTTAATTGGCAATGCCATTAAATATTCGCCGGATTCAGATGAAGTGATTGTAGAAACCTCAATTCAAAATGAAAATGTACAGTTTTGTGTAAAGGATTTCGGGATAGGAATGCCACATGACAAGGCAGATAAGGTTTTTCAACAATACTATCGTGTAAGTGGTGATGAACAGCATACATTTCCCGGACTTGGTTTGGGTCTTTATATTGCATCCCAAATCATTGAACGCTCTAATGGAAAAATTTGGGTAAACAGTGTTTTAGGTAAAGGATCAACTTTCTGTTTTTCACTGCCTAAAACTGAAAATTAGTTTTTAGATAATGATGACCAAGAAAATACTTATAGTAGATGATGATGTTGCGATATTAGATTCTTTATCTCTATTGTTAGATTTTGAAGGATTTGATGTGAAGGCGTTCGAAAGAGGTTCTGAAGTTTTAAAATGTATTGATGGCTCTTGCAAACCGGACGCTGTTTTTTTGGATATGTGGCTTTCAGAAGAAGATGGTAGGGATATTTGTAAACAATTGAAGGAGCATGAAAACACAAAAAATATCCCCGTTATTATTATGTCTGCAAGTCGTGGGCTAGAACATACTGCTCTGGAATCTGGAGCGGATGCCTTTGTTGCAAAACCTTTTGAAATTGATGAAATCATTGAGAAAATTCATCATTTTACAACATAAAAAATCCCGCTAAAAGCGGGATTTTTTACATATTTTCTAAAACATCAATCAGTTTTCTTGCAGTAGGACCAGCTGAAAGCGGATTTTGTCCGGTAATAATGGTTCCGTCCTGTTCAACATGAGATGTGAAAGGTACTATTGCATTTTTTATGTTAGCTCCTTTTTCTTTCAAGGCGTCTTCCAAAAGATAAGGTACTTTATTTTTTTTCAAAGATAGAGTTTCCTCGGTATTACTAAAGCACGAGATTCTTCTTCCGTTCAAAAAATTGTGATCAATATTTTCAGTACTCAAAAAAGCTGCTGAACCATGGCATACAGCACTAATGGGTTTACCATCGTTGAAGAATGAGAGGATAATCTCTCCACATTCCGGATCTTTGGCCAAATCAAACATTGGTCCGTGTCCACCAGGGAAAAAAACGGCATCATAATCTTTAGCATCAATTTCTTTCAATTTTTTAGTTGAAGAAAATTGGGCTTTCAAATCTTCATCATCTTGGAATCTTTTGTTAGAACCAGTGATATTTTCGGTCATTTTACTCATTTCATCAATCGGAGGCTCACCTCCATGAGGACTTGCTAAGGTAACATGGTATCCAGCATCCTTAAATTCGTAGTATGGATCTGTAAACTCACCTAACCAAACGCCGGTTTTGCTGTCGGTATTTTCAAGTTTACTGTGGGAAGTGAGAATCATCAGTATATTTTTCATAATTTAATTTTTTTAAATGAATAATAAAACCGTCTACTTATTGTAAACGTTTTTTGTTTTATACAAAGAATTATTAATTAATATTCTCTGTTTTCTGAATACCATCTATCATAAGAATAGCGGGCATCGTCTTCATTTTTAGGTTTGTATCCCATATAAATTCCGCCTTCCTCGATATCTTTAGAATATCTGTCAGCCTCATCATCCGGAACACCTGCTCCTGTTAAAGCGCCAATAAGTCCGCCTGTTGCAGCACCTGCACCTGCGCCTGCAAGTCCTGCTGCTAAAGGTCCTGCAACAACAAGGCCTAAACCTGGTAATAAAATATTGCTTCCTATAGCTGCCAAAGCACCCACTGTTGCACCAATACCACCACCAATAAGAGAACCTTTACCTGCGTTTTCAGCAACTTTGTCTCCTAAGTCGGTATCAACATTGCTATCGGTAAAAATCGGTCTCTGGTTTGGTCCGACATTAATACATTTACGTCATCTTTGCTGTAACCTCTTTCTGCCAGTTCATCATAAGCACGATCTGCACTTTCTCTGTCTCTGAATACTCTCGAAACATAATCGCTTCTGTATTCTGGTCTGTAATCATTTTGATTTTCCATAATAATATTTTGTTAAATTGATTGTGTTCTGTTAGTAACAACATACATTCCAACATTATGTTAAATTCTACATTTTAGAATTTATTTAACTATTGATTTTTGATGCTAGAAAGTATATTATTTTAACTTAATTCTGGCTTGTATAATCAAATCTTTATAATGATTTCAGCATTAAATGAAAAAATTATTTTTTATTATCGAAACAGCAAAGAAATTTACAATGAGAAAATAAAATTTAGAAATTTTACTTTATGAAAGCTTAACGTTTAAACAAATGGTTGTTTAAACTTCAAGGAGAAAAATTCAAGTTAAAAACCTTAAATTTGTCAGTCAAAATTTTTTAAAAAAATGATAGATTATCTGAAAGGACTCAACGAAAACCAACACGCAGCCGTAACGACTATTGAAGGACCACTTATGGTGCTTGCAGGTGCAGGTTCAGGCAAAACGCGTGTGCTTACGATGAGAATTGCACATTTAATTACGAATGGCGTAAGTCCTTTCAATATTCTGGCTTTAACTTTTACCAACAAAGCTGCTCGCGAAATGAAAGAGCGTATTGCCAAAGTAGTAGGCGATAGCGATGCGAAAAGTATTTGGATGGGAACTTTTCACTCAGTTTTTGCGAGAATTTTGAGAAGTGAGGCTCACTTTTTAGGTTTTCCTTCAAACTTTACAATTTATGATACCCAAGATGCTTTAAATGTGATGAAGAAGGTCTTGAAGGAACTTAATATCGATGCGGATTTGTACAAACCCAAAAAAGTAATGTCGAAAATTTCTGCATACAAAAACAATCTCATCACTGTAAAAGCATATATGAACAATCCCGAACTTATAGAAGCAGATGAACGTGCTAATATGAAACATTTGGGAATGATTTATGCCAAATATGTTGAGGTGTGTTTTCGTAATGGCGCTATGGATTTTGATGATTTACTTTTAAGAACCAATGAATTATTAACACGATTTCCCGAAGTTTTAGCAAAATATCAGGATAGGTTTCGCTATATACTTGTAGATGAGTATCAGGATACCAACCACTCTCAATATTTAATTGTAAAGGCATTGGCTTCAAAATTTGAAAATATTTGTGTAGTGGGAGATGATGCGCAGTCTATTTATTCATTTCGGGGTGCCAATATTTACAATATTTTAAATTTTAAGAAGGATTATCCTGATGCCGTGACAGTTTC
Organism: Bacteroidota bacterium; assembly: GCA_023394415.1. GTDB lineage: Bacteria > Bacteroidota > Bacteroidia > Flavobacteriales > Weeksellaceae > Planobacterium. The sequence goes on from JAEXAR010000041.1 coordinate 47,297, forward strand.
ACTTGAACAAAATTACCGCTCCACCCAAAACATTGTGGATGCAGCTAATGATGTGATTTCTAAAAATGTTCAGCAGTTTAAAAAGAATGTTTTCAGTAACAATGAAATAGGTGAGAAGATCAAAGTATATCGTGCTCTTTCAGATGCTGATGAAGCAGGATTTGTCGCCGGAAACATTTGGGAGCAACATAATTCTTTACAAAGAAAATTCAGTGATTTTGCTATTCTGTATCGTACCAATGCTCAAACCCGTGCTTTTGAAGATGCCTTAAGGAAGAAAAAAATTCCATATAGAGTTTATGGTGGTTTGTCATTCTACCAAAGAAAAGAAGTAAAAGACTTACTTGCCTACCTTCGTCTTTTAGTTAATGAAAATGATAACGAAGCGCTTACAAGAATTATCAATTATCCTGTAAGAGGAATTGGCGAAACCACACAAAATAAATTAATTGTCTTTGCTGATTCACAAGGAATTTCAATGTCTAAAGTTTTAGATAATCTGGGTTTTTACGCGCCACAGCTTGGGCTAAACAATGGTGTTATAACCAAATTAGCCGATTTCTGGTCTATGATTAAGGCTTTTGAAGTGATGCTGAAAACCGAAGATGTATACACTGTAGCAATGGAAGTCGCTAAACGAAGCGGACTCATCAAATTTTTGAAAGACGACCAAACTCCCGAAGGTATTTCCCGAGTTGAAAACGTACAGGAACTCCTCAACTCAATGCGAGGATTTATTGATGAACAGCAACAATTGGAAGATGGTGATGCAAGTTTGAGTAATTTCCTGGGAAATATCGCACTTTCCACCGATCAAGACAATAACAAGGATGACGATAAAGATAAGGTTTCACTAATGACCATACACCTTTCCAAAGGATTGGAGTTTCCGGTGGTACATTTAGTTGGCTTGGAAGAGAACCTCTTCCCAAGTTTTATGAGTTCTTCAACCCGAGAAGAACTGGAAGAAGAACGCCGTTTGTTTTATGTTGCACTAACCAGAGCCGAAAAGCAAGCGTTTTTTACCTATGCAGTGTCCCGTTTCCAATGGGGAAAAATTACTGATGCCGAACCATCAAGATTTTTAAGTGAGGTAAACAGTGACTATATTGAGTTGATTAATCCAATGTTAGAGAGCCGTTTTGTAAATCATTCCGGTTTGAAATCTAATATTTTTGATGATGAACCTTCTTTGCCAAAAACGTTTAAAAAACTCGATCCCAAAAAGAAAATTTCCAGAAGTTCTGATGCACAATCTGCGCCTTTGTCTCAACCTAAAAATTTGAAACCTGTTGCTACGGCAAAAATCATCAATCCTAGCGGAGCCAGCTCACAAGATATTGAAGTAGGTGATAAAGTGCGCCACGACCGTTTCGGAATTGGCGAGGTTGTTTTTCTAGACGGAACCGATCCTCAGAATATCAAAGCAAAAGTGATTTTCCAGAATGAAGGCGAGAAAAATCTAATTTTAAAGTTTGCGAAGTTGACGAAGATTTAATAATCAAATGTCATTTCTAAAGTTTTGTCTTTCGGTACAAAAACTTTGTGATCTTCGTGTGTATTGACGCCCTTTTTTCTCCTAAAAATTGTAATGATGTTTATTTCATTTTGTGCAACCATTACATTAAAAGTTTCATCACTATCTTTTGCAGAGGATGCACCCCAACCACTGAAGCCAGAATCGTAAGGTTTGTCAAATAGTGGGTTGTCTTTATCAAGTTCAGCACCAAAAGGAAAAATTGATCTCACTTATAAATTATTGTCTGTATTTTTTGTAAAACCTTTTAAATTGACTTTTAAATAAGCTTTTTTAGGCAAATAAAAATTTTGTGTGTAGGATTTATTTTTTTTCCAAACTGTAAAAAGTAGTACCAATATCCATTTGCAGAGTTATCTTTTACTTCAAATTTCAGGTTATATAATCCCCCAGAGTCTGTTTTGCCTTTTTTCAAAATATTAGAATAGCTTAGAAGCGGAGGAGAGCTTTCACTATATACCACACGAAAATTTATTCCGGAAATAGGAATTCTGTATGTTGTGTATACTTTTCCGCTGATGTCAGTACAATTGCTTGTGCAGATTTCTTTACTTGAATCTTCTTCTCTGAAACAGCTCGTCAGAAAAAGAATTGCGAGAAAATAAAAAAGATCTTAACACAGTTATTATTTTACTAATTCCTCAAACAACCTCTCAAAAGTTTTATCCAAATCCTTACTTTTTCCAGGATGTGGGCGAGAAGTCTGCACCACAGCACTTCTTACTGCTGTAAGCCAACGAAAGCGTTCGGGAACGTCCAGTTCCGAAATTGGACCACCATCTTTTTCACCATTGGCAATTTTTTTGAAATTTTCAAGCGATTGCTGCACTTCCTCATAATCCAGCTTGCTGTGCATCAGTTTGAATTTATCCGGGCAAATATGAAATTCTACACGGATAAATCGTTCTTTTTTTGAAAACAAAACCAACCCAATGTTGAAAAATTCTTCTCTCTCAACCTTCGGTACCAAACGGATAACGGCGTATTCGTATAACTTATCCTCTTGCATTTTTCGCTTCATTTAAAAAGATTTCAGAATATTGCAGCCTGGTTTTCAGGAAATTAAGATAAATCTCACGTATTTCTTCAGGTGTTTCTTCCACATCATTCCATATCAACCATTCTTCAGGAATTTTATTAACGATTTCTTTGAATAATTCTTCATTCAGATGTTGTTTGGCAAACGCATCGGCTTCATCAAGTTTTGTGGCTCGGTGTAGCAGAACGTGATCTTTCACATATTTAAAAGGTGTTTTTGCAGCGGCATCAAAATTCTGCCAAGAGTGATGAAAATAAAACGAGGCTCCATTATCGATTACCCAAAGTTCTTTGTGCCACCACAAAAGATTGGTGTTTTTATGGGTACGGTCGATATTGGTGATAAACGCATCCAACCAAACTATTTTTGAGGCAAGAAGTCCATCAATTTTCATACTGGTATCATAGGCAATAGCTCCCGATAGATAATGCAAACCTAAATTAAGCCCTTCTGAAAACTTCAGCAAATCCTGTATTTCTTCATCAGCTTCTGTTCTGCCAAAATCTACGTCCAGATTTACCAACACCAGTTCAGGAATGTTCAACCCAAGTTTTTTGGCAATTAAACCACCCAAAAGTTCAGAAATAAGCATTTTTACACCGTGTCCGGCACCACGAAACTTTAAAACATATTTAAAATCATCATCTGCTTCTGCCAATGCCGGCAAACTTCCACCTTCACGCAGCGGTAGAATGTAACGCATAACTGTAACCTCTCGGAGAGACCAATCTTTCACCATAATTCAAAAATACGGAAAAAGCAGGAAGATAAATGTTTGAATTTGGAAGTTTTTAATTAATTCAAATTTTTTAATCATCTTGTAATGAAATGGTGCGAGCGAAGCGGGCGTCAAGAACAAGTTTAGTTTTTTATTTAGTTAGACGTTTTTTCAAGGTTTAAATTTCATTCCGAGATGTTCAATTGAAAATGACAGAAATGGCGCGAGCGAAGCGAGCGTCAATAAACATCAAATATCACTCCTACTGCAACATCAAACATCCAACCTAAATCTTCCATCTTCGGTCTCCGGACTTCGGACTTTTCCCTATCTTTGTCCTTATGTCACACAACAACGATAAACGCCTGTTCCTCATCGATGCTTATGCGATGATTTTCCGTGGTTATTATGCACTAATTCGAAATCCTAGGCTCACTTCCAAAGGTTTGGATACCTCTGCAATTTTTGGTTTTACCAATTCTTTAATTGAATTAATACGCCGTGAAAAACCTTCACATTTGGCTGTTGTTTTTGATGTGGGAAGAACCAATGTGAGAACCAACGATTTTGCAGATTATAAAGCCAATCGTGGAGAAACTCCGGAAGCTATTTTAAATGCTATTCCTTATATTCATAAAATTTTGGATGCCATGCATATCCCGATTTTGGGTGTTGAAGGTTACGAAGCAGATGATGTTATTGCAACTATCGCTTGTAAAGCAGAACCTGTTGGATATAAAGTGTTTATGGTAACTCCTGATAAGGATTTTGGGCAGTTGGTAACTGAAAATATTAAGATTTATAAACCTGGTTTAAAAGGCAGCGATGTTGAAATTTTAGGCGTTGAAGAAATCAAGGCGAAATATGAGATTGAAGACCCAAAACAGGTCATCGATTTTCTTGCAATGATGGGAGATGCGATTGATAATATTCCAGGATTGGATGGTGTTGGAGAAAAAACTGCAATGAAATTCTTAAAAGAATACGGATCCATAGAAAATCTTCTCGCCAATACTGATCAACTGAAAGGTAAACTTAAAGAGAAAGTGGAAGCGAGTGCAGAACGAGGAATTTTATCGAAAAAATTGGCTACCATTATCTGCGATGTTCCGATTGAGTTTGAAGAAGAATATTACAATCTAGACGAACCTGATTTTGAAAAAGTGCGCGAAGTTTTTGATGAAATTGAATTCCGCAGGTTGTATGAAAATTTATATCGTGCTTTTGCAAGAAACGATAACCAACAAGCAACAAGCGAGAGCCAAAATATTGATCCAACAAAAGTTTCGCGTTACGATAAAAAACCATCAACCGATAATCATCAACCAACAACCATTCAGTTAGATTTATTCGCGACTTATGAAGATTTGGAGCAAGCCACTTCCACGAAAAATACCATCGCTGAAAATGATCATTTGTATCAGTTTGTGGACAATCCGAAAGCTCAAAAGATGCTCGTTCAAAATTTAATGGCACAAAAAGCCGTTTGTTTTGATACTGAAACTACTTCTTTAAACGAAATGGAAGCCGAACTGGTTGGAATGAGTTTTTCCTACAAAAAAGGACTCGCTTATTATATTCCGTTGAGTGACAATAGGGAAGAAGCACTTCAAACACTAGGAATTTTCAAACCGTTTTTTGAAAAAAAGGACGTTCTGAAAATTGCCCACAACCTGAAATTTGATTATAAAATTTTAAAATTATATGACGTCGATATCAAGGGAAATCTTTTTGATACGATGATTGCGCATTACCTTCTTAATCCAGACGGAAGACACGGAATGGATTATCTTTCAGAGATGTACCTCAATTATAAGCCGGTTTCTATTGAAACGATTATTGGTAAAAAAGGTAAAAATCAAGGTAATTTCCGTGATGCTGATTTGCAGACGCAGACCGATTATGCTGCAGAAGATGCTGATGTAACTTTCCAACTGTATGAAATTTTTGCACAGCAACTTAAAAAGGAAAATCTTGAAGATTTATTTTATAATGTTGAAATGCCTTTAATGAAGGTGTTGGCAAAAATGGAACTGGAAGGCGTTTCACTAGATGAAAACTGGCTAAAACAGGAAAGTCTTGATCTTGAAAACGATTTGAAACAACTCGAAACCAAAATTTTTGAACTGTCTGGAGAAGAATTTAATATGAATTCACCGAGACAGCTCGGTGAAATTCTTTTCGAGAAAATGCAGCTCGATCCGAAAGCCAAAAAAACCAAAACGGGGCAATATGCTACTTCTGAAGATATCCTACAAAAATTGGCTTCCAAACACGAGATTATTCCCTATATTTTAGAATACAGAACCTATCAAAAGCTGAAATCAACATACGTGGATGCACTTCCAACGCAGATTGATAAGGACGACAATCGTGTTCATACCAATTTCTCACAAACCACAGCAGCAACAGGACGTCTCGCTTCTGTAAATCCAAATTTGCAGAACATTCCCATCCGAACATTGCGCGGACAACAAATTCGTGGGGCTTTCGTAGCAGATGAAGGCAAAAAAATTATTTCTGCCGATTATTCACAGATTGAATTGCGCTTAATTGCTGAAATTTCAGATGAATCCAATATGATTCAGGCGTTTCAGAATGGGGAAGATATTCACGCATCTACTGCATCCAAACTATTTAAAATTCCTTTGGAAGAAGTCACTAAAACACAGCGTTCACAAGCTAAAACCGTAAATTTTGGAATTGTTTACGGACAAGGTGCATTTGCCTTGGCAGAACAAACCGGACTTTCGCGCAGCGAAGCCAAGCAGATGATTGATGCGTATTACGAAAACTATCCAAAATTGAAAGAATGGATGGCGCAACAAGTGCATAAGGCTCGTCAACTTGGGTATGTGGAAACGATTTTGGGTAGAAAACGACATTTAAAAGACATCAATTCTAACAATTTTGTGGTAAAAGGTCACGCCGAAAGAAATGCTGTAAATGCCCCAATTCAGGGAAGTGCTGCCGACATCATCAAAATTGCGATGATTAACATTGACAAAAAACTGGAAGAAGAAAATTTGGAAACGAAAATGCTGCTTCAAGTGCACGATGAATTATTGTTTGAATCTCCTGAGAGTGAAATAGAAATTGCCTCAAAACTTATCAAAACCCAAATGGAAAGCGCTTTTGAAACCAAAGTACCACTCGTAGTGGAAGTTGGCGTAGGAAAAAATTGGCTGGAAGCACATTGATAGAAGGATGAAGGATGAAGGATGAAGGATGAAGGATGATTCATTAAATTTTATAAAACAGATAATTTTATGGGAGATATTGTAAGGGAAAAAGCTTTGAGTTTTCAGTGAGAATTGTAAATTTTTATAAAAAATTTTCTATAGAAAAAAGAGAGTTTATATTATCTAAACAACTTCTACGATCTGCTACTTCTATTGGTGCGAATTTAAGAGAAGCAAAAAATGCACAATCAGATTTGGACTTTATACACAAAAATGCAATTGCACAAAAAGAATGCGACGAAACAATCTATTGGCTAGAATTACTTTTTGAAACGAATTATATTTCTAAAGATGAATTTGATTAGTTAGTACAATATCCAAAGGAATTACTAAAAATTATCAGAACAATTATATTAACCAAAAAACAAAACTTAAAAATGATTAACCCTTAATAATTCATCCTTCATCCTTCATCCTTCATCCTTCATACAAAGATTGGGCAGATGATATGGAGTAATTTTCAGTCTTAATTGCAAGAATTTTAATCAGCGTTCGATAGTTTCGGCGCTGATTTTTTTCATTACATTTGTGGCTTCGTTTTAAGATATTTAATGAAAACGGAGTAGGAGAGGAAGACTTTTTTTGAGCAAATTTCATATAATTTTAAGGGTGAAATTTTGTGGATAAAAATTAAACACCTTGTTTTAAAATCTCAAAAAAACCTGATAGTTTAAAGATATCCATATAAAAAACGAAATCATCTTTAAGATTTTCAATTATATAATCTATTAAAATGTTAAAATATTGTTTAGAATGACCTAAACATATTTAGTAATTAAAAAATATAATTTATTTAAAATCAAAGTAGTTATAAAATTTTAATTATAATTTACTTTAAACCCTTATTTTAACATTTTAAATTTTAACATTTCATCAAAAAAATGCTCTAAATCTCTCAAGACAAGGCATAAGTTTATAAAAAAAAATTAAACACTTTTGGAAAATTATAAAATTCAACAGCATACAGACAGCAATGGTTACTCTTATGAGACGGTAACTAACGATGAAAATAATGTCCGCATTTACACCCTGAAAAATGGATTGAAAGTTTACCTTGCTCAAAATTTTGATGCACCCAAAATCCAGACGTATATTCCTGTAAGAACCGGAAGCAATAACGACCCAAAAGATAACACCGGACTTGCCCATTATCTAGAGCATATGATGTTTAAGGGGACATCAAAAATTGGGACTTCAAACTGGGGAAAAGAGAGAATACTTCTGGATGAAATTTCAGAATTGTATGAACATCACAAAGCTGAAAATGATCCGAAAAAGAAGAAAGAAATTTACCAAAAGATAGATGAGGTTTCGCAAGAAGCCAGCAAATTTGCCATTGCTAACGAATATGATAAGGCCATTTCTTCACTGGGTGCAACCGGAACCAATGCCCATACTTGGTTTGACGAAACGGTTTATAAAAACAATATCCCCAACAATGAACTCGAAAAATGGTTGAAAATTGAAAAAGAGCGTTTTTCTGAATTGGTTTTAAGGCTTTTTCATACCGAGCTTGAAAGTGTTTATGAAGAATTTAACAGAGCGCAAGATAATGATGCAAGGTTAGTACAGTATGCGCTGATGGAACTGCTTTTTCCAACTCATCCAAACGGTCAGCAAACGACTTTAGGAAAGGCGGAACATTTGAAAAATCCTTCTATGAAGTCGATTCACAAATATTTTGATGAATATTATGTTCCCAATAATTACGCGATGGTTTTAGTGGGCGACTTTCAGTTTGATGAAACGATACAATTGGTGGATGATTATTTTGGAACATTCGAATACAAAGAACTTCCACCCAAAACAAAAATAGTAGAGGAGCCGATTACTGAAATTAAAAAACGCACAGTAAAAAGTCCAACTATTCCGAGAATACAAATTGCTTGGAGAACAGATAGTTACGGAACACAAGAAAATATTCTAGCAGATGTTGTAGCTAATATTTTGAGCAATAAAGGAGAAGCTGGATTGTTGGATCTCCATATCAATAACGCTCAAAAAGCGTTATATGCTACCGCTTTTGCAATGGGCCTAAATCAGTACGGATATTTTTCGGCGGTGATTGTTCCGAAAGAAAATCAGACTTTGGATGAGGCCAAAGATTTGGTTTTGGCAGAAATAGAGAAAATAAAAAACGGTGATTTTCCCGATTGGATGCTACCTGCAATAATGAACGACTTCAAGCTGCAAAGACTTAAAGGTCTTGAAACAGCCGAAGGTTTGGCAACCAATCTTTATCAAACCTTCATCCGAAAACAAACTTGGCAGGAAGAATTGCATGAACTAGAACATTATCAGCAAATCACGAAGGAAGAAGTGGTGAAATTTGCCAAAGATTTCTTTAAAGAAAATTACGTTGCTGTCTACAAAGAAAAAGGAGAGAATGAAGATTTAATACGTGTTGAAAATCCCGGAATTACTCCCGTGAAGATTAACCGAGATGAAAAATCTGAATTTTTAAAAGAAATTCTTAACGAAAAGTCAAAAGAAATTGAACCGCAGTTTATTGATTATCAGAAAGAAATTGTGATAGATGTGGTTGAAGGCAAAACGGTAAATTTTGTAAAAAACAAATACAACAATATTGCGCAGGTTCATTATATTTTCCCGTTTGGAAGTGATCACGATAAAGAGTTATCGCTTGCAACGATGGTGTTGCAATATTTGGGAACTGATCGTTTTTCAACCCAAGAATTGAAGCAGGAATTCTATAAAATTGGTATCACCAACGATTTTAAAACTTCGCCGGATCAATTGATTATTTCTTTAACCGGGCTTGAAGAAAACCTTGAAAAAGGTATAGAAATGCTTCATCATTGGATGAGCAATGGTGTTCCCAATCAAAAAGTTTACGATGAATTTGTAAAAACCATTTTGGAAAGTCGAGACGCTGCTAAAAAAGACAAAAACAAAATAATGCAGGCGTTGCAACACTATGCGAAATATGGTGAAAATTCAAGGTTCAGAGATGTGGTTTCAAAAGAACGATTGGAGGAAATAAGATGTGAGGAAATGACGGATAAAATAAAATCTCTCTTTAGTTATCCTTATGAAATTTTCTTTTATGGCGTTGATTTTGAGCGTTTTAAAAATAGTTCAAAACCTTTCATTAATCCTGAAACTTTAGAAATTCCTGAAAAGAAAATCTTTCCGGAGCCGGAGACTAAAGGCAAAGTTTACTTCGTGAACTATGATATGGTGCAGATGGAAATGGCAAAAGTGGGTAAAGGAAACTTTGTGGAGACCAAAAATTTTGGCAAAATTAATGTTTTTAATGAATATTTCGGAAGTGGATTGTCTTCAATTGTTTTTCAGGAGATTCGTGAGAGTAAGAGTTTGGCTTATTCTGCTTACGTTTCTTATCAAGCAAATCCGGAACTACAACACCCGGATTATATTACGACCTACATCGGAACGCAACCGGATAAACTGCATATTGCTGTAGAAACCATGTCTGAACTGATGAATGAACTTCCACAGGTAGAAATACAGTTTAATAATTCTAAAAACGCCGCTTTAAAACAGTTGGCAGCAGGAAGAATTACTAGAACTAATATTTTCTTTAATCATTTAAGGCTCAAGAAGTTAGGAATTGATTATGATTTACGGAAAGATATGTATCAGGAGATCGAAAATCTTACGCTGAATGATTTAACAAATTTTTATAATCTTTCCATCAAACCTATCAATTTCAATGTGGCTATTTTAGGAAAAAGGGAAAATTTGGATATGAGTTCTGTCGAAAAATTGGGAGATTATAGGGAACTTTCTGTTAATGAAATTTTCAATTTTTAGGTAAAAAGGCAATCGCCGTCTCCATCCTGAAAATGATTGTGTTTAATGTCGGGTGATTTTGTTGCCAATTCCTGATGTACAAAATATCTTCTTTCAAGGTCTCTAGTGTAAATTTTTGGAAATTTTGAATATGTTTCTATTTTAGAATTGAGTTCTGAATGGTAAGATGTAAGCATGGTTATGTTGTATTTTACAACGAAATAGGACAGTACTTCTACCAATTGATCCATCTTGGTTTTTGAAAAAATATAAGGAATTTTTAAGTGTCCGTCTCTTAAGTGAAGCACCATAACACATTCAATATCATTGTTTTCATTAAAAATCTTTACCAAAAAATATTTGAATTCTTTTGCCGCACTTGAGAAAAAATACTTTTCATTTACTGATGAATCTTCCTTAACCCAAGGGTTCTCTAAAGCCCATATAAGACTCTCAACAGATCTGTGATTGTTAAAATTTTTGATAAAAAGTATGGAATCATTTTGAATTTTCTCGTCAATTTCAAATTTGAAAGCGGGTTTATTTATTCCTAAATTTTTAATATTTAAAATTGAGTTGGCGGCATAATCTGTAAAGGATAATAAGGGTTTAATACGTTCGGTTTTTTTTATTTTCGCAGGTAAGATGGTTCTTAATTCTGATTTAAAGTAAAATCTTTTACCATTTTTGGGATTAATGTATTGAAATTTCCCAATTTTTTTATATAAATTTTCTGCTTCTTGTGTAAATTCGGTCATAGCAATATTACCATTATAACTTTCAATAGCGTTTGCTATCAATTGTTGAGAAATACGTTTACCTCTGTATTTGCCATCAACATATATGGTACTTAACCAAGCAAATTTTAAGTTTTCATCTTTACGGAAAACATCCGGTAAAGTTCCTAAATATCCGGCAATTTTATCATCATCAAAAGCAATGGTAAGCAAAATATCATCGTCATCAGCATCCGGATTAAGACTTTGCGAAATGGCTCTTTGTTGGGTTATGGGAAGAAAAGCAAACTCTTCGAAATGAGGATTTTCAACTAATTTCTGAAGTTGTTTCTTATTATAACTTTCTATTCTTATCATCTTTTGATAACATTTTTGTTGATTAGTTTTTTCAGGTTGTAATACGCCATCTCATTCTTAATCGTATCCTTCGCTGATAAACCATTTTCCATAGGCGTTCTTTGATAGTTTTTCTTAATGCTGTCCCATTTTAATCCGGCACAGCCAAAAGTGCAGAAGAGGTCTTTTTCTTTTTCGAAAATCCTATCAAAAAAAACTTTTTTTACACCAAAATCAGTAAAAGGAAATGCAAAAGCATCATTTTGCAAAGAATGTTCTTTCAAATAGGCTAAAGATTTTTGTGTTTGCTTAATTTGTAGAGCAACATCCAATTCATTGTACAAAGGATGGCTCCAGCTATGAGCACCAAATCCGAAACCTTTATTTTTTAAGTTATCAATTTCTTTTAGGCTTAAGTATGGTTTATTTTTTGAAAGATATTCACTAAAATCTACCTCGAGAAGTTTGGCGGTTTCATCAAGCAGATTCTGTTCTTTATAACTGATGCCCAGTATTTTTTGTTGTAACCTTTTTTTATCAGAGGTGGTAAGATTCAATTTTTTATAAATATCAGCATTTATGTGATCTGTAAATTTTAATTTCTCAATCATTAAACTCGCTTTGCAACGAAACATTAAAGCTTGATTATCAATGAATTTAGGATTGATAAAATTAATAGCATAAATGCCTTTTTCAATTAAAATGGGTGCTATAACATCATTAAACTCCCGTAATCCATCATCAAAAGTAAGTAACGCTACCTTTTTTGAAGGGCGTAACTCGTTATTTATCAATCTTTTAAAATCTTCCCAATCCATAAATTGGAAATGCTTTGAAAGATAGTCTAAATCTTCACGAAATTGTTTTTGATTTTTGTATTGAATTATGTTTTTTAAGTGTGGCAATTTCTCATCAGACACTGCATGATAAACGGGCAGAAAACAAGTCATCGGAAAATATTTTTCAATATTTTCATATTTTGTTTTAGGCAGTATTGATATAACGAAATCTTTAAAAGACATATATCAAAAATAATGAAATTTGAAGCATAAAAAATGGTAGTTTAACAAATACAAAGAAAATTTTGATAATTGAAATTATCGGCAGTATTTTTGCTGCATAACGATGACACTTAAAAAAATAACTATATGGATTTATTTACCGGTATTGATTGGCCCAATTTTGCAGATCCGCAGATTTGGATTTCACTTTTAACATTAACTTTTCTTGAAATTGTATTGGGTGTGGATAATATTATCTTCATTTCAATCATATCAGATAAGTTGCCGAAAGAAAGACAGCGGTTTGCAAGAAACTTAGGGCTTATTTTTGCCATGATTTTCAGAGTGATTTTGCTTCTAATGATCAACTGGATTATAGGTTTGAAAGATCCTGTACTTACGATACCTTTTATGGAAGAACCTGATGGATCCGGTGTTTTATCATTAAGTTGGAAGGATATCATTCTTCTCGCCGGAGGTATTTTCTTAATCGCTAAAAGTACATTCGAGATCCACAGTAAAATGCAGGTTGAAGAATCTCATGTGCCTAAATCTGCTTCTGCCGCTTCAGGATTAATGACGATGGTTATTATACAGATTATCTTAATTGATATGGTATTTTCTCTGGATTCTATTTTAACAGCTGTAGGATTGGTAGATAATGTAATGCTGATGATTATAGCAGTAATAATCTCGATAGGCATTATGATTGCGTTTGCAGGTCCAATTTCAAGAATTATTAATAAACATCCAAGTTTACAGATGTTAGCACTGGCGTTCCTTGTAGTAATTGGGGTGATGTTGGTTGCAGAAGGTATTCACCAACACGTTAGTAAAAACATTATCTATTCTTGTTTGGCGTTTAGTTTGGCTGTAGAAATGCTGAATATTAGATTAAGAAGTAAGAAAGATAAGTTTTATCGTCTTAATCCGGATTTAAAGAATAATCTGGAGATTGAACGAGATGAAGATCATATTGTATAAATAAAAAAGAGTGAAATTTTCACTCTTTTTTATTTTATCAACTTTTTCCAGGCTTCTTCAATATTACTTTCCAGAAGGAATTTTTGAGCGTCTCTATGTATATTTTCATCTGCTGTGAACTTTGTTCCTGGAAGCTCTTCAACATTGGCCAACATTCCTAAATCATTTCCGGTGAATATTTTGCTGTATTTTATCTCGTCCGGCAACAAATCGAAGCCAATGCCTTTGGTGACAAGAGGTTTAGGTACTTCAAAAAGGTTATGTTCATTGTTTCGGGAATACCAGTTTCCGCCAAGTCTAGCCACTAAATCAAGTTTTTTCTGATCCAATTTTCCTTCGGCATTTAGATATTCCTCACGGATGTGAATTTTTTGTACCTCGCAAATAACAAGATTTCCAGCGCCGCCTTCAGTTCCTAAAGCCTTTACTTCTAATACTTTGCATTCAAGATTTACGGGGCATTCTTCAATCAGTTTGGGTTTTACAACATCTGCGTCCTTCATGGTAAGTCCCGACTTTATAAACTCGTTTTCTTCTTTTGAATATTCTGTTGAAGCCAGAGAAATCTGTTGTACAATAGGAAAATTTACAATTCCAATCACCACTTCAGGTACTTCCAGAACGTTTTCTAAAGTATGTTTAGTCGTATTGTCTCTCACTCTTCTTGCCGGCGAAAAAATAACAACCGGTGGCACAGTACTGAACATATTGAAAAAACTAAAAGGCGAAAGATTAATCGTTCCGTCATTGTCAATAGTTGATGCTAAAGCAATGGGACGTGGTGCAATTGCAGTTTGCAATATGGTTTGAAGCTCCATTGAGGAAACTTCGGATGGGATTACTGTTTTCATTATTTCGCAGGTAAAATCTTTCCAACTACTTCACCAAAACCAACACGAACTCCATCTTTTTCAGCCCAACCTCTCATCGTCACTACATCATGATCATTGATGAATTTGCGTTCCTGTCCGTCATTTAGTTTTAAAGGTTCCGTTCCTCTCCAAGTGAGTTCAAGCATGGAACCAAAAGAATCTTTCTCGTGTCCTGAAATCGTTCCGGAGGCATACATATCACCCACTTCCACGTTACAACCATTTACGGTGTGATGCGCCAATTGCTGACACATATTCCAGTACATATATTTGTAGTTGCTTCGGCAAATTACAGCTTCAGTTCCCTTTTCAGGAGTGATAGACACTTCAAGATTAATGTCGTAGTTTTTATCTCCGCTAAATTTTAAATAATCTAAAACTTCAGGCTCCTGTGTTGGAGATGTAGTTCTGAAAGGTTCTAAAGCTTCCATCGTCACTACCCATGGTGAGATGGAACTTGCAAAATTTTTAGCTAAAAATGGACCTAGCGGAACATATTCCCAAGCTTGAATGTCTCGTGCAGACCAGTCATTGAAAACTACCATTCCAAAAATGGCATCTTCAGCTTCAGCAGTTGAGATGCTTTCGCCCATTTCAGTATTTCTATTCACAATGAAAGCCATTTCCAGCTCAAAATCCAATTGTTTTGTAGGTCCAAAAAGAGGTTTCTCAACATCTGCAGGTTTCGTTTGTCCTTTTGGACGGTAAATTTCGGTTCCAGAAACGACAATTGAGGATGCTCTTCCGTGATAACCTACAGGCAAATGTTTCCAGTTGGGTAAAAGAGCATTGGCAGGATCACGGAACATTTTTCCAACATTGGTTGCATGTTCTATACTGCTGTAGAAGTCGGTATAATTTGGGATGTGAATCGGCATGAGCATTTTTACTTCATCAATTTGAAAGAAGCATTCTTCCAAAGTTTTCTCGTCGTTTGCCAAAGGTGAGTCTTCTAACAAAAGTTCCTGAATTTTAAGTCGTACAGCATTGGTTACCGGTTTTCCTAATTCTATAAATTCATTTAGGGTATAGGCTTCGAAAACATTATCATTCAGACCTTCTACATCATCTAAAAATCCAAAATCGTATAAGGTTGCCAAATCAACAACAATATCGCCAATTCTGGTAGCGCAAGCGATATATTCTTTATTAAAAACCGCTACTCCAAAAGGAATGTTGTGGATTGAAAAGTCTGAATTTTCAGGATAGTTTACAAAAGATTTCATTTAAAATTTTTACTTATTTATTATTTTTTCTTAATACAGAAGAACGATTATAGTCAACATAATTCTATATTATTTTGATTGCATAAATTTAACAAAAAAAGTTCAGAAGTTAAATTCTGAACTTTTATATAATGTTGTGATGATGTTATTTTTTATTGATTGCAGCGTCATCAATCCAACGTTCTTTGGTATTAATGTCAACAAGATAAATACCCTTCTTCTGCTTGTTCAAAAGTAGGGTTTTTGCTACAGGTAGAGCTACTTTTTTTCCTTCAAGTTTATCAAAGCGGAATGAAAGGACATTATTTTGAGTCTTTATAACATCGCCTGTAAAAATGTTAGATGTCGTTGTATTATTCGATTTATCATCAAATACTTCAACAAAAGTGGCTTGGTTTCCGTTAATCGTAATAAACATTCTTTCTGTATGATCCTCATAATCTTTGATGAGGACAATTTTTTTATTACTGATATCAATATCTTTCAGGTTTTGGCTTCCGCTTTTCTCTTCAAGTCGTTGTAGTCTTTCGTTTATGGCACCATATTGAGCATTTAAACTAATACCGGTGATAGTGAGTAATAAAAAAAGAATGTTTTTCATTGGAAAAATTTTGTTGAATTTCTCTACACATTGCAAATATCAATCCAAAAAAAAACTTATAAGTTTCCTCTTTTGGCTTGTTCTCTTTCTAGAGCTTCAAATAATGCTTTGAAGTTACCTGCACCAAAACTTTGAGCGCCGTGTCTCTCGATAATTTCAAAGAATAAAGTAGGTCTGTCTTCAACCGGTTTTGTAAATATTTGAAGCAAATAGCCTTCCTCATCATGATCCACAAGGATTCCCAATTCTTGTAGTTTTTTTAAATCCTCATCAATTTTTCCCACTCTTTCAGGAATCATCTCGTAGTAAGCTTCTGGTGGTGCAGAAAGGAATTCTATACCTCTTGCTTTAAGTTCTGTAACGGTTTTTATGATGTCTTTGGTAGCCACAGCGATATGCTGCACGCCTTCACCTTCGTAAAAATCTAAATATTCTTCTACTTGTGATTTTTTCTTTCCTTCTGCAGGTTCATTAATCGGGAATTTTGCATATCCGTTACCGTTGCTCATTACTTTAGACATTAGTGCAGAATATTCTGTGTTAATTTGTTTATCATCAAAACTTAAGATGTTTACAAATCCCATTACCTCTTCATACCACTTTACAACCGGTAACATTCTGTCCCAACCTACATTTCCAACGCAATGATCTACATATAATAATCCGCAGTCTGAAGGGTTATAATCACTTTCCCATTTTTCGTAGCCCGGCATAAATGGACCGCTATAATTTTTTCTTTCTATAAACATATGGATGGTTTCCCCATAAGTGTAAATACCTGACATTCGTACCTCACCGAACTCATCTGTAATGGTGGTAGGTTCCAAATATGGTCTGCCACCACGTTTTGTAGTTTCTTCGAATGCGGAATAAGCATCATCTACCCAAAGCGCCAGCACTTTTACACCGTCACCATGTTTTTTAACATGCTCATTAATGGGAGAGTTTGATTTTAAACCGGTTGTAAGCACTAGTCTGATTTTACCCTGTTGCAGAACATAAGAAGCACGGTCTCTAACTCCGGTTTCAGGTCCTGCATATGCAACGCTCTGGAAACCAAAAGCAGTTTTGTAGAAATGTGCTGCTTGCTTGGCATTACCTACATAAAATTCAATATAATCTGTACCATTGATTGGTAAAAAATTTTCTGCCTGTGCAATTTTCTCGGCAAATGTAAGTGTTGACATTATATTTACTTTTTATTTTATAACTGCTAAATTACTAAAATTAGATGACCTTGAAAAGTAGCTGTTGATGATGATGCCAAAATAAATCAATAAAAACTAAATAAGTAAACTTATGTTTACGATAGGTGAAATGTACTCTATAATTAATAAATGAAAATAAGCACGAATTTTAAAAAAAAAATTGAAATGAACTTTCTGTTTTTAATAGATTTTAAGCACATTTATGTATCATATAAGTTTAGAGTTATAAACTTTAAAAAAGTATTTTTGCAACGAAATAAATAAGGATTAAAAGTAGATTAGAAAAAACACAATTGAAGGCTTTGCTTTTTGCTTTAAGTCTCATCTTAAAGTTCTAAAAACAAATTCGTAACGAAAAAAAATGAAAATAAATCACCCTATTTTGAGGTGGTTTATTTTTTATTATAATTTAACTCGCCTGCATTAGGATTATAATTATCCCATATTTTCCATTGCCCATTTATTTTTTTGATGAAATAAATTTGGGTATTAAGACGGTTTACAAAATAGTCTACTTCACTTTTCTTCGGTTTCAAAAATCAAATTCCAAAATTCTTGAGTTCTAAAGGCTTTACTATCTACATCATCAGAAATATTGGTAATATCGAAAACCTCAAAATTAGAACGGTTATTTTTGGTAATCAATCTAAGTTTTTTCTCTTTATGTACATCAAGGAAATCTTTTACTCTGTCATATAAAGGTGAGTCTTCAAAAACAAATTTCAGCAAAGGTGTAGGATCACTTTGGGGTAATTTTGTAAGACATTCGAATTCAGCCTTACAATAGTTGTAGATGATGTCTAGAGAAAAAGGATTATTATCTACTTTGTTATCTGTAATTATTGTTTTTTTGTGCTGTGATATGTAATCATTAAGATTTCTATATCCCAAAAAAATACAAATTTTATCTAAAGTTTTTAAGAATCTTAAATCATTGTGTGTTTTATCCTGATAGTCACTTTCGAAAAATCGTTGTAGGGTAATGTGAGAAATGGTGGTTCCGAGTTCAAATTTTTTGTCTCCTTTTAGCTCATCAGAGTTAGAAAGTTCCTCTTTAATAATCTCTGAAAGTATAACGTAATGGCTTCTTTTCCAATGGTCTACATTGCCAAGGACAGACGAAATTATTTTCGGATTTTGCTTTATATTCTCTTTGATAGAGTTGTAGATAGACTTAAAATTCACTTAAAAAAACTTAATTCATAAAAATAGTCAAAAATTTGATACCAGTGGATGTAATATAAAAAATCCGGATTTTGGACTGCCCCCAAAAAGTTAGACACTTTTTAGGGGCATTTTTTATGGGGAAAAGTAAATATTCAGTAGACTTTAAATTAAAAGCTATAAAGAGATATCACAAAGGTGACATTGGAACAGACGATT
>JAEXAR010000019.1 GCA_023394415.1 Bacteroidota bacterium
CAGATTTAAAATGATTTATACAATCATCTTCTGTCCCAAAATGTGCTGAAAAACTGAATAAATTCATATCTAATGGTTTGATTACTACAAATATACAAAAATTATGATAAATTACGGATATTCATAATTCTTAAAGTCTTAATGCACTTAATGATAAAAAAAATCAATGTTTTTAACCATTAAGAAAGTGAAGTGGTGAAGAAAATTTAAGGTTTTGCAAGCGAATTTTAATTGTGTGCTGTATTTTATATTTATCTAAACCTCAAAAAATAATAGATTGCAAATATTCTTAAAGTCTTAATGCTCTTAATTGTAAAAGTATATGATTTCTAGTGCCCTTTTTGAAATTTCTAAAATTTGGTTTTCGAGATGATAGCCCGGATGGAAGCGGCATCCTTTTTTGTTGTGGGCGACAAAAAAGATATAGCGTACAGCCGGAGGAAGCCTTCAACTGAAGACTAAAATGTCTTGCTCCAAATATTTATGAGGTTTTTGCAAGTGCTGCCGCTTCTTCTTTTTGGATTCGTTTGTAAGTTCTGGCGCTTAAAGCTACGCTGAATTCGTATAGCACCACTAAAGGAATGGCTGCCATCATCATACTCAATACATCCGCAGGAGTAATAACAGCTGCTATTACAGCGATAAGAACAATCGAGTGACGACGGTAAGTTCTTAAAAATTGAGGCGTCAAAATTCCGATGGAAGTAAGGAAATATACAATAATTGGAAAGAGGAAGACGATTCCCATGCCTAATACAATTTGGAAGAATAGTGCAGTATAATCGGACAAATCATAAAGTGGTTCTATCACATCTGAAATCTTGAACATCACTCCAAAATTGATCGCAAAAGGTAAAATAAGAAAATAGCCACTCAAAACACCAAGCAGAAACAAGATCCACACAGAATTGATGAGTAATGCGGAGTTTTTCTTTTCTTTTGGGTGTAAAGCGGGAGAAATGAAGCGCCAAAGTTCCCAAATGATGTAAGGAAACGACAATACAATACCACCAATAACAGAAACTGACATCATAACATTAAATTGTTGCATCAATTTTTGTGTCCTCACCGGAAAATCCTTGGGTATATCTATCGCATTAGTATTGAAAAACTTCTGTGAAAGTTCATTGATAATTCTAAATGTAGGGAAATCATTACGAACGGGACCGAAGAAGATTTTATCCATAATCCACTCGATATTAAAGCCTACAATAAAACCACAGATAATAATAGCAATAATGCATCGGATGAGGTGTCCACGCAGTTCGCCAATGTGTCCAAGAAGGGACATTTCTTTATCGTCGTTCACAGTTTTGTTGTTGTTTTGAGTTTGCGAAAATAAGGATTATCTTTCAAAAAAATGAAGTTTGGTCTTTCAGTTCATTCTGGAGTGTTTCTTTTAATTTATGGTTAGATATAAATTCAAAATGAAAATTTATCG
Source organism: Bacteroidota bacterium (assembly GCA_023394415.1). Lineage (GTDB taxonomy): Bacteria > Bacteroidota > Bacteroidia > Flavobacteriales > Weeksellaceae > Planobacterium. Next base: position 1,442 of record JAEXAR010000019.1, read on the forward strand.
AATTTTTTACCAGATTTCTTTTTTTGCAACATCAATTTCAATGTTTTTTTTTATCAATGTTTTTGTTCTAAAAAGGTTAGTAGTAGCAGTTTTAAATAAGAAAATTTCAATTTTAAAGAAATTTAAACTAATAAAAAATTGACTTGTAAAATATAAATGATTAACTTTGGTTAATGTGCAAATTAAGCAAACCAAATTAGAAGAAGTATAGATGAAGACCAAAAACACCGATTTATCCAAGGAATTAAAAAAATATTTCGGGTTTTCTACGTTCAAAGGACAGCAGGAACAAATTATACAAACATTGCTCGACGGTAACGATGTTTTCGTACTGATGCCAACTGGTGGTGGAAAATCCCTTTGTTACCAACTTCCCGCACTAATTTCGGAAGGTACGGCAATTGTCGTTTCGCCGCTTATTGCTCTGATGAAAAATCAGGTGGATGCCGTAAATGGACTTTCTTCGGATGAAGGCGTGGCACACGTTCTCAATTCATCTCTTAATAAATCTCAAACCACTCAGGTTTTCAGCGATATTAAAAGTGGTAAAACCAAACTGCTTTATGTGGCTCCCGAATCTTTGATTAAGGAGGAGTATCTTGAATTTTTGAAAGAGGTGAAAATCTCTTTTGTAGCCATAGACGAGGCGCACTGTATTTCAGAATGGGGACACGATTTCCGTCCGGAATACAGAAATTTAAAATTAATTATCGACAAAATCGCCAATGTTCCGGTGATTGCACTTACTGCAACCGCAACACCTAAAGTTCAGGACGATATTCAGAAAACGTTGGGGATGAATAATGCTTTGGTGTTTAAATCCAGTTTCAACAGGCCGAATCTCTTTTATGAAGTGCGTCCAAAAATCAATATTGATAAAGAAATTGTAAAATTCATCAATCAGAGAAAGGGAAAATCTGGAATTGTTTACTGTTTAAGCCGCCGAAAAGTGGAGGAGTTTGCACAGTTGCTCCAAGTGAACGGGATTAATGCGTTGCCTTATCACGCAGGTCTCGATCAGAAAACTAGAGTTGCCAACCAAGACAAATTTTTGATGGAAGAATGCGACATCATCGTGGCAACCATAGCTTTCGGAATGGGGATTGATAAACCTGATGTTCGTTTTGTGATTCATTACGATTTTCCAAAATCTCTTGAAAGTTATTATCAGGAAACCGGACGCGCCGGAAGAGATGGTGGTGAAGGCTATTGTTTGGCATTTTACGATCCAAAAGATATCGAGAAATTGGAGAAGTTCCTTGCTCAAAAGCCTGTTTCAGAACGTGAAATTGGACTTCAACTATTGAATGAAGTTGTAGGATACGCCGAAACATCGATGAGTAGAAGACAATACTTATTATATTATTTTGGTGAAGAATTCGATCCTGTAAATGGGGATGGTGCAAAAATGGATGACAATTCCGTAAATCCACCAAAACTTCGTGATGCCACTGCAGATTTGAAATCTGTTCTGAAAATGGTAAAGACGTTGGATGAAAAATTCAAATCTAAAGATTTAATCAGCGTGATTGTTGGTAAAGAAACTTCTGTTACAAAATCTTATAAACTGGAAACCACAGAATTTTTTGGGATTGGTAAAAGTGAAGCTGATAACTATTGGAAATCGATTATCCGTCAAGCAACAGTGCAAGATTTTCTCACCAAAGATATTGAAACCTATGGCGTTCTGAAAATTTCTGAAAAGGGACAAAAAGTGATTGACGGTAAGTACAAAGAGTCATTCTTAATTGCTGAAGACCGTGAATACGATTTGGAACAGATTAAATCTGAATCTGAAAAAGTTGAAGTGCAAGCAGGCGGAGGTTTAGATCAAAATCTTTTCAACCAACTGAAAGAACTTCGTAAAAAAGTAGCCAAAAAATATGGCATTCCTCCTTACACGGTATTTATGGATCCAAGTTTGGAAGATATGACGGTGCAATATCCAATTACGGTAGAAGAAATTTCAAAAATCTATGGCGTTGGTGAAGGAAAATCCAGAAAATACGGAAAAGAATTTGCCGATTTTATAGCCAAATATGTTGAAGAAAACAACATTGAACGTACACAGGATATGGTGTTGAAACAAGTGGCCAATAAATCCAGTCACAAAGTTTTCATCATTCAAAGTACGGATAAAAAAATTGATTTGGAAGACATTGCCAAAGCCAAACATCTCTCAATGGATGAACTTTTGAAAGAAATGGAGCGCATTGTTTATCAAGGAACTAAACTTAATATTAATTATTACATTGAAGATAATATTGATGAGGATTTGGTAGAAGAATTTATGGAATTTATGGGTGAAAGCGAAAGCGACAGTATGAAAGTTTTAACTTCAGAATTTGGAGATGATTTGAGTGATGAAGAAATCCGGATGTTGAGGATTAAATTTATTTCCGATGTCGCAAATTAATACTACAATCAATAAAAACGGCTTTAGCCCGTTTTTTTAATAACTATATCATTGTGGCTTTAGCCCAACATTTAAAGCTTGAAACAGAAACTATCCATTATTTTCATACTTCCCGACCTTAATGCAGGCGGTGCAGAACGCATTGTTACCACAATTGTGAACCATCTTCCACGAGAAAAATTTGATTCAAAAATTCTTTTGCTTCGTAAAGAAGGTGCATATCTCGATATTCTAAAAGATGATGTTAAAATTATTGATATACAAACACCAAGAATTCGCCATTCCATTAAACCGATTCTAAAGGAAATTCGTAACAGAAAACCGGATATCGTTTTTTCCGGATTTGGAGAGATCAATGCTTATTTGTCTCTTTTTATTAAACTTTTTCCGAAAATTAAATTTATCGCTCGTGAGACGAATGTCGTTTCACAGCATGTAACGAGAAGGGAAATTCGTTTTTTCTATAAATTTTACAATAATTTCCATAAAATTATTTGCCAGAGCGATGATATGATGAATGATTTACTCGAAAATTTCAAAATTCAAAAGGATAAAATTGTCAAAATTAATAATCCGGTCGATTTTGATTTTATTGAAAAAAAACTGGAAAATGCACAAAAACCCGAAAGTTTTAAAGATGATTTTAAAAATGTGGTTGCCATCGGAAATCTCTCTTCCAGAAAAGGTTTTGATAATTTATTGAACGTTTTTACACATTTAAAAAACGAAAAAATTCTGCTTCATATTTTAGGTGATGGGAGAGATAAAGAGGTTTTGCATCAAATGAAATCCGATTTAAGATTGAATAATGTCATTTTCCACGGGCAGCAAAAAAATCCTTATCAATTTTTAAAATTTGCTGATTTGTTTATTCTTTCTTCTCGTTACGAAGGTTTTCCTAATGTCTTGTTAGAAGCCGGAGCTTGCGGAACTTACGCTTTAGCAAATAATTGTCCCGGCGGAATTTCGGAAATCATTCAGCCCAAAATCAACGGAGAAATTGCTGATATTGAAAATCACGAACTTTTTGCTTCTGAAATCAAAAGGATTTTAAATGAAAACCACGATTCAGATTTAATTAAAGATTCTATAAAATCTAGATTTTCGAAGGAAATGATCCTAAAGAAATATGAAAATCTTCTTCTTTCTTTAAAGTAGAAAATCTGTAACAATCTGTGTAATCCGTGAGCAAAAAAATCCGTAATTTTGTAAAAATCAAAAATTAATCAAACAAAGATAAAAATGAGTCAATTCGATGTTACCGTAATCGGTTCCGGACCCGGTGGTTATGTTGCTGCAATCCGTTGTGCACAATTAGGTTTCAAAACTGCCATTATTGAGAAATATTCAACGATGGGCGGAACTTGCCTTAATGTAGGATGTATTCCTTCCAAAGCACTTTTGGACAGTTCAGAACATTTTGAAAACGCCAAACACAATTTCGCCAACCACGGAATTTTAATTGATGAACCAAAAGCAGATTTAGCGAGAATGGTTGCCAGAAAAAATGAAGTGGTAGACCAAACTACGAAAGGAATTCAGTTTTTGATGGATAAAAACAAAATCACTGTTTTTCAAGGTGTTGGAAGTTTTGAAGATGCGACTCACGTAAAAGTAACCAAAGAAGATGGTTCTTCAGAAGTGATTGAATCCAAATATACCATCATTGCAACAGGTTCAAAACCATCTAATTTACCTTTTATTACTTTAGATAAAGAAAGAATCATCACTTCTACGGAAGCCTTGAATTTGAAAGAAATTCCAAAAAAACTTATCGTTATTGGCGGTGGTGTTATTGGTCTTGAATTAGGTTCAGTTTATTTGAGATTGGGTTCTGAAGTTACCGTTGTAGAATTTATGGATAAAATAATTCCGGGAATGGACGGCGCTTTGTCGAAAGAACTCAACAAAGTTTTAAGAAAACAGGGAATGAAATTCGAACTTTCTACCGCAGTTTCTGCTGTGGAAAGAAATGGCGATTCGGTGAAAGTAACTGCTAAAAATAAAAAAGGTGAAGAAGTAACTTTTGAAGGCGATTATGTGCTCGTTTCTGTCGGCAGAAGACCTTATACAGACGGACTTGGTTTGGAAAAAGCAGGAGTAGATTTGGATGAAAGAGGAAGAGTGAAAGTAAACGACCATCTTCAAACCAACGTTTCTAATATTTACGCGATTGGCGATGTTGTTCAGGGTGCAATGTTAGCGCATAAAGCGTCCGAAGAAGGTGTTTTGGTAGCAGAACAATTAGCCGGACAAAAACCACACATTAATTATAACTTAATTCCAGGCGTTGTTTACACTTGGCCAGAAGTTGCAGGAGTTGGAAAAACCGAAGAACAATTAAAAGCAGAAGGAATTGCGATAAAAGTTGGAAACTTTCCGATGAGAGCACTTGGAAGAAGCCGTGCTTCCGGAGATTTGGATGGTTTCATCAAAATTATCGCCGATGAAAAAACGGACGAAGTTTTAGGCGTTCATATGATTGGAGCAAGAGCTGCCGATATGATTGCCGCTGCTGTTACAGCAATGGAATTCCGTGCAAGCGCAGAAGATATTGCAAGAATGTCTCACGCGCACCCAACTTTTGCAGAAGCAATAAAAGAAGCAGCATTGGATGCGACAGGTAAAATTGCGATACATATGTAATTTTTTGTAAAGTTGTTGAGTTCGTAAAGTTGTTTGATGACTTTGCAAATCAGTGAATTACGACTCAATAAAAGAGAGAAGTTTCGGCTTCTCTTTTTTTATTAAATTTATTCAGAATTTAAAATTATGAATGAGCAAAAAATAAAGGATGGCGATTTCTGCAAAGTTATTGGTGGGCCTCACAAAGGAAAATCCGGAACAGCAACGGATTTGAACATCAGTAAAACAGGACATTTAACGATTATTGTTGTTCAGGAAAGTGGCATCCGTTTCAAGACTTCAGCAAAAAATGTTGAGGTAATTTCGAAATAATTGTTGTTTTTGAATCATCTAAAGACTTCAGCCTTCAAACTTCAGACTTTTAAACTACCTTTGCAAATCATTTATCAATCACACTTATCAATCACACTTATCAATCATTTAATATGCATATCGGTAAAATTCAAACCCTAAAAATTTCAGAAAAAAACTCATCAGGTTATATGCTTACCGACGATTTGGATTGGAAGGCTTTTCTTCCCAAAATCTTTATTCGTGAAGAAAAGGAAGAAGGTGATGAAATAGAAGTGTTTGTTTATCAAGACGATGGAAAGCTGAAAGCCACAACCGAAACACCATTGGCAGAAGTGGGAGAATTTGCTGTGATGAGTTGCGTACAATCTCTTCCAAGTGGTGCTTTTATGGATTGGGGCATTATTAAAGATTTGTTTATTCCTTACAAACAACAGAAAACCAAAATTGTTGAAGGGAAGCGTTATCTCGTTTACGTATATATTGATGAACCAACAGGTTTAATCACCGGAACTACAAAATTCAAGAGAAATCCGCAATACGAAGATTTGCCATTCGAAAAAGGGGATAAGGTTGATCTAATTTTAATGGGAGAGAGTGAACTTGGTTGGAATGTTATTATTAATAAAAAATATATCGGACTCATTTATGCTTCCGACGTCTACAAGAAACTCTATCCTTTGTCTGAAGAAACCGGATATATCAAAACCCTTCGTGAAGACGGTAAAATTGATATTTCACTTCAGCCTGAAGGTTATGCAAATATTGATGAATTCCAGAAAATTATTCTTGAAAAACTGGAAGAAAACTATGGCTTATTATATCTTTCCGATAAATCTTCACCGGAAGAAATAAAGGATGAGCTGCAAATGAGCAAAAAGAACTTTAAAAAAGCAATTGGAGGACTATACAAGGATAAAAAAATTGAAATTCTGGAGGATAAATTACGATTGTTATAAACTTTATTTTAAATAAGTTACACTTATTTTTTTTCTGTAACCGTATTAAAAAATAATCATTAAACAATATGAGGATTAAAAAATTACTTTTAGCATTTTCTTCAGCATTAACTTTAATTTCTTGTTTTCAAGTTCAGGAAGATGACAGAATTTTGACTATTAAAACTGCCTAAATAAAATTAAGGATAGCATTAAGAAATCTATAAGTGATAGTATTGCAAAATCTGATTCTACGAAAATTGTAATTGGGATTGCAAAACTCAATAAGAAAACTAAAATAATTCTTTATGATAATTATAAATGGAAATATCAAAACTCTACAGAATTACAAAATAAAAAAAAGCAAAAAAAATTCAACGACAAGTTCAAACATTAATGCAAACTTATAATCCAAAGGAAACAGATTAGGAGTAGCTAGTTTTCATTGCAATTCATTCTTCACAAGTAAAATCCAGTCGTCTTCCAAAAATTTATATCCAATATCGTAGATAAAACGGTATTCAGCACCGTTTTTATAAATTTTCAAATTCGTGAAAAATTCAAAATCGAAACCATCGGAAGTTAGTTTGTTTTTCGTGGTTTTGGCTTTTCCATCAGCAAATTTTTGTTCGGAAAGAATGCGGTAATTTTTGCGCAGTTTATTATTGATATTGCGCATCAAATTCGATGAGTTTTTGTTGTTTTTATTATTGTAGGCATTTCTGCAACCGTCGTTGCAGAATTTTTTATCGGCTCTTCCGATAATTTTTTCGCCACATTCTAAACATTCTGCCATTTTTTTTACGTTTACAAATCATTCAAATATAACACTTTATCCGTTGCAAACGATTACAAACGATAATAAATAATTTTCTACCGAATAAATTTTTGTTTCTGTTGAATCTTTGCACCAGAGATTTGAGCACCAAACGAACGGCTCAAGCAAAGTATAACAATTTAAATTTATTTATTATGTCAATCAGAAACAGTGTAAATCTTATTGGTAGAGCAGGAGGTGATGTGGAAATTTTTAATTTTGAAAAAGGAATGAAGGCAACTTTGTCACTTGCCACCAACGATTATTACACCAACGCAATGGGTGAAAAGGTAGAAGAAACACAATGGCATAACATCGTTGCTTTTGGTAAAACTGCTGAAATAATGCAGAAATATGTGACCAAAGGTAAAGAAATCGCCATAGAAGGAAAACTTACCTACAGAAGTTATGAAGGAAATGACGGCCAAAAACGCTATATCACAGAAATACGTGTGAATGAAGTGGTTTTGCTGAATTAAATTATTTAATTAAAACTTCGGCAAAACTCTGTTTTGCCGAAGCTAAATAACAATCACAATCATGAAAATAAAAATCTTAAAAATCCGTCTGTCTGAAGACTTTCAGGCCAATGATGAGAAAAAAGTGAATGAATTTTTGCAGAATCACGATATTATAAAAATGAGTTCAAGCCTTGTTAATAGTACCGAGAATTATTGGTCGATTATGGTGTATTTTGAAGAAGCAAAATCAGTAGTAAAAGAAAGTAAGCCCACAAAATATTCCGCAGACAGTGATACAGAACTTAATGCTGATGAAGTGAAAATTCTCGATAGTTTACGGTTATGGAGAAATGAAAAGGCTAAAGAACAGAACTTACCTTCTTATTTTGTCGCCACCAACAAAGAACTTCTTTCTATTGCAAAATATAAACCGGTAAAAGTAGAGCAACTAATTGAAATTAAAGGCTTTGGCAAACATAAAATTGAAAATTATGGCGAAGAGATAATTGAGATTTTAGAAATGGTATAAGAAGCTACACTTTGTCAAAGTTTCAATCTTTAACAAAGTTTATTTTTATCTTTGAAGAAAAATAAACAATGCTCATTCGCAAAATCGAAGAAAAAGATAATCCTAAAATCGCTGCTGTAATCCGCAGTTGCTTTGAGGATTTCAACGCGCCAACCAAAGGAACTGTTTTCGAAGATCCTACTACTGATAATCTTTATGACCTCTTTAAAAAGGAAAAATCCGTATTTTATATTGCTGAAGAAGACGGTGAAATTGTAGGTTCTTGCGGGATTTACCCTACGGAAAATCTTCCTGAAGATACAGCCGAACTTGTAAAACTATACCTTACCAAATCATCCCGTGGGAAAGGTGTTGGAAAATTGCTCATGGAATTCGCTTTGGAAACTGCCAAACAAATGGGCTACAAAAAAATCTATATCGAAAGCCTTCCGGAGTTCAGCAAAGCAGTTTCTATTTATGAAAAACAAGGCTTCCAAAAACTTGATGCACCTTTAGGAAATACAGGACATCCCGGTTGTAATATCTGGATGCTGAAAGAGATTCGGGAGAGCTAAAAACTAAAAACTAAGAACTAAAAACTAATAGTTAAGAGTTATTTATTGTGCATTTTTGAGGTGATTTTTGAAACGCAAAGATTATCAATGAATTACAAAGTATTTTAGAATGCAAAGAATTGCAAATAAATTCGCATTGAAGCGTTAGTTTAATCAATTCAGTTTACTGAATGAGCTTTACTCACTAAAAAAAGAATTTTCAAAAATAATCTTTGCGTTATAGGATAATAATAGATTGATTATCCGTATTTTAAAAATTATCTTGCAAATGAACATGTCAATTAAAATAAATGCAAACTTCAAAACTAAAAAGGGAAATGAAAGTTAATAATTTTTAAATTTTCATCTTTTAGCTCTTAATTCTTAACTTTTAGCTCTTAACTCTTCACTTTCACCTCGCAAAAAATTCCGTATTTTTGCGTGACTTAAGTCATTTTCAAATAATCTCATTTTCATATTTTCAATTGAATCAATGAAGCCCAGTTTAGCAAAAGGAACCCGTGATTTTACTGCTGATGAAGTGGTAAAACGTCGTTATATTATCAATACGTTACAGAAGAATTTTGAACTTTTCGGTTATCAACCATTGGAAACACCAAGTTTTGAAAACCTGTCCACACTTACGGGAAAGTATGGTGAAGAAGGAGATCGCTTGATTTTTAAAATATTAAATTCAGGTGATTTTGCATCTAAAACCAATAATGAAAACTGGCAGAATAGAGATTCACAAAAACTGATTTCACAAATATCAGAAAAAGCCCTTCGCTATGACTTAACTGTGCCTTTTGCACGTTTTGTAGCCATGAATCACGGTCAACTCAATTTTCCTTTCAAACGTTACCAAATTCAACCCGTTTGGAGAGCAGATCGTCCACAAAAAGGACGTTTCAGAGAGTTTTACCAGTGTGATGCCGATGTTGTTGGTAGCGAAAGTCTTTGGCAGGAAGTAGAACTTGTACAACTTTATTTAAAATCATTCAAAGATTTGAAAGTTCCTGTAAAACTGCACATTAACAATCGTAAAATCCTTTCAGGTTTGGCAGAGTTTGCCGGTATTTCAGATAGATTGATCGATTTTACGGTAGCTTTAGACAAACTTGATAAGATTGGAAAAGAAGGTGTGATAAAAGAAATGACGGAGAAAGGCATTTCATCTGAAGCTATTGAAAAAGTAGATTTTCTCTTCAATCAGAATTTAAAAACCGAGGAAGTTCTTCAAATTCTAAAAGATAATTTCACCAATACAGAAATCGGTAAAAAAGGCGTTGAAGAACTGGAATTTGTAGTTCAGAATTGCAAAAATATTGGCATTGAAGACGAATTGGTTTTCGATATTACATTGGCTCGAGGTTTAGATTATTATACAGGAGCCATTTTCGAAGTGAAAGCGCAGGGCATAGAAATGGGTTCTGTGGGAGGAGGAGGAAGGTATGATAACCTTACAGAAGTTTTTGGGGTGAAGAACGTTCCGGGAATTGGGATTTCTTTCGGTCTCGACAGAATTTATCTGGTAATGGAAGAATTAAACGTCTTCCCTGAAAATTCACAAACAGGCGTACAGTTTCTTTTTGCAAATTATGGTGAAAAAGAAGCTTTGGAAGCCACAAAAGTTATCGCCGAGCTTCGTAGAAAAGGTATTTCCAGTGAATTGTATCCTGAAAATGCTAAATTGAAAAAACAGTTTACCTATGCCGAGAAAAAAGGAATTCCTAATTTGGTGTTTTATGGTGAACAGGAAATTGCAACCCAAAACATTACTTTCAAAAACCTTGAAAACGGCGAACAAAAAACAGTTCCGCTTTCTGAATTTTTAAAGTAAATGAACATCTACCACATTCTGAATGGTGACTGTTTGGCAGAAAGTTTCCCGAAAAATCTGATTGGCGAAATCATTATTTGGCGTGAAGCTTTGGTAGACGGACCTCTTTCTGAAGAGAATTTTTTTAAAGTTAGGGAAGCTTACATTTCAACCTTCACTGAGGATTCGGATTACGAAAAAAAAGTAATTTCTGAATTCACGAAAATTAAAAATATTGAAGATGGTTCACAAGTTTATTTCTGGTTTGAAGATGATTTGTTTTGCCAAGTTAATTTCTGGTTTTTAATTTCATTTTTAAAGCAAAAATCGGTTTCCAAGTTTCGAGTTTTCCCAAGAAATCAACGTAAAGGTTTTGCATTTTCTGATGAAGAAGAATTGTTGAGCTTAAAAGATGAGGCTCAACTTATTAGCGATTCTGAAATAGATACCATCATAACACTTTGGCAGGATTACCAAAGAAATGCCTTGAAGAAAGAATATCCAACATCTCAAATTGTAAGAAACCTTCCGGAGATTTTAATAGCTCAAGAAAATAGATTTAATGGTGTTTTAACAGGATATTTGAAAGAACTATTACATTCTGATTCTGAATTTAAAACTATTATTAAAAAATTCCAAAAAAATTATCCTATTTATGGTTTTGGTGATTTACAATTGAAAAACTTACTAAAAGATTTGTAAATCGTTTATGTTGTGAGAGAAGTAGGCTAATCAATTATAAAACTTAATAATTTAAAAAAAAGCATAAAACTAAATAATAACCAATGGAAAATTATCTAGACATCAACCGCAATTCGTGGAATGCCAAAGTAGAACCACATCTAAAATCTGATTTTTACTTTGTAGAAGAATTCATCAAGGGTAAAACATCGTTAAACTCTATTGAACTTGAACTTTTAGGTAATATTTCAGGTAAAGACATATTGCATTTGCAGTGTCATTTTGGCCAAGATAGTATTGTGCTTTCACGTTTGGGAGCCAATGTTACAGGGATTGATTTATCAGATAAAGCCATAGAAACTGCAAAGGATTTAGCTCAAAAATGTGGCACTGATACGCAGTTTTTAGTTTCGGATGTGTATGAATTGCCCCAGAATTTAAATAAGAAGTTTGATATCGTTTATACTTCATACGGCACAATTGGTTGGTTACCGGATTTGAATAAATGGGCTGAAGTCATTTCTTATTTCCTAAAACCAGGTGGTAAACTGGTATTTGTAGAGTTTCATCCTTTTGTGTGGATGTACGATGATGATTTTACACACATCAAATATCATTATTTCAACAAAGGAGCCATAGCAGAAACATACGAAGGCACTTATGCTGACAAATCTGCCGATTTGAAGCAGGGATACGTGATGTGGAACCATCCAACTTCGGAAGTTTTAAACTCACTAATTCAAAATAATTTAGAGATTAACTATTTTAACGAGTATGATTGGTCGCCTTACGATTGCTTTTTGCATAACGAAAAAATAGGAGAGAAGCAGTACAGAATTCCCCAGTTTGGTGACAAAGTGCCACACGTTTTTGCAATAGGTGCCACAAAAAAATCCGACAGGTAAAATTAATTACCTGTCGGATTTTCTGTAATATGAATGTGAAAATTAATCTTTATTGATTAGTTGAAAGATTGTTTTGCATCAGTAGCTACATCTTCAACTTTGTTTTCAGCTTTTTTTGCAAATTCGTTGGCTTTATCTTGTACTTGAGAAGCCATATTGTTTGCTTTGTCTTTCAACTCGTTACCATATTTTGTAAGGTTATCTTTTGCAGTATTTATTTTGTCTTTTACTGCTTGTTGTTGCTCAGGTGTAGAGTTTTTGTATTTCCAAAATGCAAAAGCACCTAATCCTAGTAAAGCTAATAAGCCATTTGTTTTATTACCCATAATTTTTGTTTTTAATTAATAATTTATTTGATATTTGATATAATGTAAAATGCGTGCCAAAAAATCTTTCAGACTATTAAAGTTTTGTTAAAAAGATTAGATTGTTAATTTGTAATTATAAATAAAAAATCCTGCCAATCTTGGCAGGATTATATCAATTAAGGATGAGTTATTTAGTAATCAGCATTAGAAGATTCCTCACCGATATTCCAAGTTAAGCCAAATCTTAAAGTATTATCAAGAGCTGAATTAACTTTAGAAGTATTAATAAGGTAAGAAAGATCCAAACCGAAAGACTGATATTTAAGCCCAACACCAACTGTAGCGAATTGTCTGCCACCTTGTTCAGCACTTTCGTGAAAATATCCTGTTCTTACGGCAAAAGCATCATCATAAGAATATTCTATAGCACCACTAAGCATTATACTTTTTGGGTTGCTGAATGATTTACCGATACCCGACATTACTCCTACGTTAGGAACATCATAAATTGGGTTTCCGTTGGAGTCTGTACCTGTAACTTCAGGTCCGGGAACCAAAAGTTTTGAAGCTTCTGCGGAGATGCCAACTTTGTTTAGATCGTCTATATATAAATCATAACCAGCTCCCAATCTTGCCATTGTAGGAAGATAAGAGCGAGATTCTTCATCACCGGTATAATCTAGCCTTGGACCAAGATTCTGAACTGCCCAACCTGCACGTGCTTGACCTTCGTAATCTCCAAAAGAACTGTGTTTTTCACTTTGGAAATATCCGGCTACATCCACAGCAAAAGTATTTGCCGGTTTTAGCGTATTGTCAGAATTAAATCCACCTGATAAATCAGAACGGATGAATCTTCCAGTAACTGCCATAGAGTATGTATCAGACAATTTAAGACCATAAGCAACATCTACTGCAAATTCATTAGGTTTAGCAATACCATCGCTTACAACTTCTGAACCTACAATTCTGGTAAGATCCACATCACCCATATTGAAATAGTAGATGCTGGCTGAAATCGTAGCACGTTCCTCTTCACCCAAAAAACGATGATAAGCTCCATAAAGAAGAAATACATCGTTGGTAAGTTTGCTCATGTAAGGCGTATAATTTACACCAACCGCTGAAGTGGTTTTGCTAAATGGATATTTTGCAGCATTCCAAAATTGTGAAAATGCATCTGTAGAGGTGGTGACACCTTGATCTCCCATACCTCCGGCTCTTGCGTCCGGTGAAATTCTTAAAAATGGTGCTCCTGTAAGTACAGGTCGGATTTCATTTAAGTTTTGAGCCGAAATTGTTGTGGCAAGACCTAAACTTAAACCTAAAAATAGTTTGGATTTTAAGTTCATATAATTAAGTGTTTATTTTTTTATAGTTATTTCAGAAGTACCATTTTTTCCACTCCGGTGGCACTTCCTTTACATTTATCTTGGTTTTGGCTTTTTACAAAAACTTTGTAAATATAGGTTCCTTTCCCTACGGTATCACCATAATCATCTTTTCCATCCCATTCAATAGCCTGTCTTGGTGTTCTGTAACCTTGCATAAAAGGTTCTGATGATACAGGCATTGATAATGTTCTTACTAGTTTTCCGCTGATGGTAAAAATCTGTACATTCACATCCAGCAAATCATCACAATTATGCTCGAAATGTATATAGGTTTTATCTGTAAATGGATTTGGCCAATTTAGTAATTTATTTACAATTAGTTTTTGTTCACTTTCACTCTTTACTACAAAGTTTAACGTAGCTGTAGTAGAATTATTGTTGATGTCCCATACTTTAAAAGTTAACTGATGAGGTCCGGGTGCAAGATTTCTAAAAGGGTAGGTTACATTTCCTTTCTGAAAATCAGCTAGAGAAAGGTTTACACAGCCATTACCTTCACCTGCAGAATAAAAATCGTTTAGAACTACAGTATTAATTACTTGTCCATCAAGGATAACAGTTATGTCGTGTCCTATTCCCGATCCGGTAGAGTTAATTCCTGTATTATCAGTGATGCAAGCTAAAAGTGTAGGGTTTTGATCAGTTATTCCACCATCTGCAAAATTGGTATTATTCATAAATAAATTCACTTTTGGTGGTTCATTGTCGTTTATACCATTTTCATTAATGCCTCCAATCTTATAATTCTGATTATTGTAAACATCTATCGCAGCCGATTTTGCTGTATCAAAATTATCAGCATAAAGAAGTATTCTTCCATCACCTATTTCGTAATTAATATCTTTTGGAACATAAAACTCTACCAGATATTTTCCATTTTCAGCTTTTCCAGCAGATTTTACAATGGCACTACCTTCTTCTGTAAATTGTAAAGGCGGATTTAAGCCGGGAGATTTATCATTATTAAGTGTTGTTTTATTAAGTCTTTTATCAAAAATATTAACGACAACTTTTCCATTAAATGATGTGTCTACGCTTCCATCCGTTTTAAGAACCTGTCCTGAAATTTTAACAAAATCTAATGCTCTGAATTGCCCAGGAACAGGACTCTCAATGTTGTCTATGGTTAAAAGTTGCTTCGGTCGGCTCAATTTCATTGCAGGGTCACCAAGGAAATTTACTTTTAAATGGTTGGCATCTGGACCTTTTTCAATTTTTGCTGAAAGGTGTGCATCACCAAGCCTATAGAAGTCATTATTTTGAAGTTTGAAAATCCAATTGGTAAATAACCCTGTGAAGGTTCTTCCGTACGGAACTCCAATAGCTCTACTGGAAGTTACCATAGCTGCAGCTCCTCCGGATTTTAGTTTTATAACTTGCTCACCAGCAGAGCGAACATCAGGTTCGTCCCATAATGTAAATTCACAAGTGATTGTGGATACTAATGGAAATCTGCTGTATACGGGTGAAAAGTTATTAAAATTATAAATCTCATTTATGGTTAATACTCTTTCCTGTGCCCATCCATTAATACCTCCGTGTCCAAAATAGAACATATAAAGGCTGTTTCCTACATCGTTGAGTATGGCTTGGTTAACTTGTGGATAGATTTGTCCTGCCGAAGAGGTTTCAGCAGCAAAAGCGTCTAGATACAGTTTTCTAATGTTATATTCTTTTCGTTCTGTACCAATTTCAAAATTATTGACTAAAGCCGTATTCATAACATTATGAAATGGGCTTCCACCATCATAATCATCATCCACAATAAAATCAAGCTTCATTCTCCATACACCAAATGGGGTAGATTGTCCCGGAAGTGCATTGTAATAAGAAAGGGTTTTATCAATTAAAAGTTTAGCTTCAGCAAGATTAGATGCAGGAAGTCTACCAATAGGAATACTAGGCAAATTTCCACTTAGATAAGAGCTGCTTTGCTGATTCGTCATTACAAAATAATCATCTGTTACGAAAGTGCTGATGTAGTTGCTGCTGTCTTCACTTTGGTAGCTGGGAATTATATTATCATTGTTTGGCGTTTTATCCTTATAATCATAACTGGTATCGCCTAGAAGAAATACATATTTTAAACCACCTTTTTCGTTTTTCAGTTTTGTTACGAAATCTCTTATGGCAGTAATATCTTTACTTCCGCTACTAAATTCATTATAAATTTTTGATACATCTGTTACCGCTGTGTTAAACCCACTTATATTTTTGTGATAATCAGAAAGCCTTTGGGCTTCACCAAGCATTTCCGTTTTAGTAATTAATAAATAATCAATATTCTGCAAACCACTTAAGTCCTGATTTTCAAGTTTAGTTACAAAAAGAGGTGAAAACGATGCAGAATTATTGAATGCTACGAATTCATTATTATAAGTTTGTGAATTAGCGATATACGCAGCATTGAAATTAGCGTTGTTGCCAGATTTATTTATTTTTCTTTTGGCATTAGTGTGATCTGAAACATCCCAAACCTGTTCCGCAGCAGAAGCATTAGCAATCGTGAAGCCATAATGGGTTCCACTGCCTTCCTCAAAATCATAAAAACGAAAATTCATTTGTGAATTATTGAAAATAAGATCTTCTTTATACATCACTTCTGTATAATCAAAGAAAAAACTTCCGTTTGGGTTGGGAGATATGTTGGGTGTTATATTGATATTAATTTCATTTCCTGTAAGCCCTGTTGTATAACCACTGAAGCTTGTTAGCTTCAAAAATCCGCTCATATCATTAGGTATAGTTTGGTTATATTCGTTACTGCCATTAATATTAAACTTAATGCTGTTGTTTTGTGATTTATAAGAAACTACCGATGTTCTATAATAAATGTTGTCATCACTACGAATTGGAGTTCTTTTATTGAATTTAACTGTTTTGGTTGTAGTAATAGGATCTCCAACCCAAACTCTTCCCAGCTTTAGTAAATTGGTCTTTTCTTCGTTAATGAATTGATAATCATCAAACCTGCTTTCCAAAGAAGAAGGTAATGCTAAATCTTCATCTTGTACTCTCTTACCGGGACCAATATCAAAGTTGATAAAATAGTATGCAAAATCATCGTAAATGTTGTTTAAGTGAAGGCTTCTGTCGTTTCTAGTTTCATTTCTTGTATTTCTTTGGTAACCATTGTATCCACTGTTATAAAGATTAAATCCATTTGGTCCCTGCGCATAAAATAAAGCGTAATCTTCATCATTCCAAACGCCGTCATTTTCTCCCACAACTTGTATGGCATTTTCTTGTAGAGACGGATATCTGAAATCATGGTTAAATTCAGGTAACATCAAACCACCGTTTCCATAAATTCTAAAATTTTTCGGATTAACGTTAGATATGTTTATGCCATTATCAGTGAGGAACTTCTTTGTTATTTTGAAAATTCCCGATTTATCGACTTTAATTTTATAGAAAGTTCCGGATTTTAGAGGATTTTCAGTAGTGATATTGGCCATTCTCGATGTAGATGCAGCTCTAGCTGTAGCATCAGAATTATTTGAGAGAATGGTAAAAGATTTTAGGCGGTATATATTATTTTTCTCATATTTCAATGCGGAAATTCTGGTGTTATAATATTGTGCCTGTTCATTTTCATTAAAATAGGTATTGGTACCGAATTGATCTGTATCGGGTATTTGCAGCTCATTAAGGTCAAAAAGATCCTTGCGCGAAATTTTCTCCCATTGCAAATTACTTACAGAGATTTTCTTATGATCAGCTTTTCCTTTTATATTGATATATACGTTATTGCCATCAGCTTCATAGCCAGGATGGTTGAATTTAGGATATGTTTTTTTCTCAAAACCGTAATCTATCGTTTCAGAACCTTCCCAGGAAACTGAAATGTTTTGTGAAAAAATGCTAATACTAAAAAGAGTAATAAGAAGCGTAAAAGTAAATTTGTACATCTGTGTTTGTTTACGGATACAAAATAAACGAATTTTTTAAAAAATTAATATGAAACAAAATAAAATTTAATTAATAACGTTTTGCTAAAAAAAGTTAAAACTAATTTGATTTATTAAATTATTTCTTTTTTCTTTGTATTTAGAAATTTTTATAACTATATGAAAAGAATTAAACTGTTTTCTGTTCTGGCTTTAAGCTCGGTTATGGTTTTGTTGAGCTGTGGTGGTGGAAACACTAAAAATGGAGGTGGCACAAAACGCTTTACCAGTATGACAGGTTGGAAGCCTAATGACCAAAAAGGTTGGTTTTTTACAGGAAAGCAAGAAAAACAGAAAGGTTGGCCAAATATGGTATATGTAGAAGGAGGAACCTTCACTATGGGCTTGGTGAAAGATGATGTAATGCACGATTGGAATAATACCCCTAGAAGAATGCAAGTAAGTTCATTCTTTATTGGCGAAACCGAAATCACCAATTACGATTATCGTGCTTATGTCACTTGGCTAAAGTATGTTTTCCCACCATCAGATCCTAATTTTAAAGATATTTATACAGGAGCATTGCCGGATACTTTAGTTTGGAACAATGAACTTTCTAGAAATGATTTTGCGGAAACTTATTTCCGTTCTCCTGAATATGATTTTTATCCGGTTGTAGGTGTTTCTTGGTTGCAGGCTTCCAGATATTGCGAATGGTTAACGGATAGAGCTAACGAAAGAGCTTTAATGGATAAAGGCGTTATATCAAAAGACCTTTATGTAAATGATGCCAACAATCAAGGGCAAAGTTCATTCACATTAGATAAATATAAAGCTAATGATACTGCCATGCAGCAGTATATCGATCAGCAAAGAGCACAAAGAGCAACAGGTATTAAAACTACTAACCAAAGAATCTTGGCAGCTAACAGAAATGCAACTTCTGGTGTAGTTGAAAAATTCAGGCTTCCTACTGAAGTTGAATGGGAATTTGCAGCTCTAGGACTTCAAAAAAATCGTGAGTATAATAACTATACCGATAAAAAACCTATGATTGATGAACTTAGAGGAACTAAAGGAAGAAACAGAGGGATGTTCCTTGAAAACTTTAAGTATAGCAGAGGTGATTACTCCGGAGTAGCAGGATGGAAAAACGATGGTTCTGCAATTACTGCTGATGTAAAACAATATTCATCAAATGATTTAGGTATCTATGGTATGTATGGAAACGTTGCAGAATGGACTGCTGATGTTTACAGACCTATTATTGATACAGAAGGCAATGATTTCAACTATTATAGAGGAAATGTTTCTAAACAAACTGTAAAAAATGCTGACGGTACCTTTAAGGCGATTGATGGAACTAATGTTAAGTTTGATACTTTAGCAGATGGTAGAAGAGTTTACAAAGGCTTACCGGGACAATATGAGAGAGAAGTTGTTGCAGACCAAAGAAATTATAGAGATGGTGATTTTATGTCTTCATTAGAAGCGGGTTATGGTAGAGAAGTAGACAGTTCAACAGCAGCAAATTTCTCAATGTATAATTCGCCTGTTAAAAGATTTATTGTTGATAGCAGAGGAAGAGTAAAACTTCAAAAAGATACCAGTGTAAGAACTTCTGATATTTCTGATGAAATCAGAGTTATTAAAGGTGGTTCTTGGAAAGATACAGCTTATTGGCTTGATCCGGGACAAAGAAGATACAGAGACCAAGCAAAAGCTTATGGTTGGGTTGGTTTCCGTGTAGCACAGGATGCTAAAACAAGCGGAAAAGGTAGAACAAAAAGATAAATATCTTAAAATATTATAGAAAATCCTTCCGAATCTTCGGAAGGATTTTTATTTTTGGCGTATGAATGTACAGGATTTTTATGGCATTTATCAAAATGCAGGCAAGGTTGTAATCGATAACCGAAAAATTGAAAAAGGAGATATATTTTTCGCTTTTTCAGGTGAAAATTTTAATGCTGCGACACTTGCTGAAAAAGCGATTGAAGATGGTGCTACAGCTGTTATCGTTGAAGAAAAAGAATATGAAAATACCGATAAAAATATTTTTTATGTTCCTTCAACATTAGAATTTCTACAAGATTTATCCAAACTTCACCGCAGTAAGCTTATTATTCCAATTATAGGACTTACCGGAAGCAATGGGAAAACCACAACTAAAGAACTCATCAGTGCTGTACTTTCAGAAAAATATAAAGTGCAATTTACTTTTGGTAATCTTAATAATCACATTGGTGTTCCGCTAACCTTACTTTCCATAAAGCCTGAACACGAAATGGCAGTGGTAGAAATGGGAGCTAATCATCAAAAAGAAATAGAATTCTTATGCAGTATCGCACAACCCAATTATGGCTATATTACTAATTTTGGTAAAGCCCATCTAGAAGGTTTTGGAGGTGTTGAAGGTGTTGTAAAAGGGAAATCTGAACTTTACGATTATCTTAAAAGCTACCATCAAACAATTGTAGTAAACCATAATGATGAGCTGCAAGTGCAAAAAACACAAAATTACGATAAAACCATCACTTTTGGAACTGAATATTCTGATTATAACTTTACACAGTTTTCTGAAGACAACTTTGTAGGTTTGAATTTCAATGGCGAAAAAGCAATAACAAAACTGACGGGAGATTACAATTTTACCAATCTTTGTGCTGCAGCGGCTTTAGGTTTTCATTTTGGGGTAAATTTCATCCAGATTAAAAATGCCTTTGAGAAATATACCCCTACAAATATGCGTTCGCAGGTGATGGAAAAAGATGGTAAAACACTTGTTCTAGACACATATAACGCTAATCCGAGTAGTATGACAGCTTCTCTTCATAATTTTAAAACATTTGAAGGCAGCAAAACCATTATTATTGGTGATATGCTCGAACTTGGTGTTGAAAGCAAGACAGAACACCAAAATATTCTTTCGCTGGCAAAAGCTCT
This sequence comes from Bacteroidota bacterium, assembly GCA_023394415.1. Taxonomy (GTDB): domain Bacteria; phylum Bacteroidota; class Bacteroidia; order Flavobacteriales; family Weeksellaceae; genus Planobacterium. The sequence continues at coordinate 22,016 of JAEXAR010000019.1, forward strand.
TGGTTTTGAAAACCTTATTACAGTGGGTAAATCTTTTAAGGAAGTGAATGAATCAGATGCTTTTGAGAACTCTTCTGAGTTGATTGAATATCTTAAGACCAACAAAATTTCTACAAAAAATATCCTCTTAAAAGGATCCAGAGGAATAGCTTTGGAAACAATTATTGATTTTCTGTAGAACCCTTCTCATCATCTTCTATTACAACAGCTCCTGAATCTTTCAGGATCCGTTTTATATTTTGAAAAGTTTTAGGAAAAACTTCATTTAGAATGTCATTTTGGCTTTTCCATGAGGCTTCGGTAATACCTTCTTCTGTTTGAGGAACCGGAGCTTTATCGCCAACATAAGTCATTTTAAACCAATAGGTTATTTTCAGAACACGATCTCCGTTTCTCTCTTTATAGATGTGAAATGTATTATTGATAAAGTTTTCAAGAATGAGTTCACTCAAGGAAGTTTCTTCTTCTACTTCTCTTAAAGCAGCTTGCTCCAAAGATTCTTTTTTTTCAATTTTACCTTTTGGTAAATCCCATTTTCCGAGACGTTGGATAAATAATATTTTATCTTCCTTGTTAGATACAATGCCTCCTGCAGCTTCAACGACCTTAAACATGTGAGTGAAATCTTCCCAGATTTCTTCAATATCTTCACCATAAACGTTCATTTCTGGGCAGGAAGTGTTTTCCAGGAGGTCTACTGCGATCTCTAATGTTGCAAAGCCTTCGAAACGAAGATTTTTTTCAATATCAGCAGGATATTTACTGATGGTTAATTTTTTTTCGTTCACAAAAACTTTATACATTTGCAGGGCATTTAATAATACAAAAATATATAAAAATGAATTTAGAAGGAAGAAAAATCGTTGTAAATAAATCGGTGGCTGAATTAACCCAAATGCTTAAAAATCCTCAGGATTATGAACATCTTATGCCAGAGGGATTGCAAAAATTTGAAGCTAGAGAAGATGGTTTCAAATTCGCATTGAAAGGAATGCCTGAAATCGCTCTGAAAATCGACGAAGTATCAGACAAACAAGTTGTTTTGAAATCAGCAAGCTCAAGCCTTGATTTTGAACTGAAAGGCGAAATGAATGCCTTAAACGAGAACCAAACAGAAGTACAGCTGTTATTCGACGGAAAATTCAATCCTTTTATCAAAATGATGGTAGAAAAGCCTTTGCAGAATTTCATCAATTCTCTTACCGATAAAATAGAGCAGTTGTAAGAGATTAACATCAATAAAAGCCCTTTCAATAATTTGAAAGGGCTTTTAATTTATACCAAGATTCCGGTGCAGTGATCTTTTGAGCTTCCTGTGGCAGAGCTCAAAACATTAATTTCATTCAGAATTCTCAAAACTCCCATAAATGCGAAGATTAGAGCTTCTTTAAAATCAATAATTGTTTTCTCTGGAATTATGATAGAAGTGTTGGTCTTTTCCCGAATTTTTGAAATTAAATAACTATTGTAAGCGCCACCACCAGTAAACAAAACATTTTTCAGGTTATAGAGATTTAAAACTTCTGCAATTTTATCTGCAGCGTGTTCTGTTATTGTTGCTAAAGCATCTTCAATATTCAAATCATCCAACATCGGAAATATTTCCTTTAACACCCATTCTCTACCCAAAGATTTCGGTCCGGTTTCCTGATAGAATTTTAGATGATTTAGTTTTTTTAAAACCTCAAGATTTACGTTGCCGGATTTTGCAATACCACCATCTTCATCGTACTTTTTATTCAGTTTTTCTGCGTAATGATTGCTTACAATATTCACGGGGCAAATGTCGAAAGCAATTCGTTTGCCTTCCAATCTCATTGAAATATTCGAAAATCCACCCATATTCAAACAGGCATCATAATCGCTGAATAGTAATTCATCACCAATAGGAACTAGAGGAGCTCCGTTACCACCAAGCAATACATCCTGACTTCTGAAATCGTATACTACGGGATAATTGTTAAGAATTTTTATAGCTCTTCCGTCACCAATCTGTAAGGTATATTTCTTTTTGGGCTGATGAAAAACGGTGTGTCCGTGTGAAGCAATGACGTCAATTTTTTCGATTGAATTATTTTGTAAGAATTTTTGTACCTCTTCACCAAGATAGAAACCATATTCCGAATTCAGCTCGCATAAATCCATCGCATTATCATTCAAAGATTTTAAAAGTTTCGTTTCCCATTGCTTTGAGTATGGAAAGGTTTCAGCTTTTAGAATTTCAAATTTCCAGATTGCGTTTTCATTTTTGGTAAATGAGGCGTAACAAATGTCGAGGCCGTCAAGACTTGTACCAGACATTAAGCCAAGAGCAAATATTTTTTCCAAAATAATTTTTTTTTTAGAGTTGGAATTTACAAATTATTTTCCTGCTGTTGGTATTTGTTTGGAAGGGAAGCTGCCGGAATTGTTGTAGAACATATATTCGGTAAAATCGTCTTTGGCAATCATACCATTAGCTCCTACAAGTACAGAGCCATCTTTATCCGTAACATAAACCGTGTCTTTCGTGAACATTTTTTTATTCTTCTTGTCCCAATAAATGGTTTGTGTCGCAAAAGTCTGTCCTTCGTTGGTAAGGATTTTTACATTTCCTTTTGCGGTGTAAAACTCTCGAAGCTCGTTCATCTTAGCATAATTAGCCCAAATTTTTCCTGGAATTTTTGGCTTTTTCTTATCGAAATATTCCATATAAATTCCTTTTTTTGCCTCTACATAAGGGGAATCAATCAATTCATATTTCTCAATAATGGGAGCTTTAAAGCGAAGGTTTACAAATCCCGAATCGCGTCTTACAATATCAGCCTTGTAAATGATTTGTGAAGCAAAATTGGTGGTTTTTTTGGCATTTACTTCTGCTAAATCTTCTTCGCACGAGGTAAAAGCAAAAAATATAGCACATCCAAGTATGGCGGCTATATTTTTATTATATTGTTTTCTGAAGATTTTCATAATCAGATGATTAATCGTACTGACGCTTCATAAACCATTTGTCAGCAAAATTTAGTCCGAATTTAAAGTTGATAAAATTCTGATTAATCATATTGTTTTCAAGGGTACCTCTTTTGCCGATTTCTAAACCAAGGTCTATACCATTAATTCTGTTGATGTTAGAATTAGAGAATGGCAAAGTCATACCGGCTGTTAATGCAAATTGATTAACATTCGTGGAGGTGGTTGAATTAAGTGGCGTAAGACTTAAATTGCCTTTTTCATAATAGGCTCCGAATCTGTAAATGACTCTTGAGAAATAATTTCTGAAGTTATTATAATTTGGCAAATACCAACCTCCTGCAGAAACTCTATAGGCATTATTATATTGGAAAGGTTGCCCAAAAAACTCACTGTTTTCACCTTTTTTATAATCGAATTGTGAACTGTAAAACCATTTTCCTTCGTGTCCGAAACCTACACCAAATGAGGCTTCCTGCGGAATAAGGTTTTTATCTTTATAGCTTTTCTCTTCAATAATACTTTCGTTCAGATGATCTTCGGAAGGTGATAAATAATAGGTGCTGGCTTTGTAGCGCGTTTCCATATCTCCAGTTGTGCCGAATGTGTAAGTGGCACCTAGAGTTAATCTTCTGTCATTTTCAAATTTTTTCTGATAAGTAGTTCCGGCAGTAAAATTGAAAGATTTAATCTTATGTGAGCTTTCGTAACCGCTTATTAATTCAGCGTTCGAATATGTCAGCTCTTCAATGTCATGAAGTTTTCCGAAATAATAATTGGTACGCAAACCAAGCGCAAATTCTTTAGTTATATTATAAGAAAGCGCAGCCTGCACCGTAGAAAGTGTTCCTTTGCCGTGAAATCTGTTAGCCTGCTTTGTTTCGTTAGCTAAATCTTTGGTTACCAAGATATCATAAGTTTTGGAGCTATAAGGTTGATAGCCTAATCCAAATTTTACTTTTTGAGAAATTGGGAAAGCAATAGAGATGTTCGACAAATAATTGGAATGTTTTGTAGACTTCATGTCCTGATAATCGGACTTGTAGAAGTTATTTTCATTGGTAGCCTCAATATTAAAAGTCGTAAGGCTTAAATTTCCGTTAGCAGCAGGGTTGCTGAAATTAAATTTATTGTTGAAATCGTTAATATACGCTGTAGAAACACCTCCCATTGAAGTAATATCTATTGTGTTATCATATTTCACATCGCCAATTCCGAATGCAGCATAAGGAGAGTTTCCGATTGTTTGAGCATTAAACAAAGCGCTTAATGCGATAAATGACATCAAAGAGATTCTTTTCATCTATATAAAAAATTCAATTCGCAAATATCTTAATTATTACTGAAACCGAAAAATTTAGTGCCGTTAAAGTTTGTTAAGTTGTGAAGGATGTTAGATGTTATGTATTAAGTATTAAAAATCAGAAATTAGGTATTAAATGTTATATGCGTATGTTGCTTGTTGGTTATTTGGTTTAGCATAAATTAATCTTCTATAATTCAGTTCTGTTTGTTTAAAGAAAAACTTCCAACTTTTTTCTATCTTTGAGACTATGAATTGGGAGCATATCACAGGACAGGAAAACTTAAAAAAACAGCTTAAAGACAGTATTGCCAATAACAGGGTAAGCCACGCACAACTTTTTATAGGGAAAGAAGGTTACGGAACTTTGGCTTTGGCTTTAGCCTATGCACAAGAGATACTGAAAGGGGAGAACGAAACTGCCGCGGCAAAAGTTCAACATCTTAATCATTTGGATTTGCATTTGAGTTTTCCTGTTTACAGTGAAAAAAATAATTCCTTAAGTAAAAGATTTTATGATGACTTCCGGGATATGATTTTAGAAAATCCCTATTCAAGTTATGATGATTGGACTACCTTTTTGGAGTCTGAAAACAAACAACTTTTTATTTCTGCTGACGAAGTAGAAGACATTAACCAAAAATTTATCCTAAAAAGTTTTGAAGGCGGCACCAAAATCCTCATTGTTTGGTGTGCCAACAAAATGAATACTGCAGCATCCAACAAATTTTTAAAATTTCTGGAAGAACCGCCCAAGAAAACCCTCATCATTCTTATTGCCGATTCTGATCAAGATTTTCTGCAAACCATACTTTCCAGAACGCAGATTGTGGAAGTTCCAAGGCTCGATGATGAAGATGTAAAGCGTTATCTTTCAGAAAAATATGAATTAGAACAAGATAAGATTTCAGAAATTGCCTATCAATCTCAAGGCAACCTCAATACTGCTATTAAACTGGCAGAAAGCGGAGATATTTCCACGGAATTTGAAGAACTTTTTGTGCAATGGGTGCGTGAAGCTTTTCAGGTAAAAAAGAAACCTGAAATGCTGAAAAATATTATTTCTTGGGCCAGAAATATTGCCGGCTGGAACCGCGAAAAGCAGAAAAACTTTCTCGATTATTGTGCGGAAATGTTTCGTTTGGCTCTTCTGCAAAATTACGGAACCCCAAATTTGGTTTACAAAAAAATCAATGTGAGCCAATTCAATTGGGAAAAGTTTTCAGAATATATTCACGGAGCGAATATCGAAGATATTTTGCAGGAAATTACGGATTCTGACTACCATTTGCAGCGTAACGCCAACGCTAAAATTGTGTGGACTGATATGGGAATTAAATTGTCGAGGTATATACACAGGAATGCATAGAAATTTTTTTATCAACTTTTGACAAAATCTATTAGTACTGTTTTGATTGTTAAGAGGTAATGAAGTTAATGACTATAAAACAAAAAAAACCGATTCGTGAGAATCGGTTTTCTTTTTTATTATGAGATCCTTCAACTTTGCTCAGGATGACATTTTGTGAAATTAAGCTTCTTCAGCAGTTGCTTCTTCTGTTGCAGCTGGTTTAGTTTCTGCTTTAGGAGCAGGTGCAACTTCTACAGGAGCATCAGATACTACATCGAATTCGTAGTTATATTCTACATCTCTGTGCAATCTTACAAGAGCTGAGAATTTACCTGTTCTCTTGATGTTGTTACCAGGGATTTTGATGTATTTTCTGTCAATTTCAACACCAGCTTTTGCCAATTCTTCAGAAAGGTTAGCGTTGTTGATAGAACCGAATAATTTATCACCAGTACCTACTTTTGCAGCGATGGTAAGTGGTGTTTTCTTCAATTGTTCTACTTTAGCTTGTGCATCAGCAACTAATTTTGCTTCTTCCTCTTTTCTTGCTTCAAGTGTTGCAGCAAGCGTAGCTCTGTTTTTTGGCGTTGCCAAAACTGCATAGCCTTGTGGGATAAGGAAGTTTCTTGCATAACCCGGCTTTACGTTCACAGTGTCGAACTCAAGTCCTAAGTTTTCTACGTCTTTTTTTAGAATAATATCCATTGTTGTTGTCCTTTTTTAGATTAGAGATTGAAATAGGAGATTCTAGACTCGCTTTTTCAATCACTAAAGAGTTAGATTATTAAATATTAAATCAGCAACAAGATTTAAAAATTTTGAATATCAAAAGTCTCTAATCTCTTGTCTATGGTCTTTTGTCTTATTTTAGCATATCTGCTACGTAAGGCATCAAAGCAAGGTGTCTTGCTCTTTTAATTGCTGCAGATACTTTTCTTTGATATTTTAAAGAAGTTCCTGTATATCTTCTTGGAAGGATTTTCCCTTGCTCGTTTACGAACTGAAGGAGGAAATCAGCATCTTTATAATCTACATGCTTAATGCCGTATTTTTTGAATCTACAGTATTTCTTTTCAGATTTAGTATTGATATCAAGCGGAGTAAGGAATTTTACTTCAGATTCGCCTCCGGCTGATGCTTGTTTTGCCATTTCGTCTATTGCCATTGTCTTGTACTTTTAAGGATTAAAAATTAAGCTTTTGCAGTTTTGTTTTTCGCTCTTCTTGTTACAGCGTAATCTACTGCGTGTTTGTCTAGTTTTGTAGTAAGGTAACGAATTACTCTTTCGTCACGCTTGTAAGCAGTTTCTAGATCTGCTACTACATTTCCTTCCCCTTTGAATTCGATCAAAGTGTAGAACCCATTCTTTTTCAATTGAATAGGATAAGCCAGTTTTTTTAGTCCCCAGTTTTCTCTGGCAACGATTTCGCAATTGTGGCCTTTCAAAAGGTCCTCAAATTTTTTCACTGCTTCCTCCACCTGTGCGTCAGATAGAACGGGAGTTAAAATGAAAACAGTTTCGTAATTGTTCATAATGTTAAATAAATTAGTTAATTATTTCGAGGTGCAAAAGTAAAAATATTTTATTAAATACACAATGTTTCAATAAATTAACTTGATTTATTTCCCAAATCCTGAAGCTGTACTTTGGTGCGTTTTGTTTTTTCTTCCAGTTCACCCATATAAATGAACTTTAGATTATCGTAAAGAGAATGTTTACTTACGAGGATAGATATAAGTGAAGATGCCATACCTGCAAGCATGAGATAGAAAATTAGGGAATGACGATCAGTCATTTCAAGAACCAGAATGGCTGATGTAAAAGGAGCTCTGGTAATTCCGGTAAGAAAGGCAACCATTCCTGCCAAAATCACAACATTGGTTTCATTACTCTGAAGATCCATAATTCCGGAAAAAAAGGCTCCGAAACTGGCTCCAGCACTTAAAGCCGGTGCAAAAATTCCACCAGCACCTCCGGAAGTGAATGATAATGCTGGCCCAATCATTCTTAAAATAGGCACATACCATTGTTCTTCCTTATTATTGGTGAAAAGAACACGTTCCATTATGCCTTTACCCGAACCAATTACTTCCCAGTTTACAAAATAAGCGAGTGCTGCAATAATCCAAGCGCTGATGATTAAGAAAATGATATTTTGGGTATTGGTTTTAAGTCTTTTTTTCCATCGGTTAATTTTTAACATAATGATAGAAAGATTACTACTCAAAAGCCCACAAACTAAAGATACTGCCAAAACCGGAAATATAACGCTTACAGAAACTCCGGCTGTTTTTGGATAGCCTAAATACAAATATGAACCTGCTAACCATTGAGCAGTAAGTCCGGCAATAATAACTGCAGTAAATAAAGCTGTTTTAAAATAATTGAGGTGCACTTTTGCCAATTCTTCCACGGCAAAAACAATTCCGCCAAGAGGAGTATTGAAGGCTGCTGAAAGTCCAGCTGCTGCACCTGTCATGATCATATTCTGAATTGAGATTTTTGGCCACCATTTTGGAAGCAACTGATTAACAAATCTGAAAATAGAACCAGCAATCTGAATCGTAGGACCTTCACGACCAACAGCACCGCCACCCAAAACGAGAATAATACTAGAGACTATTTTGATGACGAGAATTTTATAGCTCAAAAGATATTTCAGTTTATACCGCTGGCGAGGATTGGCAAGTTCAATAGAAGCCATTACCTGTGGTATACCACTGCCTTTAGCATAAGGTGCATATTTTTTTACCAGCCACCAAGAAAGTACAAAACCAACAGGTGCAACAATGAAAATGGCCAATGCATTCCATTTGATGATGAATTGCAAGGCATCTTCAGCCCACTGAAAAAGCTTGGCGTACATCACTGCAGCGATACCGGTGAGAAATGAAGCAATCCAAAAGGGTATGGCCTGAAGAAGATTATGTTTAAAGGCTTCATTCCGTATATTATCAAAAGATTTTTTGAGGCTTAATCTTATGTAATGCCAAATTTTTTGCATATCTAAATCTAAAAAAAAAGATTTATGTTTTTTTACTTTGCTAATATGGAATCGGGATATACTCTCCAAATCCTAGAAATCGATTGTATACCTTCATTGCTTCATTGTAATCTTCAGCTTCAAAAGTTAATAGTTTTTCCCAATTTTTAGAATATTCTAAATGATAAGGCGTAAAATGTAGCAGGAATCTTCTTTGTCGTGAAAAATTTGATATTTAAAAGTAAGATTGTTTGTTTTCTGGAAATTTAATTTTATTTAAAATCTCAAGGGCTTCATCTTTGCTTTCGCCTACTAATATTTGAAATTCTTCATTTGGTAGAGCATAAGCACCGCCATAAATTTCATTGAGGGATTTTTTGAACAGAAAAAAATCCTTCAAACTAATCAGAACTTAATCTTCAAAACGTTGATTCTTCTTGGTATTAAAGCTTGTGAGAACTGCTTTTACAATCCCTAAATCATTTTCTAATTCGCTTTTTTCGTTTTCTTGTTTGTTTGGTATATGTTCAATTTTTGTTTCATAATCTTTAATCAAAAGATGTAATGCTTCTACGATGTAATGGTACATCTTATCAGAAGGCGTAAACTGATTTTCCATTTTAATTATGAATTTTGATGGACGAGATGATCAATTTCAGGTTTGGTTAATCGGTAAACGGTCCATTCATTTTGAGGCTTCGCATCTAATGAGAGATAAAAATCGATGGAAGGTTTGTTCCAATCCAAAACGGCCCATTCCATTCGTCCACAGTTTTTTTCATTGGCAATTTTGGCAAGTTCAATTAATAATTTTTTACCATAACCTTTGCCACGACAGTCTGGTTCTACAAATAAATCTTCTAAGTAAAGTCCGGGTTTACCTACAAATGTTGAAAAATTGAAAAAATATAAGGCAAATCCAACCGGTTTTTCATCTTCTTCAGCAATAAGGACGTGCGCGTTTTTTTCTTCGAAAATTTGTTTTTGCAGTTCTTCTGGACTGGTAACAACATCATTTTCTAGTTTTTCGTAAACGGCGAGTTTGTAGATTAAATCAAAGATGGTTTGGGAATCTTCGGGTTTGGCTTGGCGAATTTGGAAGGTCATATTTAGAATTTGTTTTTTAAAAAATTTGCAATTTGATGAGAATAATATTGGTTAATTGGTTTTCTGTTGCCTACAATTATGATGTTTTCTGCAATTTCAAAGATATAATTTTCACTCTTAGGAATCTCCTTGAAATATGATCTTATTTTTGAATTAAAGGAAAATCTGGTCTTATCAACCTGGTCTGAAACCAAATAATATCTATTGCTAAATTCTTTGTCTTCCTGAAAATCAATTTCAGTTTTATTGAAAATTTCTGCTACTTTATCATAAATATTTTCATCTCGCAGAAAGATATTCCCATAATTATTTTTTAATGTTTTTAAGCCCCAGATTTGATTTTCATTGATGAGCGAATCGCCTCTTTTCCCGCCTATATAATTGTATTGAATATTGAGTGCAACAATTTGAAAGTGTTCGGAATCATAAGCAACATCAAAACATAAAAAAGGATTTACTACAGAAATATGATTGAAAATCGCAAATTTTTTGAAATTGAAAGTGAAATTGGGGTTGAAATTTACTTCAAAATCTTTGGACAAATTTTCGTGAATTTCTTCAAGAATTTGTTCTTCAATTTTTGAGAGTAAAAATCCTGAATATTCCCGAAAATGATACATTGTTTTTTTTTTCAAAAATAGTAATTTTATGGACAAATCTATAGCCCCGATTGAACGGCATGTTTGAGCTCTTTTTCGGGCGGCAGCGAAGCTGCCGCCCGAAAAAAGCGAGTAGTGAAAGCGGGAAAAAGCTCTTAATAAAAAACCTCCGAATAATCGAAGGTTATGTTCTGAATTTTAAATTTCAGTATTCATATCCCAATTTTCCAAATAATCGTGAACATGTTTCAAGAACATTCCGCCAAGAGAACCATCTACAACACGGTGATCGTAAGAATGTGACATAAACATCAACTGACGAATGGCAATAACGTCACCATCTGGAGTTTCTAAAACGGCAGGCTTCTTCACAATCGCTCCAATTGCCAAAATTGCAACTTGAGGCTGTGGAATAATAGGTGTTCCCATCAAGTTTCCGAAACTTCCAACGTTAGAAATGGTGTAGGTTGCACCTTGTGTATCTTCCGGTCTTAGTTTTTTGTTTCTCGCTCGGTAAGCTAAATCATTAATCGCTTTTGCTAACCCTGAAAGTGAAAGTTGGTCAGCGTTTTTAATAACAGGAACAATAAGGTTGCCATCCGGAAGTGCAGTTGCCATCCCGATATTGATGCCTTTTTTCTTGATGATTTTATCACCATCTACAGAAATATTGATCAAAGGATAATCCTGAATGGCTTTTACAACAGCTTTTACGAAAATTGGCATAAACGTTAAGCGTTCTCCTTCGCGTTTTTCGAATGCGCTTTTATGTTTAGCTCTCCACTTTACAACATTGGTAACATCAGTTTCAATAAAAGAGGTAACGTGCGGAGAAATTCTTTTGGAATTCACCATTGCATCCGCGATAATCTTACGAACGCGATCCATTTGAATAATTTCATCACCTTCTGAAACCTTATCCGGAACCGAAGGCGTTTGAGCGTTTGAAAGAGGAAGAGATTGAGTAGAAGAAGATGTTGGTTGCTCAATTTTAGCTACTGACTTAGCCTCACCACGATTTTCAACATATGCCAAAATATCTTCTTTTGTAATTCGACCTTCAAGTCCGCTGCCTTTGATGGATTTTAATTCAGTTTCAGTGATGTTTTCCTGTTGTGCGATGGATTTTACCAATGGTGAAAGATATAAATCTCCGGAAAACTCTGCTGCAGGTTGATTTTGCAAAGGTTTTTCAAGTTCTTTTATGTCTTCTGCACTTGGTTGTGGCAATTCAGTTTTTACTTCTGCGAGAGATTTGGCTTCTTGTGGCTGTTCTGAAATAGCTTCACCTTCACCTGCAACTTCTAGAATTGCGATGGCTTCACCTACTTTTGCTACTTCGTCTTTTTGTTTCAAGATTTTTACAATTTTTCCGGAAACAGGTGTCGGAACATCAGAATCTACTTTATCCGTTGCAATTTCTACAACGGAATCGTCTTCTTTTACATGATCACCTTCACTAAATAACCAACTGATGATGGTTGCTTCCATCACACCTTCTCCCATACTGGGAAGTAATAACTTGTACTCTGCCATTTTACTTTTTTGGAATTTTACAAATATATAAATTTTTTGATATTAAAATTAGGAATTCAATAATTCATAATTAAAGATAAAGATTTTTATTTTCTATGTAATGTCATAAAATCCTAATTAGAATATTGAAATAGTAGTAGTAAGTGTTTTAATTTTAATAGTAATAAAAATTTGATGAAGTTTTATGGCCTTATCGCATGACAAACTCAAAATCTTTTCCAATAAAAAAATTCGGAAAAATATCCGAATTTTTTGTTTTTTATATAAATTTTGCACCGAATACCTCTGCAAAGTGTTTTCTGATTTTTTCTTTTACTTCTGCCACTTCTTCAGGCGAAAATTCTCTTTCCAATTCCCGTTTTAGAGAAGTAACCGATTTATCTTTAATGCCACACGGAATAATATATTCAAAATAACGCAAGTCAGTATTAACATTCAATGCAAAACCGTGCATGGTTACCCATTTTGAAGTCTTTACGCCCATTGCACAAATTTTTCTGGCATATGGTTTTCCTACGTCTAGCCAAACTCCTGTTTCGCCTTCGCTTCTTTCGCCTTTCAAACCATACTCCGCAATGACACGAATGATCACTTCCTCCAAATTGCGCATGTATAAATGTATATCGCTTTTGAAATTATCCAAATCCAAAATCGGATAACCAATGATCTGTCCAAAACCGTGATAGGTAATATCACCACCGCGATTGGTTTTTACAAAAGTTGCGTTGATTTGCTTTAGTTTTTCAGAATTTGCAAGCATATTTTGTTCATCACCGGATTTTCCTAAAGTGTAAACGTGTGGATGTTCTACAAAAAGAAAATAATTGGGAGTTTCTTCATATATTCCGTCGGTTCTGTCTCGATTTTTCAGTTTCAGATCGATGATGGATTTCATCAGGTTTTCTTGATATTCAAACGCAGGAAGGTAATCCATCAAACCGAGGTTACGAAATTCTAAAGTTTTATTTTGAGTAATTGTCATTCTTGAATTTTGAACTTCAAATTTAAACAAAAAAATATTATGCAAAGAATACCTTTCGGTTTATAATTGCAAAATAATTAAAAAATGAAAAACATTTTTTTATCTTGTAAACACCAGTTTCTTATCGGAAGATAGCCCTTCATCGATACGATAACCTTCAAGATTAAAGGCTTTTACATCATCTAAAGTCTTAGCATTATTTTCCGCGCAAAATCGCACTACCAATCCTCTAGCATGTTTGGTGTAAACAACGATGGTTTTGGGTTTACCACTTTTCATTTCATAAAAATCAAAATCAATAACGGGTGCTTTCAGTTTCTTTTTATCAATGACTTTGAAATATTCGTTACTGGCCAAATTCAGAACCAAATCTTTGGCTTTCAGTTCGGTGTTAAGTTGGTCAGTTATTTTATCTTTCCAGAATTCGTAAAGGTTTTTGTACTGCTCAAATTCAAAATTTCTTCCCATTTCCAGTCGGTAGAGCATGATTTTATCGGAAGGTTTCAGAATTCCGTATAACCCCGAAAGAATTCTGTAATTTTTCTGAAGGTAATCAATGGCTTCTTTATTCAAAGTATTCGCATCCAAACCTCGGTACACTTCACCTGTAAAAGCAAACATCGCAGGAGCAGATTCTTTTGATTTGGGATTAGATTTCCAGTTTTGGTTACGTTCCCAGTTTTCATTGGCAAGTTTTGAGGAAAGCTCCATCAGTTCCGACAAATATTTCGGGGATTTTTCTTTTAAATAAGATTGAATGAGTTCTGCTTCCTTAATGAATTTTGGCGTTGTAGCTTTCAAGAATTCAGTAGAATTTTTGATATTCATTAGTTTGGCAGGGGAGGTGATCATCTTCATATAAAATTTAAGATTTTAATTGAAATTTTTGGTTTTTGCCTATCTCTTTTAATTTGATCTTGTTTATTCTACAAAATTCCTTTTCCTTCACGAATAATTTCTGGTTCACCACTCGTTAAATCAACAATGGTAGAAGCTACGTTATCACCATAACCGGAATCAATCACGATATCTACTAAATGATCGTACTTTTCGGCTATAAGTTCAGGATCTGTAGTATATTCAATCACTTCATCTTCATCTTTTATCGATGTTGAAGCAATGGGATGTCCAAGTTTTTCAACTATCAATTGTGGTATAGGATGATCCGGAACTCGGATTCCTATGGTTTTATTGCCTTTATAAGCGAGTGGAAGATTTTTATTGGCATCCAAAATAAATGTAAACGGCCCGGGAATATTGTTTTTCAATATTCTAAAAACCGAAGTGTCAATTGGTCTTGTAAACGCTGACAGATGACTTAAGTCGTTGCAAATAATAGAGAACTGGGCTTTTTCAAGTTTTATTTTTTTGATTTGGGCCAGTTTTTCCATGGCCTTTATATTATTGATGTCGCATCCCAATGCATAAACAGTATCGGAAGGATAGATTATCAACCCACCATTTTGTAGAGATTTAACCACTTCATCTATAAGGTTTTGCTGTGGATTTTCAGGGTAAATTTTCAGGATTTTTGCCATACAACAAAGTTATGAAAATATGATGAATAAAGAATTTTTTAGAAAAAGTTTGCATTATTAAATTTTAGTTGTATATTTGCAATCCAATATCGCGGGGTAGAGCAGTAGGTAGCTCGTCGGGCTCATAACCCGGAGGTCGCACGTTCGAGTCGTGTCCCCGCTACTAAGTAAGAGAACTGAGAAATCAGTTCTCTTTTTTATTTTATATTTGTAAGTAAGTAAAAATGTGTTTTAGCAATGCTTTAATGACAAAAAGAATCATTGGCTATTGACAAAATTAAGAACATGACAGATCTTCCGGGAAAAGCCATTTACGATTTTCACTTTAGAAAAAAACGTAAGAAATTGTTTGTACACGATATGTTTGGACCAAAGGTCGAAATGCCTGTTTCTTATTATTTCAGAACTTTAAAAAAAATGCCGGAACTTGAACAGAAAGCTATTGAATTTTGTAAAGGAAAAATTCTCGACATAGGTGCAGCTGCAGGTTCACACGCTATTGAGCTTCAAAAAAAAGGTTTAGATGTCACCGCTGTAGAAATTTCTCCTGCTGCTTGTGATGTTATGAAAGACCGAGGAATTGTAAATGTGGTGTGCAAAGATTTCTTTAAGTATGAGGATGAGAAGTACGATACTTTATTGCTTTTAATGAATGGTATCGGATTATCTTCTACGCTTTCCGGATTTAAAAACTTTCTTAAAAAAGCTGAAACACTATTGAACTCTAACGGACAAATCATTTTCGATTCCTCTGACATTGCCTATATGTATGAGGAAATTGAAATGCCATCTCATTATTATGGCGAAGTAAACTGCCGATACGAATACGATAAACAACTTACAGATTGGTTCCAATGGTTATATATTGATGAAAATACGATGTTAAGTATTGCGGAAGAAGAAAAATGGCACTGTGAGATTGTTTTTCAGGATGAAAATGACCAGTATTTAGCACTTCTATCTAAAAAAATATAATTTTATCGCCTTTATAATCAATTATTTATATATTATTTTTAATCATAACTAAAAAAATAGTTGTAAGTTTATAAAATAATTCTACATTTGTATAACTAATATTTTAGTGATATAAATGTTTGTCATATTTTTTTAAAGAATTTCTAAAAATTTAATTGATGAAAATTCAACAACTCACAAAAGCAGAAGAGCAGGTTATGCAGTACCTGTGGAACGTTGGCAAAGGATTCTTGAAAGATATCCTGGATCAGTTTCCGGAGCCGAAACCGCATACCAATACGGTTTCTACAATACTTAAAGTTTTGAAGGATAAAGATTTTGTAGATTATGAAGTTCACGGTCGCCAACACGAATATTTTTCGTTGGTTTCTAAAGAGCAATATAGCGGAAAATCGATTAAAAGTCTGGTGAAAAACTATTTTTCAGGTTCTTATACCAATGCTGTTTCTTTCCTTGTGGAGAAAAATGAAATGAGCGTTGAAGATCTGGAAATGCTTCTGAACGAACTTAAAAATAAAGACTGATGGAAGCCCTTATTCTATATTTAACAAAAATGATTGTGTGCTCTACAATATTGTTCGGCTACTATCATTTAGCGTTGCGAAACCGTACGTTTCACCATTACAATAGGTTTTACCTTCTATCTGCAGTTTTGGTAAGTATTTTACTGCCTTTGCTGAAGGTTTCTTATTTCACGATTGAAGTGAACAGCGATATTTATAGACTTCTCACCAAAATTAACTCTTCTAATACACCTCAAACTACTAACAATGATTTCATTTATCATAAACTTATTATTATCGCTTTTGGATTGGTTTCTGTCTTTATTTTAGGCCGTTTTTTTAATGGTATTTTAAAAATTAGAACGTTCAGAAAGCAGTTTCCGAAGGAAGAAGTAGAAGGAATTTCTTTTTACCAAACCAATCTTGATAATGCACCATTTTCATTTTTCAAAAATTTATTTTGGAAAAACAGTATTCTTCTAAATTCAGATTTGGGACGCCAAATCCTGAAACACGAAATGGTACATATTGAGCAGAACCACACCCACGACAAGATTTTTATGGAGATAGTTGCCGGAATTTTCTGGTTCAATCCTGTATTTTGGTTTATCAAAAAAGAAATCAATCTTATACACGAATATTTGGCTGATAAAAAAGCCGTAAAACATATGGATACCAAAGCATTTGCGCAGATGCTTTTAGCAAGTCACTTTTCCGGAACGGTGATTCCTGCAACCAGTCCATTTTTAAGTTCAAACCTCAAAAAACGATTAAAAATGTTACAGAAACCCAAAACCAAATTTGGTTATGCGCACAGAATTTTGGCATTGCCTTTAGTGTTTACTCTCGTATTTGTATATGCGGTGAATGCTAAGAATAAAGAAATTGAGAAAACCAATAAGGTAATAGAAGCTCAATTAAAGGAGATTAAAAAAGATACGATAAAGAAAACCGTTAATGCCACTTTAGTGGAGGTAACAAGTGGAAACAGACCAGATTTTATTGAAGCTAAGAATGCATCAGAACAGGCATTGTTTATCATTGGTGCTAAGGAAGTATCAAAATCGCAATATTTGGATTTTATTGAAAAAAATAAATTCAATAGAGATATGGTAACTTCTTACATGATTGATTCTCCAGATAATACAAGCGAATCACTTTTTGGTGAAAGAGGTAAATTGGGTGTTTACAGAGCACAACTTTTTTCAACTGCGCCTAATGAAAGAACCGATTATCATAAACTTATTGAAAAATATAATCCAGCTTGGTTCAATAATCCAAAATTTAAGAAAGAGGTAGAAAGGTCTGAAATAGCTATGGATGGAGCAGATAGCATTTTACAACTTGGGGAGAGTTCTGAAAAACATATTTTAGAGGCAGAGAAGGCAAAAAAAGAAGCAGCAAAAGCAGTAGCTGATGCAAAAATGGCTGTCATTGAAGCGGAAAAAGCAGAAAAAGCAAAAGCCGCAGCAGCCAATGAATCTAAACTTGCCCAAAAGGAAGCAGCTAAAGCTGCGTTGGAAGCAAAGCATAAAGCTGAAAAAGTAATGATTTATAGGGCAACTTGGAAAAAAGAAGTGGAAGAATCCTCGAAAGAATCGGCACTTTCCAAAAATAACTACAAGGCTCTTGAGGATGAAAAAAAACAGGCCGAAAAAGAATTTGAAATTCAAAGAAATGCACCTTGGATTATAAGTAAAATGACTAATGAAACCCCTATAAAAGCTGATAATATAGTTTCTAAAGTTTCATACTCATCAAAAGTTACTTTCACTCCATCAGAACCCAGTTCAATAAATTTTAAAAATGCAACAGATGCAAAAATTTTTATTGATGGATTGCAAGCGAATACAAGTGAACTCAATAAAATAGATCCTAAAAATATTAAGAGTATCACTATTTATAAAAAAGGAACGCTAGGTCAAACTGACCAAGAAATGCATGTTGAAACCAAAAAGCTATTAAAAATATCAGAATGAAAAAACTAACCTTACTTTTCATCTTAATTTCAGTAGGAATCTTTGCCCAAAACCAAAGATTCATCTACGAATATCAATTTCAAACCGACTCTACCAATGTAGATTCTGCAAAAAAAGAATTGATGTTTTTGGATGTTACGCCTTCTTCGTCAAGATATTATAGTTATGATACTTATAAGCAGGATTCGATACGCTATGCAGATTTTCAGCGTCAGATTAGTACTACAGGCTCTATGAATGTAGTGGCAACAACAGTTCAAAGAGGTTTTGTTCGTTATTCAGTTTCTAAAAATTATCCGGATTTCAAGACTTATCTCCATTCAAGAGTTGGTCGTGATGCTTATAAAATTTTGGATGAGACGCCGATGAACTGGAAAATCGAAAGTGATAAACAGAAAATCGGAGAATTCAATGCTCAAAAAGCAACTACATATTTTCAGGGCAGAAAATGGACGGCTTGGTTTACGACCGAAATTCCGTTACAAGATGGACCTTACAAATTTCGTGGACTTCCCGGGCTGATTGTAAAAGTCTCTAACGATAACCAAACGCACCTTATCGAACTTAAAGCGGTAAAAAAACTTGTAGCACCGATTGATTTTACAAAAGAATCACTCACCTTCAGCAACAAAGAATTAGAGATAGATTATAAAACATACTTAAAACTTTTTAAGGAAAACCGTGCAGATCCGGGAAAAGCAATGCGGCAAATGATGGCTTCGGGTACCATTAGAGATGTAAGAGATGCCAACGGAAACCCTCTTGATATTGCAAAAATGACTAGAGATATGGAAAAAAGTGCTGCTGAACGCAATAAAAAAGACAATAACCTAATAGATTTATCACTCCTTAAATAACTTCAATTCGGGATAATATTTTTATCGTAATGACAAACAAAGATATCTATAAAAATGACTTTCATATTTAAGATAAACAAAAGGTCTAAAACTTATTGAAGTAATCAATAATTTGTATTTCCTCGATAAACGAAGTAGCTTGGTCTATCTTGAAAAAACCTAAAAATGATTCTTTTCTTTGTTTAGCTTTGCGATAAAAAAATAAAGTATTTATTTTCAGTTGTTTATAAATATTATTATCCAGAACTCAGGTTAATTAAGTTATGATTAATAATCAACTAAAAATCCCAAGATGTTTGGGATTTTTTTATATTTATGAAAATTTAAAAAAATGATGAAAATATTGCACCTAATCATTCTTTTGCTTACAGCCAATCTTATTGCCCAAAACCAAAGATTCATCTACGAGTATAGTTTTAATAATGATTCTACAGCGATAGATCAACCTTTAAGTAAAGAAATGATGTATTTGGATGTGGCTAAAAAAGGTTCTAAATTCTACAGTTACACCAACTTTCAGGCAGATTCTATCATAGCAGATCGAAGCAAGAAAAATCCGGATAATCATGATTTTACGGGTGTTAAATTTGGGAAAATACATGTCGTTATAGAAAAAACTTACCCAGATTTTAAAGTTTCACATTTTGATTATCTTGATATGAATGACTATCAGGTTTTAGATTCCAGAGAGATAAAATGGAAAATTCTTCCTGAAAAAGAAAAAATAGGAGAGTTTGAAACTCAAAAAGCCGAAACATTTATGTATGGTAGAACTTGGAAGGCTTGGTTTACGACCGATATTCCTTTACAGGATGGCCCTTATAAGTTTCGTGGACTTCCGGGATTAATTGTAAAACTTGCTGATCCCAAAAATACACACGTCTTTGAGCTAAAAGCCGTAAAAAAACTTTCAGAAAAAGAAGAATGGAGCAGTGCAGCCGATAAAAAAAGATTTGCCGCAATTTTGAAAGTCGATGAAAAACAATTCAAAAAATTATTTGTAGACAATAGGGAAAATCCAACAAAGGGATTAAGGCAAATGCTCTCCTCTGGAGCTAAAGTTATTATGACAGATGAAAAAGGAAATACCATTGATATTGAAAAAAACATGCGTGAACAGGAGAGAAACGCCAAAGAACAGAATAAAAAAAACAATAATCTCTTAGAACTCGATTTAATTAAACAACCATGAGATATTTCTTCATCATCTTTGCACTAATTTCAGCACTTTGCACAGCTCAAAATCAAAGATTTCTGTATGAATATAAATTCGTGCAGGATTCTACCAATAAAAGTGAAATTAAGTCTGAAGTTCTGGTTTTAGACCTCAATGAAAAAGGTTCAAAATTTTACAGCTACGAAAAATACAGAGCAGATTCTCTATCAAATGTCGAGATGGAAAAACAGATGAAAGCCGGCTCTACAGATATTTTTATCAATAACACTTATAAAGGCATCATTCGCTATACCGTAGAAAAATCCTATCCTGATTTTAAAACTGTCATTTACAATTCCATTGGTGGTGACGATTACAAAATTACAGACGACCGTAAAATGAACTGGAAAATTTTACCGGAAACAGCAACCATCGGAACTTTCAAGGCTCAAAAAGCGGAAACCACTATTTTTGGAAGAAAATGGACGGCTTGGTTTACCACGGAAATTCCGGTACAGGATGGACCTTACAAATTCCAAGGTTTGCCGGGACTTATTGTTAAAATTCAAGATAAATCCCAATCTCATATTTTTGAGTTGAAAGGGGTTCGCAAAAATGTCGCCATAACCGATACCAATTCTAAATATTCAGATAAACCGGTTGACATTACTCAAGCACAATACAAAAAACTCTTTTGGGAAAATCGTAAAGACCCTGCAAAGGCTCTTCGTTTGATGATGAGCCAAAATCCAACCTTCAAGGTAATAAAAGATGGAGTAGAAGTTTCTGGTGAACAAATGCTTCGCGAACGGGAAAAAACCGCTAGGGAAAGCCAGAAAAAATTTAATAATCCATTGGAAATCGACTTATTAAAAGAATAAAAAAAACTTCGGCTCGCAAAGCGAGCCGAAGTTTTATAAATTTTTAATAGTCTCTTAAGACAGCTTTTTAGAATCTTCTACAAATTGCGCCAAACCTTTATCTGTCAAAGGATGATTCAGCAAAGACAAGATTGGAGGCAGTGGTGATGTTATAACATCTGCGCCAATCTTTGCACAATCGATAATATGCATCGAATGTCTGATGGATGCTGCTAAAATTTGCGTATCAAAGTCATAATTATCATAAATCACACGGATTTCTTCAATTAAGCTTAAGCCGTTCATCGAGATATCATCAAGTCTTCCAAGGAAAGGTGACACATAAGTTGCACCTGCTTTTGCAGCCAAAAGCGCTTGACCTGCAGAAAATATAAGTGTGCAGTTGGTTTTGATGCCTTTATCCGAAAAATATTTCAATGCTTTTACACCATCTTTAATCATTGGGATTTTCACTACGATATTCGGATGTAAAGCAGCCAATTCATCACCTTCCTTAATCATCTCTTCATAAGTCGTGCTCAAAACTTCCGCTGAAATATCCCCGTCTACCATCTCGCAAATCGCTTTATAGTGGTTTTTTATGGCTTCATTTCCACTAATTCCCTCTTTTGCCATCAGTGATGGATTTGTAGTTACACCATCCAAGATTCCAAGATTTTTGGCCTCTTTTATTTGCTCGAGATTCGCCGTGTCGATAAAAAATTTCATTATTTACTTCTTTTTGAGTTGCGCAAAGATAAATAAAACCAACGATTTTAAGGTTAAATATTTGTAATTAGAAGCATAACAATCTCTACTTCTTAGGATAATTCATCCCGTTTTCCACTTCAATCTTTTGCTTTTCCTTATATCAAAGAAAGCAAAAGGATTTCCGTTACAACCGGGGCTAAAATAACGTCCCATTATTTTAAGGCGTTTTTTTTTCAACACAATGTTCACTAATAAAAACATAGTGCAAAAAAATTATTCAAACAAATAACTATATTCAGTCATTACCGCTTTAATCTAAAAATAATATTTTCTATTTTTGAGAAAATAAACCTTACCAAAAATGAAAGCGTCCTACTTCATTCTCTCTTTATTGTTGCCAATATCAATGTTTTCTCAACAAAAAACGTATTGCAATCCTATAAATATCGATTATGGTTATACACCTTTTGAGGTATTCTCAAAACAAGGAAAGCATCGTGCTACAGCCGATCCCGTAATTGTTAATTTTCAGAAAAAACTGTTTCTGTTTTCCACCAATCAGGAAGGATATTGGTATAGTGACGATATGCTGAATTGGAAATTTGTGTACCGAAAATTCCTTCGCGATAACAAATACACGCACGACCTTAATGCACCGGCAGTTTGGGCTATGAAAGATACGCTTTACGTTTATGGCTCAACATGGGAATCAGATTTCCCCATCTGGAAATCTACAAATCCCACCAAAGACGACTGGAAAATTGCTGTGGATACCTTAAAGGTAGGAGCTTGGGATCCTGCATTTCATTACGATGAAGATACCAATAAGTTATTTTTGTATTGGGGTTCAAGCAACGAATGGCCTTTATTGGGAACAGAAGTAAAAGTTAAAAATTTGCAATCTGAAGGTTACGTTAAGCCAATCGTAAAACTAAAACCCGAAGATCACGGCTGGGAACGTTTCGGAGAATATAACGATAATGTTTTTTTGCAACCTTTTGTAGAAGGCGCTTGGGTTACCAAACACAACGGCAAATATTATATGCAATATGGAGCTCCTGCCACAGAATTTAGTGGTTATGCTGATGGCGTTTATGTTTCCAAAAATCCGTTGGAAGGTTATGAATATCAAAAACACAATCCATTTTCTTACAAACCCGGCGGATTTGCTCGTGGTGCAGGACACGGAGCAACATTTCAGGATAATTTTAGCAATTACTGGCACGTTTCTACCATTTTTATTTCCACCAAAAACAATTTTGAAAGGCGCATCGGAATTTGGCCTGCCGGATTTGATAAAGATGATGTAATGTACTGCAACACAGCATACGGCGATTTCCCAACTTACATTCCGGAATATGCTAAAGGAAAAGATTTTACTAAAGGCTTGTTTACAGGTTGGATGCTTTTAAATTACAACAAACCCGTGCAAGTCTCTTCAACATTAGGAGGTTATCATTCTAATTATGCTGTAGATGAGGATATCAAAACTTATTGGAGTGCCAAAACCGGAAATTCCGGAGAGTGGTTTCAAACCGATTTGGGTGAAATATCTACTATAAATGCCATACAAATCAATTATGCAGATCAAGATGTGGAGTTTATGGGAAAAACTTTAGGAAAAATGCATCAATACAAAATTTACAGCTCCAATGATGGTAAAAATTGGAAAGCTTTAATTGATAAAAGTAAAAATACCAAAGACGTTCCTCATGATTATATTGAATTGGAAACTCCAGCCAAAGCCCGATATTTAAAAATGGAAAACCTTAAAATGCCAACCGGTAAATTTGCATTAAGCGGGTTCAGAGTTTTTGGAAAGGGTAGTGGTGAGAGACCTTCAAAAGTGGAAAACTTTGTTCCATTGCGTGCCGATCCAAAAAAATATGGAGAGCGAAGAAGCATCTGGATGAAATGGCAACAAAATCCTACAGCAGACGGATACGTTATTTATTTCGGAAAAGATCCAGACAAACTTTACGGCAGCATTATGGTATTCGGAAAAAATGAGTATTTCTTTACAGGTGCTGATAGAACGGATGCATATTACTTTCAGATTGAAGCCTTTAATAATAACGGAATTTCTGAACGCTCAAAAGTTTTTAAATCTGAGTAAGATTTAACTAAGTTTCAACGGTAATTAATAATTCTTAAAAGTTTTCTTTAAATTAGCCTTATGAATAAGATTTTCACACTTTTATTTCTTGGTATTTCATTTTTTGCTTTTTCTCAAGATGCGCTTAAAGATGCCAAACAGAACGAACCATTGTATTTGTTGGATGGTATCATTGCCGGTTATGATATTACCCAAAAAATTGATTCTCAAAATATAGAATCCGTAAGCATCTATAAATCCAATCATCAGAATAAGTTTTCTGAAGATTTTTCTGCACATCTTAAATACGGAATCATTGATATCAAGATGAAAAAGTATCAGGAACAATTTACCAAAGTTCCTCTGCACACACTGAATTCGATGTATGAGATGGATTACAATTCTCCTGTTTATATAGATGGATTTCTTGTGAAAAATAACAAGGCCGAAATCTATGAAGATGCTATCGGTGAAATTCAGGTGACTAGCAATGATTCTACAAAAGTTCTGAATATTAAAACATTACACAAAACACCACAAAGAGGAGGAATTACATTTCCACCAGCTAACGTGTTTCCAAAAGATAAAAAAAGACCAGATTATATAAAGCAGATTAAATGAAGATAGCCTATCTTGGTCCCGAAGCATCTTTCACATCTTTAGCAGCCGGACAAATCTTTCCTGATGATGAATTAATACCTCATTCAAGCATTCGCGATTGTTTTCTTGCTGTAAAAAATGCTGAAGTTGAGAAAGCTGTAGTTCCCCTGGAAAATTCTATAGAAGGAACAGTTTCTATGACGCTTGATTATCTGTATGATTTTGATAATATTTCTATTGAAGCAGAAGTTATAATGCCTATTGCGCACCAACTGATGATTCATCCTGATCATGACAGCTTTGAAAACATTCTTTCTCATCCTCAGGCTTTAGCGCAATGTTTTCATTATTTGGATCAGCATTTTAAAAATATTCCGCGCTTAGATTATCATTCTACTGCTGCGTCTGCAAAATATATTTCTGAACATCCGCAGGAGAAAATTGCTGCTATTGCCAATCATTACGCCGCAAAACTTTATGGCTTGAAAGTGATTCGGGAAAATATTCACGATTTTGAGCAAAATCATACCAAGTTTATCGTTATCAGTAGAGAAAACCGACAGCTCAAACTGAATTTTGAAAAAACATCCGAGAAAACATCACTGCTCATAACACTTCCAGAAGATCACGCTGGTGGTTTGCATCAAGTATTATCGGTATTTGCATGGCGAAAAATGAACCTATCTAAGATTGAAAGTCGCACATTAAAGAAAAGTTTGGGAAATTATTTCTTCTTCATCAATGTTGCCAGTGAATGGGATCCAATACATTCCGTAAACGCTATGGAAGAACTAAAAAGCATCGGTGCAGAAGTTGATTTTCTTGGTCATTATGACGAGTATCTTTTAAATGAATAAATGAGCAATAAGAAAAATCCACAGATAAGTTCTGTGGATTGTTTAATTATATGGGGGGAAAAGTTTTATTCCTTCACTAATCTGTACTCTTTTTTCATACTTCTGTCGCCTACTTTTTCTGCCATCCAAACATATCCTTCACCTACGAAGAATACTTTTTGTTCTTTAGCATCTTTACTATCCGTTAAAGTGATGAATGATCCGTCATTTGAGAATTTGAAAGTACCCTTATCATTGAATTTGCCATCTTTCTCATCAATATAAGTGCTGCTTAATTCGTAAGTTTTATCATCCTTTAATATCAGTCTGGTTTCAATTCCAGGACAAGAAGCACAAGGCAATGTACCACTATAAGCCCCTTCCCAAGTTACTGAATTTTCTGTAGTATCACCTGTTGCAGAGGTTATTTTGCCGTTTAAGGCATTTGTACTGTCGGCTTCATAAACTGCGGTAGTGATAGAATCTGCAGCTTTTTCAACTAGGGTATTGTTCTTAACATTTTTTTTACAAGAAATAAGCGCGAGAGATAATACAAAACTGTATACAAAGATTTTTTTCATAAAGTATTTAAGATAAAATTGGAGTTACTGAAATCTATCAAATAACGTGCAGAAGTATTTTATTTATAAACTTTTTATAGTTAATTAACATCACGCAAAGAACCGTTAACGTAAAAAATCCGCAGAATAAATTCCACGGATTCAATTTTTAAGCATTTACTTCAGAAGTTAATGTACTGCGAAGTATATCTTACCCTAAAAACGGATATTTATAATCTTTAGGTGAAACGAAGGTTTCTTTTACAGATCTTACTGATACCCAACGAAGAAGATTCATCTTGGAACCCGCTTTGTCATTAGTTCCTGATGCCCTAGCTCCACCAAATGGTTGCTGACCTACAACTGCTCCTGTAGGTTTATCATTGATATAGAAGTTTCCTGCCGCATTTTCTAAAGCGTGATAAGCTTCATCAATCGCATATCTGTCTTTGGCAAAAATAGAACCTGTTAAAGAATACGGAGAAGTTTCATCTACCAATTTTAAGGTTTCTGCCCAGTTTTTGTCTTCATAAACATAAATCGTTAAAATTGGGCCGAAGATTTCTTCACACATCGATGCATACTGAGGATTTGAAGTTTCAATAACGGTTGGTTCTACAAAATAACCTTTCTTGTCATCACATTTACCTCCAAAAATAACGTTGGCATCTTTCGATTTTTTGGCTGCATCAATATAGGCTTTACATTTGTCGAAAGAACCTCTGTGAATAACAGCATTTACAAAGTTTGAAGGATCTTCAGGTGAGCCCATTTTGATAGATTTCAACTGCTTATCCATCACTTTTTGTACATCTTTCCAAAGCGATTTTGGAATGTAAGCTCTGGATGCCGCTGAACATTTTTGTCCCTGATATTCAAATGCACCTCTTACTAAAGCTGTTGCTACCGCATCAGCATCTGCAGAAGGATGCACCATTACAAAGTCTTTACCACCGGTTTCACCAACGATTCTTGGATAGGTTTTGTATTTATGAATATTGTCACCAATCATTTTCCACATTCCTTGAAAAACCGAGGTAGAACCTGTAAAGTGAAGTCCTGCAAAATCAGGGTGAGACAATACTTTTTCAGCCGTTTTTGCACCATCTGTATAAATTAGATTAATCACACCATCAGGAAGTCCCGCTTCTTTGAAGATTTCCATAATAACCTGCGCAGAATAAACTTGTGAGTGAGACGGTTTCCAAACCACCACATTACCCAACATAGCCATACAAGAAGGTAAATTACCCGCAATTGCCGTAAAGTTGAAAGGTGTTACTGCAAAGCAGAAACCTTCCAGAGGTCTGTATTCTGAACGGTTCCAAATGCCTTCGCTGGATACAGGTTGTTCAGCATACATTTCGGTCATAAATTCAACGTTGAAACGCAAAAAGTCAATCAGCTCACAAGCAGCATCAATTTCAGCCTGCATTACGTTTTTACCTTGTGCAATCATCGTTGCAGCATTCAGTCTGTCTCGGTAAGGTCCTGCGATTAGTTCTGCTGCTTTTAAGAAAATAGAAGCTCTTTGTTCCCAACCCAAGGCATTCCACTGTTTTTTGGCTGCTAATGCTGCCTCAATTGCCATATCCACATGTTTCATATCACCATGATAATAAAATCCTAAATCGTGTTGGTGATCTTGCGGAGATTCTATACGAATTTTATCTTTGGTTTTTACTTCTTTGCCACCGATATACATTGGGATTTCAACCTTTTCTTTCCACATTTTTTTATAAGTGGCGATAAGGGATTTTACATCAGCCGATCCCGGTTCGTAACTTCTTACAGGCTCGTTTATAGCGTAGGGCACCTGTGAAATAGCTTTTGACATATTTTATTTTTATTAAGATTTTTAAAATAATGATTAATTACAAAAATACGGCATTTTGTTGGATGTTCAAAAAACACTCACTTCTCAACTTCAAAATCATTTAGTAGTTTTATGTTCACTCTCAAAATTTGTATCTTTAAAAAAAGAAATCAATGAAAATTGCAACTTATAACGTCAATGGCGTCAACGGAAGATTGCCGGTACTTTTAAAATGGTTAGAAGAGTCGAAGCCTGATATAGTTTGTCTACAAGAACTGAAAGCACCGCAGGAAAAATTTCCTTTAGAAGCCATTAATGAAGCTGGTTACAACGCAATTTGGCACGGACAAAAGTCGTGGAATGGTGTTGCTATCCTGTCCAAAGAACCTATTACAGAACGCAGGCGTCGATTAGATGGTGATGATGAAGACATGCAAAGCAGATATCTCGAAGCCAAAATAGGAGATTTAATTATCGCCTCTATCTATCTTCCTAACGGAAACCCTTATCCAGGACCAAAATTTGATTATAAATTAAAATGGTTTGAAAGACTTCAGGCACATGCTGAAATGCTTATCACGTTGGACAAACCAGTTCTAATGATAGGTGATTTCAATGTGATGCCAACAGAAAAGGATGTTTATAAACCAGAAAAATGGATCAATGATGCTCTGTTTCGTGTAGAAGTACGGGATGCATTTTTTGAACTTCTCAACCAAGGCTGGACTGATGCCATTCGTGAACTTTATCCTGAAGAAATTATCTACACTTTCTGGGATTATTTCCGAAATGCCTACGAAAGAAATGCCGGTTTGCGCATTGACCATTTCCTTTTATCTCCAGAGCTAAAACCCAAACTAAAAAAAGCAGAAGTGGACAAATACGTGCGTGGCTGGGAAAAAACCAGTGATCATGCTCCGGTTTGGATTGAGTTGAAATAAAAATCAGCAGAATTTCTGCTGATTTTATAAGTAAATATTTTCACCAATCATTTATCTTTCACCATAATTTATTAACTGTTAATCTTTAATATTAATCAATCCACACCGCCTTTTCTTATTGGCTCCTGTGCTGTGGGCCATTCTGCAGTTTTTCCGGTTCTTGGATTGATAGGCATTCTTATTTTTTCATTTGATGCCTTTTCAGGATCTTCACTTGCCATATAGGTTAAAATTGCAATAAGAGCAACATTGTTTTTTAAATCATCAAATACAATTTTATCATAAGTATCGCGCTGTGTGTGCCAAGTGTAATTTCCATAACTCCAGTTTAAAGAGCCTAACATAAAGCCCGGAACTCCGGCAGCTACAAACGAAGCATGATCACTTCCGCCACCTCCAGGAAATCCGGGAAAAGTATATTTAATGTCTTTGGTTAATTCGCTTGGTGCTGCGGCAAACCATCTTCCCAGATAGTCATAAGAATTTACAAAACCTGAACCGCTAACATTTACAATTCTTCCTGTTCCATTGTCCTGATTGAAAACGGCCTGTACATTAGGCATTTGGTCTTTGTGTGCAGAAACATAGGCGCGGCTTCCGTTCAATCCTTGTTCCTCACTTCCCCAAAGTCCTACAACAATGGTTCTTTTAGGGTTTGGGTATAGTTTTTTCAAAATTCTGGCTACTTCCATCATAGTTACGCTTCCAGTTGCGTTATCAGTTGCTCCGGTTCCTCCGTCCCAAGAATCTAGGTGAGCGGAAAGAATCACATATTCATTAGGTTTTTCACTTCCTTTTATTTCAGCAACAGTATTAAACGTTGGTGCCATTCCCAAATCTTTGCTGTTGGCTACGATTTTTAGTTTTGGGGTTACACCATTTTTCAACATTCTGTAGAGTTGTCCGTAATCTTCGAGAGAGATATCTACAGCAGGAATTTTCTTGGTTCCGGCATTAAAAATTTTATTAACACCAAATCCTCTGCTCCAGTTGCTTAAAACAAGACCTACAGCACCAGCTTCTTCAAACGGTTTGTTGAGTGTTCTCCAAGTTAATCCTAATGTTTCTAGAGATTGATTCCATTCTTTGGTAGCGGCTTCAGATTCTTTTTTATATTTCTCGAAAGATTCGGGTGTAGCAAATTCTTTCCAGTTATATTCCGGTCTTCCGCTAGGTTGGTATTGGGAAACCATTACCAGCTTTCCTTTTACTTTGGGTAACCATCTGTTAAATTCTTCTTTTGATTTAAAAATCGGCAACATAATCACTTCAGCAGTAACCCCTTTTGCTCCTGTTGCGGGACTGAAGGCTAATTGTTGTCCTTCCAAAGATTTCAAATAAGGATAAGTCATTTCTACGGATGAGGTTCCGCGTTCCCAAGCTTTCCATTCACCGTATTGTTCGTTTCTGGCATCAATTCCCCAACTTTTAAACTTATTCACAGCCCAATCGTGAGCTTGTTGCATTTTCGGACTTCCTACAAGTCTTGGTCCTATTCCGTCTACCAGTTCATAAGCCAGTTTTTCGGTTTGTGAGTTGTTGTAAGCCTCATTCATAATAGATTTTACCATTTCCTGCTGCGTTTGTGCAGATGTAATGGAGAAGGTAAATACTGCCGAAGCTAAAAAAAGTGTTTTGTAGTTCTTCATATCTTTTTCATTTTCGGGACTCAAGATAATTAAAATTATGCGATCAATAACTATCTCATTACTTAAGTTCAAATTTTTTTTAAATACAGATTAACTGATAAGTTTCATTTTACTTTCAGAGTTTTAATTCTTAATTTTAATGTTTATTTTAATTGAAATGGATTACAATATTCCCGAATATCTTAAAGGTCTTAGCGATAACGAACTGCAACATTCAGTTGAAAAATACGGCTACAACAAACTTACAGAAGCAGAAAAAAACACTTGGTACAGTTTGCTTATAGATATTTTAAAGGAACCGATGCTTATTTTGCTCATTATTATATCCATTATCTATCTGGTTGTTGGAAATTATGGAGAGGCAGCATTTATGTTTGGAGCTATTGTTTTGGTTTCGGGCATTTCTTTCTATCAAGACAATCGTAGTAAAAAAGCCTTGGAACAACTTGAGAAACTGAATGAACCTCTAAGCAAAGTCATCCGCAACTCAAAAATTGTTGAAATTCCTACGCACGAGATTGCAGTAGGTGATTTATGTGTTACAGAAGAAGGGAAAATCATCAATGCTGACGGGAAAATCGTTCATAGCAATGATTTTTCGGTGAATGAATCTTCTCTTACAGGTGAAAGCATGTCGGTTTTCAAAAGTAGTGAATCGGATGATCGTAAGGTTTACAGCGGAACGATTGTAGTGTCAGGACTTGCCGTTTTTGAAGTGGAAAAGATTGGTAAAGAAACCAAACTTGGAAAAATAGGCGAATCATTAAAAAATATTAAGGAGGAAAAATCACCGCTTCAGATTCAGATAGAAAAGTTTGTGAAAACAATGGCAATTATTGGTATCATAGTATTTTTAGGAGTATGCATCTTCAATTATATCAATACCAAGAACCTTGTTGAAAGTTTACTCAATGGTTTAACACTCGCAATGTCGATTCTCCCAGAAGAAATTCCTGTCGCTTTCACCACATTTATGGCTTTGGGTGCTTGGAAACTTATGCGTGAAGGCATTATTATCAAAAAATCGAGTATAGTAGAAACTCTAGGAAGTACTACTGTGATTTGCACCGATAAAACCGGTACCATTACCGAAAATTCAATGCACTTGGAAGCGGTTTATGATTTTAAATTGAACAAAACTTTTTCTGAAAAAGAATTTAATCTGCCACACGCGTCCGAAGTCATTCAATATGCGATGTGGAGCAGCGAACCCGTTCCTTTCGATCCTATGGAAAAAACGCTTCATAGTGTTTATCAGAATACCCAAAAGGAAGATTTAAGAAAAGATTTTACGATGTTTCACGAATATCCTTTGGAAGGAAAACCTCCAATGATGACGCACCTTTTTGAAAATGATAAAAATGAAAGAATTATAGCCGCAAAAGGTGCTCCCGAAGGTATTTTGCAAGTTTCAAAACTTTCCGAAGACGAAAAAAGCAGGCTGCGTATTAAAATTAATGAATTTGGTAGTAAAGGATTTCGGGTTTTAGGTGTTGCAAAAACGGAATTTGAAGGTCATGATTTTCCACAGAAACAACAGGATTTTCAGTTTGATTTCCTTGGATTCGTTGTGTTTTACGATCCTCCAAAAAAAGATATAAAAGAAGTGTTTAGACATATCTATAATGCCGGAATTAAAGTAAAAGTGATTACAGGTGATAATGCTGAAACAACAAAAACCATTGCGCAGCAAGCCGGAATTATTAGCCATTCAGAACCGATAAATGGTAATGAAATCAGCCTACTTTCCGACTCAGAAATTCAAAAAGTCTCCAATGAGACATCATTGTTTACCAGAATGTTTCCTGAAGCAAAACTTTCCGTCATTAATGCATTAAAGAAAAACGGGGAAGTTGTTGCAATGCTTGGCGATGGCGTGAATGACGGACCAGCTTTAAAAGCCTCACACATTGGCGTGGCAATGGGAGATAAAGGTACTGAGATTGCGAAAGCAGCAGCATCATTAGTGATTACCAATGATGATTTGGGAAAATTGGTGACCGGAATTGCTGCTGGAAGAAGGATTTATACCAATATTAAAAAAGCTGTTCAGTATATTATTTCAATTCACATTCCTATTATATTAACGGTGTCTTTGCCACTGTTTTTGGGATGGGCATATCCACAGATTTTTACGCCGGTTCACGTGATTTTTTTAGAGTTGGTAATGGGACCAACTTGTTCTATCGTTTATGAAAATGAGCCGATGGAAAGCAATGCCATGCGCCAAAAACCTCGTCCAATAACTGAAACATTTCTTTCGTGGAAGGAACTTTTCATCAGTATTATTCAGGGATTAGTGATAACTGCCGGAATCTTATTTGTATATCAGTTGACCTATCAAAACGGTGGAAATGAAGAAAAAACAAGAGCTATGGTATTCACGACTCTAATTTTTGCCAATATTTTGTTGAGTTTTATGAATCGCTCCTTCTTTTTTACGATGTCTGAAAGCTTCAGCAAAAAAAATCCATTGTTGATATGGATAACGTTTATTACTTTAGGATTGTTGGCATTAATGCTTTATTTCGAACCTATATCCAACTTTTTTAAACTCGTTTCTTTAAATGTAAACGATTTATTAACAGCAGTTTCGGTAGCTATAATTTCGGTGGTGTGGTTTGATGTTTTTAAACTGATAAAAAGAATTTAACGGTTGATTTTGGTGAAGTTTTCCTTTTATTAGAGTTGGGATAAGAAATTTCAGTATATTTTTTTTAAAAATCGTAACTTTAGACCTCTAAAAAGTAAATCTATGACTTCAAAAGAAAAAGTAGCTGCATTAAGACAAAAAATGCAGAAAGAAAATATTGATGCCTTTATTGTTTACTCTGCAGATCCTCATATGAGCGAATATTTGCCTGAAGAATGGCTTGAGAGAACCTGGCTTTCAGGTTTCACAGGATCAGCAGGTTTCGTGGTAGTAACACAGGATAAAGCTGCTCTTTGGACAGATGGACGTTATTTCGTACAGGCTCCAATCGAACTGGAAGGTTCAGATTTTGAACTAATGAAAATGGGTGTAGAAGGCGTCCCTGAATATATCGACTGGTTGAAAAATGAAGTAAAAGACGGCGGAACAGTTGCTGTGAATGCTTTGGCAACTTCTAATACCAACTGGACAGACCTTGAACAGAAACTCGCTTCTAAAAATATCAAAGTTGTAGATCAACCTTTACTAAAAGAAATTTGGGTTGATAGAACAACGAATACGGCTAAAAATCCAATTTTCGTTCATCCTGTAGAAAGAGCCGGAAAATCAGTAAGTGATAAACTTTCTGCCATCCGTAAAAAAATGGATGAACAAGAAGCTACGTTCCATATTATATCAAGCTTGGATGATGTGGCGTGGACGGTGAATTTAAGAGGAAGTGATGTGGATTATAATCCGGTTTTTCTAGGTTATATTACCCTTACAAAAGACAAAGCAACGCTTTATGTGGATTTAAGCAAACTCAATGATGATGCTACAACCCAACTTTCACAGTCAGGAGTTGAAGCTAAATCTTATGATGATTTCTTTAATGATTTAAAAGAAGTAAAAAATCAAAAAGTTCTCATCTCTCCTAACAGCAATAAATCCATTTTTGATACCTTAAAAGATAATAACGAATTCGTTAAAGCTCCGGTTCCAGGGAATTTAATGAAAGCCCAGAAAAATGCTGCTGAATTGGAAGGCTTCAGAACGGTAATGCAAAGAGATGGTGTTGCAATGGTGAAATTTCTCTATTGGTTAACGCAAACAGCAGGAAAAGAACCTTTAACAGAATATTCTATCGGTGTAAAACTGAGAGAATTCCGTGCACAGGGTAAAAATTTCGTAGGTGAAAGTTTCGGAAGTATCATTGGTTATAAAGGTAATGGTGCTATTGTACATTATTCTGCAAAAGAGGAAGGTAGCAAAGCGGTTACCAACGATGGTAGTATCCTTTTAGATTCCGGTGGTCAATATTTAGAAGGTACTACAGATATTACCAGAACCATTGCTTTAGGTGCTGTTAACGAAGAATTTAAAAAAGATGTCACATTAGTTCTGAAGGGAATGATTAACCTTTCAATGGTGAAATTTCCTAAAGGAACTCGAGGAGTACAGCTGGATGCATTTGCAAGAATGCCGCTTTGGTTAGAAGGTAAAGATTACAATCACGGAACAGGACATGGTGTTGGAAGTTTTATGAATGTACACGAAGGCCCACAAAATATCAGAAAAGATATGAACTTTCAGGAATTGCTTCCGGGAATGGTTTGCTCTAACGAACCAGGCTTCTATGTTGAAAACGGCTATGGCATTCGCCACGAAAATTTAGTAGCGGTGAAAGAAGTAGAAACAACACCTTTCGGAACTTTTTATGAGTTTGAAACCTTAACAATTTGTCCGTTCGACAGGAATGTAATTATTGCCGACATGCTTACCGAATCTGAAAAAAATTGGCTCAACAATTACCACCAATGGTGCAAAGAAAAGCTTGAAAACGATTTGGAAGGCGAAGTGAAAGAATGGTTTTTGGAACAAGTGAAACCAATGTAACTAATAATGAATAATCAATAGATAAAAGTGCGGACTTCCGCACTTTTTTAATTCAATCTGAAAATTTAAATTATTGTAATTATTTTTTATGTAAGTTCTTGGTTGTGTGGAAAAATTGTTTTATTTTTGCACCCTGTTAATCAACCTCTGACGAAGGACGTGAATGTTGTTTAGCTTGGCAAACAATTTTTTTATTAAAAATGGATTTATTACAGTACGTACAAGACAAGTACATTGCTAAAAAAGAATTCCCAGAATTCAAAGCCGGTGACACCATCACTGTGTATTACGAGATTAAAGAAGGTAACAAAACAAGAACACAGTTCTTTAAAGGAACCGTGATTCAGTTGAGAGGAACAGGACTTACCAAAACATTTACCATCAGAAAAATGAGTGGTGATGTAGGTGTAGAAAGAGTTTTTCCAATCAATATGCCAGCTTTACAAAAAATTGAAGTGGATAGAAGAGGTAAAGTAAGAAGAGCAAGAATCTACTACTTTAGAGATCTTCGTGGTAAGAAAGCGAGAATTAAAGACGCTGCTTACAAAAAGAATTAAGATAATTCAGACAACAACCATAAGAAAAACCACTCGGAGCGATTCGGGTGGTTTTTCGTTTTATAAGAGGATGCGCTGCTTTTAAGTCACACCTTTATAATTGTTCACTATTTATGATGATTTTTAATATAGATTTGGGATGTATATTTAAGTCGCACTTTCAAATTTTATTTTTTTCAGATTTATAACAAATATTTCAGTTTGTTTTGTGTTTAAATCAAATAAATATGAGTTCAGAGAATCAGTGGCCGTTGTATATCAGTATTGTACTGATTGTGTATTCGACCGTAATTTTGTTTTTTGTTATCCGTGGTGCACACAAAACCAAAAGTATTGCCGATTACGGTATTGGTAACGGTTTTCCTTCGTGGATTGTCGGTTTGTCTCTTGCTGCTTCCATGACCAGTGCGGCGACTTTTGTCATTAATCCCGGGTTTATCGCTCTTTACGGAGTTTCAGGCATTATTTCAATGGCAGTGGTGCTGCCTTTTGCAGCTTTCGCTTCTCTGATATTTTTTACCAAAGGTTTTGCAAGATTCGGCAAAACGGTCAAAGCCAGCACAATGTCGCAATGGATTGGGAACCGTTTTAATAATAAATCTTATAAATTTTTCTTCGCCGTGGTTGCGATGCTGCTCATCACTTTCATTGTACTGATTAATGTAGGACTAACGCAGGTAATTTCAAAATCTCTTGAAGTAGAGCCGTTTTACGTACTAATGGGCATTACCGTTTTTGTATTTGGATATATGATGTTTGGCGGTGCCAATTCTATGGTTTATACCAATACAGTGCAGGCGGTTATTATGGTGATTGTAGCGTTGATGATGATTTTTTCCGGAGTAGATTTATTTGAAGGCGGCATCAGTGGTTTTGCACAAAAACTGAATGCTATAGATCCTAATCTTACTAAAACTTTTAATGAAAGCAGCCCGCTTTACAGAGATTTCTTTGAAGTGGTAATCTGCCAGGCGATTGTTGGTGTAGCGATAGTATGTCAGCCGCATATTATGACCAAATCCTTAATGCTGAAAGATCCGGAAAAAGTAAATTCTTACCTGCTTTTTGCTATTGGTTCAATGCTGATTTTCTTTTTTATTGTCATTGCTGGACTTTACGCAAGAATCATGTTCCCGGATTTAATGACTGACGGACAAAAAATGAAAATGGATGAAATTATTCCGGTTTATGTGGTGAAAAGATTTTCAGCGGCTGCAGGAATTCTGGTTGTGGTCGGACTTATTTCTGCGGGGCTTTCCACTTTGGAAGGTTTAATTCAGTCTCTTTCTATCACGGTAACTTCTGATATTTTAGAACCTATTTTTGGGGAATCTGTGAACAAAAACGGATTGGTAATTAATAAAATTGTGATTGTATTTTTGGCGATTATCAGTTTCTGGTTCAGCTGGAATCAGATAAAAAATCCAAATTTAAGTGTTGGGATTTTCGGACAAATGGGCGTTTACGGCTATTTCGCGGCGGCATTTGTACCGGTATTATTCGGAACATTTGTAAAGAATGTAAAAGTATCAACTGTTTTTACGGCGTCTGTAGTTTCAATTTTGGTTCACTTCGGAATTTTCTACCTTAAGATTACGCCTTATATGAAAGGTGCGGTGCAAAACCCTGGTGTTTCAGCGGCAATTGCTATTGTGTCTTCTGTTTTGGTTGCTTTAATTTTACATAACTTTAGCAAAAAATCTGAAACTGCATAATGATTGATCTGGACTGGATTGCAAAATGGGCACAGCTGAAGCCCGAACAAACCGCCATAACCGATTTGGAGACCGGCGAAAAGTTCACTTATAAAACTTTGAACCAAATTTCAAATGATATTGCTTTTCACCTTCAGGAACAAATCAAAGAAGGGGACAGAGTTGCGGTTTTAATGGAGCAGTCGCCGTTTCTGGTGATGCTGTTTTCAGCCTGCCAAAGACTGGGCGCCATTCTTGTTCCTTTAAATTACAAACTTTCCACGTCTGAAATCGGTCAGCAGTTAAAAGATTCCCAACCTTCCATTTTCATTTACAGTGAGGTGTTTGAAGAGCAGGTTACACTTCTTAAAGACTCTTTTGAAACGGTAAAACTTATTGATTTTAAAGATGCTGTAAAGAAAAATTCTACAAAAAATAAAGAAAACAGAACGTCCACCATTAACCACGATTTGCCGGTGTTTCTGTTTTATACTACGGGAACTACTGCGAAACCAAAAGGCGTTCTTTATACCAATAAAATGCTGTTCTGGAACAGTTTAAATACTTCAATGCAGCTGGGGATAACTTCAGAAGACTGCACCATCAATATTTTGCCGCCTTATCACACATCGGGCTGGAACATTTTTCTCACCCCTTTGCTGCATAACGGCGGACATATTACGATACTGAAAAAATTTAATCCCGATAAAATTCTGCATCATCTTGAGGCTGAAAAAGTAACGTTGTTCATTGCTCTGCCTACTATTTTGCAGATGATTTCAAAATCAGAAAATTTTGAAAAAACCGATTTGTCTAAACTGAAATACATTATTTCCGGTGGCGAATCTATTTCGCAGGAACAGGTTGCCCTTTGGAAGAATAAGAAAAATACCAATGTGAGACCAGGTTATGGTTTGACGGAAGCGGGACCGAGCATTACTTCACTTCACCAGGATTTTGTCTTTTCAAAGGCTAATTCCATTGGTAAGCCGAATTTTTATGTAGATTTAAAAATCATTGATTTCAAGGGAAATGAAGCCGCAGAAAACGAAGTTGGCGAGCTCTGCATTAAAGGTGATATTGTAACGCCGGGCTATTGGAACAATTCCGTAGCAACCAAAGACAAAATAAAGAACGGATGGTTTCATACAGGAGATTTGGCTTACCGAGATGCGGACGGATTTTTCTTTCTGAAAGGCAGAATCGATGATATGTACATCACAGGAGGTGAAAATATTTTCCCGCAGGAAATTGAAAGTGTCCTGAAGCAGCACCCTGATATTCAAAGTGCTTTGGTATTGCCTTTTGATGATGATGTTTGGGGTAAAAAAGGAGTCGCTTTTGTTAAGACCAATTCAGAACATCTTTTGATAAAGGACATTCAAAATTTTATGAAAGATAAACTGGCCAAATTTAAGCAGCCGAAGGAATATATTTTCATGAAAGACTTTCCTATAACAGGTTTTGGTAAGATTTCAAGAAAAGATTTAATCCGGATGTATAACGATATTCAAAACAAAAAAGAGCAATTAAAGTAATGACAAGACTTGTATTATTTTTATTTATAACCGCCTTCCATATTGCATTTGCACAAACACCGAAAACGATGAAAGAACTGTTGCAGCCGTATCATTTAGAAACCAAAACCGTAAAACTGAAAGACGGTGATTTAGCTTACGTAAAAGAAGGTAAAGGCAAAAATATTCTGGTTTTTGTACACGGCTTAAGCAGTAATGCAGATGCCTGGTACCGAAATATTGAAGAATTAAAAAAAGATTACACTTGTTACGCTATCGATTTGCCGGGTTACGGAAAATCCTATAAAAAGGCACCGGCTTTTACACCAACCTATTTTGCTGAAGTAATCAAAGAGTTTTCAGAAAAAATGAAACTGAGAAAATTCACTTTGGTCGGTCATTCTATGGGTGGACAAACTTCTTTGAAATTTGCCTCACTTTATTCGGAAAAAGTGAAAAATCTGGTATTAATTGCACCTGCAGGCATTGAAGAATTCACCGAAATGGAAGGCAAAACAATGCTGATGGTGACCACCAAAGAAGGCGTGATGAACACTTCGGACGAGCAGATTGATAAAAACTACCTGATTAATTTTCATAAAATGCCAAAAGAAGCCGCTTCAATGATTGCAGACCGAAAAGCCATCAAAAAATCTTCTGATTTTGAAGCGCACGCCGAGGCTATAGTTGCCAGCGTAAAAGGAATGCTGGATGATAAAGTGATTGACGTACTTCCAAAAATTAAGAAACCGACATTATTAATTTTCGGGAAAAACGATTTCCTTATTCCCAACCGTTATTTTCATCCTGCGATGACGATTGATGATGTTGCGGAAAAAGCAAAGAAATCCCTCTGCAAAAGCGAAACTGTAATGATAGATGAAGCCGGGCATTTTCTGATGTTCGAGAAGCCAAGCGAGGTAAACCAAGCTATAAGAGCATTTTTAAAATAATTTTTTTTCATCATTTGTGTTTTTTAGGAAATTGTTGATTTATCGGCAATTTCCTTTTTTATTCACTTAAACTTTTATATTTTTCGAAATCTAATTTTCTATGAAGCCGAAGCTAAAAATTTTTGAAGAATTCAGCAGTTCTGTTTTGCCGCACGAAGCAAGATATCTGCAGACTTTGGCTAATTTTCAGGATGGTGAAAAACAGGAAATTTTCGATACGGTTATTCATAATGCCATCAATCCGGACAATCAAAAAAGCTTCGATACAGAGATTGATAAGCGGAAGTATTATTACATAAAACAGTGGATTGAGAAAAAGCTTGATCTACGGAACGTAGATAAAATCGGCGGCTGGATTATGGATTTTTATAAGAAAATTTCCCTCGATTTAATTACTTCTGCAGAAGAACGGGAAATGCTCGATTACCTGAAACACTACAAAAGAATTGGCTATAACTTTCAGCAGCTTTATAATATCATAAGAGAATATAGGTCGTATCTTTTGGTGAGATTGCGTTATGACGATCATTTAATTGTGGCGGACTTCCTGAACCGTTACGAAAGTGCCTACGAAAAAGCAAGTGAAATCTACCAAAAACTGTATGAAGCCACCGACGAAATCACCAGTAATTACACCCGAAAAAAAAGCAATTCCGTCAATTGGGAAAAATGGTTGATGAAGGTTTTTGAGACCGAAGATATCAACGGGAATAACCGTTACAAAGCGTTTATTCTGTTGGCTTTTATGTACAATACCAATAAGGATTCGGAAAAACTGCGCAGGATTTTTGATAAAATTGACGGTTATTTCAGCAAGGGCGATATTTATTCCAGGAGAATTCTTTACAATTATTATTCTAACAGTGTTTTGCTGTACTCGCAGCTGAATGATAACGAAAAAGCCATTTATTTCGGTAAACTTGCGATAAGACAGAGTAATGAAGATACGTTGATGTATGTGAATAATCTGGTTGCTATCTATTTAAGAACCGACAAGATTAAAGAAGCATCTGAATTGCTTGAAAATTACCGTCACATATACGAAAAAACCCAAAATGATCATCAGAAAATTACCTATATATCTTATCATTTAAGAGTATTGGAT
Organism: Bacteroidota bacterium; assembly: GCA_023394415.1. Classification (GTDB taxonomy): domain Bacteria; phylum Bacteroidota; class Bacteroidia; order Flavobacteriales; family Weeksellaceae; genus Planobacterium. The sequence goes on from JAEXAR010000019.1 coordinate 62,260, forward strand.
GAGCTGAAACAATATCAAAAAGCGGAAAATATCGGTATTTATTTTCTTCAGAAATATGAAAAGGAAATCTTTGAATACCGCTGGCATCACTTTTTTACATCATACTTCAATATTTTGCTGGAAACTGAAAATTACTCTACAATTCTTCAGTTAGAGAAAAAATTTGGTTTAAAAAATCTTGAACTGAAATCCAAGAAAAATTCCTCATTTATACCTAATATTACGTGGGCTATTTTGCTTTCAGAATTTATGGAAACCTCGATGACTAAAGAAAAATTCATCGAATTAATGAAAGAATCTTTAATTGAGATAAATGTCAATTCTACCAATCATTCTAAATTCGAAAGAAACGCACTGAAGCTTTCTAAAAACCTTCCCGCATTGAAAGAAGTTTTCAAGTCGCATCTTTAATGAGTGCTTTATTTTAAGAGCCTAGACACTTTTTTGTTCCATTTTCACCACTTTTATAATTTAAGTCACACCTGAATATTTTCTATAGTAAGAACTTTTGTTTTTCAAGTTGATTTATCATTGTATCAAATAATTAACAAAAAAATCAAATTTACTATGAAAAAAGCAGTTGTTCTTTCCCTTACACTTGGTGCTTTGTTTGCAAATGCACAGGTAAGCGATACTGTAAAAACAAGAGACATTGAGCAGGTTACCGTTTCTGCCAGCCGTAAGGTACAGAAAGTGGTAGAAGTACCTGCAACCGTTAATATTATCGGAGCAAAAGATATTGCCGAATTTTCCGGTTTTAATATCGGTGAAATGGCGTCGCGTACCAAAGGTGTGGATTTCGTGAGAGCCGGCGTTTTAGGAACAGGTATCAACATCAGAGGGTTTAACTCTGCTTTCAACTCCAAAAACCTTCAGATTACGGATGACCGTGTTTCTACTTTAGTAGCGACAGGTTTACCGTTCGGAACGTTCAGTACTGTAATTAAAGAAGATATTGAAAAAGTGGAGATTCTTCTTGGGCCAAACGGAACACTTTACGGACCTAATGCTCACAACGGTTTGGTGAATACCATTTCTAAAAACCCTTTCAGATCACAGGGAACTACATTCGCACTTGGTGTTGGTAACCAGAAAGTTTTCACTTCCAGAGTAAGACATGCACAGGCTTTAAGCAATAAATTCGCCTATAAATTAGCTTTTGAGCATACACAAGGTGAAGAATTCGATTATACAGATTCTGTATACGTTAATAATAAAGCTTATCCTGAATTGGATTTGGACAGAAATTTTGCTTCAACAAAATTCAACTCACAGTTAAATTTCAAAACCGGTGGTCTTGGTGAATTGATTGCTTACTACGGACACAGTAACAACAATAACCTTGCGGTAACAAGTGCCGGAAGAAACCAAATCAAAGACTGGAAAATTGATGAATTGCAATTGAAATACGTTCACCCAAGATTTTTCTTAAACGCATACCATCAGTGGAGTAATACCGAAGATACTTATGCGATGAACCAGAGAACTCAAAACTATGTTTCTTTTAAAAATGCAGGTTTTTCTGATGAAGAAGCCAGAAGAAGATCTTTTGATGAGCAGTGGTTTCCGCTTTCGGCAACAACCGGTTTAGCTTTGCAAAGAGGTTCCAGATTTAAAGATGATTCAAAAAGATTTGTTGCAGAAGGGCAGTATAACAATACTTGGGGCGGCTTAACTTTAATTGGTGGTGCACAGTTCCAAAGAGATATGGCGTTTACAAAACATACTTATATGCTTGATTTTGATGGACCGATTAATGTAAATCAGTTCGGTGTTTACGGTCAGGCAGAATACAAAGTTGACGGTTGGGGTTTCCTTGCAGCTTTAAGGGTTGATAACCACGATTATTATGGAACGAACCTTCTTCCAAAAGCCGCAATTACAAGAAAATTAGGCGACGGAATGTTGAGATTTACTTATGGTAAAGGTATGGCCGTTCCTTCTATTATGAATCTTGAAGGTTACCTTTTTGGTGGTGTAATTTTGGGTAACGGTGTCGGATTTACTTTGTCTGACGGAAGCAAAATTAAGCCTCTTGAAGTAGAAACCATCAACTCGTTTGAGGTTGGATATAAAGGTGATTTCAACAAAAAACTTTATGTTGATGTGAACGCTTACTACAATATGTCTGAAAACTTCATCAGCCCATTAACGAATATTGCAACACAGGGCAGAACAGTTACTCACAGAGGAGATCAACCAATTTCTCAAATTCCGGGAGCAAATCCTGCAGTTTTATTGACCTATTCAAACTTTGGTAAAGTAGATACTTACGGTGTTGATTTAGGATTCAATTATTACTTCACCGATGCTTTAAGAGGGGTGTTAAATTATTCTTATTTCGGTAGAAAATTGGATAAAGCTGATATGTTGAATGACGGAAACAAAGATGGAAAAGTATTGGATACTGACCTTCCAATCAATACACCGGCAAATAAATTTACACTTGGTCTTAATTATACAACGCCAACTTGGTTTGGAGCTGTTTACGGAAGATATGTTCAGGATTATGATTTCTTCTCCGGAGTTTCTACAGCAGCTAAAACCCAGGATTTAGACGGAAACGGAACAATTGATATTCGCGAAAATTCATATTACGCACCGGCAAGAACCTGGAACTATGGTCCGCTTGGAGGTTTCACCGTGGATATGAATGTTGGACGTAATTTCAGCAACGGAATGACAGTAGGTGTAAATGCTACCAACATTCTGAATGCTGATATCCGCGAGTTTGCAGGTTCACCATTCATCAAGAGATTGGTTTCCTTGGAGTTCAAGTATAATGTAGACTTCTTCAAGAACAAAAAATAAAAATTAGTTTTTCTTCATATTATGGCTTTATTAAGCATTAATGGGATTGATCTGGACTATGCAGATGTTGGGGAAGGTGATGTTGTAGTACTTCTGCACGGTTTGGGTTCCACAAAAAAAGACTGGGATTTACAGATCCCGGTCTTATCCCAAAAATTTAGAGTAATTGCTCCCGATTTTCGTGCACACGGTAATTCCACCAAAGTGCCTTCAGAACAGGGAGTTGAGGAGATGACGGAAGATGTTTTTCAGTTACTGAATCAGCTAAATATTTCAAAAGCCAGTTTCGTAGGATTTTCAATGGGAGGAGCAGTTTGCTTTCAGATGGCTCTTTCTCATCCGGAAATGTTGTGTAAACTCGTAATCGTAAATTCAGGACCGGATTTTAACAGGCCAAATGATGCCGGAGTTGATATTCTTGCAGTAAGAACCAAGATAATCAAAGAACAGGGATTTATGGCTTTGGCAGAAGCGATTTCGGAAGGAATGTTTCCTGAAGAAAACCAGAAAGCCTGGCGTGAAGATTTTAAAAACCGCCTCGTTAACAATGATGAAGACGCTTATCTTAATACATTCGGACAGCTGATGAAATGGGGTTTGGGAGATGATGTTTCTAAAATTACCAATAAAACTCTGGTGATAGCTTCTGATTTGGATTATACGCCGGTGGAATACAAAAAAGCATATGTAAATAAGATGCCAGATGCTGAATTGGTGGTGATTGATAACTCCAGACACGGCATCGTTCTGGATCAGGCTGTACAACTGAATAACGAATTATTAAAATTTTTGTAAAATGGCAAGAAATGCAGTGATAACAGGAAGTACCAGCGGTATCGGTTTGGGAATTGCCACGGCTTTTGCACAACAGGGCTACAATATCATTTTTAATGGTCTTGAAACCAACGGAGCAGAAATTGCCGCAGAAATTGGTGAAAAATACAATATAAAAACAGCCTTTAAAAATGCTAATTTATTAACGCCTGAAGGTGTGCAGGAGTTGATTGATTTTGCTTATTCAGAATTGGGAAGTGTTGATATTTTGGTGAATAATGCCGGAATTCAATATGTTTCAAAAATTGAAGATTTTCCAATAGAAAAATACCAGCAAATCATCGCCTTGAATATGAATTCAGCGTTCTACAGCAGCAGAGCCGTTTTTGCAAAGATGAAAGAACAGAAATTCGGAAGAATTATCAATGTTTCTTCGGTTCACGGTTTGCGTGCTTCCGAGTTCAAATCGGCGTATGTTACTGCAAAACACGGTGTTATTGGTTTAACAAAAGTATTGGCTTTGGAAGGAGCACCTTATAACATTACCTGCAATGCGGTTTGTCCTGGATACGTAAAAACGCCTTTGGTTGAAGGACAAATTAAGGACCAGGCAAAAACCCACGGGATGTCTGAAGATGAGGTGGTAGAAAAGGTTATGCTAAAAAAACAGGCCGTGAAAAGTTTTGTACCGGTTGAGAAAATTGGAGAAATATGCGTATTTTTAGCTTCAGATAATGCGACTTCAGTTTCCGGAACATCATTTACTTTGGACGGAGGCTGGACTGCACAATAAATTCTAATAAAAAATGATTGACAAGAGAGTAAAAAATGCTGAAGAAGCCATCTCGGGAATCCAAAGTGGAATGACTCTTATGTTAGGTGGTTTCGGGCTTTGCGGAATTCCTGAACATTGCATTAATGCTTTGGCAGAAAGTAATTTAACAGATCTAACGTGTATCTCAAACAATGCCGGAGTTGATGATTTCGGGCTTGGGTTGTTGCTTCAGAAAAGGCAAATTAAAAAAATGATTGCCTCTTATGTTGGCGAAAATGCCGAGTTTGAAAGGCAAATGCTTTCCGGAGAATTGGATGTAGAATTAACACCACAGGGAACTTTGGCTGAAAAATGTAGGGCAGCACAGGCAGGTATTCCTGCTTTTTATACACCGGCAGGTTACGGAACCGAGGTTGCGGAAGGTAAGGAAGTGAAAGAATTTCATGGTAAAATGCATATTTTGGAGCATGCTTATGAAGCCGAATATTCCATCGTAAAAGCGTGGAAAGGCGATTATACCGGAAATCTGATTTTCAAAGGAACAGCGAGAAATTTCAATCTTCCGATGGCAGGAGCAGCAAAAATTACCATTGCTGAAGTAGAAGAACTTGTAGAACCTGGGCAATTAGATCCTAACGAGATCCATATTCCAGGAATCATGGTTCAGAGAATCTTTCAGGGAGATCATTATGAGAAAAGAATTGAACGTGTAACCACCAGAAAAAGAGGAGAGTAATGTTGACTAAAGAACAAATAGCCAAAAGAATTTCTAAAGAAGTAAGAGACGGTTATTACGTCAATTTAGGAATCGGAATACCGACGTTAGTTGCTAACTATGTTCCAGAAAGTTTTTCAGTAGATTTTCAGAGTGAAAATGGTGTTCTGGGAATGGGACCTTTTCCGTATGAAGGAGAAGAAGATGCAGATCTAATCAATGCTGGTAAACAAACCATTACAACGCTTCCGGGTGCTTCATTTTTCGATTCTGCTTTCAGTTTTGGGATGATTAGGAGCCAGAAAGTGGATTTAACCATTCTTGGAGCTATGGAAGTTTCTGAAGAAGGTGATATTGCCAGTTGGAAAATACCGGGTAAAATGGTGAAAGGAATGGGTGGAGCCATGGATTTGGTAGCCTCTGCCAAGAATATTATTGTAGCGATGATGCACACCAATAAAGCAGGAGAGAGCAAAGTATTGAAAGAGTGTACATTGCCTTTAACAGGCGTTAAGTGTGTTAAAAAAATTGTTTCAGACCTTGCCGTAATGGAAGTTACCGAAGAGGGTTTAAAACTTCTAGAAAGAGCTCCCGGAGTTTCGGTAGAAGACATCAAAAAAGCAACTGAAGCAAAATTGATTATAGAAGGAGATATTCCTGAAATGCAGATTGATTAAATATTAAATGATAAAAAAATCCTTTTCAAAAAATTTGAAAAGGATTTTTTAATTATAAAAATTACCTCACATTACATTTTATAAAACACATAATTGAAACCTTAAACCTTAAACTTGAAACTTGAAACTCGTACTTCGATCTCAATCAAGGCTCAAAACTCTCAAATTTTCCATTTTCGTAAAACAAAACAATACGTTTTATTTTATTTTGATGATTATCAGTTAATTGTATTGCATTTTCAATTTTTTTATCTTCTAATCGTTGAGAATCGCTTATAGTTTTTTGCTTTGGACTTTCATCAGTTTTATAAGATTCTCGCAATGATTCATTTTTATATTCAATAGAATCTCTCATGAGTTGGTCTTCACTTTCTGTGTAGCCAAAATTATCGTCATCAATCAGGGAAAATAAATCGGGCAGTGAAGTGGATTTTGGTTTTTCTGTTTCAGCTTCTGAAACCGCTTCTTCACTAGGTTGTTTCAGCATTTCTCCTTCACCTTTTATCAACCAGTCCCATTCCAATTCAGGAAAATGCTCTTTTACTTTAATTAAAAAATCAAGAGAAGGCTTATTTCTCCCGGAAGTGATATGGGAAATAGAAGAGCGTTGTACATCTACCGCATCTGCAAATTCTGAAGACGTGAGTTCAGAATATTCTATAATTTTTGAAATTCTATCGTTTAAATTCATTTTGGAAACTGAAATTTACAATTACAAATGTAAAAATTTAATTTACAAAAATGAAATACAAAAGTAAACAAAAGGATTAATTTACATTTTACAAAAGTAAAAAACCAACGCTAAAGCATTGGTTTATAATAAAATATTATATTTATAATTGTAAATTATCGACGATGCTGTTCATCACTTTCTTCATCAAACTTAAGTTTTCTTTCCTTTTTCTGTTCTGGGAAAAGCAGTGATGTAACAATACTTGTTGCCAAAATTCCAACAATTACAAGCAATGAATGTGAGGTTTCAAATCCCCAATCGTCAAGCTGGTGGTGGAAAATCATCTTCAAACCTATAAATGTTAACAGAAACGCAAGACCAAGCTTCAAAAACCTGAATTTATCTATAATTCCTGCTAATAAAAAGAACATAGAACGCAAGCCTATAATCGCGAAAATATTGGAGAAGAAAACGATATAAGGGTCTTTTGTAACAGAGAAAATGGCTGGTATACTATCTACTGCAAATATCAAATCTGTCGCTTCAATAATAAGTAGTACTAAGAAAAGAGGCGTCATTTTCTTTACACCATCGATGGTGACCCAAAATTTCTGTCCTACAAAGTGATTATGGACTTTGAAATATTTGTTGGCAAACTTTACAACGGGGTGGTTTTGGGTATCAATCTCTTCATCTTTATCTTTTTCAAGAAACATCTTAACTCCTGTAATTACTAAGAAACCTCCAAAAACATACATAATCCAACTGAACTTAGCAATCAAAGCAGCACCTACGAAAATGAAGATAAAGCGCATAATAATAGCTCCCAAGATTCCCCAGAACAAGACACGGTGGTAATTCTTTTCTGCTACTCCAAACGCTGTAAAGATTAAGATCATTACAAAGATATTATCCACAGAAAGAGCATATTCTACAATATAACCTGTTAAATATTCTAAACCTAGGTTTTGGTTATATAAATCAATAGAGTGCTCCAAATCATTTGGAATCACTTTTATAGGATGCTGATGCTTGGTAATAATGGTTTGCAGTTTTTCAATACTATCAATCCCGTGGAGTAGGTGACCATAAGTGATTAATATAAAATAAAAGCACATTGCCAATGTTACCACGGCAAAACTCATTAGTCCGGCTTTCTTCATAGATACAACGCCTCCTGACTTTTTACCCATATTAAGGTCAATAGCCAAAATAATAATGATGAAAATAAGGAACCCTCCTAAAAATAAAATTTCACTGTTCATATAAAAAAAATAAGCGCAAAGATACCAAAACCGAAAGTCTTATAAAAATTTACATAAGTGAAATTAAGTTTTCCTAAATACGTTATTCACAATAGAAATGTTTAATTTTTTTATCTTAAAATGGGATTATATGAGGCTATTAACACTTAAAGTAACTATGATTTTAAACTTTATATAAAATATATAAGTATCTGATTATTATAATAATTAAAAAATATTATTAAAAATAATTCAATCCACAAAATAATCAACAGACAAACTGACATTTTGAATTGTTTAATCGATTTACAAAAGTTAATCTTTGATATACCATTAAAAAAAATTATTTTTGATATCTGTAAACAGCCTAAAAATGAGTTTCGAAAACTTTTACCAGCAAAACCCTAATTTCCCAAACCGTTATATTTCGTCCCAAAGCCTTGAAAATTTTCTACAGAAGAATCTCGGCAATTTGATTTCAAAAATTGGAACATCATATCTTGGAAAGCCGATTTATAAAATGTCGATTGGTAAAGGTGAAACAAGAATTTTAGCTTGGTCGCAAATGCACGGAAATGAGAGTAATGCAACTCATGCAATGCTCGATCTCCTTGAAATCTTTAATCATCATCCAGATTTAAAGGAAGAATTGTTTTCAAAGATAACTTTGGATTTTATATTTATGTTGAATCCTGACGGTGCTGACAAATGGACCAGAAGAAATGCTTTAGACATAGATATGAATCGTGACTATCTGAAACTGTCTAGTAAGGAATTTCCTATCTTAAAAAATATCGCAGAAACAGGGAATTATCATTATGCTTTAAATCTACACGAACAAAGAACGATTTTCACGACTGATGGTGAACATCCTGCAACCTTATCATTTCTCGCGCCTGCCGAAAATTTTGAAAGAGACGTTACAGAAACCCGAAAAAAATCCATGGCCGTAATTTCTGAAATCTATGAGAAGCTTAAACCTTTAATTCCGAATCAAATCGCAAGGTATAATGATGAGTTCTATCCCACTTCAACAGGAGATAATTTTACCAAAATGGGACTTCCAACTATTCTGTACGAAGGAGGACATTTCCCGGATGATTATAAAAGAGAAGGAACGCGGAAATATTATACGATTGCACTGTATTATGGTCTTAAAGCTATTGGCGATTTAAAAGGCAGCTCTGAAAACTTTGAACAATATTTCAACATTCCTGAAAATCAGGAATCTCATTATGATATTATTTACCGAAATGTAAAACTCAACACGAATTTTGAGTGTATTTTGGATGTTGCAGTGCATTATAAAGAAGTATATCAAGAAGGAAACGATGAAATTTCATTTGTACCAATGGTGATGGAGGTAGGAGATTGTGGCAAAAAGAAGGGCTGGAAAGAAATCGATTGCACCGGAAAATACTTTAAATGCCACAGAAAATATCCTAAATTGGACGCGGAAGTGGATTTTGAGATTGTTTAAAAAATCAACTATTTTATGCAACCCCAAATTGTTATCAGAAAAATTGAAAAATTTGACTTTGAGTTCATTTATACTTCTATTTGCGATCTGCAAAATGAAACTTTTGATAAATTAGAATTTGAAAAGATTTTTTATAAAAATATCTCAAATTCAGACTTTTATTATCTTGTTGCACAAATAAATACGGATAAAGTGGGTTTAATTACTTTTCATACCCAAAAGTTGCTACATCATTGTGGATTGGTGGGAGAAATTCAAGAATTTTACATACTACCCGAATATAGAGGAAAAGGGATTGGAAAGAGGTTGATTGAAGAAATATTTAACTATGCAGAGTTAAAGAACATAAAAAGTATTGAAGTAACAACCAATAAAAAACGGATTGAAAATATAAATATTTATGAAAATCTTGGTTTTATTTTATCCCATAATAAATTTACCATATACAAGTAGAGATCTTAATAAATAAAAACCGCCGCAGCAAAGCTGCGGCGGTTCCATTTCCAATTATTCTAAATTTTAAGATTTAATTTTAAAATCGCTTTATTCAAAATTTAATATCCATCATCCAACACCCAACATCTACTATTTCACCACTTTAATTCCCGTTGCGGAAAATCTTACTTCATCTTTAGGTTTTGTAATTGCATCAATTTCAGCCTGTGATTTTTTAGCATCTTCAGCAAAATGTTTCAACTCTTTTACAGAGGTGGTTTTCATTTCAGCAGAACCTTCAATTTCAACCATTTTCCCTTCCAAAGCCAATGGTACAAGGAAAGCGTGATCTTTATTTTTCACAAAAAATCTGTCACCATTGTCGGTTTCAAGAGTTAGCCAGCAACCTTCAGCTTTGCAAACTTCTTTTACCTTGCCTTTTACTACTACGTTTTCTACCTTTTTAGATTTTTTAAGTTTTTTCTGAAGTTTCTTCGCAGATAGCGTTTTAGCATTCTCACTCACAGTAGCACCATAAGAATCACCTACCAAAGCTTTTCCTGGTGGCGGACCTTTCTTTTCAGTTTGTTGTGCAAATGATAGGGTTGCAATTGCTAATACGAATACAAATATTAATTTTTTCATTATTCTATTATTTTATTCAAAATTAATAATAATAATATAACATAAGCCAATTTTCTTGAAATTAATTTTATATTTACCAACTTTCAATTCAAAAATAAACTATGAACAAAAAACTAAAACTTTGGGATGCTACGATGCTGGTAATGGGATCGATGATAGGGAGTGGTATTTTTATCGTAAGTTCCGATATGATGCGTAATCTTGGTTCAGGTTACTGGCTTATTGTAGTGTGGATTATCACAGGAATTTTTACAGTTGCCGGAGCCATATCTTATGGTGAACTCTCATCAATTTTTCCAAAGGCAGGTGGACAATACACCTACATCAACGAAATTTTTGGCAAAATGGCGGGATTTCTATATGGTTGGGGACTTTTCACTGTAATACAAACAGGTACTATTGCAGCTGTAGCAATGGCTTTTGGGAAGTTTACCGCTTACCTTGTGCCTTGGCTCAATAATTCAGATCCTATTTTCCAGAGCGGAGGCTTTAAAATTACTTGGGTGCAAATTTTGGCAATTGTCATTATTATGCTGCTCACTTATATTAATACACGTGGTGTAAAAGATGGTAAGCTCTTACAAAATCTATTTACGGTATCTAAGATTCTTGCACTTCTAGCCCTTATTATTTTTGGATTTATTTTAGTAAAAAATTCATTCTGGGCAGAAAACATGAGCTTTGGGTGGAATGCTTTTCAGGATTTTGGTAAAGAAATTGGAAATAATCTCCTCCCAACCGGATGGAAAGAAATTGGCGGAATGACTTTGCTCGGTGGTATTGCTGCAGCAATGGTGGGATCTGTCTTCAGTTCTGTCGCTTGGGAAAATGTAACATTTATGTCTGGCGAAATAGAAAATCCGCAGAAAAATGTTGTAAAATCAATGGTTTTCGGAACCATTGCTGTAATGTCGCTTTATCTATTGGTAAATCTCGTTTACCTCAATGCTTTAGATCGTGACGGAATTGCCTTTGCAGATAAAAACAGACCTGCAGTTGCGGCTTCAGAAATGATTTTTGGTAGCGTAGGAACGGTAATTATGGCAATTTTGGTGATGATTTCTACCTTTGGCTGTATCAACGGGTTGGTTCTTGCAGGTGCTAGAGTGTACCAAACTATGGCAAAAGACGGCTTGTTTTTCAAATCAGCTATTGAAAACAATCAACATGGTGTTCCGGGGAAATCTCTTTGGATGCAGGGAATTTGGGCTTCTGTGCTTGCCCTTTCCGGTCAGTATGGTGATTTGCTCGATATGATTTCTTTTGTAATTGTACTCTTTTACATGATTACAGTTTTCGGTGTGATCTGGCTGCGCATCAAAAAACCAAATCTAGAAAGACCGTACAAAACTTGGCTCTATCCGGTGACACCTTTGCTGTATTTAATTATTGGTACGGCATTCTGCGTGCTGTTAATTATCTATAAGCCTCAATATACTTGGCCTGGCCTCATCCTAATACTCATTGGTTTGCCAGTTTATTTCTTTATTAATAGAAAAAATAAGGAGCAAGAAGTGTAGTAATTGTTTAGGGCTTTCGGTCCCGCTTTTCGCACTCACTTTTTGTTTTCCTATACACAGCCCTTTCAGAGTTTCAAACTCTGAAAGGGCTTTTCCATTTCAAAACAAAAAGTTCAGACAATCGCTTCAATCGGGGCTAGAAATTCGTTTCTGTCCTTCAGTTCATTCAAAATTTGTAACTTTAAATCAATGTAAAACCACACAATTTATTCCTAAAAATAAGTGATAGACAATGATCTTATAATTATGGTTGAATATAGAAATTGTTTAATAAAAATATCATAAAATGCAAATACTCCTTAAAACCATATACTTATACGAGGTACAGATTGCCCAAACGAAGTTAGATTCTCGCGGTATTGCTTCATATATAAAAAACGAATTTGTAAATAATGTTGCTGTAATGCCTGTGGCTGAAAACTATATCCTTGTTGTAGATGAACAGCATTACGAAGAAGCATTACAGATTCTTCAGGAAAAAGAAGATTGGGATGACGAAACAGAGGAATAAATAAAACATCTTTTTGCCGTTCTTTATTAACTTTCGCAAAGTTTATAATGAATCTAAAAAGACACTATCCCACGAAGTGTGTAAGTTAAAAAGTTAGGGCTTGGATTTTATAATCTGAGCCTTTCTTCAAAAATAAGCATAAATTGGTTTAAAACAATACCCCAATTTTGGATGGGCATTGAC
>JAEXAR010000021.1 GCA_023394415.1 Bacteroidota bacterium
TGTCGATCATAACTATGTAGGTTTAAAAATAGTAAAAAGTTATTTCCGAAAAATTTTTTGAGCTTTGAGGGCTCAAAATTTTTCAGAATAACTTTTCAACTTACACAGTTTGTGGGAGGCTACCAAAAAAACACCGAAAATTTCGGTGGTTTTTAGTTCTTATAAGTATTTGAATCTACCAAAGACTATGTCTGAAAATATTTATTAATTAATGATATTGAATCTTGCATATTCTGCGATTTTTGCAGGAATTCGGATTCCTTCTTCTGTTTGGTTGTTTTCCAGAAGTGCGGCCATAATTCTTGGTAATGCCATTGCAGAACCGTTTAGCGTGTGAACCAATTGTGCTTTTCCTTCCCCACCTTTATATCTGCATTTCAAACGATTAGCCTGGAAGGTTTCAAAATTGGAAACAGAGCTTACCTCAAGCCATTTTTCCTGTGCTGCACTCCAAACTTCAAAATCGTAAGTCATTGCTGATGTGAATCCCATATCTCCAGCACAAAGTCTTAAAATTCTAAATGGCAGTTCCAAATCAGTTAAGATTCCCTTCACGTGTTCTACCATTTCTTCTAAAGCCTCGTATGAATGATCAGGATGTTCAATTCTCACGATCTCAACCTTTTCGAACTGATGAAGACGGTTCAAACCGCGAACGTGAGCGCCGTAACTTCCTGCCTCTCTTCTATAACATTGTGAAAATGCGGTGTTTTTTACTGGCAATTCTCTTTCTTCCAAAATCACATCTCTGTAGATATTGGTTACCGGAACTTCTGCGGTTGGGATAAGATATAAATCGTCCAATCCAACATGGTACATTTGTCCTTCCTTATCGGGAAGCTGTCCTGTTCCGTAACCTGAAGCTTCATTCACAACGTGTGGAGGATTAACTTCTAAATAGCCTGCATCCACATTTTTATCAAGAAAATATTGCACCAATGCTCTCTGCAATCTTGCTCCTTTCCCTAAATAAACAGGAAAACCTGCACCGGCAATTTTTACACCCAGTTCAAAATCTATCAAATTATATTTTTTCGCCAATTCCCAATGTGGTATGTTGCCTTCTCCTAAACCTTCCACCTCGTGAGATTGGTAAACAATTTCATTATCGTCTGCAGATATACCAGCTTTTACCATATGATACGGCACGTTTGGAATTTGGTATAAGATGTTTTGAAGTTGGGTTTCTACCTCATCCAATTTCTGCTTTAGTATTTGAGATTTCTCTTTGTATTCGGCAGTTTGTGTTTTTGCAGTTTCAGCTTCATCTTTTTTCCCTTCCTTCATCAAAAGCCCTATTTCTTTGGATATTTTATTCATCTGTGAAAGATTTTCATCCAGCTCAAACTGAATTTTTTTTCTTTCATCGTCCGCATTTATGGCTTCATCAACCAGATTGATCTGCTTGAAGTTTCTTTTGTTTAATCCCTCTACCACACGCTGCTTATTTTCGCGCAAAAAGTTTACCTGTAACATTATAATTGATTTGAAAAAGTTGAAAAAATTTGAATTCTATACATCAAATTTTAAGAATACAAATTTACGAATTATTTCACGATGGTGATGATGTTGGGTTGTCCTTCAACCTTTGTGAAAATAACCACATTATTGTAGGTGACTGAACTTATTTGAAAGGCTGCAGAAGTATCATCGTAGAAAATCTGCATTCTGTCTTCTACAATATCAGCACTAGTAGTGGCTTTAAACTGCACTGCGATGTCTGATTTATAATTTTTTTTGGTCTCGGTTGAATTGGGCTGTAACACTCTGGTTGCTCCAGCAATATATTCTAAATATTTCGTTCCGCTATCATCGGTTCTTAGTGTTGAAGTTACCGAAACTCTGTCTCGGAGCGCACTCAAATCTTTTAGCTCAACACTGTAAAACGAACCGGTATTACTTTTATTCAGTAAATCAACTTCGGCAGAATTCTTGACATAAATTTTTAGAATCTGATCTATCTTGCGGATATCATCAATATTTTCTCCACGGCAGGAAAACAGAAAAATTAAAAGACTTAAAAGTTTCAGAAATTTCATTTTGTAAAGATAAATATTTAATCAAAATAGGCTTGCTGCCATATTTCAAAAGTTACCAACTGCCATATTTTATTTAAATCTTCAGGTTTGTGTATGTTATGATGCCATTGATGAATGGTTGTATTATTGAAAAGCTCTCTTGCTTTAAGGCTTTCGAGATGTATGCTGATAAAACTTCTTAAACGTTCATCTTCCAAATACCATTGATAGAATGGAAAAGTAAATCCCTTTTTTTTCATTTTTAAAACCTGTTCCGGAATATATTTCTGGGCAACCTTTCGAAGCAGCGGTTTATTGGTTTCCCCATTATATCTCATTTCTTCAGGAACTTGCGCAACATAATCGATTAAATCGTTACTTAGATAAGGATAACGGAACTCCACACTATTTTTCATAGCACTTAAATCGTCCCTGAAAGCGTGATGAGATGCCAGCGATTTGTACATTTCTTCCAGAAAATAACTCTGATAACTGGTGTCATTATGTTTTGAAGCAATGATTGTTGGCTTTTGTAAAAATAGTTCTTCAATCTCGTATGGCTTCATCCCACCTTGTCCGTTCCTAAAAAAATCCTCTGAATTTTTCAGTGAAAGATAGTTTCTGATTTTTTTGGATTTCTGCGAATTGCCTTTTGCAAAGTATCTTAGAAAACGAAGGTTTCTTCTTTTCTTCCAGAGCTTAAACTTTAGTAAATGGCTGTAGCCTCCAAAAAGTTCATCAGCTCCGTTCCCGGAAAGCACCACTTTATAGCCCTTTTTTTTACAAAATTCTGTAGCATTTAACAATGTTTCTAATGCAACATAAGGTTCTTCGAAATGTGCAATGCTTTCCTTAAGATTATTCAAAATATTTTGTGAGCCTACATTTTCGATGTAGTGAGTTATTGCATTTTGCTGCGCAGTAAGTGTTGCATTTTTAACCTCATCATCGACATAATCATAGGAAATTGTAAAAGCTTCTATTGAATCTTGATTTCGCTTTGCCAATACAGAAATCAAAGTAGAATCAATGCCTCCACTCATCATAGATATCACCGGAACATCCGAATAAAGCTGTGAATCAATATTATTTTTAATCAACTTTTCAACTTCATTTATGGCTTTATCCTCGGTGATTTTAGGATTGGTTTTTCGAGGAATTTCATAATATTTTTCAAAACTAAATTCTTCGGTAAATAAATCGTAGACTCCAAAATAACCCGGTTTAAGTGAATGTATTCCTTTAAAACAAGTGTTTGGACTAATGGTTGCTTGGTAGGTAAAATTGCTCTCAACACCTTTCCAGTTTATTTCGGGCTGAATTTTTCCGGTTTTAAGAAGCGCCTTGATTTCTGACGCCCAAAACAAACCATTTTCGTTCATAAAATAAAAGAAAGGCTTAAGACCAACGCGATCTCTTGCAAAGATTAAACGGTTTTTATTTTTATCAAAGATGCAAAAGCTGAACATTCCATCCAGTTTTTCAATCACTTCTGTTCCCCAAGTTTCATAACCTTTTAAAATAACTTCGGTATCTGAATTACTGTCAAACTGAATTCCCAATCGTTCAAGCTTTGACCTGATCTCACGAAAATTATAAATTTCGCCGTTAAAAGTAATGACATTACCTTCTGCTGAACCCATTGGTTGATGGCCTTTTTCTGAAAGCTCAATAATAGAAAGCCTACGAAAACCTAATGCCAATTCAGAAAGGGCATTTGCAGATAGTGGCAAATATTTAGATTTTATACTATGAAGACTGTCGGTTCCGGAAAAGTGATGATGATTAAAGTAATAACCTTCATCATCAGGTCCACGGTGTTTGATAGTCTCACTCATCTTCAAAATTATTTCTGAAGACAGTTGTTGTTTAGAATGAAAGCCACAAATACCACACATAAATTTATATCCTTTTCAACTCATAAAGATACGCCAAAACATAAAGAATTCCCGAAAACACCAGTCCAAAAAAACTTATGAAAGCTACTCCTATTAATCCGTAAATTGGGATTAAAACATAATACAACATCGTAAGAAGACAAAACATAATGATTGATATCATTAAATTCCATTTAGGTTTTCCCAATGCTGCCAATACATACGTGAAAGGCGCACGAATTAAAATCACGGAAACTGCTCCCACCAAAAGCACCCTGAACAAACTGCTGTTACTGTATTGCTTACCGAAAAGCAACATCAAATCATTTGAAAATACAAATCCTAAAAATAATATTATCAAACTTACGGGAAGCAAAGTTTTAAAATAATTGAAAAGATAATTTTTCTGGAAAACTTTATCCTGATAACGTTTACAAAGTTCCGGATAGCCTGTCTGTAAAAAAACATAGGCTATAAAAAGCAAATTCATAGGGATGGTATTGCTTACACGATAATCTGCCACAGCATTTCCGTTGAGTAATAGTGTGATAAAAAAAATATCAAGCAGATAAATCCACTCTCCTATTTGCGTTCCTGCTACTGTTGTGATTGAGAAATTCCAGAATTCTTTTTCTTTAAACGTGCTGAAATCAATTTTACCAAAATTAACCCTAAAACGATGAATTAGAAAAACAATAAATGGCGAGAAACACAATGCCCAAACATAACCATCTTTACCTAAAACATAAATGAGCAAAACCCCTGAAAACAGCATTGCCAAAGAAGCTACAATATCAATTAAAGCATATTTTTTATTATTAAAATAAGCTCTTGCTTCAGCTTTTGCCTGCTCCAAAAGAAAAATTCCAAAAAAGCGAATGGTGAAAATAGCAATAAGTTGGAAAAGCGACCATTCATTTTGATAAACAAATGCTGCAATAACCACCATAACAACGGTAAGAAGCAATTGAAATAGCAAACCATAAGAAAATGAATAAGCTCTCAATTTTTCTTTTTCATCTTCATTAATCATTGCGCCAAACCTTAACATCCCTTGGTAACTTCCAAAACCTGTCATTGCAGAGAAAAACCCTAAAAAATTAATCGCCGAACTTACCTCTCCAAATGCTTGTTTCTGAAGAAAATTGGTAGCCATTATCACTAGAAGTAAAGCTGAAACTTTTGAAATTAAAACAGCGCTTCCTACCCAGATTCCATTATTGAGGATAAAGTTCTTAAGAAATTTTTTCATTCAAAACCTTATTATAAATTTCCGAAATCCGCTTTGCTACTGCTTCTTTACCATAAGTATTAATAGCAAATTGGCGCATAGCCTGTTTATCGAAGGTTTTTACACCTTCGACCATATTTTTCATTTCATCATAAAGTTGCTGTATATTTCCTTTTTCCACCAATATTCCACCAAAATCCTTCACATATTGTGGCACACCACCAACTGATGAAGCAATGGTAGGAACACCACATGCCATAGCTTCTAAAGCAACGCAACCTTGTGTCTCATTATCACTAAACAACACCAATGCATCCGAAGCGTTTATTTTTTCAACAAGTTCCGCATGTGATAAATAACCAAAAACTTCTACAGATTCAGAATGTTCTTTGCCTTCTAAATATGCTTTTACCTGTTCAAGATTATCCGTTCCGCCAATTTTTAGATTGATATTATCATTTTCCTTTCTAAGCCTTAAGAATGCATCAATAATTTTATAGGGGTTCTTCCTTTCAACAAGATTTGATATATGGATGAATGTGAAATTTTTATGGTGAATTGGCTTCACATCAAACAAATCTAGATCCACTACGTTTGAAACGGTTTCCATTGGTGTTTTTACGCCCAAAATTTTTAACCCTTCAAGCAGTTTTTCACTCACAGGCATTATGTAAGAAGCATTGTTGGCAATTCTTTTGGCAAAATAACGCCAAATTTCGTTATGGGCATCATCTGCATTTTCCAGAAAAGCTGTCCAATGCTCACTCAAAACAAAAGGAATTCCATATTTTTTTTTTAGCCAAACTGCAAAAAACATATTGTTGTGCAACACATTGGCGTGCACCAAATCCGGTTTTTGCATTTTCTGATATCCTTTTTGATAGGCATTCATTCTTCTGTAAAAATTAATCACGGGGTTTTTGGTGTTTTTATAATAGACCACTAAAGTCCTGATTCCGTTGATAACTTTATCATCAAAAAGAAAATTTTCATTTTGTTTAAAATCGCCGATAGCGTGCAAAACTTCTACATTGTGATACATAGAAACTGCTTCTGCATGCCTTTGTACGAAATTTCCGTTAGAGAGCTCCAGATTATTCGGATACCAGGAAGAAATAAAAAGAATTTTATGATGCATGCTGCAAATTTGCCATCGTAAATCTACTTAAAATTGTTTAAAATTTTTCACGATTGGTTGCTAAAATTTTTTTGAAAGGGTGTTGTTGTTATTTTGCTTGATTTATAAAACTTAACATTCATTCGGATGTTTTTTTTAGAATTTAATCAAAGCAGTGTAAGCATCCAGATTTTCATCAATAGTTATGTTTTAAAAATAAAAACTCCGAAGTTAGGAGTCCTAGGAGAGCTGGATATTTCAATTTTTTGAAAAGAAAGTTACATTAATTATAAAATTTTCCAGTTTTTAAATCAAAGTAACCCGCTCCTGTAATCAAAACTTCTTTTCTTAACAAATCCCAAAATATTTCTATATCATTATATAGAAAATCTGTACTGCCTGTATTACATATTTCATTTCTCTCTTTGTCAACAAGAACAGCAAATGCCTTTTACCCTCCAGAGCCACTATCACCTGGTGCGGTTATTGTGAAAATATCATGAGATAAAGATGTAAAAATATTGGTGATTGAATATACCTCAATATCAATTTTTAACAAGTAAATACAACGGAAAAATCATTAGCTTACCCATAACTGCAAATTATAATTTTAAAATATATCAAAGTGTACCCGGAAGTTTAAGAGTTGGGGCTTCATTGAATACTGAAATATCGAGCAATTTCGATTATCCAACAGAAGTGAGTACAGATTATTGCAATTTTTTTGTTGGTATTACTGGTGGCATAAATTTAAATTATAACACCGATAAAACGATTTATTTTATCGGCTTTGAACCAATGTTTGGAACAAAACGTGGTTCAACAACAGGAATTGATTTCAATAATAAACAACAGACACAATATTATGAAATGGAAAATTATTTATTTAATGTTGGAATAAAATTAATTTCAAATAAAAACTAAACGTTTTTTATATAAACTGAAGTTATAATTTAAGTATTGCTTAAATGTTGGATTATGAAAAATTTCTTGAACATATCTTTTTACTCTAAAAATTTAATGCTTAAAGATATTAAAAGTCCTCCATAATTAACTCAAACAAAAATCCCCGAAAATTCGGGGATTTCATATTATAATTTGCAAGAATTATCTGTTTTCCATGGCAACGTAATCTCTTTTTTGTGCACCTTGGTAAACTTGTCTTGGTCTTCCGATAGGATCTCCTTTTAAACGCATTTCTTTCCATTGTGAAATCCAGCCCGGCAATCTTCCTAAAGCAAACATCACCGTAAACATTTCTGTTGGGATACCTAAAGCTCTGTAGATAATACCTGAGTAGAAATCTACATTCGGATACAACTTTCTTTCTACGAAATATTCATCTTCCAATGCTACTCTTTCTAGCTGCATTGCAATATCTAAAGCTTTATCGTCAATGCCTAGAGCATCTAAAATATCGTCTGCTGCTTTTTTAATAATTTTTGCTCTTGGGTCGAAGTTTTTATAAACTCTGTGTCCGAAGCCCATTAATCTGAAGTTGTCTTCTTTGTTTTTAGCTTTTGCAACGTATTTTGCAACATCGCCACCATCTGCTTCAATCATCTCAAGCATTTCTACTACCGCTTGGTTAGCACCGCCGTGAAGTGGACCCCAAAGTGCAGAAACCCCCGCAGAAACTGATGCAAAAAGACCTGTGTGTGCTGAACCTACCATTCTAACGGTAGAAGTAGAACAATTTTGTTCGTGATCCGCATGAAGGATTAATAATTTATCCAAAGCATCCACAACAACAGGATTCACTTCAAATTCCTGATTTGGCATTTTAAATGTCATTTTGTAGAAATTTTCTACATAATTCAAGCTATTGTCACCGTGGTTTAGGGAAAGGCCTTTGGTTTTTCTATACGTCCAAGCTGCAAGGTGTGCAAATTTAGCTAAAAGCATTTCCGCAGCGTGATCTAGATCTTCTTTTGATTCTACGTTTACAGCTTTCGGGTTAAAAGCTACCAAAGCTGAAGTAAGAGAAGACAAAACGCCCATTGGATGCGCTGAACGTGGGAATGCATCCATAATTTTCTTCATCTCTTCCGCAACATAGTTGTATTTTTTAATACCTTTATCAAAGTTTGCAAACTGATCCTGCGTAGGAAGCTCACCGTGAAGTAAAAGGTACATCACCTCAGTAAAGTTGGATTTTTCAGCAATTTGTTCTATCGGGTAACCCCTGTAATACAGTTCTCCCAAATCACCATCCAGATAAGTAATGTCGCTTAATGTAGCGCCTGTGTTTTTGTAACCTAAATCCAGCGTAATAAGGCCGGTTTGGTCTCTTAATTTAGAAATATCAATTCCTCTGTCACCAATAGTGCTGTCAACGATAGGGTATTCAAACGCCTTACCATCGTAATTCAATATAACTTTGTTATCTGACATTTTCTTGTAAAATTTTTGTTAAAATTACGGAAAAACTGCGTATATATCAAATGATTGCGCCTTGATATTTATTAATTTTTTCTATTTTGAAAATATAGTAAAAAGCTTATAAATCTCGATAAATTTAAAACATCTTTATAGCGTTGATTTTCAATTAATTTAAAAGAAAAACACCGGAACAGAATTCCGATGTTTTACATATTAATTTGTTATATGAATTATCATAAGGTTTAGGATATTTCAACCTTATAAAGCCGTATCCATTTTAAAATTATCTTTTCACTTTGAAAGCATCAAGTCCCGGGAAAACTGCTGTTTCGCCCAAAGCCTCCTCAATTCTCAACAATTGGTTGTATTTTGCCATTCTGTCTGAACGTGAAGCAGATCCTGTTTTAATTTGTCCACAGTTCATCGCTACTGCTAAATCAGCAATCGTAGCATCTTCGGTTTCACCGGAACGGTGAGACATTACAGAAGTATAAGCATTGTGCTGTGCCATTTGTACCGCAGCCATTGTTTCAGAAAGTGAACCAATTTGGTTAACTTTTACTAAAATAGAGTTGGCAACTCCATCTTTAATACCTCTTGAAAGTCTTTCAACATTGGTCACAAATAAATCATCACCTACAAGTTGAACTCTGTCTCCAATTTTATCCGTTAGTAACTTCCAACCATCCCAATCATTTTCGTGCATACCATCTTCAATTGAAATAATCGGATATTTATTCACCAATTCTTCAAGATATGAAGCCTGTTCTGCGCTACTAAATTGTGCAGAATCCGGAGTTTGGAATTTTCTATAATCGTAAATACCATCTTTATAAAATTCTGAAGAAGCACAATCTAGTGCAAACATCACATCATCACCAGGCTTATAGCCTGCTTTTTCTACAGCCTGAAGTAATGTATCTAAAGCGTCTTCAGTTCCTTTGAAAGTTGGTGCAAAACCACCTTCATCACCTACAGCAGTAGAAAGTCCTCTATCGTGAAGGATTTTCTTTAAATTATGGAAGATTTCTGTTCCTTTTCTCAAAGCGTGGGAAAAAGAATCAGCTTTTACCGGCATAATCATAAATTCCTGAAATGCAATAGGCGCATCAGAGTGAGAACCACCATTAATAACGTTCATCATCGGAACCGGAAGGGTGTTGGCATTAACACCACCCACATATTTATAAAGAGGCATTCTCATTTCGGTAGCTGCGGCTTTAGCTGAGGCCAAAGAAACACCTAGAATAGCATTTGCACCAAGATTACCTTTATTTTTTGTACCGTCAATATCAATCATAATTTGGTCTATCAGGTTTTGGTCGAAAACAGGAAGCCCTACTAATTCAGGAGCGATAACTTCACGAACGTTTTCTACGGCTTTTAAAACGCCTTTCCCCATATATTCTGAACCGCCGTCGCGCAATTCTACAGCTTCGTGTTCTCCTGTTGATGCTCCTGATGGCACTGCAGCGCGTCCCATTGCTCCACTTTCTGTGAAAACGTCAACTTCTACCGTTGGATTTCCTCTGGAATCCAAAATCTGTCTTGCCTCGATGTACGAAATGTAACTCATTTTTATATTTTTTAATGTTAAATTTACTTTAAAGTGATACAAATTTACGGAATATTTAAAGTAAAATCATCTGATTTTTGTCTTAAATATATATTAAACAATCATCCCTAGAATTAGAAATCTCAAGAATCCCAGAAAGAATGTGCGGTATAAGTAGGCTTATCTTCTTCGGTATGTGCTTCTACCAAAAGTTCTTCTGTAACAAGATAAAGTAAAGCAGATAGACCAAACCATAAGCATTGTTAAGGTTCCCAAAACGAAGCCTAACACTACATAAACTGGCTGATGCTTCTCTAAGATATCCGGTAAAAGTTCTACAGCTACTACGGAAAATATAACACCAGCAGCAAATGTAGAATAATACTTGTGAATGCCAAATTTGGTGTTCAGTATGTTGCAATTATTCCTCCACTACGAAAGTTACTAAAGGAATCATAGTATATAACAAAATAGTTTGTAAAGTGTCCGACATTATTTTATCTTTAGATCATCTAATTTATAAAATTTGCACTGTTTTTGATTTTAAAAATTTAATCTAAATTTAAAATTATGAGAAAAGTTATAATCTCGGGTATTGCATTATCATTAATTACAATTAACTGTAAAAAAGAAACAGGAAACAGCGGCGTTATCAAGCAAGAAAATACCGAAGTTTCAGTAATTAAAAACAATGGTGTTGTAGACAGCACAACATCATCAGAAACTTATACTAAAGATGCCAATGGGGAAGTTCAGGAACACACCTACAGATACGTTGCTGAAGACGGCTCATCTGCACACGTGAAATTCACCAACTCTACAAAAGATGGTAATTACATCTCTATTACCAGTAATAAAAAAACCATAAAAGTAAAACAGAAAGAAGCTTGGGCAAAAGGCGCGATTTATGAAGAAAATGGTGTTATTGTAAAATCTGAAGGTGACAAAATAACCATAGAGCAGGAAAATAATATCATCGAGCTAAAGAAAGCGAGAGGACAATAAGAATAACAATACTAATCAGAGATTTCAAGCAATAAAAAATCCGTTCAGAAATTCTGAACGGATTTTTATATATCTAAAACTGATTCTTATTCTTCAGTTTTTTCCTCTGTAGCATCAGTAGCTGGAGCTTCAGTAGCTTCTGCCACAGGTTCAGCTTTAGCTTCCTCTTTTACAGGGATTGTAGCTACTGCTTCTTTTTTAGGAGCAGCAGATCTTCTGCTTCTTCTTGTCGCTTTCTTCTCTTCAGCATTTGGATTGTAAAGTTCGTTGAAATCAACCAACTCAATCATTGCCATATCCGCAGCATCACCAGGTCTGAAACCTGTTTTGATGATTCTTGTATAACCGCCGTTTCTTTCAGCGATTTTTGGTGCTACAGTTCTGAAAAGTTCTGTAACAGCTTCTTTACTTTGAAGGTAAGAGAAAACTGTTCTTCTATTGTGAGTGGTGTCTTCTTTTGCTTTAGTTAAAAGGGGCTCAACATATACTCTTAAAGCTTTCGCTTTAGCAACAGTCGTGTTGATTCTTTTATGCTCAATAAGAGAACAAGCCATATTAGAAAGCATTGCCTTTCTGTGTGGCGCAGTTCTTCCTAAGTGATTAAATTTTTTACCGTGTCTCATTGTTTATTATTTATCAGCATCTAGTTTATACTTTGCAACGTCGAAACCGAAGTTAAGACCTTTTGAATGCACTAATTCTTCTAATTCTGTTAAAGATTTCTTACCGAAATTTCTAAATTTCATTAAGTCAGACTTGCTGTAAGAAACTAACTCACCAAGGGTTTCAACTTCAGCAGCCTTCAAACAGTTAAGGGCTCTTACAGAAAGATCCATATCTGCTAATTTAGACTTCAATAGTTGTCTGGTGTGTAACGTTTCTTCATCATACTGAATAGATGCTTTTACAGCTTCTGTCTCAAGAGTAATTCTTTCATCAGAGAAAAGCATGAAGTGATAGATCAAGATTTTAGAAGCTTCAGTTAAAGCGTTCTGTGGTGTAATTGATCCATCAGTTTCGATATCCAATACTAGTTTTTCGTAGTCTGTTTTTTGCTCTACACGGTAGTTTTCAATAGAATACTGCACTTTTTTGATTGGGGTAAAGATGGAATCGATAGCAATAGTTCCAAGTGGAGCATTGTTCGATTTGTTTTGTTCTGATGGAACATAACCTCTACCTTTCTCAATATTGAAAGTAATCTCAAAGTTTACGTCTTTGGTCATGTTAGCAATTACAAGATCGCCATTTAGTACCTCGAAACCGTTCATAGATTTACCAAGGTCCGCAGCTGTAACTTGAGTTTGACCTGAAACTTTAGCAACAACCTGTTCGTTGGCTTGATTTTCAGATTTAGCTTTAAGACGCAATTGTTTCAAATTCAGGATGATTTCTGTTACATCTTCGATCACTCCCGGAATTGTTGAAAACTCGTGCTCTACACCTTCAATTTTGATAGATGAAATAGCATATCCTTCAAGAGAAGAAAGTAATACTCTTCTCAAAGCATTACCGATAGTAAGCCCAAAACCTGGTTCTAATGGTCTGAATTCGAACTGACCTTTAAAATCATCAGAGTTTAAAAGAATTACTTTATCGGGTTTTATGAATTGTAAAATTGCCATATTGTTGGTTGAGCAAAAATTGGGTTTATTATTTATTGTATAACTCTACGATGAATTGTTCCTTAATGTCTTCAGGAATCTGAATTCTTTCTGGAACTGCTACAAATGTACACTCCTTCTTCTCGTCGTTATACTGCAGCCATTCGTAGGTTGATTTAGAAGCCAATGAATCAGCAATCACTTCAAGAGATTTAGATTTCTCTCTAATTGCGATTACATCACCAGCTTTCAGTAAATAAGATGGGATATTTACCAGTTCCCCGTTCACAGTGATATGTCTGTGAGAAACCAATTGTCTTGCTCCAGCTCTTGATTTTGCAAAACCTGCTCTGTATACTACATTATCAAGTCTTGATTCGCAAAGCTGTAAGAGGATTTCACCGGTTACACCAGAAGCTCTGGATGCTTTTTCATAAAGATTTGCAAACTGTCTCTCTAAAATACCGTAAGTATATTTAGCTTTTTGCTTTTCTGCTAACTGGTTTGCGTACTCTGATTTTTTAGCACCTCTTCTTTTATTCGGTCCATGTTGTCCCGGTGGTTGGTTTTTTCTTCTTTCGAAGTTTTTGTCGTCTCCGTAGATTGCAGCACCAAACTTTCTGGCAATCTTTGTTTTAGGTCCAATATATCTAGCCATAGGTAAATTCTAAAAATTAAACTCTTCTTCTTTTTGGTGGTCTACATCCGTTGTGTGGCATTGGCGTCACATCAACGATTTCACTAACTTCGATACCTGAATTGTGAATAGATCTGATAGCAGATTCTCTACCTTGTCCAGGTCCTTTTACGAACACCTTTACTCTTCTAAGCCCAGCTTCGTGAGCTACAGCAGCGCAATTTTCTGCAGCCATTTGTGCTGCGAATGGAGTATTCTTTTTAGATCCTCTGAATCCCATTTTACCGGCAGATGACCAAGAGATAACTTCTCCGTTTTTATTTGTCAAAGAAATAATAATATTGTTGAAAGACGCTTGGATGTGTGCTTCACCAATCGCTTCTACTTTTACTTTTCTTTTTTTAACTACTTTAGTTTGTTTTGCCATTATTAATAATTCTAAAGATTATTTACTTGCTTTCTTTTTGTTAGCAACAGTTTTTCTTCTTCCTTTACGGGTTCTAGAATTGTTTTTAGTTCTTTGGCCTCTTAAAGGTAATCCCAGTCTGTGACGTATTCCTCGTTGGCATCCTATGTCCATCAGACGTTTGATGTTCAATTGAACTTCTGAACGCAATTCACCTTCTACTTTAATGTTTTCAGTGATGTAGTTTCTGATGGCAGCCAATTCATCGTCATTCCATTCGTTGACTTTCTTGTCTTCGCTGATACCGGCAGCTTTAAGAATCTCAGAAGAAGTACTTCTTCCGATTCCGTAGATGTAAGTTAAACCGATAACGCCTCTTTTGTTTTTTGGTAAATCAATACCTGAAATTCTCGCCATAATTTAATTTTAGCCTTGTCTTTGTTTAAATTTTGGGTTTTTCTTGTTGATTACAAACAGAACGCCTTTACGACGAACGATTTTGCAATCAGCACTTCTTTTTTTAATAGATGCTCTAACTTTCATTTGTTTAAATTTTCGCAATCAGCTTTTGGGGCTTTTTGCATTATATTAAAAGTGTTCTTTTAAATTGAATTAGTATCTAAAAGTAATTCTCCCTTTGGTTAAATCATAGGGAGACATTTCAAGCCTTACCTTATCTCCCGGAAGGAGTTTAATGTAATGCATTCTCATTTTTCCTGAAATATGGGCAATCAATACGTGTCCATTTTCCAGCTCTACACGGAACATAGCGTTAGAAAGTGCTTCCACGATCACGCCATCCTGTTCAATATGTTTTTGTTTAGCCATTTAAATTATTAAAAGTTTGATGTTCTAGATAATTTAGATTGCATCAAGCCATCATAATGGTGATTCAACAGATAAGTATTGATTTGCTGTACAGTATCAAGAATAACACCCACCATAATTAATAGTGAGGTTCCCCCGAAAAACAGAGCAAATCTATCTGTCTGAACCAGAGTTCCGTACACAAGTGCCGGAAGGACTGCAAAGATAGCTAAAAATATTGAGCCCGGCAAAGTAATTTTAGATAGTATATTATCCAGATAATCAGCTGTTTCCTTCCCTGGTCTTACTTTTGGTATCAAACCACCATTCCTTTTTAGGTCGTCAGCCATCTGATTTACCGGAATTGTAATAGCAGTATAGAAGAATGTGAATACAATAATTAAAATTGCAAACAGCACATTATATTGCCAACTGAAAACATTTTTGAATCCTGCCAAAAATGTATTGGATTCATCTACTTTTGTTAATAAACCTGGTACAAACATAAGTGCCTGTGCAAAGATAATCGGCATTACACCGGCAGCGTTAACCTTTAATGGAATCCACTGTCTTGCTCCCTGCATCAAGTTTCGGTTTACACCACCTCTTGCCTGTGCTCTGCTTACATATTGAATTGGGATTTTTCTTACTGCAACAGAAAGTAAAATACCTAAAAGGATCACTAACATCCAGAATAAAACTTCAACCAAAACCATAATAGTTCCAGCTCCACCTTTACCTGTCTGTGTTGTAACTTCGTGTACGAATGCTGTAGGCAAATCCGCAAGAATTCCCACCATAATTAAGATCGAAATACCGTTTCCGATACCTTTATCTGTAATTTTTTCACCCAGCCACATTGCAAATACTGAACCCGCAACCAAAATTACGATACTTGGGAGCCAGAACATAATTGAACTTGGCTCTACGTAGTACGCTGATTGAAACTGGTTGTATGGCAAAAACATCTGCGTAATGGAGGTAAGATATGATGGCGCCTGAACCAAACATACAGCGATGGTAAGCCATCTTGTGATTTGGTTGAGGGTATTTCTACCACTTTCGCCGTCTTTCTGCAATTTTTGAAGATAAGGAATTGCCATCCCCATAAGCTGCACGATAATTGAAGCAGTGATATAAGGCATAATTCCTAACGCCATAATCGACGCACGGCTGAAAGCACCTCCCGTAAACGAAGAAAGCAAACCAAGTAGTCCTGCTCCCTGTTTGCTACCCCCTTCGTTTTGGTATATTTCCAAAAGGTTCCCTACCTCTGCCATGTTAATAGCCGGTAGGGAAATATAAGATGCGAATCTATACACTAGGATAATTCCTAAAGTGAAAAGGATTTTCTCCCTTAATTCCTTAAGACTCCAAATGTTTTTAAGTGTTTGTATAAATTCTTTCATTTCTATCAATAAAGATTAAAGAGTAATTGCTTTACCTCCTGCCTTAGAGATTAACTCTTCTGCAGATTTAGTGAATTTATCAGCAGAGATTGAAACACCAGATTTCAATTCACCTCTACCCATAATTTTCACAAGGTCGTTTTTAGATGCCAAACCATTTTCTACTAAAACTTCTTTGGTGATGTCACCTTTGATAGATTTAGTATCGATAAGGTTTTGGATGGTATCTAAGTTGATTCCTCTAAACTCTTTTCTGTTAATGTTGTTGAAACCGAATTTAGGCAATCTTCTTTGCAAAGGCATCTGTCCACCTTCGAAACCGATTTTTTGTGAGTAACCAGCTCTTGATTTCTGACCTTTATGCCCTTTTGTTGAAGTACCGCCTTTTCCGCTTCCCTGACCTCTACCAATTCTTTTGGAGTTGTGAGTAGAACCTGTAGCCGGCTGTATGTTGTTTAACTTCATTTTGTTTTAATTTAATTAGTTTTCCTGAACTTCTACTAAATGTCTTACTGCTGCTACCATACCTAATACAGACGGAGTAGCTTCGTGCTCTACTACTTGGTGTAATTTCTTTAAACCTAAAGCTTCAAGAGTTTTCTTTTGGGTTTTAGTTCTACCAATAGCACTTCTTACCTGTTTTACTTTAATTGTTGCCATTTGTCTTAAAACTTTATTAGTGTTTAAATACTTTTTCTAATGAT
This sequence comes from Bacteroidota bacterium, assembly GCA_023394415.1. Classification (GTDB taxonomy): domain Bacteria; phylum Bacteroidota; class Bacteroidia; order Flavobacteriales; family Weeksellaceae; genus Planobacterium. The sequence continues at coordinate 16,753 of JAEXAR010000021.1, forward strand.
ACACCTCTCATTCTTGCAATTTCTTCAGGAGTTCTGATATCCAATAACGCTTTGAAAGTTGCTTTCACCATATTATGTGGATTTGAAGATCCTTTAGATTTTGTAAGAATATCCTTGATACCTGCAGATTCTACAACGATACGTACAGTGTTACCTGCGATAACTCCGGTACCGTGAGACGCTGGTCTCATAAATACATCAGCACCACCAAATCGTGCAGAAGTTTCGTGGTAAATAGTTCCGTCTTTAGTAATTGGAACTCTAACTAAATTTTTCTTTGCATCTTCTACCGCTTTAGAGATAGCAGTTGCAACTTCTTTAGATTTACCAAGTCCGTAACCGATAACTCCTGCTTCGTCTCCTACAACTACAATTGCAGAAAATCCGAATGCTCGTCCACCTTTGGTTACTTTGGTTACTCTGTTTACAGCTACGAGACGATCTTTAAGTTCTAATCCTCCCGGTTTTACTTTTTCGATATTATCTAGTCCTAACATTGTTATCCGAAATTTATTGATTAGAATTTAAGTCCGCCTTCTCTCGCACCATCAGCAAGAGCTTTCACTCTACCGTGGTATACGAATCCGTTTCTGTCGAACACTACATTTTCAATACCTGCAGCTTTAGCTTTTTCAGCGATGGCTTTACCAACTTCAGCAGAGATATCCACTTTATTTCCTGTTGCATTCAAAGCTCTTGAAGAGGCTGATGCAAGAGTTTTACCTTCTTTATCGTCGATCAACTGAGCGTAAATTTCCTTATTACTCTTGTATACAGATAATCTTGGCAATTCAGCAGAGCCGGAGATTTTTCCTCTAACTCTTCTTTTGATTCTGTTTCTTTTTTCTAATTTATTCAGTGCCATTTTCTTAAAATTTATTAAGCAGATTTACCAGCTTTACGTCTCACATTTTCACCAACGAATCTTACACCTTTTCCTTTGTATGGTTCAGGTTTTCTGAATGATCTGATTTTCGCAGTTACCATCCCGAGAAGTTGCTTGTCGTGTGAAGACAGAGTAATAATTGGGTTTTTACCTTTTTCAGTCAGTGTATCGATTTTGATTTCGCTTGGAAGCTCCATCGTGATACCGTGAGAGAATCCTAAAGCCAACTCCAGTTTTTGACCTGAATGTGAAGCTCTGTATCCTACCCCTACCAATTCAAGTTTCTTTTCGAAACCTTCGGATGTACCAACAACCATATTGTTGATAAGCGCTCTGTATAATCCGTGAAGCGCTTTATGCTGTTTAGAATCAGACGGACGGTTTACGGTAAGTTCGCCATCTTTCTGCTCTAAAGTAATTCCTGCTGAAAGCTCCTGGGAAAGTTCTCCTTTTGGACCTTTAACCGTTACCACACCGTTGTTTTCAGTGATTGTAACTCCTGCCGGAACTGTTATAATTGCTTTACCAATTCTTGACATTTTCCTTATTTTAAAAAATTAATAAACATAGCAGATTACTTCACCGCCAACATTTTCATTTTTCGCCTGCTTACCAGTCATTACACCTTTAGATGTAGAGATAATAGCGATACCCAAACCGTTTAGAACTCTTGGAAGCTCTGTAGAACCTGCATAATATCTCAAACCAGGTCTTGATGCTCTCTGGATGGATTTAATAGCCGGTTTTCCGGTTTGTTTGTCATACTTCAAAGCGATTTTGATGTTCCCCTGAACAGCGTTGTCTTCAAACTTGTAGTTTGTAATGTAACCCTGATCAAATAGAATTTTCGTAATCTCCTTTTTGATTTTCGATGCAGGAATTTCCACCACTTTGTGGCCTGCGCTTTGTGCGTTCCTTACTCTAGTTAGGAAATCTGAAATTGGATCTGTTACCATTTTTCTTTTGTTGTTATTGGTTAGTGATAATCAGTATTTATCGGCTTTCAGCAATCGGCTTTGAGCTTTCTGCAAAAATGCTGACCGCTGATTGCGGATGGCTGAAAGCGATAAACTTAATTATCTAGATTAGTTAATAATTATTACCAACTTGCTTTTTTAACTCCCGGGATAAGACCTGCGTTTGCCATTTCACGGAACGTTACTCTGGAAATACCGAAGGTTCTCATATATCCTCTTGGTCTTCCTGTAAGCTTACATCTGTTGTGCAATCTTACAGGTGAAGCGTTTTTAGGTAGTTTTTGTAATGCTTCGTAATCTCCGGCTTCTTTCAAAGCTTTTCTTTTCTCTGCATATTTAGCAACCATTGCTTCTCTTTTGCGCTCACGCGCTTTCATTGATTCTTTAGCCATTCTTAGTTCTTTTTAAATGGTAAACCGAAGTGAGTTAATAATGCTTTTGCTTCCTTATCAGTTTTCGCTGATGTTACGAAAGTGATGTCCATCCCCTGGATTTTTTTCACTTTGTCGATTACGATTTCAGGGAAAATGATTTGCTCGGTAATACCCAAGTTATAGTTTCCTCTTCCGTCGAAACCGTCAGCTTTGATTCCTGAGAAATCTCTGATTCGTGGCAATGCAGAAGAAGTTAATCTATCCAAGAACTCGTACATTCTGTCGGCTCTTAGTGTTACTCTTGCTCCTACAGGCATTCCTTTTCTCAATTTGAAAGCTGCTTCGTCTTTCTTAGATAAAGTACCAACTGCTTTTTGCCCGGTAATTGCTGTTAATTCTTCCACTGCGTAGTCTACAATTTTCTTGTCGGCTGTAGCAGCTCCCAAACCTTGAGATACAACGATTTTTTCTAATTTAGGTACCTGCATTACAGATTTGTACCCAAATTCTTCCATCATTGCTGGAACAATTTTCTCTTTGTATATTTTTTTAGGTCTTGCTATAAATTCCATTGTTATTTACAAATTATAAGGTTTTACCGGTTGTTTTAGCAACTCTCACTTTTTTATCACCTTCTACCTTGTAACCTACTTTTGTAGCATTTCCTTTGTCATCCATAAGAGATACATTGGAAATATGGATAGAAGCCTCTTTTTCTACGATACCGCCTTGAGGGTTTGATGCGGAAGGCTTAACGTGTTTTTTCACTACGTTTACGCCGGCAACGATTACCCTAGGGTCTTTTCCTTCTTTTTTGATCACTTCAAGAACTTCGCCTTTGGTACCTTTATTTTTTCCGGTAGTAACGATTACGTTATCTCCTCTTTTAATTTTAACTTTTGTCATTGTCTTAAAATTTTTAAAAATTAAAGTACTTCAGGAGCCAATGAAATTACTTTCATATATTCCTTGTCTCTCAATTCTCTTGCAACCGGTCCGAAAACACGGGTACCTCTCATTTCTCCTGCTGCGTTTAGTAGTACGCAAGCATTATCGTCGAACTTGATGTATGAACCATCTTTTCTTCTTACTGCTTTTTTAGTTCTTACTACTACGGCTTTAGAAACTTGTCCTTTCTTTGCGTTTCCTGATGGTGTAGAATCCTTGATAGTCACTACGATTTTATCACCAACTGAAGCATATCTTCTTCTGGTTCCTCCCAGAACTCTGATAACCAATACTTCTTTAGCACCTGTGTTATCAGCAACTTTTAATCTTGATTCTGTTTGTAACATTACTTAGCTTTTTCAATGATTCTTACTAATCTCCATCTTTTATTTTTGCTCAAAGGTCTTGTTTCTTGGATAAGAACAGTATCTCCTTCGTTGCACTCGTTGTTCTCGTCGTGTGCGGTATATTTTTTTGTTTTCAATACGAATTTACCGTACATCGGGTGCTTCATTCTCATCGTTTCGCTTACAACAATAGTTTTTTCCATTCTGTTGCTGGAAACCACTCCGATTCTTTCTTTTCTTAAATTTCTTTCCATTGTAAAATGAATTATTGTTGTTTAGCGGTTAATTCTGTCTGAAGTCTTGCGATTGTTCTTCTCAAATCTCTGATTTGGATTGGATTTTCAACAGGGCTGATTCTGTGAGCTAATTTTGTTTTTGTGTATTCAGCTCTAAGTTCAGCTAACTTGTTTTGAATATCTTCTGCGCTTAAATTTTTAATATCAGCTTTTTTCATCGTATTCAAAGATTATTGAGGTTTAACAAAGTCGTTAGCAACTACAAATTTGGTAACTACAGGTAATTTTTGTGCGGCAAGTCTAAGGGCTTCTTTCGCTACATCGTAAGGTACGCCTCCTACTTCGAACATAATTTTACCTGGTTTTACTACGGCTACCCAATATTCTACGGCACCTTTACCTTTACCCATACGTACTTCCGCAGGTTTTTTGGTAATTGGCTTATCCGGGAAAATTTTGATCCATAGTTGACCTTCTCTTTTCATATATCTCGTTGCAGCGATACGCGCAGCTTCGATTTGTCTTGCTGTGATCCACGCTCCGTCAATCGCTTTGATGCCGAAAGTTCCATACGCAAGTTGTGATCCTCTTTGCGCATTTCCTTTCATCTTCATCTTATGAACACGACGGAATTTGGTTCTTTTTGGTTGTAACATAATTTTTTAGATGTTAGATGTTAGATGTTAGATGTTAGATAAAATTTTAAAATCAGTCCTTGTAACGGAAGTTCTAATTTCTAATTTCTCGCTTCTAACTTCTGATTAATTATTGTTATTATTTCTTCTTGGTCTTCTTTCTCCTCTTTCAGCTCTTTCACCTCCTCTGTCGCTTCTCTCGCCTCTACCTGTAGATTTTTTTTGCTGCTGTCCTACAAGCGGTGTAAGTTCTCTTTTACCATAAACTTCACCTTTCATAATCCAAACTTTCACACCAAGTTTACCATACTGTGTTAAAGCTTCACCGATATGATAATCGATATCTGCTCTGAACGTTGACAATGGGATTCTTCCTTCTTTGAAAGATTCGCTTCTTGCCATTTCAGCACCATTCAAACGTCCGGAGATCATTACTTTGATTCCTTCAGCACCCATTCTCATTGTAGAAGCCATTGCCATCTTAACAGCTCTTCTGTAAGAAATTCTGTTTTCGATTTGTTTTGCAATGCTGTCTGCAACTAATACTGCATCAAGTTCAGGTCTTTTGATTTCGAAGATATTGATTTGAACGTCCTTACCTGTAAGTTTTTTCAATTCTTCTTTCAATTTATCAACTTCCTGTCCTCCTTTACCGATGATTAATCCCGGTCTTGCAGTTGTGATGGTTACGGTTACTAATTTTAGAGTTCTTTCAATAAAAATTCTAGAAACTCCACCTTTAGATAATCTCGCTTCAAGGTATCTTCTGATTTTGTAGTCTTCTGCGATTCTGTCTCCATAATCGTTTCCACCAAACCAGTTAGAATCCCATCCTCTGATGATACCTAATCTGTTACCAATTGGATTTGTCTTCTGTCCCATACCTTGAATTAATTTTCTTTATTACCTAGGATTAGTGTAACGTGGTTAGATCTTTTTCTGATTCTGTAACCTCTACCTTGTGGTGCAGGTCTTAGTCTCTTAAGCTGTCTAGCACTGTCTACAAATATTTCTTTTACGATAAGGTTTGCTTCTTCAATATCAGCACCTTCGTTTTTAGCCTGCCAGTTTGCCATAGCAGAAAGAAGAAGTTTTTCTAATTTGTTTGAAGCTTCTTTTTTAGAATATTTAAGAATATAAAGAGCCTTATCTACGTTTTCCCCTCTGATGATATCGGCAACGAGTCTCATTTTTCTAGGAGAAGAAGGGCAGTCATTAAGACGAGCTTTTACAACGTCTTTGTTTGCTTCTTTTCTAGCGATTGCGCTATCTTGTTTTCTTGATCCCATAATGATTATCTGCTTCCTTTATTTTTGTTACCACCGTGACCTCTGAAAGATCTTGTCGGAGAAAATTCGCCTAACTTATGACCTACCATATTTTCAGTAACATATACCGGGATAAAAGATTTCCCATTGTGTACTGCGATAGTTTGTCCTACGAAATCCGGAGAGATCATTGATGCTCTGGACCACGTTTTAATTACTGTCTTTTTACCAGACTCTACATTTGCCTGAACCTTCTTATCTAAAGTATGATGAATGAATGGTCCTTTTTTAAGTGATCTTGCCATAATTATTTTCTTTTAGATACGATGTAACGGTTAGACACTTTATTTTTCTTTCTGGTTTTGTAACCTTTAGCTGGTTTACCGTTTCTAGATCTTGGGTGACCTCCTGAAGAACGTCCTTCACCACCACCCATTGGGTGATCCACAGGGTTCATTACCACCGCTCTTGTTCTTGGTCTTCTACCTAACCATCTGCTTCTACCTGCTTTACCAGAAACTGTAAGCTGGTGATCTGAGTTGGATACAGAACCAATCATTGCGATACATTCAGTAAGGATCATTCTAGATTCACCTGAAGGTAGTTTTACGATTGCGTATTTACCGTCTCTTGATGTTAACTGTGCTGAAGAACCTGCAGATCTTGCTAAAATAGCACCTTGACCAGGCTTCATTTCAATACAAGAAATTACGGTACCCAATGGAATATTCTTCAATTTCATTGCGTTACCAACATTTGGTTCAGCAGATTCAGCTGATACTACTTTCTGATCTACTTTGATACCGTTTGGAGCGATGATGTATCTCTTCTCTCCATCTGCATACTCTAATAAAGCGATGAAAGCAGTTCTGTTTGGATCGTACTCTACAGTTTTTACCGTAGCTTCAACATCGAATTTATTTCTCTTGAAGTCGATAATTCTGTATTTCTTTTTGTGTCCACCTCCGGTGTAACGCATGGTCATTTTACCAGTTTGGTTACGTCCACCCGACTTTTTAATACCAACCGTGAGGGATTTCTCCGGCTTGTTGGTAGTAATTTCCTCAAAGTTGTTTACAACTCTGAATCTCTGTCCCGGGGTGATAGGTTTTAATTTTCTAACAGACATTACTATTGTTTATATTATTATTTGTTCAAAGTTCAATATTCAACGTTTCAAGTTGAATTATACTGAAAAGATGTCGATTACTTCTCCTTCTGCAAGGGTAATCACTGCTTTTTTCAGTTTGTTGGTCTTGCCAACCTGAAGTCCTTTTTTAGTATACTTCGCAGAAACCTTAGGCGCATAAATCATGGTTCTAACGTCTGCTACTTTAACACCGTAAGCTTCTTCTACCGCGTTCTTGATCTGGATTTTATTCGCTTTGGTATCTACCAAGAAAGAATAAGCACCGCGGAGATCCGTAAGGTAGTTGGCTTTTTCTGAAATTACTGGTTTAATAATAACTGACATGATTTATTTCTTTAGATTTTCCTGGAATTTTTCTACTGCACCTTCGAAGAAAACAATCTCACCAGCGTTTACTAGATCGTATGAGCTGATCTCGTTGTAGTTCAACACTCTTGTCTTAGGCAAGTTTCTTGAAGATAAATATACATTCTTATTAGCTTCCGGAAGGATGAACAATGATTTTTTGCCGTTCAGTTCCAATGCGTTCAATACGCTGATGAAATCTTTTGTTTTAGGCGCGTTCAGGCTCAAATCTTCTAATACTCTGATGCTGTTGTCTCTCATCTTTTGAGAAAGCACAGATTTTTTGGCTAATCTCTTAAGCGCTTTGTTCAGCTTGAATCTGTAATCTCTTGGCTTAGGACCGAATACTCTACCCCCGCCTTTGAATACCGGAGACTTGATATCCCCGTATCTTGCAGAACCAGAACCTTTTTGCTTCTTAAGTTTCTTAGTAGAAGCGGTGATTTCGCTTCTTTCTTTTGATTTATGAGTTCCCTGTCTTTGTGCAGCCAGGTACTGTTTCACTTCTAGGTAAACCGCGTGTTGGTTTGGCTCGATTCCGAAAACTGAGTCATCGAAAGTAACTTTTCTTCCGGTTTCTTTTCCTGTGTTGTTTAATACTACTAGTTCCATCTTCTT
>JAEXAR010000026.1 GCA_023394415.1 Bacteroidota bacterium
CAGATTTAAAATGATTTATACAATCATCTTCTGTCCCAAAATGTGCTGAAAAACTGAATAAATTCATATCTAATGGTTTGATTACTACAAATATACAAAAATTATGATAAATTACGGATATTCATAACATATTTGCCAAAAGATATAATTTTAGTTAATATGAATGTGAAATCAACTTTAATGACGGCAGGTGTACTGTTCTTTTGTGGACAGGCAGCATTTGCTCAGACAGACACAGCCAATGTGCGTAACATTGATGAAGTTGTGGTTGTGGGTTATGGAACCCAAAAGAAAAAAGATGTAACTGCCAGTTTATCTTCTGTAAAAGGGGAGGTATTAGCAGATAAGCCCGTTCAAACTTTTGATCAGGCGATGGCAGGAAGAAGTACAGGTGTACAGATTACAGTGCCAAGTGGAGTACTGAATGCTGCACCAGTTTTCAGAGTTCGTGGTGTAAACTCAATTTCTTTGAGTTCATATCCTCTAATTGTAATTGATGGTGTGCCTACATTTACAGGAAATAATAGCCCTGTTTCTGCAGCAAGTAATCCATTGGCTTCAATTAATCCCGCGGATATTGAAAGTGTAGATATTGCAAAAGATGCTGCTGCTACAGCTATTTATGGTAGCCGCGCTGCAAATGGTGTTGTATTTATTACAACTAAAAAAGGAAGAAGTGGAAAACCAAGAGTGAATTACAGCACTTGGTTAAGCTTAGCTTCACCTTTCCGTTTGCCGGAAACTTTGGGAGCAGAAGACTATGTACGTTATAAAAATATGGCTGTTGCCAATAACCTGAATCCATCTTCTACAATTAGAAATGTGAAATTCAGTACTGCAAAAGATGCTAATGGAAATCTTATCGATACAGATTGGGCAGATATCATTTATAGAACTGGTCTTTCTTACAATCATAATTTGAACGTTTCTGGTGGTAACGAAGGGACTTCTTATTATTTCTCTGCAGGATATACTGATCAACAAGGTATTATTCAGAAGAACGATTTTAAAAGAATAAATGCTTTGTTAAATGTTGATGCAAAAGTTACCAAAAAGATATCGATTGGAGGTAAACTTTCCTTCTCGAATGAAAAGAACGAAGCAGCTGCAAACTCGGGTTCCTTGTCAGGAGGTGCATTTTCAACAGGTGGTTTAGGACGTCTTCAATTTGTGCTTCCTTCAACACTTGCGCCGTTCAATAATGATGGTTCTTACAACTTAAATGGAGCGGCTATTGGAAGCTCACCTCAAATTGCAGGAATTTCAAGTTTAGGTTACTATAACCCTCAGCTTTTGTTGGATAAGAACAGAGAAACTGCAGAAAACAACAGATTCCAAGGATCGATTTATGGACAGCTTAAGCCATGGTCTTGGTTAACAGCAAGAACACAGTTAGGTTTGGATTATATGTTAACCGACAGTGATTTGTTCTGGTCGCCAATTGCAGGTGATGGTTACAGTTATAAAGGATATGCATGGGCTGGAAGTGATGTGGCTAAAACAATGGTTTGGACAAACACTTTACAAGCAGATAAATCTTTTGGTGAGCACAACTTTAATCTATTATTAGGGAACGAGCAGCAATTCTCCAAATTCAAAGGAATTGGTATCCAGAGAGAGGAACTTTCAGATCCTGATTATACGGTAGTTCAGGGTGGTTTTGTGAAAAATAACCCAGTAAACTTGTACAAATCTCAAAACTATCTGGTTTCTTTCTTCAGCCGTTTGAACTATAACTTTGCTAATAAATATTATTTAAGTGGAAATATTCGTCAGGACGAGCATTCTGCATTAGCAATTAAAAAAGGTATTTTCTGGGGGGTTAGTGCTGGTTGGGAAGTTGCAAAAGAAGGATTCTGGAATGCAATGGGAGCAGACAATGTGTTCTCTAGTTTCAAATTAAGAGGAAGCTACGGTAAGGTAGGTAATGTTTCAGGTATTGGAGATTTCCAATCTTATTCTACTTTTGGTTCAGGACTTTATGGTGGAAGACCAACATTAGCATTTAACAATGTAGGTAACGACAAACTTACTTGGGAAACCAGTAAAAAAATGGATGTGGGAGCTTCTTTCGGTATTCTTAATAACCGCGTAACTGGAGAAGTAACATATTACAACAATAAAATTGATGGTCTAATTCTTTTCGTACAACAATCTCCTTCTACAGGTTTGCCAACAAGCGTACCACAGAATATTGGTAGTATGTATAATAAGGGTTGGGAAATTGATTTGAAAACCAAACCTTTCGAAAAAGAGAATTTCTCTTGGGATTTTGGCGTAAACGTTTCTCTTAACGAGAATGAGGTTACTGAGCTTGCTCCGGGAATGCTTAGCCTTTCAACTGCGACTTCTGGATTAGAAACAGTTAACAGAACAATGCCTGGTTATTCTATCGGACAGCTTTTTGTTGTAAAAACTGGTGGTGTAGATCCTACAACTGGTAAGCGTATTTTCATTAATAAAAATGGAGAAAAAGTATATTATCAGTTCTATGCACCTGCTGGAGAGTATCAATGGTCATTTACTCCTGATGGGAAAACTTTGGCACCAAGCGTTTCCATTGCGGATGGTGTAATGTATGCCAATACACAGCCAAAAGTGTATGGAGGTATTGATAATACTTTCAGGTTTAAAAACTTTGAGTTGAGTTCGCTTCTTACTTTCCAAATGGGTAATTATGTTTATTATGGTTCAAACGCTGGTTTGCATGATCAGAGATGGTGGAACAACAGCGTGGATGTGTTAACAGATGCATGGATGCAGCCTGGAGATACAGGTATGAAATATGCAAAACCAGTATTTAACGATAACGTTTCAAACGGTTCTGCAATGCCAATGGACATCAATGTATTTAAAGGAGATTTCTTGAAAGTTAAAAATTTAACATTAGCGTATAATCTTCCTAAATCTGCACTGAATTTAGATAACATCAACAATGTTAGAATTTATGTAAGTGGACAAAACTTAGCAATTCTTACCAAATATCCTGGTCCGGATCCGGAAGTATCATCAAACGGTAACATCCAAACTGCACCAGGCGTGGACAGAAACACCGTAGGAAACGCAAGAACCTTCATCTTTGGTCTTAACGTAGGATTTTAATTAGTAACAATTAATTTAAAAAAATGAAAAATAATAAAATATTAACAGCGGTAATGTTAGGTGCATTAACCTTTGTCACTTCATGTAGAGACGAAAGTTTATTGAGTCCTGTAAGTGAAACAAGCATTACGGACGCAACAGCATTCAGCACTCCAACAAGAATCAATGGAGTATTATTATCAGTGTATAGCGCATTGAAAAGTGGAAATGTACACGGAGGAAGATATGTTGTCTATGGTGATATAAGAGGAGAGGATATTCTAAAAGAAACAGATAACTTAGTTACTGCGGCAGATATCTTTATGATGAACCCAACCAACTCATCCAACTCTATTTCGACTTTCTGGACAAACAGTTATTATGCAATTAATAACGCTAACATTTTTATTGATGGAATGAATAATGGAGGAATTGCAGTAGTAGGAGATACTACGGGTAAAGCTTATGTTGCTGAAGCAAAAGCGCTACGTGCAGTTTTATATTATGGCTTATTGCAATTTTTTGCGAAACCGTATGCAGATGGAAATGGCGCAAAACCTGGATTACCTCTTCGACTTACTGGAATTAAAGGTTCAGGAAGTTCGGATTTGGCAAGAAGTACGGTGGGAGAAGTGTATACACAAATCCTGAAAGATTTAAATGAAGCAGAAACTGATTTGCCATTAACATATTCTTCTGCAGAACTAAATACAACAAGAATCCACAGAAATACAGTAATCGCGCTGAAAACCAGAGTATATCTTTCTATGCAGAAATATCCAGAAGCGGTTACAGAAGCTAATAAAATTGTTTCAGCAGCGGCACCATTTACAGCTACTACAGGTGTTAACAATAAATTGGAAGCAAACATTTCGAATGTATTCAGTGCATATACAACCAATGAGTCCCTGTTCTCATTACCAATGACAACCACTGCAGGAGATAACCCGGGAACTCAAAATCAGCTTGGATATTACTGGACTCCTTCTCCTTCTTTAGGTGGAGTGGGTAATGGGGAATATTCTGTTAATCCAAACGGTGTTTTAGCTAATGTTACTCAATTTACTGCAGCTGATAAAAGAAGATCTTTTATTCTTGCTACGGCTGGAGGAAAATTATGGAATATGAAGTTTAAAACAGCAAGTCCATATACAGATTGGGTTCCTGTAATTAGATATGCCGAAGTTTTATTAAACTTAGCTGAAGCTAAAGTTCGCGCTTCTAATACGGTTGACGCTCAATCGATTGCATTGTTAAATGCTGTTCACGGACGTTCGGATGCTGCAAAAGTTTTCACCGCCGCTGATTTTCCAACCGTAGCAGACTTCCTTACAGCTGTTGACAATGAGCGCAGAATGGAATTCATGGGTGAAGGTCACCGCACCAGAGACATCACCCGTTTGCTAAAGCCATTCCCTGCACACGGCGGAGCTCCTGCGAAAGCATTGAACGATGTTGGTTATATTTGGCCAATTCCTTCGGTTGAGCTTTCTCTTAATACGCTTATGACAGATAATTAATATTTTTCATATTCAGTTAAACCCCGCAATTCTGCGGGGTTTTTTATTTCGCACAAATTCTTACTTTTGTACTTCACTTTCACTTACATGAAATATTTTGTTTTCTTTTTGCTTTTTGGGATTGGGCTGCATGCGCAGGTAATCAATAAAACCGATTCCAACAGAGTCAAACAAATAGATACTTTAATAATAGATAACGGTATTAAAGACTCTTTAAAAATCTTTAAACCCACTATTTCAGATTATAGATTCCGCACACAATTTGGCGAAGAAAAGGTTTTTGATACAACTTTCACTGTGCAGAAATCCTATATTTATACACAATATAATAATCGTGACAATTTTGGGAAAGTTCAGTTTGCAAATATTGGTTCAGGCTTCCAGAATTTAGTTTATGTTAACAATCCCGAACGCAATCTCTCACTTCTACCGGAAAGAAAATCACATTTCATACTTGGTATCAACGATATAAAATATTACGATGTAAAAACACCAACCACCTCTTTCATTTATCATACTGCAATGAGAAATGGAGCAGCACTCCAAACCACTTATACTCAAAACTTGGGTAAAAACCTTAATATAGCAGTAGAATATATGGGTTTGCGATCACAAGGGTTTTATAACAATAGTTTGGCAGCTAACAATAGTGTGGTGTTTTCAGGGCATTTTAATTCAGAAAACAAAAAATATGAAGCTTTCGCCCACTTCATTCATCAAAATGTTAATAATGAAGAATACGGCGGCATAGAGGATCTGGATATCTTTCTCGGTGGCGATTCTAGATTTAAAAACAGACAAAATTTACAAGTCAATCTCAATAATTCTGATTCCCGTTTTTCGTACCGAAGGTATTATTATAGTCATAGCTTTGCACCCTTTAATCCCGAGCGTTATCCCTTTAAAATTTCACACAGCATTTACCATCAGGGAAATAAATATTACTTCAACTTGAATGCAAGTGATGCCGTTTATTTTGGGGCTCTAAATCCTGAAAGAAGCCTCAACAACAAAAAATATTCTGAAAACTTAAGCAATACGGTAAGTTTGGTTTTTGATAATAAAAGATTCAAGCTTGATGCAGGAGTTAGACATCAGAATATTGTTTTGGGGGCTTACAACGCTATTGTGAATTCAGACACTGCAGCGGAGATTGAAATGAAAGAAAACCGTCTCGGTGCTGTGGGGAATATAGAGATTAACCTTTGGGAAAAATTGGCATTGAATTCTTTTTTAGAATATTCTAACGGGAAGCAGTTTGGCAACTATCTTCGTTCAACCAATAACCTTAAATTTGAACCAATCCCGGACTACTTTGTAGATGCGAAAGTTAATTTCCAAAGTGCAGCACCAAGTTTTAATTATCTTCTTAATCTTTCACCAATTACCAACTATAACTACAATTTTTCTAATTTTAAAAATGAAAACTTCATTGAAATTGGGGGTACTATTGGTTTAAAATGGTTCGATGCACAGGTATTTGCCAATTACTTTAGGATTGACAATTATGCTTATTTCAATTCAGAAGGGAAGCCACAACAAAGCAGCTCTTCACTTAATATCTCACAAATTGGAGGCGATGCCACTTTTAGTTACAACAAATTTCATTTGAATACAAGATTGCTTTTTCAAAGTAGTTTAACCAATAAAGAACTGTTTCCGGCGCCTAATTTTGTAGGAAGAGCCAATGTTTTTTGGCAGAGTAAAGCTTTTAAAGATGCTGCAGAAATTATGACCGGACTTAAAATTCACTATTTTACCAAATTTGCATCCCGAGATTTTTCACCTGTTATTAATGAATTTATTTTGCCCAACTCAAAGGCTTATTCAATTGGTGGACAACCGGTTTTTGATGCTTATTTTAATATGAAAGTAAAAACCATGCAGTTTTATATTGAAGCGCAAAACTTTACCACTACATTTATACAGAACAAAACTTATACAGCACCATATTATCCATTTTATGATTTTAGGTTAAACATTGGCATCGTGTGGAATTTGTTTCATTAATAAAGAATTGAAAGATTTAAACAACATACCATTTCAGGAAATTGAAAGTATTCCACAGTTAATCAAAGATTTTCTGCAAGGTCAACTTTTAGATTTCAATCAAGATTTATTCAGTATTGAAAACTTCAGACAAAAAATTTCAACCAAAAAGGATGAATTCACTACTGTACAAAGAACCATTCTTTTCGAGGTTTTAAAGGAGCAACTCTCGGATATAGAACTTTCACAAAAGCAAAAACAACATTTGAATTCTTTGAATGATCTTGCTACATTTACGGTTGTTACAGGTCATCAGTTGAATCTTTTTACAGGTCCGGCTTTTTTCGTTTATAAAATTCTTCAGACCATAAAAACAGCAGATTTTCTTAATAAAAACTTTCCCGACAGTAATATTGTTCCGGTGTTTTGGATGGCAACAGAAGATCACGATTTTGAAGAGATCAACCATTTCAAAACCGAAAATAATTATTATGAAATTAAAGGAAAATCTGGAGGGGTTGTTGGGAAAATTAAAGTAGAAGATCAATACTTCATCCATCAGTTTGAAGAAGAGTTTAAAGATTCAACCTACGGAACAGAGCTTATTCGATGGATTAAAGAAGCCTACAAATTAGGAAATACGCTTTCTAAAGCCACGAGAATTCTCGTAAACCGTTTGTTCTCTGAATACGGTTTGCTCATTATTGATGGTGATGATGAAAGACTGAAGAATCAAATGAAGGATATTTTTAAAGACGAACTTCAAAACCAAAGTCTTTATCATTATTCACAAGATAAAGTTCATTTTCTTAGTGAAAAATACGGCAAAGTTCAGGTGAATCCCAGAGACATAAATCTGTTCTACCTCACTGAAACTAGGAACAGAATTGAATTTTCACAAGGGAAATACAAGATCGTTGATAAAAAAATCTCCTTTACAGAAGAAGAAATTTTAAAAGAGCTTGAGCTTTATCCTGAAAAGTTTAGCCCAAACGCTTTGATGCGCCCTGTTTTTCAGGAAAAAATCCTCCCGAATATTGCCTATATTGGTGGAAATGCGGAAATGATGTATTGGATGGAACTGAAAGATTTTTTTAAAAAGATTAAGGTGAATTTTCCAATTCTCATTCCAAGAAATTCAATGCTTTTTCTGAAAGAAAAAACTTTAAAAAAAGCTGAAAAACTTAATCTTAAGATTGAAGATTTTCTCAAAAACTTTACACACGTCATCAACGAAAATATCCTTCAGAATTCAGATTTACCAAAGCTTCTGAATGAAAAGGAAACTGAAATTAAATCGGTTTTTTCTGAAATTAGCAATCGCGCTTCCGAAACCGATATTACTTTCAAAAATCTTGTGTTAGCCGAAGAAAAACGGCAGTTGAAGTCTTTTGCAAGAATGCAGAAGAGACTCTTAAGAGCGGAAAAAATTAAACAAAGCGAAAAACTTGGGCGTCTCGAAAATATTTTTCTTGAAGTACATCCCGGTAAAAACTGGCAAGAGCGCGTATTGAATTACAGCGTGTTTTATGCGGATGAAGGTAGCGATTGGCTTCATAATTGTTACAAGAAAATGAATGTAGAAAAATCGGAATTATTTATTATTCAGATTTAATTTTAAAGCCTTATTTTTGCAAAATTAGAACTCACAAAATGGTAAAAAAAATCTTATTATTTTCGGCTTTTGCATTGTTTTCAGCGGTTAATGCGCAGAAAACTCACACTGTAGCAAAAGGCGACAATCCATATAATATTGCCAAGAGATACGGAATTACGCTGGATGAACTTGTGAAACTGAATCCAAGTGCGAAAGACGGTAAACTGAACATCGGTGATGTACTTGTAGTAAATAAAAAATCTACTGCAACTACTGTCGTTAAAAAACCTGCTGTAACTTCCGCTCCAAAAAAATCGAGCGAAGTGGGATATATCACACTTCAGCCAAAACAAACCATTTACGGAATTACCAAGCAATACCACGTTACAGAATCAGAATTGAGGGCTATGAATCCTAGTCTTGATGCTAATATGAAGATTGGTGATAAGGTTGCCTTGCCTTTAGAAAACATTAAGAAATACGGTAATGGTCAACCTATTGAAGTTGATAAAACGGTAGAAACACCAACAACCGTAACTGAAAACGTTACAAAACAAAATGTTGATTCGGATTCATATGTTGTACAACCAAAAGACAACTATTATCGTATCACCAAAAATTTCAACCTTACACAAGAGCAACTTTTTGCTATGAATCCTGGGCTTGAACAGAAAGGTCTGCAAGCAGGAGACGTGATTAAAGTAAAAGGTGAAGGTGTAGCAAAACAAAGTGTAAAACAAACGCCAAAACCGGTTGAAGTTCCAACTACAACTGTTGCGGATGATTATGTGACTTACACCGTAAGAGATGGCGACACTGTTTTCGGAATTTTAAACAAATTCGCGATTTCTTTGGATGAATTGCTTTCCCTTAATCCGGAACTTTCAAATGGTTTGAAATCTGGTATGGTGCTAAAGATTAAGAAACTTGATGCACAATATGTTAAAAAATCAGGTGACGCTCTAAATGTGGTGATAATGTTGCCATTTGGTTTTGATACTAATGATTCCAAATACAGAAGTATCTCAACAGATTTTCTTACCGGAGCCAAATTGGCGATTGAAAGAAATGCGAAAAGTGGTCAAAAGCTGGATATAAAAGTAATTGATGCTGGTAATGAAGCGTCATTCAAAAACAGTCTTACACAAATCAACAAAGGTAATACGGATTTAATTATTGGACCATTGTTTAAATCTTCAGTTTTAGAAGTTTTAAATTATGTTCAGAAAGAGAAAATTCCGGTTGTTGCTCCTTTTGCTAACTCAGAAGATTTATTCGACTATGATAATTTAATTATCGTTGAAACTACCAACGATGTTTATGCTAAAAGAATAGTTGATGAGGTGGGCAAAGTTTACTCAGATCAAAAGATTTATATACTCGCTGATAACAATAAAGAAACTGCAAATCTTATCAAAGCAGGTCTTGAAAAATCACTTAAAAACCCTAATATTTTGATGGTGAATTCAGCATTGGATATTCAGCCTGATAAAAATATGATGACAGGGGAAGCTGCTCCGGTTATTGCAATTCTAGCTTCAAGTAATGATAATTTAGGAGCTTCTTTCTCAAACAGAATTATTCAGCTTACCAAAGAAGTTTCAGGGATAAAGGCTTTCAGTACTTCTTACCATTCAAGTTTCGAAAATAAAGTAGACGAAATGAGCCAAGCCAATTTGGTTTACCTTATGGACAGAAAAATAACGGATGGTAACTTCCAAAAAGAAATTTTAGCAGATTATAAAAATAAATATTGTAAAACGCCTTCAAAATATGCTGTGATTGGGTTTGATGTAGTGAATGATATTTTAAGTAGAGAAAATTCAAAAGGCGAAGTATTCAAACAAATGGGGAAAGTACAAACACAGCTTGCTACCAAATTTGAATATGTAAGAGCCAAAAAGAACGGCGCTTATATCAACACAGGTTACAGAGTAGAAACGCTGCTTCCGGAAAATTAATAAATACAAATGATAAATTGTACTTAAACTCTTTATCTACAATTATATGAAAAAAGCATTAGTGTTTCCCGGTCAAGGTTCACAATTTGTGGGCATGGGAAAAGAGTTATACGATTCCAGGAAAGATATTAAAGATTTGATGGAGTCGGCCAATGAAATTTTAGGGTTTGACATTCTTTCGGTGATGTTTAAAGGTACCGAAGAAGAACTGAAAAAAACAAGTGTAACACAACCTTCCATTTTTATACATTCTGTAGCTGCTGTAAAAGCCATTAATGCTTTAGGAGCAGAAATGGTTGCAGGACATTCTTTAGGTGAGTTTTCTGCTTTAGTAGCCAATGGTGTTTTATCCTTTGAAGACGGATTAAAACTTGTGGCTGAAAGAGCTGCTGCTATGCAGGATGCTTGTAATATAAATCCTAGTTCTATGGCAGCAATCCTGGGTTTGGAGGATCAAAAAGTGGAAGAAATCTGTGCGCAGATTGATGGTGTAGTTGTTCCTGCGAACTATAATTGCCCTGGGCAATTGGTAATTTCTGGTGAAACTTCAGCCGTTGAAGAAGCTTGCGCAAAACTTAAAGAAGCCGGTGCTAAAAGAGCGTTGTTGCTTCCGGTAAATGGCGCATTTCACTCGCCAATGATGCAGCCTGCACAAGATAGATTAGCAACTGCTATTGAGAATACTAAATTTGGTAAAGCGACGATGCCAATTTATCAAAATATTTCTACTACAGCTGTTACGGATTCAGAAGAAATAAAGAAAAATCTCATCACACAACTTACGGGTCCTGTAAAATGGACTCAAAGTGTACAGAATATGATTAAAGATGGAGCGGGAATGTTTATAGAAGTAGGTCCCGGAAAAACACTCCAAGGTTTAATTAAAAAGATTGATTCTGAAGTTACTGTTTCCTCTGCAATATAAAAATTATGGGTAAAATTTTTTCACCCGGAAAATTATTACTCACATCAGAATATGTCGTCCTAGACGGAGCTCTTGCTTTGGCTGTACCAACACAGCTGGGGCAAGATTTTTTTTATGAAGAATTAGAGGATGGCAGATCTATAATTATTTGGGAAGCGTATCATCAAAATAATATTTGGCTAAAAACCGAAATAGATTATAAAAACAGATTAATCTTAAATTCAAATCTGAAAGAACCGGCTGAATTCATATTGAAAGTTTTACTTAAAGTAGCAGAACTTTCAGAAGCAAAGTTTAAAAATGGAGAGTCTTATCATCTAAAAACTAATCTTCAATTTCCTTCAAATTTTGGTTTGGGAAGCAGTTCTACGCTGATGAATAATCTTTCTGAATGGGCCAATATTGATGCGTTTGTGTTAAATGATTCTACACTTGGTGGAAGTGGCTATGATATTGCTGTTGCGAAAGAACAAGCAACAGTTTTATTTCAAATTAAAGAAAACCAGCGAATTTCTAAAAAGGTTGATTTCAAACCTTTATTTTTAAAAGATTTAATTTTTATACATCTGAATCAAAAACAGGACTCTCGTGAAGGTATAAACTTGTACCGTTCTAAACCAAAATCTTTCGAACTGATTGATGAATTTTCTGCAATAACAAGTCAAGTTTTAAAGACAGAAAGTCTTGATGAATTTTCTTTCTTGATGAATGAGCACGAAACTAAACTATCTGAATTTCTAGGCTTGCAAACGGCAAAAAGTCACTATTTTTCAGATTGTCCTTCTTTTGTAAAAAGTCTTGGAGCTTGGGGAGGAGATTTTGTTATGGCATCCAATTTTGATGGTTATAAGGATTATTTTTCAGCAAAAGGTTTCCGTACTGTTATTTCTTATTCGGAATTAATACGCTGATAGTCAGTTGATTATTTGGGTTTTAAATTCTTGTGATTTCTGATTAATATCAGTAACTTTAGGACATTCTAAACCTCCGAATAATCGTAAATTTGTTACTCAAAATAAACAGAAATTTTAAATTCTATTATGAAAAACATTAAAATCATTCAGGAACTTCACGAAATGGGAATCACGGGATATCACGAAGTTGTATATAACCCAACCTACGAAGAACTTTTTAAGGCGGAAATGTCACCAAAAAATCAAGGTTTTGAAAAAGGAGCAGTAACTGAATCAGGAGCTGTAGCTGTAAAAACCGGTATCTTCACAGGACGTTCTCCTAAAGATAGATATATTGTGATGGATGATGTTAGCAAAGATACAATTTATTGGGATGGTACTGTAAATAAGCCAACGTCTCCGGAAGTTTTTGAACATTGTAAGCAATTGGTTTTAGACCAACTATCTACTTCAAAAAAGCTATATGTTGTGGATGCGTTTTGTGGTACAAATCCCGATACACGATTGAAAGTAAGATTCGTAATGGAAGTAGCTTGGCAAGCACATTTTGTCACCAATATGTTTATTCGTCCTTCTATCTATGAATTAGAAAATTTCGGAAAACCGGATTTCATTGTGATGAATGGTTCTAAAACGACCAATCCTAACTGGAAAGAGCAAGGTCTAAATTCTGAAAATTTTGTACTCTTTAATCTTACCCAAAAAATACAAATTATTGGAGGAACTTGGTATGGTGGTGAAATGAAGAAAGGGATGTTTGCTATGATGAACTACTATCTTCCATTAAAAGGAATGGCATCTATGCACTGTTCTGCCAATGTAGGTGATAAAGGAGATGTTGCTTTGTTTTTCGGACTTTCAGGAACAGGTAAAACAACGCTTTCTGCGGATCCAAAACGTTATCTAATTGGTGATGACGAACACGGTTGGGATAATAACGGTGTTTTCAACTATGAAGGTGGATGTTATGCAAAAGTGATTGATCTTACTGAAGAAAAAGAACCAGACATCTTTAAAGCAATTAAAAGAGATGCCCTTCTTGAAAATGTGGTGGTAAACGAATATGGTGAAATAGATTATAAAGACGGCTCTATTACCGAAAATACCAGAGTTTCTTACCCAATTTATCATATCAACAAAATTGTACTTCCTTCTAAAGCAGGACACGCAAGTAAAATTGTTTATCTATCAGCTGATGCATTTGGAGTGTTGCCTCCAGTTTCACTTTTAAATGAAGATCAGGCTCAATATCACTTCCTTTGCGGTTATACTTCAAAACTTGCAGGAACTGAAAGAGGAATTACAGAACCACAGCCTTCATTCTCTCCGGCTTTTGGTGAGGCATTCCTTACATTACATCCAACAATGTACTCTAAAACATTGATCGGTAAAATGAAAGAACACGGTGCTAAAGCATATCTAGTAAATACAGGATGGAACGGAACCGGAAAACGTATTTCTCTTAAAGACACTAGAGCAATTATTGACGCAATTATTGATGGCTCCATCGATAACGCACCAAAAACAACAATTCCTGTTATGAATCTTGAAGTTCCTACTTCCTTACCAAACGTATCTGAAGGCATTCTGGATCCTAGAAACACTTACAAAGATGCATCAGAGTGGGAAGCAAAAGCAAGGGATTTAGCAGCAAGATATATTAAAAATTTTGAACAATATTGTGACAATGAAGATGCTAAGAAATTAGTAGCTGCAGGTCCACAATTGTAATAAATAAATTTAGGTTTGTAATAATAATCCTCAAAGTTTTCTTTGAGGATTTATTATTTTTTATTTATTAGAAAGTTTGTCTTTAGTATATACTTAATACCGCCAGTTTATAACCTCTGGTTCCAAATCCAGAAATAACAGCATCAGTATAAACAGCAGTAACTGATTTTTGTCGGAATTCTTCACGTTGATAAATATTACTGATGTGGACTTCGATTTTAATTTTTTTAATGTTTTTAAGGCAATCTGCGATGGCATAAGAATAATGGGTGAATGCGCCGGGATTGATAATTAAAACATCATAGTAATCCTGTTGTAAATGATCAATTATTGCACCTTCGTGATTCGACTGAAAATATGAAAATTCATATTCCTCAAACTCATCTTTTAACTCACGCAAGACATCATCCATAGAAAGATTTCCATAAATTTCCGGCTCGCGTGTTCCAAGCAAATTGAGGTTTGGGCCGTTTACAATGAGGATTTTCATAAGATGTAAATTTTATCAAATATAGAGAAAACAAAAAACCTTCAGAAATTTTCTGAAGGTTTTTTCGTAGCCCGTAGGGGAATCGAACCCCTCTTGCAAGAATGAAAATCTTGAGTCCTAACCGATAGACGAACGGGCCTCTTTATAAATTACGCTAATTTATTAACGTGCTTTGTTAATTTGCTCTTTAAGTTAGCTGCTTTGTTTTTGTGGATGATATTCTTTTTAGCAAGTTTATCCAACAAAGAGATAACCTTTGGCAGTTGCTCTGTAGCAGCCTTTTTGTCTTCTTCATTTCTTAATACTTTCACAGCAGTTCTTGCAGTTTTGTGATAGTATCTGTTACGCAATCTTTTTGCTGCGTTTTGTCTGATTCTTTTTAGTGCTGATTTATGATTTGCCATAATTGTTTCTCAATTGTGGGTGCAAAGATATAACTAATTTTTAATCCCACAAATTTATTTTTAAAATTTTTTATAAAAAATAAAGTTTATTCAGTGTCTAAATATTTTTCAATTTATTAAGGGCTTCGGAAATTTTTTCTTCATCTTGTTCGCGCTCCATTTTCTTGATAGCGTTCTCAAGCATTATTATTGCATTGTTCCATTCTCCTGTATTATTTATAAAGGTATAGCCATCAATGCATACTTCGAAAAAACTTTTTTCGCCTCCTTTATAGAATTTAAAACTTATCTCCTCATCTTCTCCGGTTATTTCACCATTGTTTTGTTTCAGATCATAGTTTTTTGGATTCAGGAGGATTTTCTTAAGAAGCTTCTGGGCTTCCTGTATTTTTAAATCCCGCATAATCTTGCAGTTTACTTTTGTAGCCTATAGGGGAATCGAACCCCTGTTGCAAGAATGAAAATCTTGAGTCCTTACCACTAGACGAATAGGCCAAAAATTTTGGTCTGCAAAAATATAAAAAACTTTTGATGTTTTAAAATACCGGGCCCATCAAATTATTTTAGAACTTTTTGAATAACAGTATTTTTTATGCCTTTCTTGTCAAGATCTTTTTGCAATGCAATCGCTTCCTCAAGAGATTTCACGTTGCCATAAGTGTAGTAGAAAATGCCATTAACTTTTTCTCGAATCAATTGATCTTTCAAGGTTTGCAAAGCATAAGAATTACTGCTTAATTTATCCTTGGTTGCAGCTACTTCAATAGTATAATAGCCGCTTCCAAGTTTTTGATCTGGTACAAAACCTATTGGTACAGCATTTTTGAAGCCGGCATCTTTAGCAGTTTTCAAATTATTATCTCTTACGGAAGCAAGATTTGTGTTCGCGTAGTAATATTTATAAAGGTTGCCTTCTTTTATGGGAAGTACATAATTTAGCCCTTTTAGTGCGGGATCTTCCGTATTATATTTAGTCGGCGTGCTCATCAGTAGAATCCTAAAATCATTTTTTAGTGGTTGTTCTTTAGATTTTTCTGCCTCTGCAGATTTTGCAACAGCGCCACCTTTTCTGTCATAAGCCTTTTTATAGCTTATAATTCCGTTATAAATACTTTCAGAAATTTCCTGCTGTCCTTTTTCGGATGCAATGTAATGTGCCTCATCATAGTTGCTCACAAAGCCCATTTCTATCAGCACTGAAGGCATCGCGTTCATACGAAGTACGTGTAGATTGGCCTGCTTTACACCACGGGAAAGTCTTTTATCTTTGTTGGCAAAATTTTCTTCAACAAATCCTCCCAATATTAAGCTGGCCTGCAAATATCTTTGTTGCTGTATTTTCAAAGCAATTAAAGATTCCGGTGATGAAGGGTCATAAGAACCGAAAGTCTGTCTATCTTGTGCATCCAGATAAATCACGTCATTTTCTGCTTTGGCAACTTCAAGATTGGTTCGGTTTTGATCAGGTCCCTGTACGAAAGTTTCCGTTCCGTAAGGACTGGTTTTTTGATTGGCATTTACGTGTATAGAAACAAATAAATCTGCCTTGCTCCTATTAGCGAGGTTGGTTCTTTCCGTTAGTGAAGGATATTCATCCAATTTTCTGGTGTAGATCACTTTGAAATCCTTATCTTTTTCAAGCATTTTCCCAACACGTAGTGTTACAGCAAGGGTGATATCTTTTTCAGCGACATATCCAATATCAGGATAATTTCTGTTAGCACCGTGATCACTTCCTCCGTGTCCTGCATCTAAGACAATGGTGAACTTTTTTTGAGCTCCAACAAAAATAAAGAGCAGCAAAAGCGGAAGGGTCAAATATTTTGTGAGAGAATGAGTTTTAATATTGGTCTTCATTATTTGAGTAAAAATAATTAATTTTGAGCCCACTAATCATAAATACTAAGCGAATCAAAATCGTCTTCAAAAATATACTACAAATTTTAATTATCCTAATTTTTAACAATTTTTTAGCAAAACTAAATGCTCAAAATTTGCCTAAAAATGAGAGGGTTACTACTGTTGTTTCCAAAAATGATACCGTAATTACTAAAAATGAAGAGCTAACCGATATTGTAGATTTCACCTCTGATTTCCAGCGGACAGAACCTCCAAAAAAAATGACGTATCTTATTAAGAACGCAGTAGTTACTTATCAGGATATGAAGATTATGGCCGATTATATCTCTATTAATTGGAGTACCGGAAAGGTTTTCGCCAGAGGTAGGGAAGATGAAAACGGTAAAATTATAGAGCCCGTTATTACAGAGCAAGGTGGAAAAAAATACGAAACCGATTACTTCGATTTTAATTACAAAACCAAACAAGCCATTGCTTACAACGCTAGAACTGACGAAAGCGAAGGTGTCATTGTGGCCGAAAAAACCAAAAAAGTAAATGATTCCATCTACTTTATGCGTCGTGGAAAATATACAACTGACGAATATTTTATCAAGAAAAAAGATACCATCGCTGATTATTATCTTCTTGCGCCAAACATCAAACTTATTAAAGGGAAAAATAAATCGCAGGTTATTACAGGTCCTATTCAGATGTATATAGAACGTGTTCCTACACCATTGGCATTGCCTTTTGGGATATTGCCTTTCTCTGATAAGCGGAGTGCAGGAATTTTGATCCCAAGTTTTGGGGAAAAGCAGGATGTTGGCTTTTTCTTGAATGGTTTAGGTTATTATCAGCCTATTGGTGAACATTTCGATGTAAAAGTTTTGGTCGATTTCTTTACTAAAGGAAGCTGGAATGTGCGTCCTGAAGTCAATTATAAAAAAAATTACCGATACAGTGGAAATTTCAATTCCGAAGTGGGAACTACAGTTCGAGGAATTAAAGGTCTTGATGATTACAGTAAATCATCTACTTACAGAATTGGATGGAGGCATCAACAAGATTCAAAAGCTAATCCTTATTTTAATTTTTCGGCATCGGTAGATATTGTGAGTAATAAATTCTATAGCAATACCATCAATAATAATCATATTTTTAACCAAAGAGTTCTCAATACCCAACAAAACTCTACAATTAGCGCAACCAAACGTTTCCTAACGCTGCCAATAACCATAACCGGAGCTGCATCTTATTCACAGAATTTTGCAGATAACACAGTAAATCTTCGTTTGCCACAGATGAATGTAGCGATTAATCAGTTTTACCTGTTTAAACCTAAAAATGGTGTTACAAGAGAGGGTCTGCTTGAAAATATCACGGTTAATACAGGTTTGAATTTCTCTAATTTTGTGAGTAATGTGAAGGAACAGGATATGTTTAAGGCTAAAATGTGGGACAATCTGCAAACCGGCTTACAAAACAATATCTCGCTTTCTACTAATACAACGATTGCCAAATATTTTACTTTTTCATTATCTGCACAGGCCAATAATGTTTTAACGACTAAAACCTTAATTCGTAATTATAACCCAGTAACCAACGAGCTGGAGAATGTTTATAATAAAAAGTTAGCCGGCTTTTCTACTTTTTCTACCAGTGCGAGTTTGCAAACAACCCTTTATGGAATGTTAAATTTCAAAAAAGGAGCCATTATAGAAAAAGTTAGGCATATGGTAATACCAAGCATAGGCTTTACTTATCAACCTGATTTTGGAACTCCGAATTGGGGTTATTTCAGAAATTATTTTAATGCCAATGGTGAACTCACGCCATATTCTATTTTTGATGGTGGTATTTTTGGCTCACCAAGTACAGGTACGGTAGGCGCAATGACATACAGCATCGGCAATAATATCGAGATGAAAGTGAGGTCGAAACAAGACTCAACAGGTATTAAAAAAGTAAAACTTTTTGAAAGTTTAAACCTTTCCGGCGGTTACAACTTTGCAGCCAAAGAATATAAATGGTCGATGATTAATGTAAGTGGGCAAACTTCTTTATTTGATGGAAAAGTAAGTTTGAACTCAAGCTTGGTAATTGATCCTTATGAGACCGTTTACAATGATTTGGGAGTTGGAACTAGGAAGGAAAATTTCGGAAAATTCAATCTTCAGGGATTTAATGTTCAGTTTGCTGTGCCCTTAAGTGAAGCGATATTTAATAAAGATAAAAAGAAAGTAGAAGAGTTATACAATACCCGTGGTGAAATCCGTAATGAGAATTATTATTTTGATGATAATAATTATGCCCATTTTTCGCAGCCCTGGACATTAAATCTAAATGCAAACTATGCATATACCAAGGGTGGAACGCGTTTCGGTAACAAAGTCGCATCTGTTGGTGTAGACGGCAGTATTAAACTCACCCCTTTTTGGAACATCAACGGAAGTACACATTACGACTTTATAACCAAAAAATTAGCTTATACCAGACTAGGTTTTCACCGTGATCAACGTAGTTTTATTATAGATTTCAATTGGGTTCCTTTTGGTCAATATAAAGTATATGATTTTTATATCGGTATCAAGGCCAATATCTTGAGAGACGCTCTGAAATATAAAGATAGAAGTTTTACAGATCCTGGAGCTAAATTCTAATTTTTTTATATTAAACATAATATTATATTTGTCGAATAAAAAAATAGCAGTTTATCGTGAAAAAAATTATCTCTACTACCAATGCTCCTGCAGCAATAGGACCTTATGCGCAGGCAAATTTTGCAAACGGAATTCTTTACATATCAGGACAAATTCCGGTGGATCCTGCAACGGGAAGAGTAGTTGAAGGTATAGATAAGGCTACACATCAGGTTATGAAAAACTTAGAAGCCGTACTAACAGAAGCTGGATTGAGTTTCAAAAACGTGGTGAAATCTACCATTTTTCTTAAGAATATGGACGATTTTGCAGTAATGAATGATATTTATGCTTCTTATCTCGATGCAAATTATTTTCCGGCACGTGAAACCGTTCAGGTTTCCTGCTTACCAAAAAATGTTGATATCGAAATATCAATGATTGCACATCAGTTTTAATTATTGATGAATTTCTTAAGAAACACATTAGGCGTTCTTGTTGGTCTCGCAGTAGCGGGACTCATCATCTCTGTTGGGATTAGGATAAATCCGGATTGGGTAACTTATAACCGTTTTTCTCCATTTCAGAATTGGGAGAAGTTTCTTTTCTCAATGAGGGGAAATACTTCTTTTTGGGTGTTTCTTTTATTTCTTTCAGGAGTTGGTGCGTCTATTGGAGGTGTTGTAACGGCAATTATTGTGAAATATGCTAAAGTGGCTTATGCAATTTTAATTGGTTTTATTCTTCTTTTTTGCGCCATGCTTGATATTATTATATTTCCATATCATCCAACGTTTTATAAAATTTGCATATTCCTCACGTTTTTCCCTTTTGCTTGGATTGGTGGTAAAATTACAGAGGTCATTTACGAACGGAAACGAAAACGTAAGATAGCTGAAAAAGTAAACAAATAAAACGCTTCAGAAATTTTCTGAAGCGTTTTTTTAGGTTTTAGCTATTTTTAATTAGGCATTCTAAAACCTTGTGTGTATATTCTTCCGTATTCGTCAACGTATTTTATTTGTACATTTCCGTTAAAGCCGTTTAGAATTTTTTCAACATCTTTTTGTGAGTTCACCGGCTTTCCATTAATTTCCATAATGATGTAATTATCTACGATTCCTATTTTGGAAAGTTCACCACCGTCTATCACATTTTTAGCAAGCACACCACTGTTTAAGCCGTATCTTGTTTTGAAGCTATCGCTCAAAGGTTGAAATTCACCGCCTATTTTCTCAGTTACAGTTAGGTCTGCTCTTGTTCTTGCAGAAGTTCCGCCTTTTTGGTCTTTCAATACAACTCTTGCAGTGTTTTCAATACCATTTCTTAAGTAAGTAACGATAACAGTATCTCCAGGTCTCTTGCTACCAATAGCAAGTGAAAGGTCTGCGAAATCTGTAATTGGCGTACTGTCAATTTTTGTAATGATGTCACCTTTTCTTAATCCTGCATCTTCGGAACCACTATTTGCAGTAACTTCTCTTACATACATTCCGTTTCCGGCTTTAAGGTTGGTTTTAAATTCTTTATTGTAAAGTGCAACCTGTTGACTATCAGATAAGTCTAAAGTGCCAACGCCAAGGAAACCTCTTTGTACAAGTCCAAACTTCTTAATATCTTCAACAATTTTTCTGGCTAAATTTGAAGGTACTGCAAATCCATAACCTGAATAATATCCTGTAGGAGAAGCAATTGCAGAGTTAATTCCAATTAAATCTCCATTAGTGTTTACTAAAGCACCACCGGAATTACCCATATTAATTGCAGCATCAGTTTGTAAGAAACTTTCAATAGGATTGGTAGCTTCACCTTTACTTCCGAGGATTCCGATTCCTCTGCCTTTTGCAGAAATAATTCCAGCTGTTGCTGTAGAGTTTAGACCTAATGGATTTCCTACTGCCAGAACCCACTGTCCTACTTCAACAAGATCCGAATTGGCAAAATTCAAATAAGGTAAACCTTTTTCATCAATTTTTAAAAGTGAAATATCTGTGTTTGGATCTGTTCCTACTAATGTTGCGATGTAAGTTTTCTTATTGTTCAACACAACTTCTAGTTTGCTCGCTCCTGCAACAACGTGGTTGTTTGAAATGATGTAACCGTCAGGAGAAATGATGACACCAGAACCCATACCTGAAGGCATATTGTCTGGTTTCTGTTGTTGTTTCTGTCTTCCGGGTTGACCAAAGAAATAATCAAAAATATCTTGCTCTGATGTTCTTCCTGCACTTCTGTTAGAATAGTTTTTAATTGTAACTACAGCAGGAACTGTCATTTTTGCAGCTTTTGTAAAGTCATCACCAAGTCCGGACATGTTCATTCCGGCAAATTTGGTGTCATTGGCTTTGGTAAAGTAGGAGTAATCTTGATTGTTGGCATCGTTACGTTCAGAGAATTTAATTCCTCCAAAAACTGTAGCACCGGATATTAATCCAACTAAAGCGTAAGGTAAAAGGTTTTTAAATACAGTCTTCATTTTTTTATAATCTCTTTTTCTTATTTCTATCAATTATTTGGTATTTTAATAAACAAATTTAATGCTAAATATGTCGAATGGTAAATAAGGATGTTTCACTTTTAACGATAATTTAACAAGAATTGAAGCATTTTAAAAGTTTTTATAATAAATACGGTGTAAAATACTCATTTTTTTTCAATTCACGTCTGTCAATTTGGCTTATAGTTATAAGTTATTGGCGCCTAATAAATCAGAATTTTAAAAAGTCTATCTTTGCAAAAATTTTCACAAAAATAAAATGACGCAAAGCGGAAAAATAGAATTAATGTCACCTGCAGGCGATTTCACTGCGTTGCAAGCGGCTTTGGATAATGGTGCAGATTCAGTTTATTTCGGAGTTGAGCAGCTCAATATGAGAGCGCGCGCATCAATGAATTTTACGATAGATGATCTGCCAAAAATTTCCCGAAGATGTAAAGAAAAAGGTGTTAGAACTTATCTAACACTAAACACTATTATATACGACCACGATTTATCTATTATCAAAACGCTTTTAGATAAAGCAAAAGGAGCGGACTTAACTGCGGTAATTGCTATGGATCAAGCCGTTATTGCTTATGCAAGACAAATCGGAATGGAAGTACACATTTCCACTCAAATAAATATCACCAATATTGAAACGGTGAAGTTTTATGCCATGTTTGCTGATACGATGGTAATGAGCCGAGAACTTTCTATCTCACAAATCAAAAAAATATGTGATCAAATAGAAAGGGAGCAAATTAAAGGACCAAGCGGAAATTTGGTTGAAATTGAAATATTTGGTCACGGTGCGCTTTGTATGGCAGTTTCCGGGAAGTGTTATTTAAGTTTACATTCTCACAACTCATCTGCAAACAGAGGTGCGTGCAAGCAAAACTGCCGAAAGAAATATACGGTAATTGATCAGGAATCCGGTTTTGAAATTGAGCTTGATAACGAATATATGATGTCTCCGAAAGATCTTTGCACTATAGGATTTTTGGATGAAATTGTTGATGCAGGCGTGAAAGTTCTGAAAGTAGAAGGCAGAGGAAGAGCTCCTGAATATGTTGCAACCGTAACAAAATGTTACAGAGAAGCGATTGATTCTATTGCAGATGGCACTTTCTCCAAGGAAAAAGTTGAGGAATGGATGAAGCAGTTGGAAACTGTTTACAACAGAGGATTCTGGAGTGGTTATTATCTTGGTCAGGAATTAGGAGAGTGGTCTCCAAATTCAGGTTCCAGTGCGACTCAAAAGAAAATTTATATTGGTAAAGGAAGACATTTCTACCCAAAATCCAATATTGCAGAATTTTTAATTGAAGCATACGACCTTAATGTTGGTGATAAAGTATTAATACAAGGACCTACAACAGGTTCACAGGAAATGGAAGTAGCTGAATTGATGGTGGACGGAAAAGGAATGTCTGAAAAAGCGTCCAAAGCCGATATCATCACATTCAAAACCGATTTCCGCGTAAGACCAAGCGATAAATTGTATAAAATTGTAAAATCAGAAATGTAATTTCGAGTTTCAAGTTTCAGGTTTCAAGTTTTTGCAAATCTGGAACTTGGAACTTGGAACTTGGAACAAAATGATAATTATCACCCTACAGCGCGATAAGTGCATCGGATGTAACTACTGTGCAGAATTTGCACCGGAATATTTTCGTATGTCCAAAAAGGACGGAAAATCAGTACTATTGAAATCTACTGATAAAAAAGGTTTTTTCACTTTGAAAACGCCAATTCCAGACGCTTTTGAACCTTGTGAAAAAGCTGCAAAAGCTTGCCCTGTAAAGATTATATCGGTCAAAGAAATATAGAATGATGACCAAAAAGGAAATCAGAAAAAAATATTTGGAAATGAGAAAAACCTTGTCTAATGATGAGGTTTTGTCTTTATCTGAAAGAATTTTTAAAAATTTCATCAATACCTTTGAGGTAAAGGAAGGTCAAAAAATCCATATATTCATTTCAATTGCAAAGTTGAAGGAGGTGCAAACCGGACTTTTTATTTCATATTTTTTACAAAACAAAGTTCATATCTATCTTCCTAAAATGATTGGGGATCATATTATCGCTGTTCCCTTTAATAGAGACACTGAAATGAAGGTGAACAGTTGGGGAATTGCGGAACCGGTACAGAATAATGATGCCGGAGTGAATGATTTCGATTATATTATAACACCTCTGCTGTATTGCGATGACAAAGGAAACCGGGTTGGTTTTGGTAAAGGATATTACGACGGTTTTTTCTCTAAAATAAATTCTGAGTGCAAAAAAATTGGAGTAGGGTTTTATGCGCCGGATGAAAGCATCGATGATTTAAATTCAAATGATATTCCTCTAGATTATCTTGTTACGCCTACAGAAGTACTGTCATTCAAAGGTTTATTATAGAAATTTAGGAAATAGAATTTGAATTCTTTCTTAAATTGCTTTGGTGCGGACATTAATATGTATTGTGCCTCACGTTCTTTGGTTGCAATAACCTTTTTGGAAGCATCCAAATAATCTACACTGAATTTTGCAAAATTAAGTGTATCTTTTTTATGAATCCGTTCAATAACTTTTAGGTTGCTGATTTTTGCATTCTTTACCTTCAGGCTGTCGAGTTCTGATAGCAAAGGCTTCAGAGTTGTAGAATCTGGCTTGTGAAAATATCCTAAAATCTGTGAATACATCGCAGAATCTATCTCGGTATCACGATTTCCTGAACTATAAAGTATCGATAAATCAATTACTTCCTGTACTTTCTGTTTGGTAATCGCATTGATAGCTTGTGCGCTGTCCATTTTGTTTTCAGGGTATGATTTTTTATTGTTATTGTATTTCACGGTTTCCAAAGACAGTTCAGGCTCTTTTTTGCAAGCTGTAACTGCAAAAAATGTAATTAACAATATAAGAATAATATTAAGGTGCTTCATTGGAGATAATTCTGAATTTAATTAATACAATTTTTCCTTTTTCCATTTTGGTATCAATCACTTCCATATTTTTCAGTGAAGTCGTCGGTGTAGTAACTAAATTGATATATCTCTGTTTATCAAAGGTTTCCACGCCGTATTTCTCGTTGTCGTATACCTGATAGATCAATGCATTGTCACTAATCAGATAATTTAAACTCGCTCTTTTACGCTGTATATCTTGTTTTGAATTAGAGTAGTAATACAGCATAATGGCGTAATCGTTGGGTTTCAACTCAATATTTTCGCTTTCAGGAGCTGTTTCTAGGTTTCGTCTTATGGTATCGGTTCTATAATATGGAGATGAAACTACCATGGTTAAGGTACTCGATTCCGGATTTTTATAAACGAAAGGTTCGTTTGGTTTTGCGGTATATAAGATAGGAGACTCGTTTTCCTTAAGTATCTGTACTTGCAATTCACCATTTATTTTGGAGTTACGGTCAGCATCTATAAAAGTGTAATAATATTCTTTGGTGATTAATTTGTCTTTTAAACCTAAAAATCCAACCAAAAGAGCTAATATTCCTGAAATTCCTAGCCAAAGATTTTTTTTGATGAAGTTTTCCTCTTGTTTTACAACCGGTTTTTCTAGCGAAGTGTTTTTAGCTAAAATATCTTTAATCGATTGGTTTTCAGTAGTTGTTTTTTGTAAATCAGCGTTTTCAGATTGCGTTTTGGTTATTATTTGAGGTTTTTTAGTATCTTCTTCTAAAATTTCATTATTTTCTGAATTTACTTCTAATTCTTGCGTTTCAATTTCATTTAATTCTTCGGTATCTTTCAGTATTTCATTGGCGAAAAGATGGTTCTTTTTGAAATCGTACCAAGAAGCGTAACCCGCATAAATAGAGAGTAAATTGAGAATATCAATCCTAGGGAGTTTAGTTGCCGGAGACGTTTTAAAATATGTATAAAAAGACTTCTCGCTAATGTTACCTTTAGCGATTTTTCTTAAGTCTTCCTGAAAATAAATGATATCAATCCCTTTCCAATTCGAAATGTTTTCATCAGAAGGGTTGTGATTTTCCAAATATTTGGACTGAATCTCGG
The DNA here is from genome assembly GCA_023394415.1 of Bacteroidota bacterium. Classification (GTDB taxonomy): domain Bacteria; phylum Bacteroidota; class Bacteroidia; order Flavobacteriales; family Weeksellaceae; genus Planobacterium. Next base: position 25,598 of record JAEXAR010000026.1, read on the forward strand.
ATTTCAGTTGCTCGAAATGTAATAAATCTAAATCTGTCAAAATATTTTAAAACGATTAACTCGTTGATTATCAGTTATTGATTTTTGTAAAACGGTTTTACAAATATATTACAATTAATTTTCTAAAACAAATTTTTTTGCTGCTATACCTTTGTCCCGTTCAAGTCATTGAGCAACGTGAAACAAGAAAATAAACAAAACAAATTTAAATTTTAATTTATTATGAAAAAATCATTGTTCGTAGCTGCTATCGCTGCAATCTCTTTAGTAGCTTGTAAAAAAACTGAAACTGTAGAAACTGCTAACGCTGCTGATTCAGCTGCTGCTGCTACTACTGACTCTGCTGCTGCTGTTGTTGATTCTGCTGCTTCTGTAGTTGATTCTGCTGCTTCTGCTGCTGTAGATGCTACTAAAGATGCTGCTGCTGCTACTACTGCTGCTGGTGCTGAAGTTGCTAAAGATGCTGCTGCTGGTGCTGCTGACGCTGCTAAAGGTGCTGCTGATGCTGCTGCTGGTGCTGCTAAAGATGCAAAAGAAGCTGTAAATGAAGCTACTAAATAATTAGTATTTCTCAGTAAAAAAATAACCGTTTCGCCAAGCGAAGCGGTTTTTTTATTTTAGTTTCCCAACTTTTGGCGCAAAATTTCGTAGCATGTGATAGCAACGGCATTGCTTAAATTGAGCGAATCAATAGTTCCGTTCATTGGAATTAAGGTGTTTTGTCCCTTGCCTTTCCAAAAATCTGATAAACCTGAATGTTCTGTTCCGAATAAAACGGCAGATTTACTTATGAAATCCCTTACGTTTATATTTTCAGACGTTTCATCCATTATGGTAGTATAGATACTGAACCCATTTTCTTTCAAAAAATGATAAAGCTCTTCGTTGGAAGTTTGAAACACATTCATCCCAAATAAGCAACCAACACTGGAACGGATGACATTGGGATTGTAGAAATCTACTTTGGCGTCTGTAACAATTAAGGCATCAATTCCGAAGGCTTCACAACTTCTTAAGATTGCCCCAAGATTTCCAGGTTTCTCCACGCTTTCGACAATAATGATTGATGCATTATCTTTGGGTTGATAATGGAGTAACTTGTTTTCTTTAGTTTTATAAATACCAATAATTCCTTCCGATGTTCCTCGGTAAGCGATTTTCAAATAAATTTTTTCTGAAACGAAGTTGATTTTCGCTTCAGGAAGTTGGTCTTTAAAAATACTTTCGCAAATAAAAAATTCAACAGGTTCAAAACCGAATTGTATTGCCCTTTCGTTTTCTTGTTTTCCCTCTACAATAAAAACGCCTTCCTTTTTTCGGTCAGAATTTTTGGTTAATAATCGGGTGAGGTTTTTTATTTTTTCGTTTTGGGTACTTTCAATCATTCTTAAGTGTTTTCCGGTTCATCCAATAAATTGATTTCGGAATCGTCGTTGGCACGTTCCAACAAAGGTTCTGGTAATGATTTTTTGGTATTGGCACCTAATTGTTTTAAACGTTGCACGCTTCCGACGAGATTTCCCTTTCCCGAAGACAATTTTTTCATTGCATTTTCATAATCGCCTTTGGCGTCGTCCATTTTTTTGCCAATTTTCAATAAATCTGCTACAAAACCATCGAATTTATCGTATAATGCTCCAGCTTGCCTTGCAATTTCAGCAGCGTTTTTATTGTGAGTGTCTCGTTTCCAAACATCAGAAATAAGTTTTAAATAAGCTATCAGGTTTGTTGGACTCAACATAATGATATGCTTTTTGTAGGCGTAATTCCAAAGTTGTGAATCATTTTGAACGGCAGTTAAAAAAGCAGATTCAACAGGGATGAACATTATCGTGAAATCTAGTGATTCTTTCAGATCATCATACCTTTTTTCGGCTAGTGTATCAATATGTCTTTTGATGGCAGCGGTGTGAAGTTGGAGGTTTTGCTTGCGCTGATCATCATCTTCTGCAGAAACCATTCTTTCATAAGCATTTAAAGATACTTTAGAATCTATGATAACAATCTGATTTCCCGGCAGTTTTAAAATAAAATCGGGGCGTTGATTTTCACCATCTTCATTTTTGATGTTGTATTGCGTGAAATATTCTCTGTCTTTTGTAAGTCCGGAATCTTCGAGGATTCTCTCCAAAATCATTTCACCCCAATCACCTTGAGTTTTGGTTTGTCCTTTAAGTGCCGTTGCCAAATTGTTAGCCTCCTGACTAATTTTTGTAGTTTGCTCCATCATCATTTTGATGGTATTGTTTAAAGAAAATCTCTCCCTTGCTTCGTTTTCATACACTTCATCCACACGTTTTTTGAAGGTTTCAAGGTTCTCACCGAGAGGTTTTAGTAAAATGTCTAAATTTTCTTTATTGGCATCGGTAAATTTTTTGGATTTTTCTTCCAATATTTCGTTGGCCAAATTTTTAAATTCATTTTTGGCTGCTTCCTGCATTTTTGCAATTTCTTCTTTCTGGGAGTCTAAAAGTTTTTGCAGATTTTCGTTTTGGGCAGAAAGTTCAGATTTTATTGCGATTAAATTTTGCTTTTCGGATTGAAGATCTTTTAACTCAAGAGTTTGCCTGTCATTAATCTCGCTTTGACGGCTGATTTGCTGGTTTTGACTTTCGTTTAGTGCATTAATTCGTGCCAAATCTTTTTGTAATTGATTCAAAATATCAGTTTGGCGCGTATTGGTCTCTTTTTCTTTAAGAATTGAGTTTTCTAGATTTGAAATTTTTTGGTTTGAGTTTTCTAAATCAGAGGTTGAACGGATAAAATTCTGATTGATTTCATCGTATTTTTTGCGCGGAACGCTGGAAGATTTCAATATAAAATATAAAATAACAGCGCCGAGAACAGCACCGAAAACGAGTCCTATGATGAGAGAAGTGGTTTCCATTTTTCAAAAATACGAAAATGCTTTTTGTGGTTTTAAGTTAAGGATTTTCTTTTGAAATCTTCTTATGATATTTTAAATGCATCGGTATCGCAGCGGAACCATACCAAGGCAATATCTCCACATCAAAAATTTGATTTTTAATGGTTGGATCGTTTTGTAAAAGGCTTTTGGCTTCATCTTCAGTTTTCACATCGAGGAGAAAAATACCACGGTAACCCAAAGAGTTTTTGGTTGCAAATGGTCCTGCCATTTTCAGTTTGCCAGATTTTTCCATTTCCGCCATATTGCTGAAGTGACCTTTAAATAATTCAGCACGTTGGGTTTTATCGGTGATTTTGGAATCGTTTGGACCTGTCTTCAGAATGATAAGCATATAATTTCTCATTCCCATTTTGTCGGCACCAAGAGAGTCCGCTAATTTCTGGCTGAATACGTTTTCAGAAGTGGATATTGCCGATTTTCCTGATTCACCGGGTTTTCCGTCTTGACCTTTCGTGGAAATGGCACAGGAAACTAAAGTTATGGTAACGATAAGATAGGATAGTATAGTTTTCATTGTTGAATTTTTTTTGGTGATAGTTTATTATTAGCCCCGATTGAAGCATTTGTTTGAGCTCTTTTTTGGTGATTGAGTGTAACGAAATTACCAAAAAAAAGCGAGTGCGGAAAGCGGGAAAAAGCTCCTTAAAAAATTAATTTTCGATTCGTAAAAATTCTTTTGCCAATTCAATCATTTTAGGATCTCCAGTGTATTTTCCGCGTTCGTCGGAGAGTTTAACTGTTGGAATCCAATCGCCACTATCTGCTTGTACGCCAATAAGTTTCATCACAATATTCATTGGTTTTAAACCAACGTCATTGGTTAGATTGGTTCCAATACCAAAGGAGATTCCGATTTTGCCTTTACAGTAATTGGTAATTTCTTCTACCTTTTCAAGGTTTAAGCCATCGGAGAAAATAATGTATTTGAATAGTGGATTGATGCCGTTTTTCTGGTAATGAGCGATAGTTTTGTCTGTAAATTCAAGTGGATCGCCACTATCGTGACGGACACCATCGAAGAGTTTTGCAAATTTTTTGTCAAACTGCTGAAAGAAAACCTCGGTGGTATAAGTATCTGAAAGCGCCACTCCCAAATCGCCGCGGTATACATCTACCCAATGTTCAAGTGCGAGTTCATTGGCCATTTTGAAACCATATTCTGCTGCGTGGAACATAAACCATTCGTGTGCGTGGGTTCCGATTGGCTTTACACCGTATTTCATTGCGAAATGGACGTTGGAACTGCCTATGAATGTGGAATTGTGGTTTTTGGTAAGGGCTTCTACTACTAAATCATGTACTTTGTAAGAATGGCGTCTTCGTGTGCCAAATTCAGCAAACGTAACGCTAAGCTGATTGAGTTTTTGAGATTTTTCTAAAGTGTTTTTCATCACTTCTTCGTTGCTCTCGCGTTCCATTTTGTTCATTTCGTAGTGCAACTCGGAAATTAGTGCTAAAAGTGGAACTTCCCACAATATAGTTCTGTACCAAAGACCTTCTACCCAAACTTCGAGATCATTTCCGGTTTGTTTGATGTGGACTTCCGATGGATCGTAGTGATAGCCTTCCAAAAAATCAAGGTAAGGCCAATCGATATATGGACAAGTGTTTCGCAAATATTCTTTTTCTGCTTTGGTGAGTTTCATTTCTGCCATTGCATTAACGGATTTGCGCAATTCTTCATCAAAACCTTCCGGGAAATAGTGTTTGCCACGATTGATGAACTGGTATTTTACACGTTGCTTTGGAAAAAGTTTTACCACCGCATTCTGCATGGTAATTTTATAAAAATCGTTATCGAGGATGGATTTTAAACTTACTTTTGGCATTGTATCAATTTAGTATCTAACAAATATATGGAGATTTGAAACTTAATGTTTAATAAGTGCTGATATTCCTTAATTAATTTTATTTTTGAATTATGAATATCAAAGGTTATTATTTACTTTTTATCGCAGGGCTCTTTAGTGTTATAGTAATACCTTTTTTTATGCCTTATGGTGGATTGGTAGGAGATTCTCATCACTATTTTAGGTTAGCACATTATTTTCCTGAAGTGAAATGGAGTATTTTTCCGTTAGGCTACCCTTTTCTGATAAAATTATTTTATAGCATTACAGGAGATTACTTTTTTGCAGCTCGGCTTATCAATATCTTCTGCTATCTTGCTATTGGTGTTTTTTCTTATTATAAAGGTTTCTTTTTCAAGGAAACCGTAATTCTTTTGTGTACAAAAATTTTCTTCTATATATTTTTTCTCACTTTACCGGAAGGGCTTTTTCTCACGTTGATGTATTTTCTCTTTTATTTTTTTTATACTTATTTTAAAGGGAATATTGTAACATGGCGGTTTGCAATTTGGGCTTCTGTTATAACGTTCTGCTTGTTTACAATTAGGTATACTGGGTTATATATTTATTTTTCGATTGGCCTTTTTTATCTTATTCGTTATTTTAAAATAAAGCCTTTTAGGATATTATTGAAAGACGGCTTTTTTTTGTATCTCTTAATCTCTGGGATCCTTATTTTGGGTTATATAATTTTTAATTATATAAATTTTGGAGATTTTATGGGTGAAAAATTCAGAAATCCTTCCGATGTTGAATTGTTTGGTCCGGTGTTCTATCATCAAATTATAAGTATTTTCAATTCATTTAATCCTCTTTTTGGCATTAAATTTTGGATTATCACAGCTTTTACAGCAATAGCCGAGATTGTTTTCTTTGTAATGAATGTTTTATTTCTCCTTTACACATTGAAATTGCTAAAAAGGAACAGAAGAGAGGATGATCGTTTTTCAGATTTTTACTCAATGTTATTTTTATTGGGTTTGGTATATGCGATATTAATGTTTGTCTCTACGTTTTTTCAGGGTATTGAAGCTCTCCATGTCAGGACGCTGTGTGAAGCTTCGCTTTGTTTTTTTATTGTATTAATATTCCTTTATTACAAATACAATCTTAATGAAAAACTGATATTTTCACTTGCTGTATTTTCATTGATATTTAATTCTTTATATACCGTGAAAGTTCCAGGAAATTTCCTTGAAAGCAGAGAAAAGGTTAAAGAAGCATTGGGTTCTTTCAAGAATAAAAAGTACTTTTTGAATAACTCTACAGGTAAGCAAGAAAAAACAGTATACAGAATTCCTTTAATCAATAAAGAGTTTTCTTGGACGCACGATAATATACAGTCGGGTCATATTAATGGTTATATTGTTTACTCGCTGAATCCGGAAATTGATATGATTGAGAGAGACACGGCAAGAAAATCAGAAACACTTTATAATACAGATTTAGAACAAGTTATTGAAAAACAAAATTTTAAAAGCCGTCATAAATGACGGCTCTTAATTTATATATAATATGCAATGCAGATCTATTTTCCGAGATAAGCGTTGTACATCCATACTTCTTTTTCTTGCTCTGTGATGTAATCGCTCATTTGTGAATTAGTGCCTTCGTCTCCGGCTTCATCAGTAATGTCTAAAAGTTCGCGCTGTAGTTCTATTAATACTTTGAATGAATCTAAAATGTTTTCAACACATTGGGTTCCGTGAGACACTTCTTTACTTTCTTTAATGGTTGAAAGCTTCAGGTAATCTGAATAATTATGAGTTGGAGTAGCACCAAGAGTGAGGATTCTTTCTGCGATTTCATCAATCTTTAACACTAAATTATTGTATAGTTCTTCAAATTTTGGATGAAGTGTGAAGAACTGATCACCTTTGATTTTCCAATGTGCGCCCCTTGTGTTTTGATAGAAAACAGAATAATTAGCTAAAAGAATATTAAGTTTTTCGCTGATATTTTTGGAGTGTGAATCTTTAAGCCCAATGATGTGTGTGTATTTCATAAGTAATAATTTACTGCAAAATTAAGTTATAAAAACTATCGAAATAAAATTTATTAATTAATATAATCTATTGTATGTATATTGAATTTGTTTTAACAATTCGAATTAAAAAATATTTAATATGCTGGTATTGTGGATTAAAAAAATATCCTTACTTTTGCACCCTAAAATAAAAAGCAATTAAATGCCTACTATTCAACAATTAGTTAGAAAAGGAAGAGCCACACTTGCCAAGAAGAGCAAATCGGCTGCCCTTGAAAGCTGTCCACAAAGACGCGGAGTATGTACGAGAGTATATACTACTACACCGAAGAAACCTAACTCTGCACTTAGAAAAGTTGCTAGGGTAAGACTTTCTAACGGTAAAGAAGTCAACGCTTATATCCCGGGCGAAGGACACAATCTTCAGGAGCACTCGATAGTATTGGTACGTGGCGGAAGGGTGAAAGACCTACCGGGAGTACGTTATCACATTGTTAGAGGAGCACTGGACACCGCTGGTGTTAACGGTAGAACTCAGAGAAGATCCAAATATGGAGCTAAGAGACCAAAACCAGGACAAGCCACACCAACAGGTAAGAAAAAGTAATCATTAATTTTTAAGAAACGAAACAATGAGAAAGACGAAAGCGAAAAAAAGACCGTTGTTACCGGATCCAAAATTTAATGATCAGCTGGTAACAAGATTTGTTAATAACCTGATGCTTGACGGTAAAAAGTCAATCGCATTCAAAATTTTCTACGATGCACTTGATGTTGTAGAATCTAAAAAAGGAGACAACGAAAAATCGTCTCTTGAAATCTGGAAAGATGCCCTTACCAACGTAATGCCTCACGTAGAGGTGCGTTCAAGAAGAGTAGGTGGTGCTAACTTCCAGATCCCAATGCCAATTCGTGCCGACAGAAAAATTTCTATGGCAATGAAATGGTTAATCAAGTATGCAAAAGCAAGAAACGATAAGTCAATGGCCCTTAAACTGGCTGCTGAAATCATCGCTGCTTCAAGAGAAGAAGGTGCTGCATACAAGAAAAAATCTGATACTCACAAAATGGCAGAAGCTAACAAAGCATTCTCACACTTTAAATTCTAATCTGAAATGGCAAGAGATCTTAAATACACAAGAAACATTGGTATTGCCGCTCACATTGAC
>JAEXAR010000027.1 GCA_023394415.1 Bacteroidota bacterium
TTCCGGAAACGGTTCCGGAATTTTCTTCATTCCAAACTCCTGAAACTTTGTGAACGATTTTGGCAGTTGTTGGTGAAAAACCGGATTGTTCTTGTGCAGTATTCCATCCTAAAGTAAGATTTACATTACTTCCTCCGGCGGTTGTTTCAAAAATTTCCCAAGTGGCGTTGATACCACCATTTGTAAAGTCTGAAGTATCAGAAACTCTTGCTGAAAAGTTATCTGAAGTTCCTGTGTTTGAAATGGAAATTGGATTATAATTGGTGGAAGTTCCGATTGGTAAATCGATAATTCCTCTTGTGGAATTTAGATTTTCAATATTTACAGTTCCGGTTCCGTTGTTGACGATGTAATTAACAGGATTACCTTCAACAAAATAATTTCTACCTTTTAGATTAAGGTGACTATTATTTAAAGTTATTTTTGAATTCAAAATAACATTACCTGAAACATTCAAACTGCCAGAAGTTAAATTTAATGGAGAATTTAATCCTAAATCCTTTGCATAAGCGTTCACATCAGCACTAACACTTGAATATCCTGAAGGTATTGTAACCACGTCATTAATTAAAGGTGTAATACCCGCATTCCAATTAGAACCTTTACTCCAATTACCATCTACTGAATTGTTAAAAGTAAAATCCCCGTGGAATTTATAAAGTTTTATACCTCCTCCCGGATTTGCAAAAAAGAATAAATCTCCCGCAGATTCAAAAAATCCGAATGGATTTGAATCATAGTTATTACCATTAAATATTAAAGGGTTTAAATCATAGGTTTTTACGACTTGTAAACCATCACAACGCCAAGGTTCCATAAAATCATTATTTCCAGCTTGATAGAAAGTTCCGGAAGAAAACCAAAGTGTTCCTGAGTAATTGTATAAATTTCCAACTTGTCCGCCAAAAGGATGCGAAACGTTTTTATAACCATCGTTTTGATAGTTGGTGTAAATAATATTTTTAGAGGTTGCATTATGAATGTACATTCCATTGTTTGTCATATGATAAAAAGTAGCACCGGTGCCAAAACCACTATCAATAGCACCAAATGGTGTTAAAGGTATTGTTCCGGCTTCAGTTCCGTCTGTTCTCCAAAGTGTTAGATTATTGTTATCTATGCTATTCAATTGGTCAAAAACTAAATAATCATCAGTCTTGTTAAACATATATGGTCTGAAGTTATATACATTATCTGTTCTTACGGAAGTATTTCTCAAGATATGAGTTCCGGCAACTGTTCCATCCGAAACCCAAGGTTCCATACCGTTTGTAGCGTCGTGACCAATAAAATAGAGTTTATTTTTAAAAGTTTGAAGTCTGTGATTAGCATAAATGTTAAGACCTGGAACATCAAGCATTACAGTTCCGGCATCTGTACCATCCGTTTTCCACAATTTATAGTTAGAAATAAAATATACCGAAGAGCCTAATCTTGCAAAAGCTTGTGCACCTTTCACATTAGCAGTAGTACCAGTATATAAATCTTTAACCATAAAAGTCCCAGCTTCAGTTCCATCCGTTCTCCACATTTCTAAACCGTTTGTCGTAGAAAATCCTTGGAAATACATCTCATTTCCCAAAAGTGAACTATTTGTATAGTCATAAGATTCGCTTCCCAACTGTATTCCTTCTACAAGCATACCCCTTGGATCAAATCTTTTTACGAGTACTGTTCCCGCAGGTGTACCGTCCGATTTCCATAGTTCATCTCTGTACTGCCAAGGGCTGTAACCTACTAATACATTGACATAGAAATAAAAAAAATCTTGAGCCGGAATTATTTTATCAATTGAAGCCGATGCAATTCCCGTGAAGGCAAGATCTTTTACAATGGTTGTTCCTGCTGAAGTTCCATCTGTTACTGCAAGTTTAACACTTGGATATGCTGTTACGGGATAATAATATTTTCCGTTCCACTTGTTATTTTGCCAAATTAATGAATTCGGATTTGAAGGTGTGAGACCTGTAGCATTAACATCCTTAACAATTGTAAGTTGAGCATTTGCCAAACAAAACGATAAGATTAAGAGTAAATAATAAAATTTTTTCATAATTAATTTTTAGTTTTTCCAAAGTTATGGTTACCATTATAAAATTTTATACCTTATAGAGGGTATATTTCTTTCATAAAAATATTTAAGTAACTGTAAATCACTAATACGCCAAGTGACGTATTTAATATAAAAAAACCGGATGCAAGTCCGGTTTTTTCATCATTTGTGTTGATTATTATTTTACGGTAATATCCGTAAATGTTCCATAAACTCTGGTAATGCCTGTACCTGATGTAAATGCTTCAAAAGTTCCTGACGCTTTACCTCCTGAGTTTGAGGTGATAGTTACTTTTCCCGTAATAGCGCCTGCAGTAGACATATTTTTGAAATAAAATGCATTTCCTGTAGCGGATAAATCATAAGTTCCGGGAACAGTTCCGGTAAGATTAATTTCAAAAAGTGTAGCATTACCACTATCAAATGCAAAAATAGATTTGTATTGTGTTCTTAACTCTGCGGAAGCTGCTGATTTTACAGTACCATTAGGGTCATTTTCTCTCCAGCTAAATCCTGCTGTTGCAGATGGATTATTTGTTGTTCCACTTTCTTCTCGGTTGCAGCTAATAGTTATTGTAAGAAAGGTTAGAAGAATTAATATGATATTGATTAATTTTTTCATGGTTTTTGATTTTAATTAGAATTTTTTGATTTTTTTTTAAAGATGACCGGCACTATCTCCGGCCATCCCCTAAAAACTAATAATGAAAACATTATTATTTATAAAAAAACTTTACTCTTAATCGTTTACGCTCATTCGAGAGATAAGTAATCTTTCACCTCTTGGAGTTTCACTAAAGAAGTATATATAATCACCCATCTGTAAGCGGTTATGCTTTTCGTACAAATAATATTTTTTCTTTTCTAAGTCACCAAGTGTTCTGAACTCTGATGATTTGCCGCTTGCCAAATCCAATTTTCCATACTCGATGCTGTAGAATGGTGAGTAGGTTTTGGTAATGGTTGTAGTGGTACCTCCTGTTGCAAAGTTGTAAAGTGAACTGCTGTCTGTATCTACATCAATAGCTTTTACAATTTCCATAATCCAGTTGATTGATTTGCCATCCTTACTTTCTACAATATAGCTTGTTGCCGGAAAGTTATCTGCTGTCATAGGTGAGTTATTAAAGAATCCTTTTTTATTTTTTTGATCGAGCTGAACAGTGTAATTTCTTATTAACTCTCCATTTGGGTTGAAATGTAGCATATACATGCCTTTATAAATTCTGTCATATCCTCCACTTCTACTTGTACTTACACCTGTTAATGCTCCTAAAAGTTTGTTGCCGCCAATTCCACCACCATTTGGTTTATAATCTTGCACGCACAGAATCATAGAGCCATCCTTAAGAATTTGAAAATTGTTAGTAACAAATTTTTTACCATCAAATTCAAGGGCTTTTTTCATATCTGCTCCTGCAACAGCTTTTTGGTTAAGTTCGGGCATTGGTGTTGCTTTGGTAAAAGAGGCGTTTCCGTTTTGGATTTTTGCAATAATAAAATCATCATATTTTTTCTCATCCAAACCATTATCAATGCTTGCTTGGGATGGTGACAGATCTTCTTTACCTGTTAGTACGCCTGCCATTTTACCCAAACCTCCGAGCATACCACTACCTCCGGAACTTGCTGCAGCCTTTTCTTCATCATCCATACTTGTTGGAGAGACGGTTTGACCTAAAATTTCATCAGCAAATTTTCCTTCTTTCTTTATTCCCAAACCATATAGTACTACGGCTCCGTTCTTTTCGTAAGCATTTAATATTCTATAACCGGAATCTGGTGTACTAAAACTGAAATTTTCTTTGATCTTTCCTTCAGGGGAAATTCGCATATACATCAACTGATTTGGATTTCCTGCATTGGCCTTGCCCAAGGATTTAGTAGGAGCAAGTATTAAGATCCAATCACGAGGAAAATCGTCATTACTAACATCCCTGCTGTTATCATCCAATAAAGGTTTTGAAAATATTGGCCTCATTGCACTACCTGTGGTAACCGATTGTAATTTTTGTACAGCGCCTTCGTTAGAAATTTTAAGCAAATCCATGGAGGTGTAGGTTCCGCCTTTTAAATAAGGATAACCCATAACATAAATTGCACTGTCGCGCTCTACTTCATAGGCACCATTAAAGAGATACTCCTCACCATTTTCGTTGGTGAGCTTTTGTCTGTCGAGCAGCTTTACTCTTTTTACATAATCTCCTACCAACCAATTGTATTTGGCTTTTATTTCTCTTTTCTTAAACATCATTTTACCTGTAAGATTAGCACTTACAGCAGCGGCAGTAGTAACATATTCATCACCTTTAAAATTGAAAAACTTCCACTTTTTCTTAACTCTTTCCACATCCCATTCATCTTTCATAGTGTTTGTAAGGTTGGCATCTTTATCAAAAGTATATGCCTCTATTTTTACTTTTCTTTTGCTTGATGGCAGAAAATAGACCATTTCAAAATTACCGTTGTCTTTAGCTTCTACGCCACCGAGATATCCTTTTTTTGCTTTTCTTGAAATTTCATAATCTTTTTCAAGAATATTCATTCCTTGTTGTGCGTACATAGTCATACTTGTAGTAACAGCAATGGCTGCTACCAATAATTTTGTTTTCATACTATTAGGTTTTAGGATTTTGTTTTAAGAAACTTTAAAATTAGTAGTAAGGCTACCACTGATTTTGGCATCTTGCCGAGTGCACGATAAGAGAATTGCAGATAGCTCTTTTGCTGCAACAAGTTTAATTAAAGTTTTCATAGTTATTGGTTTTTGTTTTTGTAAATGTAATTACATCAAAACCAATTTTATATACCCTGATGAAGGGATTTTTACTTTTAAGATTAAAAAGTTCCCAATAACCCAAGTTCATTAACCATCTTGATAAGTCTTGGTAAACTGTGCACCTCGGTTTTTCTGAAAATATTTTTTCGGTGGGTTTCCACTGTAGATTCACTGATGAAGAGTTGTTCAGCAATTTTTCTGTTAGGTTCACCTTCAATCATTAGTTTTACAATCTCTTTTTCTCGGGGCGAAAGCTTTACTTCACCATAATCAAAAAGTTTTTTCTTGTAATCGGAAAGTGCTTTTGCAGATTCATCAGACAAATGAAAGTAACCCAATGCCACATCATCTATAGCCATTTGAAGTTCTTTACGATTGATATTTTTAGATAAATAGCCCTCAACACCAATTTTTTCAACAAGTTCATATACCACTTTAGCATCACAGTTCATCGAAAGAATAATGATTTTGATTTGCGGAAAATCTTTTTTTAGAATTTTTGAAAGCTCCAGCCCGTTCAGTTCAGGCATCATCAAGTCTGTAAGTACGATGTCTGGGTTTACCAATCCGTTCTGTAAGTCAGAAATAAAAACATGGGCATTGTGATAGGTTTTCTGAATGCAAATGTTTTTTTGCATCCCTAATAACATTTCAAGACCATCAATGATGAATTTATGATCGTCGATAATTACAATATTCATTGGTGTTTAGTTATTGGTAAATCAAATTTTACAGTAGTTCCCTCTCCGATTTTGCTTTGAATGCTGAAATTTCCTTTCATCAACTCAATTCTCGATTTCATATTCTGCAACCCAATTCCCGTACTCTCTTGAGTCGAATGAAAACCTTTTCCATTGTCTGTAATTTCAGCAAAGATGCTTTCATTTTTAGAAATTACTGAAATGTTAACCAACGCTGCATTAGCATGTTTAATAATATTGTTAAGACATTCCTGTACAGTTCTATAAAGGATTATTTTAATATTGTCTTCAAGATTATCAGGCAGATTATTGGTTTCAATATTGATGTGCAGTTTTTGGGAAGAAGATTTTTCGGCCAAATCATTTAGTGCTTCTGTAATAGTATTCTTATTAAGTATACCCGGCATCATCTGATGTGAAAGCGTTCTTACATCAGCAATTGCTTCACCAATAATATCTTGAGCCTTCTTCATTATTTTGTTGAAAGCTGAAGCGTCTTCTTTGAAATCTTCTAGAGCACTTACATTCATAGCAGCGGCACCTAAAAGTTGGGCAACACCATCGTGAAGATGTATTGCCATACGCTTTCGTTCACTATCTTCAGCTGTCATCACAGCATTTGCAGCGAGTTCCTGTTGGTGTAGAATTTCTTTTTGAAATTCAATTTTCTTGCGATGCCTGAAGTTTCGGTAGTAAATCATACCCATACTCAAAAGTCCTAAAAGTGAAAAAATGGTTACATTTCTTTTGAATAGTTTGTTTTTGTTTTGAATAATTTCTCGGTCTTTCTCTACAGTCTCGTATTTTACAGACAGTTCCTCAATCTGTTTGGCTTTTCCTAAACTGAAGATACTATCGTTCAATTTCTTGTAAAGATTAAGGTTGCTGAAAGCCTTTTCATAATTTCCGGACTTTTCATAAAGTTTGGAAAGGCTTTGGTAATTACCTGCCATTAAATCCAAGTATCCCATATTTTGAGCAATTTTGTTGCTTCGAATATAATTTTGTTCGGCTTTTTCTACGTTTCGTGTTTCATTAAAAAGATTTCCAAGGACATTATAATTAAGTGCTGTGGCAAATTGGTCTTTGGTTTTTTTTCTTATCTCAAGAGATTGCAGCAAATAGTCTTCTGCTTCCTTATATTTTTTTTGAGCAATGTAGGCTCCACCAATAAACTCGAGTGCATAACCTTGTCCTACCAAATCTTTTCTCTGTTTTTGTATTTCGTAAGATTTTAGATAGCGGTTTACAGCTTCCCTATAGTCTTTCATATACTCGAATACCACTCCACTTTCGTTATAAATCGTTGCAATACCTTCTGCATCATTCTGTTTGGTATAAATGCTCATAGCTTTGTCGTAATGTTGCAAAGCGCGCGAAAAATTTTTGATTTTTCTGTTGAAACGGCCTAAATCGTTGTGAACTTTTGCCAATTCTTCCGAAGCATGTTCTTTCTCTAAAATTTCGAGGGATTTAAAATAATATTTGGTACAACTATCGTAATTTCCTTTGAAATAATGAGCATTTCCTTTCTGTCTTATAAACTCAGCCATAGCAATTTTGTCATTATTTTTTTTGGCGAATTTTATAGACAGTTCGGTTAATTTCAAGCTTTCATCAAAATCTTTATTAATGAGCTTTTCGGTGTTTTTTTTGAGTATTAATATTTTTTCAGGATATGATTTTTTAGAATTTAGAAATGTGTTAATGGTGTCTTCTTGCATTGCAAAAAGATTAAGATTAAAGAAAACAACAATTAAAGCGTAGATCTTAATCATATCTATACAAAAAAACACAATTGTTAATTCACAAAAAAATACGCCGAAAAGCGTATTTTAATTTTTTTCCATCATCCGCATAATTATGAGTTTTATCTAATTCTCAAGTTGGTAATAATCACAATTCTATAGTGCGAAATAACTCAAAATACGAAAACAAAAAAATACGCCATAAGACGTACCTTTAAAAAAATAGAAAATTATATGAGATTATTTTTGTAGGCCCAATTGATAATTTGGCTGCGCGAGTTTAAATGTAGTTTTTTGTAAATATTATTCATATGTGTACGAACAGTATTGGGACTTATGAAAAGCTTCTCGCCAATCTCGAAGTGCGGACTTCCTTTTACGATTTCTTTTAGAATTTCAATTTCCCTGTCTGTTAAAACATACTCGGTTTTATCTTTGGTAAAGGTTGTAGACAAAGATGTCTCACCACTTAATAAACGCATCGCTCTTCTCGCAATCGCAGGACTCATTGGTACACCATCAAATTCGAGCGCATTCTTCAACGATTCTAAAATATTTATACCTCTGTCTTCCTTTAGAAGATATCCACTTGCTCCGGCTTTTATCGCTTCAAAAATTTTATCGTTGTCCTCAAAAATGGTAAGCACTATAAATTTCATTTCGGGATACTTAATGGAAGCCAGAGAAATAAAGTAGTAAACCTCCTTTTTTATCACTCAGAACTTTATTAACATAGTTTCCAGGCAAGCCATCGTCTGTAATAAGTGAGTGCCATTTACCATTCTCATATTTAATAAGACCTTTGTCTGTACCACCCCATATTTTTCCGGTTTCATCGTGTTCAAGTTGAAAAATATAGTTGGTAGGCAAACCATTATTGGTGGTGATACTTTCGAAATGAGAATGGCTCTGTGATTTTGCAATGATGCAAAAAAACAGTATAAAAATAAAAAATATGAGTCTTGAAAAAATTAAACGTATGTAATTTTTTGTTTCAATAATGGTTTGTGTTTTTTGTTAAATTTATATAAAAAATAATATATAAACAAAAAGAAAAATTTAGAGCCACTTCTTCTGATGTGCTAGACTCATAATTTGTGAGCGTGAATTAAGGTGAAGCTTTTTGTAGATATTATTAACATGTGTTCTTACCGTGTTGGGACTTATAAACAATTTTTCTCCTATCTCATTGTAGCTAAGTCCTTTTATCATTAGTTTCAATACATTTACTTCACGTTCAGAAAGGTTATAGTCTGGTGTGATATGAGAGTTTTTGTTTGGTAAGGCTTCTCCGGATAATAATTTCATTGCGCTTCTTGCAATAGCAGGGCTCATTGGAATATTGTCATAATTCAGAACACTTTCTAAAGCTTCCACAATATCTATTGCCTTGTCCTCTTTTAATAAATAACCATTGGCTCCGGCTTTTATAGCCTCAAAAATACGATCGTAATCCTCATATATTGTAAGCACGATAAATTTAATATCAGGATATTTTATTTTACAAAGTGAAATGGTGGAAATTCCGTCTAGATATGGCATCTCTAAATCCATCAAAACAATTTGAGGATGTTCTGCAGAAATCATAGATCCCAAATGTTCAAAAAAAGTTTCGCCATTATCAGCTTCAAGCACCAGCTCAATGTCTTTATATGGTAAAAGTTTGTCTTTTATGATCTTTCGGTTGAGGAAGTTATCATCAACAATACCAATTTTCATTTGTCTTTTTTTTCAAATATATCTTATTAATTTTTCAAAACAAATACGCTTTATAACGCATTTTCCTGTATGCTAATTAATGTGCCGTCATCCTTATTGGATTTTATGATAAAGTTATAACCAATTTTGTTTGCTCTTTGTTTCATATTTCTTATTCCAAAACCTTCTTGCTTTTGTTCAGGCTTAAAACCAATTCCATTATCCTGTATACTCAGCTCAATTCTTTCATGTGATTTTATAACCACCCTAATTTTGTTGGCTTTTGCATGTTTGGTGATATTTTGTATAGCCTCCTGAAAAATTCTGAACAGGTTAATCGACGTTTCTGAAGGAATGACTTTATTGTTTATTATATCTTCATCCAAATCAATTTCTACCGGTAAGTTTTTAAAATTCTTTATGGTATATTGTTTTAGATAATCGTAGAAACTTTCAACACTAATTTCATCATTATTTAAAACCCAAATCGTTTGCCTTAATAAGCTCAATATGCTTTCTGCATTATCTTTAAGGTCTTTTAGTTCTCCGTTTTCTCCTTTTTCTTGTGCAGAAAGATAATCCAACTTAGAAATTAAGCTGTTAGCATAAGCACCAATGTTATCGTGCAGGTCTCTTGAGATGGATATTCTTTGTTCACGCATTTTATTTTCGTTTTCAGATTTAACCAAAGCATACTGCAACTCTAGTTCTTTTGATAACATATTGCTTCTTACCGCTACAAAAGCATATATAAAAGGAAAATAAATCGGCATCCCTATTAAATCCATATAAGGTTGTGGAACCTTAAAGAAATAGGTTGCTATTACAACAAAAATGAAAAACGAAAAAACGCTGAACATTAGAATATTTACAAATTCATTTGCCCATTTTTTACGAGTATTTTTTTGTAGATATAAAGTATCTGAAGCTGAAATCTCATAGTTTTTAAGCCATTTTTTAGCCTTGTAAAAATAATAAAGTGGTACTCCCATTATCAAAGTATTTACAATATTATAAGGCATATACTCTGTATTAATAACAAGGTTGATAACTTTAATTTTCTCGGCTTGAGGAAGAAGAATATGGTAAATGGCAAATAGTATAGTCAGTAAAGGAATAATAAAATGCAACCACATATTTCTTATACTTCCCCCATTTGTAAACACCACATAAAAATAAATACAGGGACCGAACAAAAATGGTATAAACATCAGGATAAAATGCAAATTGAAAAAACCCACATCCTGAAAGTAAAACATGATAAGATTGGCAATACAATTAATAATTACTATAAGGAAAATAGCTGAAAAAGAAAGCCTTACTCCAATTTTCTCTTTAGTATTGAGCATGCTTGGAAGTATTAGAAGCGTAAGGATGATAATTACAGTGATATTCAAAGTGAGTACCATCGGATCTTTATAATCGAAACTCATAGTTATCAGTTTAAAAAAAATCAGTACAAAAATGTACTGATTAAAATTAATATTTTTTTATGATACTGAGTTAGTTTATAATAACTTCCCCTGTCATAATCTCAGGAACTTCAATTCCCATTGCTGTAAGTATTGAAGGTGCTACATCACCTAATTTTCCGGGTTTCAGATTCCATGTACGGTCTTTATCCATCACAATCAGCGGAACCAAATTTGTAGAGTGTTGCGTATTGGGCGAACCATCAGGATTTAACATTACATCACTATTACCATGATCTGCCAGAATGAAAACGGTGTATCCATGCTCATAAGCTGCTGTTGCAACTTTAGAAATGCATTCATCTACCGTTTCAGCAGCTTTCACGGCTGCGGCAAAAACACCGGTATGTCCTACCATATCTGTGTTGGCAAAATTTAAGCAAATAAAATCTGCTGTTTCCCCTTCTATTTCAGGTAAAATATTGGCGGTAATATCATAGGCCGACATTTCAGGCTTAAAGTCATAAGTTGGTACGTCTTTCGGACTTGGACAAAGAATTCTGCGTTCATTCAAAAACACATCTTCACGACCTCCGGAGAAGAAAAATGTGACGTGAGGATATTTTTCGGTCTCCGCTACACGAATTTGAGATTTCCCGTTCTTCTCAAGTATTTCTCCTAACGTTCCTGTAAGAACTTCTTCATCAAAAACAACTTTTACGTTGTTGAAATCCTTGTCATAATTCGTCATTGTTATGTAGTACAAGTCTAATTTATGCATTCCGAATTCAGGATAATCTTTTTGCGAAAGCACTTCAGTAATCTCCCTGCCTCTATCGGTTCTAAAATTGAAACAAAATACCACATCACCATTTTCTATTTTCACGGTAGGCAAATTGTTTTCCTTCAGGTTGATAATTGGTTTCAAAAATTCATCTGTAACACCAGCATCATACGAAGCCTGAATAGCACCTAAAACATCGTGTGTTTCAATACCAACGCCATTTACCATAGCGTCATAAGCCAATTTTACACGCTCCCACCTTTTATCACGATCCATAGCATAGTATCTGCCAATTACAGACGCTAATTTTCCACCGGAAGTTTGCATATGATTCATTAAATCTTCAATAAAACCTTTACCAGAAAGCGGGTCACAATCGCGACCATCTGTAAAAGCGTGTACATACACTTTATCCGAAACTTCATTTTCATAAGCGGCTGTTAAAAGCCCTTTTAAGTGATTGATATGAGAGTGTACACCACCATCAGAAGTTAAACCAATAAAATGAATATTCTTATTATTAAGTTTAGCATAATCGAATGCTGCCGTTATTTTGTTTTCTTTTCCCAAAGTTGCATTTTCTACAGCCATATTTAGCTTTACAAGGTTTTGGTAAACCACTCTTCCGGCTCCCAGGTTCATGTGTCCCACTTCAGAATTTCCCATTTGTCCGAAAGGTAAACCTACCGCCAAACCACTTGCTTCAAGAGTTGTATGCGGAAATTTTTCGTAGCAACTATCCATAAAAGGTGTGTTAGCCTGGTCTATTGCTGAAACTTTCGGATCAGTTCCCAATCCCCAACCATCGAGGATTGCGAGTAATGCTTTTTTAGACATTTTTCTATAATTTTTCTTAATGCAAATTTACCGAATTTAGAATAATCTCAATGAGTTAAGCCTCAGATATTATTCATTATTGATTATTAATTGTTAATTTTGATAAATGGATTTAAGAGATCAACTGAAAAACCTTTTCCCCGATCACGAAGAACAGGATTTTGAAATGCCTGAAGAACAATTTGTGCAAAAAGAACCTTTGGTTTGTAAATACGAAAAAAAGGGACGTAACGGAAAGCCGGTAACCTTAATCGAAGGTTTTGAAGGCAGTGATGATGACCTGAAAAAAATCTCCAAAACAATAAAAACAACTCTCGGAATTGGAGGTTCAGAAAAAGACGGAACCATCATTATACAAGGCGATAATCGTGACAAAATTATGAATATCCTTAAAGAAATGGGTTACAAAACTAAGAGAGTTGGAGGGTAAATTTCCTCAAAAAAAATCAAATCGTTCAATTATTTTTATAAGACATTAAACAATATTAAACAAAAAAGCTATGCTTAATAAACTTGCTGCTTCCGAATTGGTACTTAATGAAGACGGAAGCGTTTACCACCTGAATTTATTGCCGGAAGATATTGCTGAAAAGATCATTCTCGTAGGAGATCCAGACCGTGTTCCGAAAGTTTCGCAATATTTTGATAAAGTTGAAATCAAGAAAAATAAAAGAGAATTCTATACCCACACCGGAACTTTAAGAGGTGAAAGAATTACCGTGATGTCATCAGGTATTGGTACCGAAAATATTGATATCGTGATGAATGAATTGGATGCTTTGGTTAATATTGATTTGAAAAACAAAGAATTTAAAACTGAACATACTTCTCTACAGCTCTTCAGATTGGGAACTTGCGGTTCTGTAAATCCAGATATAGAAGTAGATAATATGCTGGTAACTCAAAATGTTGTTGGGTTAGACGGACTTCTCCACTTCTATTCAGACTATCATTTTGAAAATGAATTCTCAAGAAATTTCCTTGCAAAATTTCCTTATGAAAGAATAAAAGGAATGTTGTATTTCTCTGATTGGGCTGAAGATATTTCAGATTATTATAAAGATGCCAAATATCACGGAAATACAGCTACATTTCCTGGATTTTATGCGCCACAAGGAAGACAATTACGTCTAAAAGCCTTGGACGATCAGTTTTTGGAAACGCTGAATGATTTGGGTGTAACCAATTTCGAGATGGAAACGTCCGCAATTTATGGTCTGTCTAAACTTTTAGGGCATAAAGCTCTTACAGTGAACAATGTGATTGCCAACAGAAGACGAGGCGAATTTGCATCTGACCATCACGCTTCTGAAAAGAAAATGATTGAATGGGTTTTGGAGAGAATTATTAAGTAATTTCTCCCTGATTAACACAGATTTGCAGAGAAAAATTTGTAAATACTATTTAAAATTTAAAACCTTCATAAATTTTGAAGGTTTTTTTATTACAGCAAAATAATTCTGTGGAAATCTGCGAAAATCTGTGGAAATATTATTTACAATGACAATCCACCAAATGATCACAAACCATTCCTGTTGCTTGCATATGTGCATAAACAACTGTTGAACCTAAAAATTTAAATCCCCTCTTTTTTAAATCTTTTGCCAATTGATCTGAAATTTCTGTCGTTGCAGGTACATCTTTTAGAGTTTTTGGAGCATTGATAATAGGCTTACCATCCACAAAACTCCAAATGTATTTTGAAAAAGTTCCGAATTCTTTTTGTACTTCCATAAAACGCTGTGCATTGTTAATCGTAGCATTTATTTTCAAGCGGTTTCTTACAATTCCGGTGTCTTGCATGAGTTCTTCTACTTTTTCTTCATTATAATTTGCAATCTTTTTATAATTGAATCTATCAAAAGCTTTTCTGAAGTTTTCTCGCTTAGAAAGTATCGTATACCAACTCAACCCTGCTTGAAAACTTTCAAGAACCAAAAACTCAAATATGGTATCATCATCGTATACAGGTTTTCCCCATTCTGTATCGTGATAATTTCTATATAAATCATCTTTTTCGCACCATCCACAGCGTACTAAATTCATCTTTTCACAATTTGAGATTCAAATTTACATAATTTCCATTTTCAATTGGTTTAACATAATATTAACTTTTTTAACCTCAAAAATTGCATAGTTTTACACAACAACAAATCACAAAATATTAATTTTTAAAAATCAAAAGATTATGGACAATCAGGATTACAACACAGCAGAAAATGCTGTTGAAAAAGCAAAATGGACAGTAAACGATTATGCAGAAAGAGCAAAAGATTATATCCGTGAGCAACGCGAGAACAATCTTGAACCAACTGCTGAAGGATGGATGGAACGTGCAAAAGATAACGTATCTGATGCATGGGAAGACACTAAAGATGCCGTATCTAATGCTTGGGAAGATACAAAAGACTGGGCTAACGATGCTTGGGAAAACACTAAAGATGCAGCTGATGATGCTTGGGATGCAACTAAAGATGTCGCTCACGATGTGAAAAACGAAGTGGATAAAGCAACCAACTAATCTATAGTTTTTTTATAATTTCCAAAGAAGGAAACCAGTTTCAAAATTGGTTTCCTTTTTTATTTAATTATTCAGAACATTCAAAAATTTTCTTAAATGTCTTATGGTTATTGATACAGACCCATTGTTAAAAAAAGACTTCTGAAACAATCAGAACCTTATCACGCCTATCATAACAATAATGAAAAACTCGTTAAAAGATTATTTAATTAAAATTTTATGAAAAAAGTAAATTTCTTGTTAGCAGCAATATTATTTGGAGGAATTTTGATTAATGCTCAAAATAACCTTAAAGTCAATATTTTTAATATAAAATCACCCAACGGACTTATTGAAATTGGTCTTTTCAACTCCGAAAAAGGTTTTCTGAAAGAAGGTGGTCAATTTCTGAAAAAGAAGGTTAAAGTAATTGGCAATTCTGCACAATACACCTTTACAATCTTCCGAAAGGCGAATATTCGTTGGCAATTTTTCACGATAAAAATCAGAATAATAAATGTGATACCAACTTTTTGGGAATTCCAACAGAAGGTTATGGATTCTCAAACAATTTTAAGCCTACGATAAGTGCTCCGAAATTTTCACAAACAAAATTTAACCTCGAAAAAGACAAAATGGTTAGCATAAGGTTGATTAACTAACGTTGTTTGATTATATTTTAAATCTGTACTTTTAAGTGCAGATTTTTTTATTGAACAAAATTTCAATTCTTTATATTTGAATAAATTACTTCCTATGAGAATCAACAAAATATTTATTTCAGCATTATTCATTTCAGGTGCTGCATTTGCACAAACCAACAAAAACTTAAAACCTACCACTACTCAAGAACGCTGGCAAGGTTATGAGCACAGACTTACGCTTAAGGATAAATCGATTCTGAAAAATTTAGAATTCAGAAGTGTAGGTCCTACTTCGATGAGTGGAAGAATTACGGATATTGATGCCAATCCTAATAATCCTGCAGAATTTTATGCAGCATTTGCATCCGGAGGACTTTGGTATACCAATAATGCAGGAACTACTTTTACACCGCTTTTTGATAACGAAGCCGTTATGTCTATTGGCGATATTGCTGTAGATTGGAAGTCGGGAACTGTTTACGTTGGAACTGGTGAAGCTAATTCTTCACGTTCATCCTATTCCGGAATGGGAATTTATAAAACAACAAACAAAGGAAAGTCTTGGGAAAATCTTGGTTTAAAAGACACACAGCATATTGGTAGAATCATCATCAATCCTAATAATGCCAATGAGGTTTGGGTTGCAGCTGTAGGACATTTGTATTCTACAAATCCTGAAAGAGGCATCTTCAAAACAACAGATGGTGGTAAAACTTGGAAAAAAACATTATTCAGTGGTGAAAATACCGGTGGTATTGATCTTCAAATCAACACAAAAAATCCAAAAGAAGTTTACGCTGCAATGTGGGAAAGAACTCGTAAAGCTTGGGATTTTGTTGGAAACGGTACGCAAACAGGGATTTACAAATCAACTGACGGTGGTGAAAAATGGACACTTATAACCACCCAAAACAGTGGCTTCCCATTTGGCAAAGGAAATGGCAGAATTGGTATTGCCGTTTCACCAAGTCATCCTGAAATTGTGTATGCTATTTTAGACAATCAGGCAACGCGTCCGAAAACTTCTGGTGAAAAAGCTGCTGCAAAAGTGTTGGATAAATCCAGAATGAGCAAAATCTCAAAAGAGGAATTTATGGATTTGGATGAGAAAGACATCAATGCTTATCTGGATGAAGAACAATTTCCTGATAAATACACTGCAAAACAACTGAAAGAACTTCTAAAACAAAATAAAATAAAGGTTCAGAACATCTATAATTATACTCACAATGGTAATGACGATCTGTTTGATATTCAGATTGAAGGTGCTGAAGTTTACAGAAGCGATAACGGTGGTAAAAACTGGCGTAAAACTCACGATAAAAATCTGGATGGATTGTTTTATACTTACGGATATTACTTCTCTCCTATTTGGGTTTCACCAACAAATCCCGATAAAGTGCTAATTGGAGGCGTTCCTATTGTAATTTCCGAAAATGGTGGTCAATCTTTTAAAGATATTAATGAAGACAATGTACATGCCGATCATCATGCACTTTGGATTAGCCCGAAAGATGACAATTTTATGATTAATGGAAACGACGGCGGCATTAATGTAACCTATGACAACGGTAAAAACTGGAAACACCTCAATCCGATTGCTGTAGGACAATTTTATGATGTAGATTATGATACTGCAAAACCTTACAATGTTTATGGCGGATTGCAAGATAATGGAGTTTGGTACGGTCCATCAAATTATAAAGTAAACCAAACAGTCGGCTCTTTTTCAGGTGGAGATCCTTTCAAATTTTTATTGGGTGGCGATGGTATGCAAGCTCGTGTAGACTGGCGTGATAATGAAACGCTGTACACAGGATTCCAATTTGGAAATTATTTTAAAATCAATAAAAAAACCGGCGAAAGAAAATATCTCGAAATGCCAAGAGAAATCGGCGAACCTGCATTAAGATTCAATTGGGAAGCACCTTTTAACATCAGCAGACACAATCAGGATATTCTTTATTTTGCAGCGCAGAATGTTTACCGTTCTATAAATAAAGGGAATACTTGGGAAAGAATTTCAGGAGATTTAACGAGAAATTTACCTCAAGGAAACGTGCCTTTTTCAACTTTAACCAATATTGAAGAAAGTCCTAAAAAGTTCGGCTTATTATATGCAGGTAGTGACGACGGTTTGGTTCATATCTCCAAAAACGGCGGAAGCTCTTGGCAAAAAATTATGGATAAGCCTGGACTTTGGGTTTCACAAATTGCACCTTCCAAATATCAGGAAGGTAGAGTTTATGTAACATTAAACGGTTATCGTGAGGATCATTTTGCACCTTATCTGTTTGTATCTGATGATTATGGAAAAACTTGGAACTCATTAAGCAAAGACCTGCCTGTAGAAGCCGTAAATGTGGTACGCGAAGATCCTGTGAATGAGGATTTGCTTTATATAGGGACCGACCACGGTGTTTATGTTTCATTAGACAGAGGACAGAGTTTTATGTCCGCCAATAACGAAACCTTGCCACAGGTTGCTGTACACGACTTAAGAGTACATCATTTGGAGAATGAACTTATTGTAGGTACTCACGGACGCTCTATTTACATTGCTGATGTAAAACCATTACAGAAAATGACTCCTGAAAACAGGAATAAAAACCTAATGATATTAAGCGATATCAAAGAAATTCGTTACAACAAAAATTGGGGCAAAGCAGGAAATAATTTTAATGACATAAAAGAACCGGAATACGCGGTTAAGTTTTATAATAAATCTGCCGGAAATGCTGTCATGAACATTTATAACGATAAAGATGTTTTATTAAAATCAGTTTATAAAAATGTTCCTGCCGGATTTAATTCTATTACATACAACTACAATGTAGATGCTAAAAATGCTGAACTTTTAAAATCAACCAAAGCAGACAGTGGCAATTATTACCTAACACCTGGCAAATATAAGTTTGAAATTTGCATCAGCGGAAGTTGTGAGAAAAAAGACGTTGAAGTAAAAGAAAACAAACCAAAATCCAGACGTGAAGTTCCGCAAGGAGAAATGACTCCGGGCGAGTTCAAACAATGGAGAAAAGAGGTAGGTTATAAGAAAACGTTATAGTTTTTATTGCCACAAATTCACGAATATTAATAAAATGCTCCGAAAAATTCGGAGCATTTTATGTTGTGGAGTTTCTATATTTTCAACAATTTAATTTAAGCGTAGTCGAAGAATTAAAGAAAATAGAATCATTCGTGCATTCGTGGCAAACTTATCTTTCAACACCCGCAATCACAGGCAAACTCACATTACCCGAAGCATTCACACTCTGCACGGCAAAGAAATAATTGTCTTTAGAATAAGGCAGTTTTATCGAAGTTTCTTTTGTGAAAATCTTTTTCTGCCAAACTGAACTGTCGGTATCTCTCATCAAAATATAATATCCCGAAACATTTCCTGATAAAGGTTTCTCCCAGTTTATCGTAGTATAATTAGTCAGTTCTTTCACGTCCATCAAAACCTTTTCAGGTTTTGCGGGAGCTTTTGCCAGATTAGCCAAAACGGCTACGTTTACAGCTGTGTTTTTACGGAAGTATTCAAAATCCATAAATTCAATTAAATCACCGTACTGTTTGCCGTTTTCTTTTCGGATGTCCTGATGTTGATGGTCATAATTTTCATTAAATTCGGTTAATCTTACACCGGTAAAACCTTCAGTTACAAATGCTGTATGATCTCCACCACGAAGAAAACGGTCATTCCTGTAAATAAGCTTTACTTCAAGATTTGTAACGTAGTTCTCTCCTATTTCTTTTACATAACGAGCGAGTTGTCTAGATTGGCCGTCATTTTCCAAACCTAAACTCCTAATCATCCCTGCTTTCTCTTTAGTTTCAAAAGCAGGTAGTCCTTCGCTGAAAACTCTTAGTTGATTGGCATTGGTAAGATTAGTTTCGCTGGTTAATGTGTTACCAATCATATCATTGTTCAGGATACCTTCAATTTGCCAGTTTTCTTTTTTGGCTATTTCAGCCATCATTTTTGCACCGAGCAAACTTTGTTCTTCACCGGAAAATGCTACGAAAATAATCGTTGCCGGAAATTTCGATTTTGATAAAATTCTTGCAGCTTCTATTACAGCACCAACGCCACTTCCGTCATCATTAGCACCGGGTGCAAAATCTTTTGCATTCATCACATCCGAAACTCTACTGTCCAAATGTCCTGAAATGATAAAAATACGTTTATCATTTGGATCAGTTCCCCTCAAAATGGCGACTGAATTTCCAAGATTGGTCACTTTATTTACTCTTTTTCCGTCTGGTTGAATGTCTTGGTTTTGTAGAAAAACTTCCATTCTTCCATTAGAATTTTTAGCATAGGTTCTAAATTTTGATAATACCCATTCTCTTGCAGCACCAATTCCCTGCTTTTTATCCGTGGTAGAACTCAAAGTATGTCGTGTTCCAAAACTCACCATTTTCTGAATGTGAGATTTTAAACTGTCGGAACTAACTTGTGAAACGTAATGTACAATTTCAGGATCGTTGTTTATGGTTTGTTGTGCAGACAAAGTTGCAGAGCACAATAAGAAGAATATTATTTTTTTCATTTTGAAATTTAGTAGGTTAAAATTTAGGCTAAAGCCAATGGAATTATCTATTTTTAAACGGGCTAAAGCTTTTCCTATTGAAAATTATTTAATGCTAAGCTTTTAATTTTTTTATTTCATTAACAAATTTTTCAACTATATCATCTTTTGTTGCCCAAGACGTAATTAGCCTTATTGCTGCTTTTTTATCATCAATTTTTTTCCAAACATAGAAATCAAAATGTTGAGAAAGTTTTTCGATATCTTCATATTTTAAAATCGGGAAAATCTGATTGGTAAAAGTTTCAGAAAGAAATCCGCAATTCTTTTCTTTAAATGCTTCTTTAAGTTTCATCGCCTGGGAGTTAGCTTGGGAAGCCAAATCGAAATAAAGATTATCTTTCAACAATTCCAAAAACTGGATGCCCAAAAGTCTTCCTTTCGCTAACATTGCACCTTTTTGCTTGATATGAAATCCAAATTCATCTTGCAGTTTTTCATTGGTTATCACCACTGCTTCACCTATTAATGCTCCATTCTTGGTTCCGCCGAGATAAAATACATCCACTAATTTTGCAACTTCCTCCAGTGTTAAATCATTGGTTTCTGCCGTTAAGGCATGTGCCATTCTTGCACCATCCATAAAGAGATAGAGGTTCTTTTCCTTGCAATAATGAGAAAGCTCCTGAAGTTCTTTTTTGCTGTAAATGGTTCCGATTTCTGTAGAATTTGAAATGTATACCAATTTCTGTTTTACCTGATGAGGAATATTGGTGTGAACGTCCAAAACTTTCTGAATGTCTTCCGGACGCAATTTGCCGTCAGCAGTTTCTATACCATGAACTTTATGGCCTGTCGCTTCTATAGCTCCGCTCTCGTTAGTGAAAATATGCCCTGTAGAAGCAGAAACAACACTTTCGTGCGGACGTAAAATTGATGAAATAACTATCAAATTAGCCTGTGTTCCTCCGGAAATGAAATAAACTTCTGCTTTTGGGTTTTTTATTTTTTCTTTGATGAGGTTGGCAGCTCCAAGGCAATATTCATCCAATCCATAACCATTCTGTTGTTCAAGGTTGGTTTGCATCAAACTATCAAGAATTCTGGGGTGGCAACCTTCGGAATAATCGTTTTTGAAAGAGTATTTCATTTTCAGTATTTAGAAATTTAATTACCGCCTTCAGAATTTTGAGCCTGAAAGGGTTTTATATGGTAAAATTAAGAAATAGTTTGGTTTTTTGTGAAGCTTATTGTGCTTATCTTTGTACTAGAAGAAGAAAAATTAATGAAAAAATTATCAGAAAGATTAAACCGTTTAAGTTATTCCCAAACCTTTGTAATGAGCAATAAAGCCCGTGAAATGCGTACTAGCGGAATAGATGTCATTAGCCTTACACTTGGTGAACCCGATTTTGATGTGCCGGATAATATAAAACAAGCGGCTTTTGATGCCATCAATCAAAATTATAGTCATTATTCTCCTGTACCCGGATTTTTAGAACTTCGTGAAGCCATTTCACATAAATTAAAAAGAGACAACCATCTCGAATACAAACCAACTCAAATTTGTGTTTCCAACGGTGCGAAGCAATCTATTATCAATATTTTGGCGGCTTTAATTGATGATGGAGATGAAGTGATTCTGCCTGTTCCGTATTGGGTAAGTTATGATGAAATGGTAAAAATGATGGATGGTAAATCTGTTTTCATAAAAACAAGTTATGTGAACGATTTCAAAATCACTGCAGAGCAACTACAGGAAGTCATAACTCCAAAAACAAAAGTTTTACTTTACAGCTCACCTTGCAATCCTTCAGGAAGTTATTATACTTATGATGAGTTGAAGGCTTTGGCTAAAGTTATTGCCAAAAATCCTCACGTAACAGTGATTTCTGATGAAATTTACGAATATATCAATTATGAAACTTCACATAAATCAATCGCTTCTTTCCCAGAGATTTATGAGCAAGTTGCCGTTATCAACGGAATGTCTAAAGGTTTTGCGATGACCGGTTGGAGAATTGGTTATTCTGCCTGTCCTGAATGGTTGGCAAAAGCGTGTGATAAAGTACAAGGACAAATGACGAGTGGCGCTAATACTGTTGCACAAAGAGCAGCTATAACAGCCTTAAAAACAGATCCTTCTGAATACCGCTACATGGTTGATGAGTTTAAAAAACGTAGGGATTTGGTTTATGATTTAATGAAAGAAATACCTGGTTTTAAAGTGCTTTTACCAAAATCTGCTTTCTACTTCTATCCGGATATCTCCTATTATATTGGTAAAACATTGAACGGAACTGGAATTAAGGATTCTGATGATTTTGCAATGTTTTTGTTAGACCATGCGCATGTTGGTTGTGTTGGAGGTGTATCATTTGGCAGTGCAGAATGCATCAGATTTTCTTATGCGGCTTCAGAACAGGAATTGGTAGAAGCAATGAAAAGAATTAAAGATTGTTTAAACAAAGTTGAAATTGTTTGATAATAAAAGCCCGATAATTACCGGGCTTCATATCTGCATTGAGTTACAGATATTCCATCATTTGTGTTTAATCTAATGAAATAGTTTATTCTTTATGTTGTACAAAGATATATTGAAACATTTCAAATCCGAAATTATATTTGAAATATCACACAAAAGTGTAATGACAAATAAATTACATTAATAGTTTTTATTTATCAAAAATTATTTTTTAATAGATGAATCGTTAGTATATTTGCCTTAGAAATTAATCAAAAAAATTATATTATTATGTCACTAGTAGGAAGAAAATTTCCAAACATCACAGTAGATGCAATGTCTGAAATGGGTGATGATTTAAGAATTAACATTTTTGAAGAAGCTACAAAAAACCAACAGAAAGTTCTATTATTCTGGTATCCGAAAGATTTCACTTTTGTGTGTCCTACAGAGCTTCACGCTTTTCAGGAATCTCTAAGAGAGTTTGAAAGCAGAAACACCAAAGTAATTGGTGCATCATGTGATACAAACGAGGTACATTTTGCTTGGTTGAACACACCAAAAGATAACGGCGGTATTGAAGGTGTAACTTACCCAATTTTAGCAGATACTCACAGACAATTGGCAAATACTTTAGGAATTGTAGATCAAGATTTTGAATACGATGAGGAAGGTAATGAAACTTTTAGTGGATCAAACGTTACTTACAGAGCAACTTATCTTATTGATGAAACCGGAAAAATTTTCCACGAAGCAGTAAATGATATGCCTTTGGGAAGAAATGTAAAAGAATTCTTAAGGTTAATCGATGCTTACACCCACGTACAAAAGCACGGCGAAGTTTGCCCTGCTAACTGGGAAGAAGGTAAAGATGCAATGCACGCAGACAGAAAATCTACTGCAGATTATTTAGCAAAACACTAATTTTTAGTTTCGGGTTTCAATTTTAACTTGGAACCCGCAACTTTGAACTTTGAACAAAATATAAATTATGTACAGCGAATTAACAGAAGATAACTTGCAGGAATTGGTTGCACAAAACGAAAAAGTAGTCGTACAATACGGTGCATCATGGTGTGGAAACTGCAGAATTATGAAACCAAAATTTAAGAAATTGGCATCTGAAAATGATGAGATTCCTTTCTATTATGTAGATGCAGAGAAGTTACCAGAAAGCCGAAAACTTGCTAAAGTAGACAACCTGCCAACTTTTGCAATCTTTAAAAACGGAGAACTGGTAAATCAGGTTCAGAGCAACCAGGCTGAAAGTTTAAACAATTTATTTAACGAGTTGAAATAACAAACTAAAGCCTTTCAGAAATGGAAGGCTTTTAAATTCAAATGATATGAAAATTCCAATTATAAGACAGTTATATCAAAATCAAACTCCTGAAAACTTGGAGAAAACATTAGAAGTTCTTGAAAGCTTCAGTGAGTTCAGAGGAGTTACAGAAGAGGACTTAAATGTGGTAGGCGAATTGATTACCGATATTTGCGGAGCTCTTGAAGTGCACCATAATGTAGCAAACGGAATGGCTGAAAAAGATGCATTGAATTCTTTTGCACAAAAAGTTTTAGGAAGTATTGATAAGTCATAAAAAAAGGTAGCCTCCCACAAACTGTGTAAGTTGAAAAGTTATTCTGAAAAATTTTGAGCCCTCAAAGCTCAAAAAATTTTTCGGAAATAACTTTTTACTATTTTTAAACCTACATAGTTATGATCGACA
>JAEXAR010000028.1 GCA_023394415.1 Bacteroidota bacterium
TGTCGATCATAACTATGTAGGTTTAAAAATAGTAAAAAGTTATTTCCGAAAAATTTTTTGAGCTTTGAGGGCTCAAAATTTTTCAGAATAACTTTTCAACTTACACAGTTTGTGGGAGGCTACCAAAGGAACTCTATTTTGAGTTCCTTTTTTTATTAATCTTCGTCATCTTCTTCCTCGTCGTATTTTGCGAGTTCTTCATCGCACCATTTAAAGGCCTGTTCTACAACTTTGGTAGCTTCATCTGCCATTGTTTCTTCATCATCACCTTCCAAATCATCCAACCATTCCACTTCTTCCTCTTCAACATTTAGGATAAATCTCGGGTATTCGGTGTGTACTACGAATAAATCTTCCGGCATATCGGAATTATCGGCTAATAAAAATTTAGGTAGTTTCATTTCTTTAATGTTTAAATCTTTTCTCAAAGATAATTAAAATTATAACATTAAACTTCTCTGAAACTAAAAAAAACTGTTAAATTATTTCCCTATTTTCTTAAATAAAGCCACAAAAACATACCCTTGCTGGTATTGTTTTATCAGTTCCCATTTTTTAGAATTTGATAATTCTTCAATGGTTTTGTCATCAGCATTATAAATATTTGAGAATAAAATATATTGATCTTTTTGAAAATCAGCATTGCCAAAACCATTATTTTGTTGAGTTAAATCAATGATTTTGAAGGTGTTTTCGTTTGGAAAAAAGGTTCCAACTTTCGATTTATCAAGATGATGTTCAATATAATTATTCATATTTTGTCTTAAAGAATAATAATTCCAATGTGATGGTGTGCAATCCCAACCCGTTGCAATATTGAGCGGATAATGCCAAAAATAACCGTTCACAATACTCATTAAAGCTAAAAAAGTAATGAAGTATTTATGCTTTAAATGTTTGAATAACAAAACAAAAAACAATACTGAAAGGATAATGCTTACAGGTAGAAAATAACGTATTGAGATAGAGTTTCGATAAATGACGGTCGTGATAAAGAATATTACAAATTGTGAAACAGCAATTCCCAACAGGATTTGAGTGCTCCTATCAATTCTTTTACTTTTTATGAATTTAAAAATGATAATGAGTATGCTGATGATAATAAAACCGCGCCCAAAATCGACAAAATTTTTTCCAATAATGATGATATTTCTTAAAACTTCTTTTGGTGAAGCAAATTCTGAAGATTGCGACCAGTTCTTGGATACGGTATTATGTACAATCCAACCTTTTTCAATATAAAATGATGAGATGAACAGAACGAATAACAAAAATCCCGGCACAAAAGGATACAAATTCTGAAGCCTAAAATTTTTTGTAATAAATAGTTGATAGAAAATTGCAAAAATTCCCAATCCTATAGCAGACATTGTACTTCGTAAACTCACCAAACACAATCCTGAAAAAGCAATTGCCAATGCCCATTTTCTATTTTCCAAAAAGCAATTGATTCCCCAAAGAAAAAAGAAAATATGTACAATTTCAAACGTAATTAATGACAATTGTGACAAAAGGCACGCATCCAAAACGGTAAGAAAAAGTGTGAAATAGATATGGTTTTTATTGGTTAAAAATTTAGATATAAAATGATACAGTTGAAATAAAATTCCAAAAACAAAGGGAAGCATCAGAAGATGAGATACCAATAAAGTTTTCCCAAAAATCTTCCAACCCAGAGCCAGATAATATGCCACAAAAGTTTGGTGACCGGTTGCAATAGCATCAGGAAGAAAAAAATTCTTGAAATTATGGTCGTAATAAAAATTGGCAGGAACAGAAAGCTGCACCACATTATCCCAAAAGAAGAATCCCTCAGAATGTATCAGCACAAAAAAAAGGCTGATGAGAAAAAGGTACAGCTTTTCTAAATTGCTCATTTGTTGTTATTTCACAAACATTTTTGCCACTTTTTCTGCTTTTTTACTTCCAGAATAATCATAAAATCCTTCACCGGATTTTACACCTAATTTTCCGGCAGTTACCATATTCACCAACAAAGGATTTGGAGCATATTTTGGATTTTTGAAGCCCTCGTACATGACATTCAAAATTGCCAGGCAAACATCTAGCCCTATGAAATCTGCTAATTGTAAAGGTCCCATTGGATGCGCCATTCCAAGTTTCATCACGGTGTCTATTTCTTCAACTCCTGCAACACCATTATACAAAGTTTCAATAGATTCATTAATCATCGGCATTAAGATCCTGTTAGCTACAAATCCCGGATAATCATTCACCTCAACCGGAACTTTCCCAAGAGTTTTAGACATTTCGTAAACAGCATCAAAAGTGTCTTTGGAAGTAGAGTAGCCTTTGATGATTTCTACCAGTTTCATAATGGGAACCGGATTCATAAAGTGCATGCCAATCACTTTTTCGGGACGTTTGGTAACAGATGCAATTTTTGTAATGGAAATGGATGAAGTGTTGGTCGCCAGAATACAGTTTTCCGGAGCTAACTCATCCATATTTTTGAAAATTTTCAGTTTCAAATCTATATTTTCAGTGGCTGCTTCTACAATTAGATCTGCATTTCCGGCAGCATCTTTAAGTTCAGTAAAAGTGCTGATGTTACCTAGAGTTTCGGCTTTTTGTTCTTCACTTAAATTTCCTTTTGCGATAATTCTGTCAAGATTTGTGGTGATGGTTTTCAAAGCTCGTTCAAGATTTTCCTGCTTGACATCTACCAAATTAACTTTAAATCCTGTCTGCGCAAAGTTGTGAGCAATTCCGTTCCCCATAGTTCCGGCTCCGATAACGACGATGTTTTTCATAAAATTTTTTGGAATATTTAGTTTTCCAAAAATAAGAAAATTTAACTGTTTAAGAATATCAGCCGATTTGTTGCGAATATTTAACCGAAACCTGCAAATATTGATTTGTCCCCTGCAAATATTGATTGCCTATTGAAAGTCCCCTATTAATGAGCTAGTTTTACAATAGAAATTTAAAACAAAATACTAATTCTAAAAATTACAATTATGAAAAAAATGATACTTGGTTTAGCGGCCACAGTGATGATGGGTACGTTTGCATTTGCAGGAAATGGTAACGATGTGATAGGAATTCAATCTGCATCCTCCAATATTAATAGTACAAGAACACACAAAATAATGCTCGATGAGAATCCAGAACCTACCGTTCCGGTTACTTTTAAATTGTCCTGTGGAAAATCAGTAACTTATAATGTTTATCTTAGCGCTCTTGCAGCAAATGGTGTAATGTATAATTTATATAGACAAGCAGAAAAAAACCACTGTGGTAAGAAAGTTCCAGCTATGCAACCATCCAAATCTATAGAAGATACTAATGGAGTGTAAAATATAGAAAATACTAAAAAAAAATGGAAGTTATTGTTTTGTAGCAATGGCTTCCTTTTATTATATATAATTATCTTCTAATGAAAAAAAATCTTATTGTAATTTTAATTTTTCTATTCATTTTTGCTGAAGCTCAGCAAGAAATCAGTTTTAATATTAAAGCAACTTATAAGCTCCTCGTTAGTTCTGAAACAGGTAAAGTTGCCGAAAATGCAGTACTTTTAATTAATGGTATAGAAAAACAATCGCTATTCCAAAGTGAAAATAATTATGAGGCGGATTCCATACTTTCAAATCAAATAAAATCATCGCTGCTTCAAGCCGGTACCTTCACTATTAATGAAGGTGATTTTAAAAAATCAATTTTTAATGAACTTTACTATTTCGACGGCAATAGATTTACAGTTTTTGAAATGGCATTTTCAAACGGCTATAAATACAACGACGATTCAGATCTGCGATGGACAATTTCTGACGAAGTTAAAAAAATTGGG
Source organism: Bacteroidota bacterium (assembly GCA_023394415.1). Lineage (GTDB taxonomy): Bacteria > Bacteroidota > Bacteroidia > Flavobacteriales > Weeksellaceae > Planobacterium. The sequence continues at coordinate 3,815 of JAEXAR010000028.1, forward strand.
AAATTGCAAGTACAAAAAGCAACTTGTATCATAAACAAGAAAAAATATACAGCATGGTTTAGCATGGACTATACTTTTCCTTTAGGACCATTTAAATTTAATGGTCTTCCAGGTTTAATTGTGGAAGTTTCAAGCGACAGTAACGATCTTGAAATTCAGCTCTTATCAATCAAAACCATTAATTCCACAAAAGATATGGCGCAATATGGTAAGTTTGTTACAGTTCAAAAAAAAGATTTTAGAACAAAAATCAAAGAAAATTTAGAAACAACTAATGTTTCGGCTTTTATACTTGAAGACAATTGATAGTAACGTAAATTTCTTTAATTTATATCAGACGAATAATAGAAAATTCAACTTTTATTTTTTCAGCAAAAAACCTGTATAATACCTACCGGATTGCTAATGTGAACATTTTTGATATCTACACATCAAAAGTTTCATACCGTATTCTTCCACGCAATATTAATTTTGGTGTTGACTTCAGTTTTTAAAACCCGTAGTGCATTATCACGCGAGATTTATTTTTAGGTTGTTTATATTTCTGCCGAAAAGAAATTTATTCAGATATTGAATAGTTGTTAGTGTTGCAATTTTAGCCAAAATTCTGGTTTTAAAACCTTGAAAAGTTTTGGCATAGTTCCTTCTAATCATAAATTGGTCACAAAGTTGGGAAAATAACGTTTCGATTCTTTTCCGATATTTTTTGAACTGATAAAACTGTGGCTTGTAGTCTTTTTGATTTCTCCTTTTAGGAGTTTCTAATTCTATATTTACCTCATTGAATAAGTCTAACTGGATGGTTTGGGATAAATAGCCTTTGTCCCCAAGCAACACACAGTCAGATATTTGGAGTTTTATATCTTGCAAGTAGTGGATGTCGTGAACGGATGCAGGAGAAATATCAAAACTCTGAAAAACCCCAGAAATTGAACATACAGCATGTAGTTTATATCCATAAAAATGTAGGTTCTGCGAAGCACAAAATCCTTTGTTGGGATAAGCATAATCTACATCCTTGCAAATCCTGCTTCTGGAGGAACGAGATAGTTTACATACTTCCAAAGGCATGCTGTCTACTACAAAGTAATTTTCAGATTCATTCAATTTATCCACCATTTTCATTCTTATTTCTTCGATAAAAGGGAATAGTTTTCGCTTCCTTCTGTTATAAACACTTCTTTCAATTTTTGGTTCAATTTCAAAACCTTTTATTTCTCTAAAAAGTTGATGTTCAGAATCAATGGACTTA
>JAEXAR010000033.1 GCA_023394415.1 Bacteroidota bacterium
CAGATTTAAAATGATTTATACAATCATCTTCTGTCCCAAAATGTGCTGAAAAACTGAATAAATTCATATCTAATGGTTTGATTACTACAAATATACAAAAATTATGATAAATTACGGATATTCATAAAAATAATAATTAACTCATGAAAAAAATCTTTACGCTTGTTCTTTTTGGTTTAGCAATGTTTAGTAACGCTCAAATTGTACAAGCTTATGCTGATCGTGCTAATGTTGTAAACCAAAACAATCTACAAACCTATAACTCTGATTTGGTGGCTTTCGGTATTAGAAAAACTGGAACCACCCAAACTGCAAATGCATTGGCATATTTAAAATCAAAATATTCATCGTTCGGATATACCAATATATCTGAACAAACATTTACTTTAAGTGGCTACACTGATAAAAACTTAATTGTTACCAAAACAGGTACTACCTATCCAGATGAATATATCATCATCTGTGGACATTATGACTCTTATAGTAATTCTACTACAGGAAAACACAGCGTTGGTGCTAATGATAATGCAAGTGGTGTAGCAGTTATTTTAGAAGCAGCAAGGATTCTTCAATCTGTACCAACAGAATACTCAATAAAATTTATCAATTTCAGTGGTGAAGAGCAAGGATTATTAGGGAGTAAAGAGTATGTAAGTAAAGTTGTAAACAGCACTACCCCTAAAATGAAAATCAAATTGGTGTTAAATTTAGACCAAGTTGGCGGTATGGTAAATTCAGACAACAATACTATATTTTGTGAAAGGGATGAAGATACTGCCAGAAACAACGGAAACGCAATCGATAACAATAATACAGCAAGTAACACTGCAACCCAAGCACTTAAAAATTATGTTGGCTATTATACTGATTCTAAATTAAGTGGTGTTATCAGCAATGCTTATGGATCAGATTATATGCCTTTTGAAAACAATAGCGAAATTATAACTGGTCTTTATGAAAGAACTACAATAAACGGATCGCCTGTTACCAACACCTATTATCACAATAATACTGATGTCATAAACAATCTTTCTTATCCATATATCTATGAAGTAGCACGTATTGCTGTTGGAGCCTTACAACATTTTGCTGTTGCTGACTTAACTACAGTTGTATTACCAACAATTGAAGTTAACAAATTTTCGGATATAAAAATATATCCTAATCCTGCTAAAGATTTTGTAAATATTGATGTTCCAAATACCGATAATTATCATGTAGAAATTTATGATATGAGTGGAAGAACAGTTTATAAAAATAAAAATCAGAAACAAATTAATACATCCAAATTTAAAAGCGGTGTATATAATTTAGTTTTAAGGACAGATACCCAATCAATTGTTAATAAATTAATAGTTAAATAAATTAAAAACCTCAACATTTTGGACTGCCCCCAAAAAGTTAGACACTTTTTAGGGACAGTCCACTTGGCTCAGGTTTTTTTTTATATTCACTTATGATAATTCTTTATAAATATTCATTATTGTAGAAACCACATTTTCATCTTTAAATTTTTCTGCAAAAGCAAAATTTTTTTCACGGCGTCTTTTTCTTTCAGATTCATTATCCCACAAAAATTGAACTTTAGCTCTGATGTCGTTTGGGTTTTCCGGATTTACATATAATGCATATTCTCCTCCTGCTTCCGGTAAAGAACCTACATTACCTATTATTAAGGGCGTTCCTGAAAATAATGCATCAACTACTGGTGTGGCAAATCCCTCAAACACGTTTGTATAAATAAAAATATTTGCCAATCTATATATTGCAGCGAGGTCTTCTTCTTTAACGTTATTAATAAAATGAACTTCTACACTACTTTTTTTAATAAATTTTAAATGTTTATGGCTTAAATTACTGTTATCCCCTATAACAACTAAAGGAATACCTGTGTCTTGCAGAGCTTTTATTAAATTTCGAAAATTCTCATTATCATTAAAAGTAATTCTATATAAAATAAATTGGTTTGGGAGATCAAATTTTTGTCTGGTTACTTCTAGAAATTCAGGGAAAATATACTCTTTAAATCTCTTATGAGATAAAGGATAAACAATTTTTATTTTATGTTCCGAAACTTTAAAATACTTATTAATATCTTTCTTGTTTTGTTCTGAAACTGTAACAATTAAGTCGGCAGATTGTGCAGCTTTATTAAGTTTTCGATAATAAATTTTACGTTTAAGCCAAGAATAATTATTTGGATATTTTAAAAAATTTAAATCTTGAATGGTTATGATTTTTTTAATAGGCTTACTATTCCACTTTTTTGGTAATTCGCCGGAAAGACTGTGAAAAATTTCTGCCCCTATGTTTTGGACTTCAGTTCCTGCGTTAGAGGGTTTTAAGAGTCTTTCTTCAGTTATTTTTGTGAATGAAACGTTTGGTAATTCTAAAACGTTTTTGTTTATTTCTGATTGATTATTGCCTAAAATAAAATAGTGATTATCCTTTTGGTAAATCGCTAACAAACGTATTAAATTATAAGAAGAATTTCCCAACCATAAAGAATTGGGAAATTTATTTTGGATATGATAAGCGATTTTCATGGACCGATTTCTAGCCCTGATCGCAGCGGAAATCCTTTTATTTTTCTTTGACATAAGGAAAAATAAAAGATTGCAGCGGAGAGCAGGAAAAAGCTTCTAAAAAAATTAAACTGCTACATTATTTTCTCTCAGCGCATCGTTAAGAGAGGTTTTCTTGTCTGTAGATTCTTTTCTTTTACCAATGATTAATGCGCAAGGTACTTGATACTCTCCTGCAGGATAATGTTTGGTATAGCTTCCAGGAATTACTACAGAACGCGCAGGAACTCGTCCTTTTATCTCTACAGGTTCATGGCCTGTAACGTCTATAATTTTTGTAGAACCCGTCAGTACAACATTTGCTCCTAAAACGGCTTCTTTTTCTACGTGAACGCCTTCTACCACAATACATCTTGAGCCAATAAAACAATCGTCCTCAATAATAACAGGTGCTGCTTGTAACGGCTCTAAAACACCTCCAATACCAACACCACCACTTAAATGGACATTTTTACCAATTTGGGCGCAGCTTCCAACCGTAGCCCAAGTGTCTACCATAGTTCCGGAATCTACATAAGCACCAATATTAACATAAGAAGGCATCATTATAACACCCGGCGCAACGTACGAACCTTCTCTAGCAATAGCGTGAGGCACTACTCTAACACCTTTTTCGGCATAGTTTTTTTTCAATGGAATTTTATCGTGAAATTCAAAAGGTCCAACTTCGATGGTTTCCATTGTTTGAATAGGAAAATACATAACCACAGCTTTCTTTACCCACTCATTAACCTTCCATCCGTTTTCTGAAGGCTCTGCAACACGCAGCTCGCCAATATCTAATTTTGAGATCACTTCTCTAATGGCAGCTTTGCTGTCCTCATTCTGCAAAAGTTCTCTGTTATCCCAAATGTTCTCAATGGTTTGTTGTAAGTTCATCTTTATCAATTATAATTTTAATGCTTACAAAAATAAGTATTTGTAGTGGAAAATTAAGCTTAAAGCCAACATAAAAAAGAATCATCTTTTTGCAAAGATGATTCGGTTGTCAAAACTTAAAAAATATGTGATGTATTTTTTATAAAACTCTTTGTGCGTGCAGATACGCTTTATTCCAATACTTTTCATTCAATGATGAAATGATGACGCCTTTGGAAGTGGATGAATGGATAAACTTCACCTCGCCATCTCTACCAATATCGTGTACAATTCCTACATGAGATACTCGAGTCCCACCTGCTGTAGCAAAAAACAGTAAATCGCCAGGCTTCACATTTTTGATGTCGATTTCAGAACCTGTTACAGCCTGATCTGATGAGCGTCGTGGAAGTTTATAAGAATTTTCTTGAAAAACCGTCAGCGTAAAACCAGAACAATCAAAACCGGAAGACGAAGCGCCACCATATTTGTAAGGTGCGCCAAGATATTTTTGGGCATCTTTCAATAAATCTTGAATTTCACTTGAAATTTTGCCCGAAAATCTAGAATCCAAATTTCGTAAACCTTCCGCTTTTGCCACTGTAGGTGTTGGTATTTCTCTTTTTACGGGCTCCATTTTTTTTGAAGATGAAACACTATGGGAACTGCCGCAGGAAACCAAAACTATTGCAGCAGCAAGTGAAAATATTAGCGATTTAAGATTCATATCCATTGAGATAACGGCTTTGTTTAAAAGTTATTTTTTGAAATAGAAATTCTTAATCACAAATATAATAATAATTTTAAATATTACAACTATATTGAAATTATATTACAACTATACTATAACTATTCATAATTAATTAATTTAGTGTATCTTTGGCACCATTTTCAAATTATATGGCACGATACGAAAGCATTATGAAAATAACTGGCACTATTGATAATCTGGTATTTTATCAGCTTAATGGTGTAAATGTCGTGCGTAAAAAAAGTGGTTTTAACTCTTCAGATTACAAGAAGAAACCATCATATCAAAAAGTAAGGGAAAACAGTTCAGAATTCGGACATTGCAGCAAAACAGGAAAAATGTTAAGGAATGTGCTGCAGGATTATCTAAAAGACAATGGCGACAAATATCTATATCAGAAATTTGCCAAACTAATGACGGAGATAAAAGATTTGGATTTAAGCTCTGAACGTGGTAAACGAACCGTTGATAAAGGATTAGAAAACGCAGAAGCTATTATAAAACTGCAAAATTTTTCATTCGGGAAATTTGATAATGTACAGAAAGACATTGCTAAAAGTGAAAGCCTCTTCAGCATTACAATTGAGAAAATTAAAAAATTTGATGCTGATGAACTTGAATTGGTAACATTACAACCTAATTTTAACCATTATACTTGTGAGAAACATTCACAGATAGTTCCTCTAACTAAAGCCAATTTTTACGAGTTTGATAAATTTTATAAAGATAGCGATACCCTTCTCTATTTTGGAGTTCTGAAGAATGGTGGTGAAATTCTCAAACTCGGATTCATCTAAATAAAAAAAAGTTCCCTAAGGAACTTAATTTATTTTACAATCTGAATGTTAATGGCAGAGAAGCCCTTCTGTGAGCGTTCTTTTTCAAACTTCACTTTGTGACCTTTTTTGATCTCTCCACTTACATTATTGATGTGGAAAAACACATTTTCTTTGGTATTGTTCTCGGTGATGAACCCGTAACCTTTTTCACTTAAAAAAGTAACGATGCCTAATTTTTGTGCATCTTCTTCGATAATTGGCGCTGCACCAAGTTGTATATCTGCTGCATTAATTTCGAGTTTATCTTGCTGATCCGGAGGTGTTGATGTCAACTGACCGTTAGCATCTACATAAAGAAACATCTCATCTAAAGATTTTCCTTTGTTATTACTGGTTTTTCGCTCTTCTCTTTTAAGTGCTTTTTCTTTTTGCTTCTGAAGTTTTTTCTTTAAATTTTCTTTTTTTGAGAAAGAATCTGACATAAATGGTTTGAAATATTAATGAATAAATAATGATTTGTACAGCGAATACCTCACTGTCCTTATTGGGAAGAATTAAAAAATGGTGCTGAGTAGCGAAAAACTGAATTTTGAAAAACCTAAAACAGCAATTGCAACGGCAGAAACCCGTTCTTAAAAATTACTTTGCAAAGATAAGCTAAATAAAATAAAGATTTAATGAAAAAAATCACTCCAAAATAGAGTGATTTTTGTGGAGAATACGGGATTCGAACCCGTGACCTTTTGACTGCCAGTCAAACGCGCTAGCCAACTGCGCCAATCCCCCTTGGTTTTGAAATGAGAGTGCAATAATAAATATTTTTTGTCAATATTTAATTTAAAAAATAAAATATTTGTAATTAAAATTTATAATTCTGTAACCTTTTCTATATTTTAATCGTATATATAGTTGCAGCCTAGAACCAATGGGCGAAAAAGTGTAAATGAGACAATTAAAAATTACAAAACAGGTTACCAACAGGGAAACCGCATCGCTTGACAAGTATCTTCAGGAAATTGGTAAAGTAGAACTGATTACTGCAGACGAAGAAGTAGAATTGGCACAAAAAATACGCGTCGGAGACAGAGTTGCGCTCGAGAAACTCATCAAAGCCAATCTTCGTTTCGTCGTTTCTGTATCGAAACAGTATCAAAATCAGGGACTTTCGCTTCCTGACTTAATCAATGAAGGTAATCTTGGATTGATGAAAGCCGCGAAAAGATATGATGAAACCAGAGGTTTTAAATTTATTTCTTATGCTGTTTGGTGGATTCGTCAGTCGATTTTACAGGCTTTGGCAGAACAATCGAGAATTGTACGTCTTCCGTTGAATAAAATTGGTTCTATCAATAAAATCAATAAAGCATACGCGCACTTAGAGCAGGAAAATGAACGTCCGCCTTCTCCTGAAGAATTGGCAGAAGTTCTGGATATGAGCGAAGAAGATATCAAAGAATCAATGAAAAACAGTGGGCGACACTTATCAATGGATGCGCCGTTGGTTGAAGGAGAAGATTCTAACCTTTATGACGTTTTGCGTTCCGGAGAATCGCCAAGTCCTGATAAAGATTTGATGTTGGAATCTCTACAAATTGAGATTGAAAGAGCATTGCAAACATTGACGCCAAGAGAAGCAGATTTGGTTCGCCTTTATTTCGGTTTGAACGGAAAACATCCGATGACTTTAGAAGAAATTGGAGAAACTTTCGACTTGACGAGAGAACGCGTACGCCAGATTAAAGAAAAAGCCATTAAGCGATTAAAACACAATACCAGAAGCAAGATTTTGAAATCTTATCTTGGTAAATAAGTGCCTCATCCTAAATCCTTCTCCTAAAGGATAAGGACTTCGTAAAAATATTTATAAATTAGAGCAGGTTTTGATAAGCCTGCTTTTTTGTTGAAAACTCTATAACCTAGTTAAAAATCTTTGATTTTTATTCTTATGTGTTCTTTATAAGAATTAAACTTTTCTAATGTGTCTAATGTGTTAAAATAAAAATTGTAATTATTATTATGGAAACCAAAGAAAAAATATCATCAGCAGAACTGAAATTGTTGAAAGAAAAGCCCGTTACAGAACATCAAAAAAGTCCCTACAGTAAAAAGATGGGATTTTTGATTTGGGGAATTCTGTTTTTGGTTACCGGTATTTTTTGTTCATTGGAACTTTCAGATAATCCTGTTTTACAGACTGTAATTTCTGTTTTTGTGATTTTGGGAAGTGTGGTTTTGTTTTATTTGTACTTTAAGTTGAATAAAAAACATTTTAATTCATAAATAAATCTTTTGGTCTCATTTTTTAAAATAGAAAAGTTTTGAAAATATGTCTACTTTAATTAATTTTGACTTTTATTATAAATTTACTCAATATAGATAAAATGATATTAAAGAGATGAACAATTTTATTTTATTATTTAATTTTAAAAAAGCTTTTATGATTATCCCAAGTTTATTATTAATATCAATAATAATTGGGTGTACCAGGAATGAAGAAAATAATGATGAATACTATATAAAATATGAAGTAAATAGTGCTACAATATATAGTAATGGCAAATTGAAAGTCGGTTATCTAAACGAAAATAACCAAACAATCTCATTAGAAATACCAACAAAAAGTAAATGGGAAATTAATGTTGGTCCTGTTAAAAAAGGTTACAAAGCATCTATGACTGTAAATGAGTTGACGGAAAATTATAATAGATTATCCTTAAATGCACAAATATCATCTAGCAAAAACAACAGTCCATTTGCAATAAAAAAACAAGATAACGATAATACTCCAAGAAAATCTTTAATAATAGAATATACTGTAGATTATTAAATTAAAAAACTCTACTTTCGCACCAATTCCTTCCTCACTCTACTTAAACTTTCAGGCGTAATTCCCAAATAACTGGCAACCATCCACTGTGGAACGCGTTGTATTATATTGGGGTACATCTTGATGAAGCTAAGATAACGCTCCTGCGCTGTATAAGAAAGCAATGAATTGATGCGGTTCTGAAGTGCGCGAATATGCTTCTGCAACAACAAATCATTATTAGCAATTGTTCCTGGAAACTGCATTTTCAGATTTTGAAAAAAATCCGGTGTAAGAAATAAAACTTGAGAATCTTCTACTGCATCAATATAGTAATTAGATTTTTCGTTGAAATAGAGGGAACTTCTGTCGCTCATCATCCAATTTTCGGGGGCAAACTGTATGATGTGTTCCTTTCCGTTTTTATCGATGGAATACATTCTTAGCAAGCCTTTTTCTACGAAATAGGTGTGTTGGCATATTTCTCCTGCATGCAAAAGGAACTCACCTTTTTTAACGTGTTTTACGGTATAATAGGAGCCGCAATGTGTAATGGCTTCATTGGGGATATCCAAAACTTCTGAAAGGTAATGTTCGATATTTTCCATAGAAAAAAAATTCTATACCAAAGATAATGAAATTGCTTGATGTGAAGCATTTTGTACTGCTACTCCATCTTCCAGAACAATAATCTGCGGACTTTGATGAACGACACCAAATTTTTCAGCTATCTTGTTTGAGAGACTTCTGCACGCCAACAGATCCAAATAATAGTAATCTACTTTTTTATCGGAGTTTTTTACTTCATTTTCAAAATTTTTCAAAACGGTTTTACTGATGAAGCATCTGGTAGAATGCTTGAAAATCACTACTTTGTTGTTATGCGAATTTTCAATGGCTTCTTTTAAATCTTTATCATCGCACATTTTTTTCCAAAAGGTTGGTTGGTTGCTTTCCTGTTCACTTTTACCAAATAATTTATCTAAAAAACTCATAGTCCAAATTGTTTTAAATGATGATTAAGATGTTTATAATGCATAAATCCCCAGTCTTCTTTATTCATTCTGCCGAAAAGAGCATGCTCAGAGAGAAGATTATTTTGTTCCACTTTCATCAAGAACTCTTCTAAAGTACGAATAAGCGATTCCCGGGATTTCTCAAAATTACAATTTTCTGTAATAATGACTGTTTTGAAGGTTGGCATATTTGGAGGTATTCCGTTATTGAAAATCTTCATTTCCTTCTTAGTCATAATCCCAATACTTTTTACAATGAAATTGATTTTTGGCAATATTATATTACCTGTAGAAATCTGGATAATTCGGTCACAATGTCTTAACATCTGTGCTGAATTCATTTTGCCCCATTTTCTTTCAGAATTTTCAGTTAGGTGCGAAATTCTAGTTCTGATCTCTATTAAATCATCTGGCTTTAGAAGGGTTTTTCTTTTCAATGCGGAAAAATAAATTTAGTTATAATTATCATCAAAATTGACGATTTGTCTGTTAAAATATTTTGGCTAAAATTTTGAGTAAATTTACAGCAACCACATTAGTGTTGCTTACAGCATTTAACAATTAAATTATACTTTAAAAATGAAAAAAGCCCTTATAGTAGTAGATGTACAAAATGATTTTTGTGAAGGCGGTTCACTTGCAGTTCCTGAAGCCAATTCCGTAATACCTTATATTAACCTTTTAATGGATGAAAATGATTATGATCAAATTGTCTTCACACAAGATTGGCATCCTGCAGATCATAAAAGTTTTGCTTCAAATAACGGAAAAAAAGTAGGTGAAACCATTAACATAAATGGTATTCCACAATTTATGTGGCCAGATCATTGTGTGCAGGGAACTTTTGGTGCTGAATTTCATAAAGATTTAAATGTATCAAAAGCTACACACATTATACAAAAAGGCAAAAATTCAGAGTTTGACAGCTACAGCGGTTTTCAGGATAACAATCATTTTATGAAAACCGGATTAGAAGACTTTTTGAAATATCACGATATTCAACTGGTAGAAATCGTAGGTTTGGCCTTGGATTATTGTGTAAAATATACCTGTTTGGATGCTGTGAATGCCGGATTTATTACCTGTTTACACTTTAACGGAACAAAAGCTGTCAACGTAAAACCTGAAAACGGTAGAGACGCTATTTATCAAATGCTTGAACAGGGCGTAACTGTTTTGGGATAATAAAAATCGGATTAAAATCCGATTTTTTTATGTAATTTCCTTGGGAAGGAATGTAACTCCCACACTTCCGAAATAGTTAATTCTGTTACAGATATTCTCTTTTGATATTGGATAATATGGTGTTTTCTTCAATGCTTCATCCAACATTTTCATAATTTCACTATTGCACATTGCAGCAGAAAGAATGAAAAGTGTTCTGCGGTCATCATCCACAAAATAATCTTCCGGAACCTCTAGCAAAAAATCTTTTACCAGCTGTTTATTGGTAGTATAAAAACCATCAAATTCAAGACCCAGTTCCACTGCTTTTTCGTGTATTTGATTCACGCAAGGTCTTAAGTAAGATTCCAAATCTCCATTGGCTTCCTGAAAATAAAACTCAAAATCTTCTGTATATCCCATTGAGGATTATAACATTTTCAAGTTGTTAACTTCCAGATCGGTAAGGATTCTCCAGTGTCCACGTTTGATGTTTTTCTTGGTAAGTCCTGCAAACATCACTCTATCGAGACTTTCAACTTCGTATCCTAATCTTTGGAAAATTCTTCTGATAACACGGTTCCATCCGATATGAATTTCGATACCGACTTCATTTTTAGGTTTACCTTCTATGAAAGAAATACTGTCTACTTCTGCTACGCCTTCTTCTAATCTTATCCCGTCTGCAATAGCTCTTAAATCGTCTGTTGAAAGCTTTCTATCGAGTGTAACATGATAAATCTTACGAACGTTGAAAGATGGATGCGTCAATTTTTTGGTTAAATGCCCATCGTTGGTTAGAAGAATCACACCTGTTGTCGTTCTATCTAATCTGCCAACCGGAAAAAGACGATATGGTGAAGCATTTGCTACTAAATCCATTACTGTTTTTCTGGCTTTTTCATCTTTTGTTGTAGAGATATAACCTTTAGGTTTGTTGAGTACCACGTAGACCGGTTTTTCAGGTGTAATGCTTTGACCATCGAAAACAACTCTGTCCGTTTTTTGCACCTGATAACCCATTTCTGTTACCACTTTTCCGTTTACCTCTACCAATCCTTGAGTGATAAGTTCATCCGCTTCTCTTCTGCTGCAAATTCCAGAATTGGCGATGTATTTATTGAGACGAATGGTGTCTTTGTGAATATCCTTTTCAATCTTTTGTAAACGGCGTTGTTGAACAAATCTTTTGTTCTTATCCTCGTCTTTATCGTCAAATTTTTTAAAAGGTTTTTTGCTATATTTCAGGTCCCCTTTCTCATATTTATCACGACTGTCGAAACTTTTTCCGCCACGTTTCGGGGCAGATTTTCTCTCGAAAGATTTGGCTTCGCCTTTTGTAAACAATCTAGGTTCCCTTGGAGTTTTTGGCTCCTTCTGTTCTCTAGTTTCTCTTGGTTTATCAGATTTTGAAACACGGGATTTTCCGGCATCTGAAGATGTCGTTCTGGAAATTCTTGGTCTTTTTGGTCTGTCTGAATGATTATCCCGGCTCATTGTTGTAAAAATTTTTGCAAAGATAGGATTTTTGTAACAGTTGGTACAAAATAGTTACAGTTGCTTAATGATAGAATTGATGCTTTGGTATATAGCGTTAAAAATGTGGATAAAAAAGCACTGACAGGTTTAAATTTTTGAAAAAACCTATAGTGAAATAGGAAATTTTACCAAAAAAAAATCCGGACCATCAATAGCCCGGATTAATTATGTATATCTGAAAGTTTAAGATTTTAGAGCCTTAATTTTTTCGTTTAAGGCAGGAACAATCTGCAATGCATCGCCGATAACACCATAATCTGCTGATTTGAAGAATGGTGCTTCCGGGTCATTATTAATAACAACAATGGTTTTAGATGAATTAACACCCGCCAAGTGCTGAATAGCACCGGAAATACCTATTGCGATATAAAGATTTGGAGCAATAGCCTTACCTGTTTGTCCAACGTGCTCACTGTGAGGTCTCCAACCGATATCTGATACCGGTTTTGAGCAAGCTGTTGCAGCACCTAAAGTATTAGCTAAATCTTCAACAACACCCCAATTTTCAGGACCTTTCATTCCACGACCTGCAGATACAACGATTTCAGCTTCCTTAAGGTCTAATTTACCCGATGATTGCTCATGAGATAGCACTTTTGTATCTTCATTTGCAACTGCTAAATCTCTTAGTTCTTCAGAGCCTGAAACAGCATTTTCTTTTGCTCCAAAAGCATTTTGAGAAACCGTAACAATGACACCTTCTCCTTCTGCTTTAGCATGCATAAATCCTTTTCCTGAAAAAGCTCTTCTTTTCACTTGGAAAGGTGAAATACTTTCCGGTGCAGCAAGTGCATTAGTGATTAAAGAATAATTTTTTTGAACTGCCAACATTGGTGCAACTGAAGAGGCATCAGTAGTATGTGGGAAAACAATAATGTTTCCGTTTGCTACTTCGTTCATTGCCTGCGCATAAGCTTTTGCGCTAAAGTTTTTTAGGCCTTCATCCTTTACATTGATGACATTAGTTGCTCCATACTTATAAAGTAAGTCTGAAGAATCTGTTGGATTGATGGAAACAGCTGTAACTGTTTCACCTTTTTGGTCTGCTATTGCTTTTGCATAAGAAACTGCCTCGAAAGCTGCTTTCTTGTAAACTCCGTTTATATTTTCTGCGTATACAAATACTGCCATTTTTTAGAATTTTAAATTTTAAATTTTAGATTTTTAATTAGATTACTTTTGCTTCTTCGTGAAGTAATCTTACCAACTCATCAAGATTATCCGCAGAAACCATTTTCACGGCAGCTCTTGGTGGAACTGCATCGAAAGAAACACTTTGAACTTTTACTTCCGATGATGTTGCTTCAACCACGTTTAGAGGCTTAGTTCTTGCTGTCATAATACCTCTCATATTTGGGATAATAAGTTCTTTTTCGTCTACAAGTCCTTTTTGACCTGCAATTACTGCCGGAAGCTTTAGAGAAACCGTTTCTTTACCACCTTCAATTTCTCTAACAGCTGTTATGTCTCCACCATTTACTTCTAAACCTACAGCAGCATTTACAAAAGGTTGATTCAACAATTGAGCTACCATTCCGGGAACTGAACCTCCGTTGTAATCGATAGATTCTTTACCACAAAGCACTAAATCATAACCGCCGCTTTGTGCAATTGCAGCAATTTCTTTGGCTGTAGAAAAAGAATCTTTTGGTTCTACATTTACTCTTACTGCGTCATTAGCACCTATTGCAAGGGCTTTTCTAATAACGGCTTCGGTTTCTGCTCCACCTACATTAAGGACAGTTACAGTTGCACCTTGTGAAGTTTGAAGGTTTACCGCTTTCGTTAAGGCAAATTCATCCAAAGGGTTAATTACCCACTGAATTCCGTTCTTATCAAACGCAGACTTATCTGCCGTAAAGTTAATTTTAGAAGTAGTATCGGGAACACTACTGATACAAACTAATATTTTCATGTTTATAAATTATTATTTCTTTAAGTTTGGCTAAAATAAGAAAAAAAAGTATTATGCATGCATAGTATATTAAATATTTATTATTCAATGCATTAGGTTGAAAAAGATTACCTTTTTTAAACTTCTAAAATCCCGAAATTCATTTTTAGGAACCCTATTTTTTATCGTTTCAGATCTGGTCTGGTAGCACGAAATTCTATTTTACTCGGCAAAACTCTTGGGTTCATTTTTAAAACATCTAAAATTAAATTGCCTATATCTTCCGGCTGAATTTTCCAGGCATCTTGTTCTGAAGGAATATTCCCGTTGAAGTAGGTGGCAACAGAACCAGGCATTATGGTACAGACTTTAATATTATATTTTCTTAAATCTATCATTGCTGCTTGCGTAAAACCAACTACACCAAACTTCGTAGCATTATAACCCGAACCTTTTTCGAAGAAATTAGTTCCTGCCAAACTGGAAATGGTAATGTAATAGCCTTCCGATTTTTTCAACTCCTCTACTGATGCTTTTAATGTAAAGAAAACACCTGTGAGATTGGTATCAACCATATCATTCCACTCCTCTACCGAAAGTTCATCAACCGATTTGAAAACTCCCAAACCCGCATTGGCAACTATACCATCTAATCTTCCAAATTGGTTTATGGTTTGTTTTACAGCATTGTGTTCATCTTCTATATTTTTCACATCAGAAACAATTCCCAAAACTTTTTCTGAAATTTTATTAAGTTCTTCTTCTGCGGCTTTTACATCTTGTTCTTTCCTACCACTAAAGGCAACAGAATAACCATTTCTAAGTAAAACTTCTGCAATACCATAACCGATTCCTTTAGTACCGCCCGTAATATAAATAACTTTGTTTTCCATTTTATAAATTTACAAAAAAACGCTTCCATCTGGAAGCGTTGTGTTCAGGTTTAATAAACTTTTAACCTTTTGCATAATTCTCAAAAAACAACGGAATACTTTCAATACCTTTATAGAAATTGAACAGTCCGTAGTGTTCGTTTGGTGAGTGAATGGCGTCCGAATCCAATCCAAATCCCATCAATACAGATTTTGCACCCAAAACTTGTTCGAACATCGCTGTAATAGGGATACTTCCACCACTTCTATATGGTAGAACTTCTTTTCCGAAAGCAGTTTCCATCGCTTTTTTGGCAGCAAGATATTCTTTAGTATCACTTGGTAAAACATAAGGCATTCCTCCGTGATGTGGTGTAACTTTTACCCTAACATTATCCGGAGCGATTTTCTCAAAATAATTTTTAAATTTTTCTGTGATTTCATCCGGTGTTTGATAAGGTACTAAACGCATCGAAATTTTAGCAAATGCCTTAGAAGGAATTACGGTTTTTGCACCTTCTCCGGTGTAACCTCCCCAAATTCCGTTGCAATCTAAAGTAGGACGAATTGAGGTTCTTTCTAAAGTGGTATAACCTTTTTCCCCTTCTACACCTTCAAGACCTATCGATTTTTTGAATTCTTCAGGATTGTCTTTCAACTTGTTCATTTCAGCTCTCTCTTCATCAGAAACTACCAAAACATTATCGTAGAAACCATCTACTGTAATTCTTCCCTCATCATCAATAAGTTTGGCAATCATTCTGGAAAGTACATGTATCGGATTTGGAACTGCTCCACCATAAAGTCCTGAATGTAAATCACGGTTTGGACCTTCCACTTCCACTTCTACATAACTTAAACCACGTAAACCGGTTGTAACTGTTGGCTGTTCACGGCTATAAATATGTGTATCAGAAATTAAAATACAATCGCAAGACAATTTTTCAGTATGGGCTTTCACGAAACCTTCAAGACTTTTGGAACCCACTTCTTCCTCCCCTTCAATCAAAAATTTCACATTACAAGGCAATGTATTGGTTTTTATCATAGCTTCAAACGCCTTTACATGCATAAAGAACTGACCTTTATCATCTGCGGAACCTCTGGCGAAAATAGCACCTTCGGGATGAAGCTCCGTTTTCTCGATATAAGGCTCAAAAGGTGGTTTTTTCCATAAATCCAAAGGATCTGGTGGTTGCACATCATAATGACCATAAACTAAAACGGTTGGCAACTCTGGATTGATAATTTTTTCACCAAAAACAATCGGATAACCTTCAGTTTCACAAACTTCAACTTGATCAGCACCTGCATTTTTAAGATGTTCGGCAACTTTATCGGCACAATCTAAAACATCCTGATTATAAGCAGGATCCGCACTAATGGAGGCAATCTTCAGTAATTCAAAAAGTTCGTCTACATATCTTTGCTTGTTTTCCTGAATGTAATTTAACGTGTTCTGCATTTCAATTTTATTTTTTCGTAATTCGTAAAATTAAAGAAAATGCCCTGCTGTTGCAAGACATTTTAATATTATTAGCGGGATAAAAACTTTTTACCTTGTAGCAGTGCTGTCTGAAACCGGGGCTGCCGTTGCCGGCTGAGTTGCAGCAGAATCAGTTTTCAATACATCGGGATGTGCAGCAGCAGTATCAGTTGCAGTATGGGTTTCCGCGGTTCTGGTTTCGTGGCTGTCGTATCTTTCCACACCTTCTTCCATTTTCAAGACTCCTTTATTACCACCTTTTGGTACTTTTTCACAACCCATTGCCAAAGCTGCAAATGCGAATACTAAAACTGCTTTTCTCATTATTTTTTTATTTAAAGGCCAAAATTAAGAAATATTGCAGTTTCAGACAAAATTATTTTGATTTTAAAACAATTTTTCCTTTTTGTGTTTGCGTAAAAATCAGATAGTGTCTTCCTCCGTCTTTCAACTTATATTTCTTTTTAATCTCATCCGGTTTTAAAGGGTAATTTTTAGAGATGATATTGTATTGCTCACCTTTCATTAAGGTTTTAGCATCAATATTTTCAACTTCCAAAACTCTTCCCGGAAAATGATTGTTAAACTCATTTGAGGTATACAAATGTGTGTTAGGATGAAGTTTTGTTAGATTAAACTGTTTTGCAATATAATTGAAAGCACCTGATTTTAAGATAGAATTATTAGGAATATAAATGTAATTTTTAACGTCTGAATAAGTCGCTAATGAAGTTTCTTCTTCGCCGAAATAAAATTCAAATTCATTTTCATCTGTTTCCAGATTGATGCATTTACAAAGAATTTGATTGGCAATTTGATTAGATTCAATAAAAACGACCACTTCTTTTACTTCATTCCTAACTGCAATAATTTCAATTTTTGAAACATTTTTCAGGACAGAAAGCAGGTATTTCAGATCAATTAAAGGCGACAGTTTGATGATAATTTGATTGGAAATTTTCAGTAATTCATCCTGAATTTCTAAAAGGTTGGGTGAAAGGTCTTCCAGAAGAAACACTTTGTTTTTGTTTTGGTCCCTTCGTGCCGGATCCAAATAAACGACATCGAACGATTTTTGATTTTCCTTTAAAAAATCTTCTAAATTTTGATTGATGAAATTGGCTTTCCTGTTAAAAACATTCCAGTTGTGTTTTACAATTTCCAGAAGTTCTTGGTTCTGTTCAACCAAAGTAATGTCTTCAAAATTGCGTGACATAAAAAAAGCATCAATTCCGAAACCGGAAGTAAGATCAATAAACGATTTTCCTTTTAAATTTTGGGCTTTATATTCAGCTGTGGTTTGAGATGAAGTTTGCTCTAAATTTAGATTAGGTGGAAAAACAATGTCATCTTTTAATAAGAACGGAAACTTTTTATCCGCAACCTGTCTTCCTTTGATCTGCTGCACAACTTGTTGCATTGAAACCCCAGGAAACGGTGATTTTTTAAATAACAAAGAATGCAAATCTGATTTTAGATTTGCATAGATGTAGTTTTGAATTTCTTTGTTGGTGATTGTCACAAATGCGAGAAAATTTTTTAAAATTAGATTAAGCAACAAGTTTAGCGTATGTCATTCTGAAAGAATCTTTAAATAACAATAAAAAGATTCCTACGGAATGACAAACGCACTGATATTTTTGAAGGGAATGACAAACTTTGTGTGATTGTGGGTGATTTTAAAAGGTAATTTTATTAGCTTCCATCATCCAACTTTATTCAAACATTTCTGCCAAACGAACGGCTTTGATTTCTTTTTCAGAGTATAATTCTTCCGCAGATTTTGTTTTCTCCAGTTTTGGATAAAGGTTGACGCCGATGAGTTTTAATTTTCCTTCTTCAACCCAGTTTTGTTCGGAAACAGCCTGTTTATAAATATCTTTTTGAATTTTTAAGGATTTTAAACTTTGCAGATAACCGCCTTGATCTTCAATTTCAAGAAAATATTGCCAGGATTTTTCTGCGATTTGCCGGGTTAAATCTTCCACATAATAACTTCCATTGGATGCATCTTCAAAAACATTGATAATGCTCTCGTAAGCGAGAACAATTTGCTGCTTGAAGGATATTTCTTCAGAAAGATCGTTAGATTTATCCAATTTATAATCATTAGTGAAAACAGCATCAGCACCACTAATCATAGCAGAAGCCAACTCTAATGTTGAACGAATTAAATTGTTTTCTTCATCGTTTTTAGATTTATTTCTAAAAGATGTTTCCGCAAAAATGTAAGGTATTTCATCCAATCCAAATTCTTTCGAAAATTGGTTGAAGACCAGTTTCATAGCACGTATTTTAGCCATTTCAAAGAAATAATTGGAGCCAATTGCAATTCTGAATATCAATTTGTTTAGAATATCTTTTCCAAAAACTTCAGTCAGCTCCTTTGTTTTTGCTAAAGCGATTCCCAATTGTTGATAAATTGCAGCTCCAGCATTTTGATGCAGCGAGATATTAACACAGATATTTCTGTTGAAATCTTTAGCCAAAAGTTCTTTGGCAAGCTGTTCATTCAATTTACCGGCATTTTCATCAAATACATCAACTAAAGAAAAATATTGACTGCCATCTTCAGTAGTTATATGTTCTGCTAAATCTTTATTATTGATAAACACAGCTTTTTCTGAAAGTCCCTCAACATTTTCGTTCAACAGAAAAGCAAATACATTTTCTTCCAAATCTTCGTGATATGAGGAAACCAAATGCGTTGACTCTTCAATTTTCGGAAGATTTTTCAAAGGTTTTGAAACTGAATCATAGTAAGGCTTTACGGTTAATCCTTCCAAATTTTCTTTGGAAAGAAGGCTGTAAATATCATCGGTTTTCAATTGTTTTTTTACCAAAGATTCCCAGTCGTGAAGTGTAACTTTGCTGAACATTTTTATATAGTATTAGTATTATCTATTATGTTTTGGCTAAAGCCAAAGAATTGCTAAAACTTAAAAAACGGGCTAAAGCCCGTTCCTATTTAATAGAAAACTATTTATTTTCTGCTTTTTTAATATTGCTGCTGTCTACCACAAGGATGAAAATTTCTTCATTAGGCTTTTTCATAAAGTAATTTTCACGTGCATATTTTTCTTTTTCGTCCTTATTATTCATAAGTTTTTTGTAGAAATCATCGTTCTTTTTATACTCATCTTTATAGTAAGAAAGCTGTTTTTCGTACTTATTAATTTCCTGATTAAGTTCATTAATTACTAAAAAAGAGGTGCTGTCGAAAAAAATCATCCAAACCAAAAATGCAAAAACGGTGATAAAATATTTATTCAGAATATAATTCCTGATAAATTTCATCGCTTTAGATGTTGGTTTTATATCTTTTATTAACTCCTCTGACATTAGTGTACTTTTTTAAGGGAGTTATTGATCACTGTGGTGAGAAAATCAATGGCTACACTGTTGTGACGCATATTTGGGACAATTAAGTCTGCTTCATTTTTAGAAGGCTCAATAAATTCCTGATGCATCGGCTTTAGTGTGGTTTGATAACGGTGTAAAACCTCATTCAAATCTCTGCCACGTTCTTGTGTATCTCTGCGAATTCTTCTGATTAATCGCTCATCGGAATCAGCGTGTACAAACACTTTCAGATCGTATTCTTTCAAAAGCTCAGGATTTGTTAAAACTAAAATACCTTCTACAATCAAAACATTCCTAGGTTCAACAGTAACGTGGTCTCCGGTTCTGGAATGCGTTACAAAGCTGTAAACAGGTTGCTCAATATTTTCACCTTTTTTAAGCATTTTTACGTGCTTCAACAACAATTCAAAATCAATAGATTTTGGATGGTCATAGTTTAGCGCTTCCCTTTCTTGTAGAGACAAATGCTGGTTATCGTGATAATAATTATCTTGTGAGAGTACATTAACACCTTCAGCGTTCAACTGCTGAAGAATTTTGTTTACAACTGTGGTTTTTCCGCTTCCGGTACCACCTGCAATTCCAATTACGAGCATTAAGAGTTTGTTTTTACAAATATAGAATTTTTGCTAATGATTTAATTAAAAAAGCGAAGAAAAGTGAGGTTTTTATAATACAAATCACACTCAGAGTTTTTGATGATATTTACAAATTTTCGCTTATGAATTTGCTGTCCAGAGCAATCAATCGTCAATACGGAAAATGTAATGAATTACCGCTAAAACTCTTGCGACAAACTCCCGGGATTGGTTTCTGTAATAACTTTCAGGCTTTGTAATATCCTGTGCATCAAACCCAAGTGCATTCATATCAAGGTTTCTGGCAAAAAAAAGCGCTCTCAAATTGTGATAACCTTGTGACACAATAATCACGTTTTCTGCACCGTAAAGTTCCTTGCAACGCTTAATGCTGGCTTGCGTATTCAAACCTTTTGAATCTTTAATAATAATATCTTCGGGAACGCCTTCTTGATAAATGAGAAAGGTTTTCATTGCAGTAGGCTCGTCATATCCACGGCTTTTCTCTCCGCTTACAATGATTTTTTTTATTTTACCATGGTGATAAAGCAATGCTGCAGCATCCATTCTTGAAATAAAATAAGGATTAGCATTGCCCGATTTTGTTTTGGGTGAAGTTCCTAGTACTAAAGCGGTTTCGCGTGGCGGAATTTTAGAAATTTTGGTATAAGTTCTACCATTGGTAAGTGCGAACACCCAAATATTGGCCATCATCATCATCAAAATACCAATTTCGATGAGTAGAAAAAATGATTTAAATATGTCTAAAATTCTTTTCAAATCTGATCAAAATCGATTTTTATTTTATTGGTCAGCGCAAATGCCATACATGCCAAAATATTCCCTTTAGCTTCTTCCCTTTCGGTTAAATATTCATTTTCAAGAAGTTCTACTTCACCTTCAATCAATCTGCATTCACAACTTCCGCAGATACCGGATTTACATGAGAAAGGCACCTCAAACTTCTGTATGGAAAGACTTTGAAGCAACTTATCACGATTGTCCTTCAAAACTGTTTTATGGTTAACACCATTGTATTTAAAATCAACTTCAATATTTTTAACAACCGGAAATTCAACTTCTACGGGATAAATATCATCATTAAACTCCTCGAACAATTCAAAATGAATATTCTTTTTCGGAATACCATTTTCGTAGCAGGCATTAGCAATTGATTTTATCATTTCGCCCTTTCCACATATCAAAACTTCATCTACCGAATCCCAAAGTGTTACTTCTTCATCAGTATCATCAATCATCAGTATCTGGTTGATGATCAAATGCAGTCTCTTTTGATCCAAACGTCCTTCAAATAAAGCATTCCCAACCTTCTCCTGAGAATAAAAGTAATGAATTTCAAACCGGTCAGCATATTTTTTCTGCAGCTCATCCAGTTCATCCTTAAAAGCTGTATCCTCTTTGCTTTTGTTTCCATAAAATAGAAACATTCTGGTTCTAGGTTCGTTGTGAAGAATATGCTTAAAATGACTTAAAATCGGCGTAATTCCAATTCCTGCAGCAAATCCTAAAATCGTTCTAAATTCCGCAGGTTTGGATACCAAAGTGAAGCGTCCTTTTGGTTCGCTAACTTCAATTTCATCACCAATATTGTAATTTTCAAAAAGGCTTGTTGTAGAACTGTCAGTAGAATTCACCTTTATTCCCAAAGAAATTTTATCCTCGAAAGGCGCTGATGTCATGGAATAATCGTTAATGAAAGACTCACCTTTATGAAGATATTTCACCGAAACAAACTGTCCCGCATCGAAACTGAAATTTGCTCTCAAATCTGTCGGAATATCAAACTCCAACGCAAATGTGTTTTTGGTGAGTTGCTTTTTTTTCTTTATTTTTAGCCTGTGAAAAGTGGGCTGTTTTCCCTTGGGTAAAAGTTGTTCCATATTTGCTGAACAAAAATATAAAAAATTATGAGAAAGTTATTCCTGTATCTTATGCTTTTGGGAACGCTTACTGCCTGTAAAAAAGAAGGTAAAATAACTGAAACTGAAGATTACGAAACAGATTCTACCACTGTAATTCCTGAAACCAACGAACCAGCTGAAAACATCATACTTACAGAATACAGCGCTGATAAGGTTTCCGAGCTTATCAATAAGAAAAACGATACTTTATATGTAACCAATTTCTTCGCAACTTGGTGTGGACCTTGCGTTCGTGAGATGCCACATTTCCGAGAAAAAATGGAAGAACTGAAAGATCAACCTGTAAAATTTACCTTTGTAAGTGTAGACCAAAAATCGGATTGGGATGTGAAAGTGAAAGATTTTGGGCGCGAACATGGTATTGCAAATCATATTATTCTGTTAGATGCAATGTCACTTTCACCGGATTTTATGACTAAAAATTTTCAACAATGGGACGGAGGTTCCATTCCGTTTACATTTATGAGAAAAGGTGATAAAACCGATGAAACGGTTGGAATGATGAGCAAAGAAATGTTGGATGAAAAACTGAATTCTTTTAAATAGAAATAATAAAGTTGTTGAATTGTAAAGTTGCAAAGTTGTAGGTGTTTTTTGATTTACGACTTTGCAACTCTGCAAATTAACTTTCTCAACCAAATGAAAATCTCTTTCAAAATCCTTTGTTTTACACTACTGATACTGGCATTAATCTTAATTGCCATTAATCTGAACATAGGATTTTTAAAACTTTCTTTTGATGATTTCTTGGGTAACACTGAACATTCGCAAATTGTTCAACTTCGTATTAATCGTGTTTTGGTGATGCTTTTGGCAGGGATTTCCATCCCAACATCAGGGTTTTTGCTTCAAGAATATTTTCAGAATCCTTTGGCAGGTCCTTCTGTTTTGGGTATTACTTCCGTTGCGAGCTTAAGTGTGGCGTTTTATATTTTCTTTTCCCAGAATTTGATACTTCCCGAAATTTTGCAAAATGGTTTTATCAGTATTTCTGCCATTGCAGGGAGTTTGCTTTTGATGCTTGTTTTGTTGGCTTTTTCAAATAGATTTCAAGACCGATCATTCCTTATTATTTTTGGTTTTTTAATTTCGGCTTTGGCAGGAGCTATTGTTTCCATTTTACAGTTCTACGCAGACAATCAAAGTTTGAAAAACTATATTTTGTGGAGCTTTGGAGCCAATAATCAAGTAACGATTAATCAAATTTTAGTCTTAGCTATTATCGTAATTTTAGGGTTAATATTAAGTTTTAAATCCATAAAACCACTGATTGGAAATGCTTTGGGAACCAATTATGCACAAAGTTTAGGTGTAAATTTATCTCAGCTCAAATATTTAATCATCATTGCTTCATCATTGTTATCGGCTTCTATAACGGCATTTTTGGGTCCAATTTTATTTATAGGAATCGTAGTACCACATTTTTGCAGAATGATCTGGAATCCGGCAAAACTCTGGCAACAATGGATTTTAAATATGATTTTGGGAATTTTAATCATGGAATTATTTTCAATCATTTCAGAATTAATTCAGTTTCCACTGAATGTGATTACTTCACTCTTTGGAGTTCCTGTAATTTTGATGATGTTATTGAAATCTCACAGATAACACAGATAACACAGATTTACACATTTATGCCACTAAAAATAACTTTTAAACAATTAATAATCTCAAATATCTTATTATTTGTTTTAGGTTTTGTTTTTATGGAGTTATCAAATTACTATAGATTAAATCAACAAATGCATTGGGTTTATTCTTTAGCACATAATTGGTATATTTTTTTTGCCTTACCTATTTCAATGTTATCCTCATTAATTCTTGCTATAACATCTTATTTAAAGATAAATGATAAATATTTTTGGATTTTTATTAGTTCAATTCCAACAATATTATTTTTATTCTTACCAATAATTTTAAAACTTCTAAATCTGCGTTAATCCGTGAAATCTGCGGGAAATAAAAAATGTTTCTACAATTAAAAAATACAGACATAGGTTACAAAACTCCTTTAATCAAAGGCGTGGAAACTTCTTTGAATTTAGGCGAAGTCTGTCTTTTAATTGGAAATAATGGCGTTGGTAAAACCACATTAATCAAATCTATTTTAAATCAGATTCCCACATTAAATGGTGAGATTTTTATCAACCAAAAAAGCATCAAAAATCTTTCAACAAAAGAAATCGCAGAACAGATTGCCGTAGTTTTTTCAAAATCTCAAATTCCAGTAAATTATACAGTTACTGATTTAATTTCACTCGGCAAATACATTCATTATCCTTATTATTATGAATTAAATCAATCTGACAAACAAGAAGTTGAAGAAATTATTGAAAATTTAAATTTAAGCCAATACAAGCACCTTACTTTACAGAAACTTTCAGACGGTAATTTACAAAAAGCATTTATTGGAAGGGCTTTCGCACAGAATTCACCAATGATCATTTTAGATGAACCAACCACACATCTTGACGAAGAGAATAAAATCACCATCCTAAAACTTCTTCGAAAATTGGCGCAAAAAAATCATAAACTCATTCTTTTTTCTTCGCACGATTGGCGTTTGGCAAAAGAATTTGCCGATAAGATATGGTTTGTAAAAGATCAGTCACTCTTTGCAGGAATTGCTGAAGATGTTCTTTCCGCTCATTCAGATTTATCCGATCCTGTACTTTTTGACATTGGTGAACATTTTGTTCCACCTCATATTGCAGCACCACAATTTCAAAAAGAATTATTGTATTCTGTGCTTCAAAAAAACTTCAAAAAAAATCTTTCAAGCTACAATTTTACATTTTACAATGATTTTTGGGAGATAACAAACTTAAATTCTCAACAAAAATTCAATAATTTTGAGGAAATCATTACATTTCTAAAAAACCTTCACTAATTCCTCATTTTAAAGGCTTTACATAAATATTATGCATGCATAATATTATGCTCATCATAAAATTTAATTCGCTGATTTTCAATATTTAACAAAACATTAACAAAATAAATATATTATGCATGCATAATAATTTTTAAATTTGGAAAAACCACAATTTCAATAATTATGGAAAAAAACAACAAGGAAAAAGTAGAAAATGTAGACCTCATTTTAAAATCGACTTGGCTGGCGGTTTCTAAAATGTTTTCAGAGATGGCATCAGAGTATGACACCACTACTGTACAGGCTCTAACACTTCTTAAAATTGATCCTAAAGAAGGTACACGAAGCACCAATCTTGGACCTAAAATGGCAATAGAACCAACTTCACTTACCAGAATCATCAAACTTCTAGAAGATAATGGTTACATCTACAAGGAGAAAACCACTTCTGATAAACGTGAAGTTATTATAAAACTCACCGAAAAAGGATTGCAACATCGAAACATATCTAAAGATGTCGTGGTAAACTTCAACAAAGCCATTATCGAAAAGGTATCTCCGGAAAGGTTACAAAACTTCAAGGAAGTAATGGATATTATTGTAAAAACAGCAAATGATTTAAACAAAAGAAAATAAAATATTAATGAAACGCAGAATTAAACACGTTACCGTTATCGGTTCGGGAATTATGGGAAGCGGAATTGCGGCGCACTTTGCAAACATCGGCGTTGAAGTTCTCCTTCTTGATATCGTTCCTTTCGAACTCACGGAAGCGGAACAGAAAAAAGGTCTTACCAAAGACGACAAAGCCGTGCGAAACCGCATCGCCACAGAAAATTTTGAAAAACTGAAAAAAGCAAGTCCTGCCCTATTGTACACGCCACAGTTTGCGGAAAGAATTACCGTAGGAAACTTCGACGACGATTTACCGAAAATCAAAAATACCGATTGGATTATTGAGGTGGTGGTTGAAAGATTGGACATCAAAAAATCGGTTTACGAAAAGATTGAACAGTTCAGAAAACCGGGAACTTTGGTTTCATCCAACACGTCCGGAATTCCGATTAATATGCTTGTAGAAGGCAGAAGCGACGATTTCAAAAAATATTTCGCAGGAACGCACTTCTTCAATCCGGTAAGATATTTACCACTTTTGGAAATCATTCCAACCAATGACACCGACCCTGAAATTGTAAAATTTTATATGGAATACGGTGCAAAATTCCTTGGAAAAACTACCGTTTTGGCGAAAGATACTCCTGCCTTTATCGCCAACAGAATTGGAGTTTTCTCGATGATGAATCTTCTTCACGAAGTGAAAAATCTTGGTTTAAATGTAACTGATATTGATAAATTAACTGGTCCTGTAATTGGTCGTCCTAAATCTGCGACGTTCAGAACGGCGGATGTGGTTGGTTTGGATACATTGGTTCATGTTGCGCAAGGTGTTGAAAAATCTGGTGTTGAAGCACAGAATTTCAATGATGTGTTCAAATTGCCGGATTACATTCAGAAAATGATGGAGAACAAATGGTTGGGTTCTAAAACCGAACAAGGTTTCTTCAAAAAAGTGAAAAACGCAGAAGGAAAATCTGAAATTCACGGACTGAATTTGGATACAATGGAATATGAACTTCAAGGTAAATCCAGCTTCCCTACACTTGAACTAACGAAAAATATTGATAAACCGATCGACAGATTTAAAGTTTTAATCGGTGGAAAAGATAAAGCAGGCGAATTGTATAGAAAATCTTTAGGCGCATTGTTCGCTTATGTTTCTCACAAAGTTCCTGAAATTTCCGATGAAATCTACAAAATTGATGATGCAATGCGTGCCGGTTTCGGTTGGGAAAACGGTCCGTTTGAAATTTGGGATGCAGTTGGCGTGGAAAAAGGAATTGAATTGGCGAAAGATGCCGGTTACGAAGTGTCGGATTGGGTAAAAGAAATGGCTCAAAAAGGCGAAACTTTCTATAAAGTAAACGACGAAGGACAAAGCATTTTCTTTGATAAAAATTCAGAAAACTATAGCAATATTCCGGGACAAGACGCTTTCATTATTCTTGATAACATCAGAAAAAATAAAACACTTTGGAGCAACTCCGAAAGTGCCATTCAAGATTTGGGCGACGGAATTATCAATTTTGAAATCCGTTCCAAAATGAACTCACTTGGAGGCGGAGTTTTGGACGGTTTAAACCGTGCAATCGACCTTGCTGAAAAGGAATACGACGGTTTGGTTGTCGGAAATCAAGGCGCGAATTTCTCTGTTGGAGCAAATTTAGCGATGATTTTAATGATGGCAATTGATCAAGATTGGGACGATTTGAATATGGCAATCGCCTACTTCCAAAAATCGATGATGAGGGTTCGTTACTCCTCAATTCCAGTTGTGGTGGCGCCTTTCGGAATGACTTTAGGCGGTGGTTGCGAAATGACGATGCACGCCGACAAAGTTGTGGCAGCCGCAGAAACTTATATCGGATTGGTGGAAACCGGTGTTGGTGTAATTCCTGGAGGTGGCGGAACGAAAGAATTCGCGTTGAGAACTTCCAAAAAATTCCAACCGGATGATGTGAAAAACAACAGAATGCGGGAAGCATTTATGAACATCGCGATGGGAAAAGTAGCAACTTCTGCTTACGAAGCTTATGATATGGGAATTTTGGAAAAGCATAAAGACATCGTTGTTGTAAACAAAAACCGTCAGATTGCCGAAGCCAAAAAAGTGGCAAAATTAATGGCAGAACAAGGTTACACGCAACCCATCCAACAAACTGTAAAAGTTTTAGGAAAAGATGCACTTGGAATGTTCTACGTGGGAACCGACCAAATGTTGACCGGAAACTACATCTCCGAACACGATAAAAAAATTGCAGACAAATTAGCGTATGTAATGGTCGGCGGAAATCTTTCAGAACCGACAGTGGTGAACGAACAGTATTTATTGAATTTGGAAAGAGAAGCATTCTTGCAACTTTGCGGCGAGAGAAAGACTTTAGAGAGAATTCAATATATGTTGCAAAATGGAAAACCTTTGAGAAATTAATTGTACAACGTAAAAAGTATAATGTACAAAGTATTTTGAAAATCTTAATAATTAAAGATGCATAATTTTAGAGAATTGGAAGTTTCATTTGAATTTGAAACACAATTAATTGTTGCAAGAAATCTCAATTATCTTTCGAACGAAAATTATGAAGCAATCTTTAATGAACTAAGATACATTCAAAATATGTTGGTGAAACTAATAAACAATTTCAAATCATAACAAAGTACATTGTACATCGTACATTGTACATTTTACAAAAATAAAATGAAACAAGCATATATAATTAAGGGTTTCAGAACTGCCGTTGGTAAAGCGCCAAAAGGAAGTTTGAGATTTACAAGACCCGATGTAATGGCGGCGACAGTCATTGAAAAATTGATGGCAGCAGTTCCGCAACTCGACAAAGACAGAATTGACGACCTTATCGTAGGAAACGCAATGCCTGAAGCAGAACAGGGTTTGAACGTGGCACGTTTAATTTCTTTAATGGGATTAAACACCGACAAAGTTCCGGGAGTTACCGTAAACAGATATTGTGCATCTGGTTCGGAAGCGATTGCGATTGCCTCTGCAAAAATTCAGGCAGGAATGGCGGATTGCATTATTGCAGGTGGAACCGAAAGTATGAGTTACATTCCAATGGGAGGTTACAAACCTGTTCCGGAAACTGATTACGCAAAATCCAATCCCGATTATTATTGGGGAATGGGTTACACTGCGGAGGAAGTTGCAAAACAATATCAAATTTCCCGTGAAGAACAAGACCAATTTGCTTTTGAAAGTCATCAAAAAGCATTGAAAGCGTTGGAAGAAGGGAAATTCAATAACCAAATTGTTCCAATTCCGGTAGAATATAATTTCTTGGATGAGAACCAAAAAATGCAAAACAAAAAGTTTGATTTTTCTGTAGATGAAGGTCCAAGAAAAGACACTTCTTTGGAAGGTTTGGCAAAACTTCGTCCGGTTTTCGCAAACGGAGGTTCGGTTACGGCAGGAAATTCTTCGCAAATGAGTGATGGCGCTGCTTTCGTTATCGTGATGAGCGAGGATATGGTGAAAGAATTAGGTTTGGAACCTGAAGCAAGATTGGTTGCTTATGCAGCCGCAGGTTTAGAACCGAGAATTATGGGAATGGGACCAATTTACGCCATTCCAAAAGCATTAAAACAGGCAGGTTTAGAACTGAAAGATATTGATTTAATTGAACTGAACGAGGCATTTGCCTCTCAATCTGTTGCGATTAAAAAAGAATTGAATTTAAATCCTGAAATTCTTAACGTAAACGGAGGCGCAATCGCACTTGGACATCCACTTGGTTGTACAGGAACGAAATTGACCGTTCAATTATTAGATGAAATGCGCAAACGCGGAAATAAATACGGAATGGTTTCTATGTGCGTTGGAACGGGACAAGGAGCGGCGAGTATTTTTGAACTACTTTAAAAATTATAGATTTTAAATTATAAATTTTAGATGAAATGAGTTTCAAGGAAGATAATTTGATCCAAATAAAGTCATTTGATTTTGCATTAAAGATTATTCAATTTTACAAATAATGCAAATTACAAAATGAATTTATTTTATCTAAGCAAATTCTTCGTTGTGGAACTTCTATAGGGGCAAATATTGAAGAAGCAATTGCTGCACAATCCAAGAAAGATTTCATATCAAAACTTTCTATTGCTAATAAAGAAGCACGTGAAACAAGGTATTGGTTGAAGTTATACAATTCTTCAAATTTGGTAAACATTGAAATGAAACCTTATTTAGATGAAATTGAAGTATTATCAATATTTTAACTAAAATCATCAAAACTTCCTCTGAAAATTTATAATTAAAATCATTTACAATTTATAATCTAAAATTTAAAATTAAAACAAAATGAGCGATACATTAACAAACGTAAAAGGCGGCGAATTCTTAATTAAAGACATTGCTGCAAGCGAGATTTTTTCTCTTGAAGAATTGAACGAGGAGCAAAAAATGCTGCGCGATTCGATCAAAGAATTTATTGATAAAGAAGTGGTTCCAAATCGTGAGAGATTTGAACACAAAGATTATGCATTGACTGAAGAAGTGATGCGCAAACTCGGAGAAATGGGCGTTCTTGGAATTGCGGTTCCTGAAGAATACGGCGGTCTTGGAATGGATTTCACCACCACAATGTTGGCTTGTGATATGGCTTCCGGAGCGAACGGTTCGGTTGCGACTGCTTATGGAGCGCACACCGGAATTGGAACATTGCCAATTTTGCTTTACGGAACTGAAGAACAAAAGAAAAAATATCTTCCGGATTTGGCTCAAGGAACGAAATTCGGAGCGTATTGTTTGACGGAACCGGATGCAGGTTCTGACGCCAATTCTGGAAAAACGAAAGCAAGACTTTCCGAAGACGGAAAACATTACATCATCAACGGACAGAAAATGTGGATTTCTAACGCAGGTTTTGCCGATACCTTCACGTTTTTTGCGAAAATTGATGATGATAAAAACATTACAGGTTTCGTCATTAACCGTTCGGAATTGGAAAATCCTGAAAGTATGACTTTTGGTGAGGAAGAGCATAAACTCGGTATTCGCTCCTCTTCTACTCGTCAGGTTTTCTTCAACGATATGAAAGTTCCTGTGGAAAATCTTTTGGGCGAAAGAAACAACGGTTTCAAAATCGCTTTGAACGCTTTGAATGTAGGTAGAATTAAGTTGGCTGCCGCGAATTTGGACGGGCAGAGAAGAATTACTTCGCTTGCCATCAATTACGCGAATGAAAGAAAACAGTTTGGAGTTGCGATTTCTACTTTCGGAGCAATCCGTAAAAAAATTGCGGAAATGGCGACGGGAATTTTCGTTTCAGAAGCGGGTTCTTATCGTGCAGCGAAAGATGTTCAGGATAAAATTGATGAACTCGTTGCTGGTGGAATGAACCATCAACAAGCCGAATTGAAAGGCGTGGAAGAATTCGCAGTAGAATGTTCCATCTTAAAAGTTTTTGTTTCCGATTTAACGCAACACACCGCAGACGAAGGTATCCAAATCTACGGAGGAATGGGCTTTAGCGAAGATGCACCGATGGAAGCGGCGTGGAGAGACAGCAGAATTGCAAGAATTTACGAAGGAACCAACGAAATCAACCGACTTTTAGCCGTTGGAATGTTGATTAAAAAAGCAATGAAAGGTGAACTCGATTTGTTAAAACCTGCAATGGCCATCGGAAAAGAATTGATGGGAATTCCATCATTTGAAGTTCCTGATTATTCGGCTTATATGTCTGAAGAAAAAGCGATTATCCACAATTTGAAGAAAGTGTTCTTGATGGTTTCAGGAGCCGCACTTCAAAAATATATGATGGATATTGAAAAACAACAGCACTTATTGTTGAACGCTTCCGAAATTCTGAACCAAATTTATATGGCAGAATCTGCAGTTTTAAGAGCCGAAAAACATTTCGCTCCTGATTCTGTGGAAGCAGCAATGGCGCAATTAAATCTTTACAAAGCCGTTGAAAAAATCATCGCAGCCGCAAAAGAAGGCATCGTTTCCTTTGCAGAAGGCGACGAACAACGAATGATGCTTTCCGGTTTGAGAAGATTTACAAAATATACCAACACGCCAAATGTAGTTGCACTAACTGAAAAAGTAGCTGCACATTTTATTGAAAAAGGGAATTACTAATTTCCATTTATTATTTGAATAGCAAACGCCCCGAAGTTTCGGGGCGTTTTGTTGTATCTAATTCAGAAAATAATTATAAAACAAATTCATAAACCGATTCATATCTTGCTGCATAGAAAAAGCTAAAATATATTTTATCCTAAAAAGAATAGGTTCTACTCCATTAGCAAGTTTAGAAATTTCACGTTCGGGAATTATGCCATAAAGTTTTCCCTGATGTGCAATATTAAGAGCATTATCCATTAATGAAACCGTAATACTACCCAATTTTTTGTAATATGTATTTTCGCTAATGCGTACAAAACCATCTTCTATCATTTCTGATACAAGCATATTAAAGATTTTTTGTGCATCCGGCGAAAGGCTCATAAGCAAATTTAATGAAAAGAAAACAACAATTGTTTTAAAGAATTCTTAAATACTTTTAAAACTATTAAATGTAATAAATGGATGGCTCAAGTTGTCTTATATTATCAACTCATAATTATTAGTATGAAAACTTTAGTGTTAGTGCTTATTACTTTTCCGATTATTGCCTTTTCACAGGCTAAAACAAATCTGTACGACAGCCTTTCAATAAAATATTTTAAGTATATGGATACTGTAAAACCCGTTCCTATTCCCAATAAAAAAATATCGACTTACCCAAAATATTCGGTACTAATTACTAAATCTAAAGGTAACGCCATTGAAATTCCTAACATGTTTAAACCAAAAGATTCTTTAATTGCCAAAAAAGATTCAATTGAAGATTTATTAAACCACAAAAAATGAATTGATTATATAATTCAGATAAATTTAATACACTCAAAATTTCTCATAGTGCTTTTTAATACAAAGAATAAATACGAAATGCTCCGAGAAATCAGAGCATTTTTTTAATTTTGTATTATCAGAATTTTAGAGATGACCAAAGAAGAACTTCTTAATAAAGCCATAAAAATTGCAGATAAAGCTCATAAAGGTCAAACCGACAAATATGGCGCTCCTTATATTGGACACGTGATGAGAGTTTCAAATTACGGAAAGACTTTGGATGAAAAGATTGTGGGTGCTTTGCACGATGTGATTGAAGATTGTCCGAATTACGATTATGATTATCTTCGCTCCGAAGGTTTTCCGGAGTATATCCTTTTCGCTGTAAATTGCCTTACGAAAATAAATCCTGATGAAAACTATGATGATTTCATTCTTCGAACCGAAAAATCGCCTCTTTCTATCGCTGTAAAACTAAATGACCTTAGAGATAATATGGATCTTACACGATTTAACAGACAGATATCAGACAAGGACACTAAACGACTCAATAAATATCTTAAAGCGTACCGTTACCTAATTGAAAAGTACTAAATAAAAAAACTCAACAGATGTTGAGTTTTGCTTTTTTTAATCGGCTCCCGGGAAGTGATAATCCTTATCATCATCCGTACCATCAATATTGATATTGAGTGCTAAATAGAGAAAATGCAAATTTCGATTTCCTGATGAAGCAAATTCTCTCTGCCACAAATAACCCGTTGACAAACCAAAATTTTCATCAATTTGATATCCCAATCCTCCATACAAACGATTTCTGGAGAAGAAAGGATCAATTTTGGATGGTGTAAAAAACAGTTCGGTATAAGTATTGGCAAATAAAGTTCCCGGTTCAATTTTTTTATTATTTAATGGCACAGAAATATTCAACCTGTAACGGAAACGGTTTCTGGTAGAGTTTTTACCTTTTAGTGGTTCGTAAAACCAGCTTTTTTCGGCTCTGAAACGGTTTTCAAACTTTACAGTTCCCTTTTTTACATCAATAATATCCTGAAGCCATACCCTGAATTCTTCTTTACTTAAAAGATGATCTTTGTAATTAGCATACCTTCCAATTCCAACAAAAGGCTTATGATTAGGGGTTAAATAATAGCCTAAACCTCCTTTTGCTTCGTAATAATCCGGGTACGAAAAATCTTCAATACTGCGAAGCTGGCCTTCCCCATAAAGGAAAAACTTGGGGTGGAATTTGTAAGTAACCGTAACAGAGTTAAAATTTGAAAGATGTTCACTCTGTGCAAATCCCCAAGAAGATACATAGAGAAAAATAAATAAAAATGCTGTCCTCATATGGACAGCAAATTTACTGATATTAATTTAACTTTAACAGAAAGTTAAGCGTTTATTTACTGAAATTAATGTCCCAACTAAATCCAACGTGAAACCATCTTTTTGGCATTGGCACACCAAAAGCTTCTGTATACTGCGTGTTGGTGATATTATTTACCAAAACAAATAATTCTGTATTTCTTAACTTATATGATAACTTCTCATCCAAAAGATTGTAGCTGTAACCGTTTGCTCTTTCATTGTATCTGTATACCAATTGATTGGTAAGGTTTTTAAATAATCGGTTTTCAAGTTTTGCCACAAATTGGTGTTTCAGATTATCCAAGACATATTTAGAAAATTCAGGACGGCTCCATTCCTTATTGTGCACAAAAGTATATCCTAATGAATAGGATTTCACAAAATTATTAAAACTCTGCTTCAGCTCTATATCAATACCTCTTGTTACAATATTTCCAGAATTAACGGCGTGCCATTTTTCAGCGGCGCTACTTTTCACCCAGTCTATTGCATTTTCAGTATCTCTGCCAAATAATCCGGCGTTGATAAGTAAATTATTCTTCAGAAAACGATAGCCAATTTCATACGACAATGCATTTTCAGGCTTCAAATCCGCATTTCCTTGTTCCGTTCTACTCACATAATATAAGTCGGTAAAAGTTGGGATACGGTGTACTTTTGCAACATTTCCATAGATTTTATGATTTTCGTTAATGTCAAAGCCTACATCAAGCCCCGGATAGAAAAAGTTTCCTGCTGTGGAATAATTGGCCCAAGAAACACCCGGAGAAACCTGAAGCTTACTGTTGAAGAATGAAAAATGATGCTCGAAAAACAACTGCGTAATTGTTCTTTCTCTGTCCCCAAGATTATTACTGGATAAAAATTCCTTTCTAAACTCTGCACCAATTCCGGTAGTACCAATACTGGAATTGTAACTTCCGTTTACCTCTGCACCAGCATTATTACCGATGTGCATATTACGGTAAATTTCAGGTTTTTGACGGTTAAAAAGGTACATATCTTGTCCTCTTCTCCAATAGATATTAGAGTTTAGATTAAAATTCCCAAACGTTTGTTGATGTTTTAAAGCTACTACAGATGCTTGTGTTTCTTCATACTGTTCCGTTGCAGTTGGCGTTGCATAGAAACCGTTTGCGCCAAATTTCTTTTCAGAAAATCCTGCCATCAACTGCATTTTACTTTTACCCAACTGAAATTGGTTTTGATAGAAAACGTTATTGATCTTATAGTCTGTATTGTGTCTGTAACCTTCAGAACTCCCTGAATTAGCCTGAAAAATATTGCTAAAATTTTCGTTTCCAAATGTAGCACTTAACCCTAAATCGTAGGTTTTGAAATCACCACCTGTAGCGGAAATCGTCACTCTTTCATCACCTGAAGTTTTAGTTACAATATTAATAACTCCTGCAAAAGGACCATTACCGAAACGCCTTGCAGCAGGACCTTTCATTACTTCAATTCTTTCAACATTGGATAAATCTACAGGAATATTGAGGGAATTGTGTCCAGTTTGCGAATCATTCATTCTGATACCATTTAAAAGAATCAAAACCTGCTCAAAAGAACCACCACGAATGGATACATCGCTCTGTACACCGTTTGCTCCTCTCCTTCTGATATCAATTCCTGCAAACTGCTGCAATAATTCATCAATACTGTTAGCTGGAGAATTTTTCAACTCATCTTTCAAAATGATGATGACATTTTCGTTCACCTTTTTGTAAGGAAGATTAAGAAACTTGCCCTGAATTTCAACACTTTCGATGGAGCCTTCATTAGTTTGTGAAAAAGATAAACCAAAAAACATCAGAAGAGATGCTGCAACAATTTTTTTTTCCATTTTACTACTTTTTATAAATATAAATTATCAAATCCTAAATCAATTTAATTTAAAATCATTTGTGTTGATGACAGTTTATAAAAAAATTAGCAGCAAAGGTATTTAAGAATTTTTTAACGTGAAAGGCTGTTTTTGAGAAAAAAATCATTATAAAAAAAAGGAATGCCTTACGACATTCCTCAACTTTCTTCTAGAAAAAAGTATTTATCTTTTTTTTATCAAATGTGTAACCAAGTCTTGCCAAATTTTTTTCATTTCTTGAGAT
Organism: Bacteroidota bacterium; assembly: GCA_023394415.1. Taxonomy (GTDB): domain Bacteria; phylum Bacteroidota; class Bacteroidia; order Flavobacteriales; family Weeksellaceae; genus Planobacterium. Next base: position 35,463 of record JAEXAR010000033.1, read on the forward strand.
TTAACGGGTTACAATTTGATGAGCAAATATCTAAAAAAAAACTTAAAAATACAATACATCAAATCATAAGTATAAAGAAAATATGAAAATTTCAACTTGTGTTGATATAACTTAACCCGCAATTTTTCTGTATTTTTGTAGGTCTTAATTTTTTCAATGACCACAGCACAACAAATCGATATAAAGAAGGAAATTTTTGTAAAAAATGCCCATCTCAACAACCTGAAACATATTGATGTCATCATTCCAAAAAACAAATTGGTAGTGATTACAGGCGTATCGGGAAGTGGGAAATCATCTCTCGCTTTTGATACCATCTATGCAGAAGGTCAGCGCAGATATGTGGAGAGCTTAAGTTCATACGCACGTCAGTTTTTAGGAAAATTAGAAAAACCAAAGGTTGACGATATAAAAGGTTTAGCACCTTCAATCGCTATACAACAAAAAGTAATTTCCTCAAACCCTCGCTCTACCGTTGGAACTTCCACAGAAATATACGATTATCTAAAGCTGCTTTTTGCAAGAATTGGGCACACGTTTTCACCAATTTCCGGTGATGAAGTGAAAAAAGACAGCGTAAGTGACGTGGTTGATTTTATCAAAAACCAGAAAAAAAGTTCTGTGTTTTTGCTGCGTGCACCGTTGGTTTTTAAGAAAGACCATTTTGCAGAACTCTTAAACACTCTTAAAGTTTCGGGATTCACAAGGCTGGAAATTAATGGAAATATTGCAGGAATTGAAGATTTAGAAAGCTTTGGTTTTGTACCCGAAACCGATATGGAAATTCATCTCATTATCGATCGTTTTAGTTATGAAGAGGATGAGAGTTTTTTGCAGCGTTTAGCAGATTCCATACAAATGGCATTTTATGAAGGTCACGGCTATATTTCACTTAAAAATACTGATACAGGAAAAATCCACGAATTTTCTAACAAATTTGAACTGGACGGAATGGAGTTTCTAGAACCCAATGTTCATTTTTTTAGCTTTAATAATCCTTATGGTGCCTGCCCAGAATGTGAAGGCTACGGAAAAGTTATTGGCATTGATGAAGATTTGGTAATTCCCAACAAAAATTTATCCGTTTTTGAAGATGCTGTTGCAGCTTGGAAAGGTGAAAGTATGAGCGAATGGAAAAAAGCCTTCATCAAAAAGGCTGGCAACTACCCTATACATAAGCCTTATCATCAACTCACTAAAGAACAAAAACAATATTTGTGGAAAGGTGATAAATCGAGAAGTTTCCCTGGTATTGACAATTTCTTCAAAATGGTTGAAGAAAATCTTTACAAAATACAATACCGCGTAATGCTTTCTCGTTACCGTGGCAAAACAACTTGCCCTACTTGTGAAGGATTAAGGTTACGTCCCGAAACGCAATATGTAAAAATAGACGGACACACTATTCAATCTTTGATTGAATTGCCTTTGGATGAACTTTTGCCTTTGATGAAAGATTTAAAACTTTCTCAACACGATGCAGAAATTGCCAAACGTTTACTTTACGAAATTACTACCAGACTAGAATTTTTATTGAAGGTTGGTTTAGGATATTTAACACTAAATAGAACATCTAACACACTTTCCGGAGGGGAATCGCAAAGAATTAACCTAGCAACATCTCTCGGGAGTTCTCTTGTGGGATCTATTTATATTTTGGACGAGCCTTCTATTGGGTTACACTCTCGAGATACTGAAAATTTAATAGGCGTTTTGAAAAATCTTCGAGATTTAGGAAACACCGTCATCGTTGTAGAGCACGACGAAGATGTGATGCGGGCTGCAGATTATATTATAGATATTGGTCCGGAAGCAGGATATTTAGGAGGAGAACTGGTTTTTGCAGGAAATTTTAAAGATTTAAAAAATGCTGATACACTCACCTCCAAATACTTAACAGGATCACTTGAAATTAAAATTCCTGAAAAGCGTCGTAAAGCCAAAGAATTTATACACGTAAAAGGTGCAAGACAAAACAATTTGAAAAATATTGATGTGGATATTCCTTTGGAAGTGCTCACAGTTATTACAGGAGTTTCAGGCAGTGGAAAATCGACATTGATGAAGGAAATCGTTACCAACGACATCCAAATCCAATTGGGAATGGGTGGAAAAAAAGGCGATTACGACACCGTAGAATTTCCTAAAAAACTCATTAAAAATATTGAACTCATCGACCAAAATCCTATCGGAAAATCCTCAAGATCCAATCCGGTAACTTATCTAAAGGCTTATGATGACATCCGAGACCTTTTTGCCAAGCAAAAGCTATCGAAAATGATGGGTTACAAAACCAAACACTTCTCTTTTAATGTAGATGGAGGACGTTGTGATGAGTGTAAAGGTGAAGGCGTCATTAATGTATCGATGCAATTTATGGCGGATATTGAGTTGGAATGTGAAACCTGTAAAGGCACTCGTTTCAAACAAGAAATTCTGGAAGTGAAATTTGACGATAAAAATATTTCAGACATCTTGCATATGACCGTAGATGAAGCTCTGGAATTCTTTAAAGACAATCACGAAGATAAAATTGTGACCAAGATGAAACCTTTGCAAGACGTTGGTTTGGGATATTTGCAGTTGGGACAGAGCTCTTCAACGCTTTCCGGTGGAGAAGCGCAGAGAATTAAGCTGGCTTCGTTTTTGGTAAAAGGTTTTACAACTGAAAAATCATTATTCATCTTTGATGAACCTTCTACAGGATTGCATTTTCACGACATCAACAAACTACTGAAATCGCTTCAGGCATTGATCGATTTAGGACATTCCGTTATAGTGATTGAACATCAACCGGACATCATTAAATCAGCAGATTATATCATCGATATTGGTCCGGAAGCAGGAAAATACGGTGGTGAAGTCGTTTTCACAGGAACACCGGAAGATTTGGTGAAGAATAAAAAATCGCATACGGCGAGATATATTAAGGAGAAACTGAATTAATTTATAAGTTTTGCCTCTAATAAAATCCACATACCAAGCCACACTTTTATTCAGAAACGGTGATTTTTCCACGATGTATTCTGCTTTAATCCGTAAAGTAAAAGGTGTAAAACAACATCGTGAAAGGCTTGAACTTTCCGATGGTGATTTTATGGATTTGGAATGGAGCTATTGTGGAAATGAAACCGAAAATTGCGTAGTTGTTTTACACGGTCTTGAAGGTAACGCGCAACGTGCTTACATTTTGGGCACGGCTAAAATTTTCAATGAAAATGGTTTTGATTGTTGTGCACCAAATTACCGCAACTGTTCCGAGGAACCTAACCGTGTTTTTTCTTCCTATCATTCTGGGAGAACAGAAGATTTGGAAGAAGTCATCAAACACATTCTTTCCAAGAAGAAATATAAGAATATCATTATTAAAGGCTTTAGTCTTGGGGGAAACCTTTCTTTGAAATATGCCGGAGAAAACCGAACATTGCCTGAAGAAATTAAAGCCATCATTGCAGTTTCAACACCGATAGATTTAGAGAGTTGTATGAAACGTCTTTCAGAGCCAAGAAATTATCCTTACAGCAAAAATTTCCTGATTGGCTTAAAGAAGAAACTTAAGCAAAAAAAAGAAACATTTACAGAAATATCAGACTCAGACATCAGGAAGATTAAAAATCTGAAAGATTTTGATGACATCTACACTTCCAGAGCCAATGGTTTTAACGATGCTGTGGATTATTACACCAAAAGTAGCGCTAAGCAGTTTTTGCAGTACATCACCATTCCTACACTTATTATTAGTGCTGCGAATGACAGTTTTCTTTCAGAAAGTTGTTTTCCTGTAAAAGAAGCAGAAGAAAATCCTAACCTCTTTCTTGAAATTGCAAAATATGGTGGGCATGTTGGTTTTGTAGAAAAAGATAATGTGTACTATAATGAAAAGCGTGCTTTAGAATTCGCTTTAAATATTTTAAGCGACAAAAAATAAATTTTACAAGGCTGAAAATCAGAGTTATCCACAGAATTTTGTGGATAAGAAGTGAATTTTAACATTTGGTTCATCCTTTGTATTATCTTTAATGCTATATTTACCACAGAAATAAGAAAATAAAGTGAAAATGATTTTACTTTCTTCAGTTTCGGAAATTATTAAACTTAATATAAAAATTTAAGGAGAAGCATTGTCGGCTTCTCCTTTTTGTTGTTGTCTAACTAAAAAATGAGATGTTTTTATCTACTGAATCCGCTTCTAAAGAGCGGATTCTTTTTTCTGTAGCCTCACCAGGAATCGAACCTGGATCTAAAGTTTAGGAAACTTCTATTCTATCCGTTGAACTATGAGGCCGAAACTCAAATTTAAGAATAAAAAAAAATTCCTGACTGATTTGGTGCAGGAATTTCAATATGATATTAAACAGATTTTTAACGGGTATTTTTACCGTCAACAACAATTCTGTCTTTACGGTTGGCAAGTTCCCAAGCAGTAGCAAAAACCAATTGTGTACGTTTTTTTAGCAATTCGTAGTCAATTTTTTCAGGATCATCTGTTGGTTTGTGATAATCTTCGTGTATACCGTCAAAGAAAAAAGCTGCAGGAATATTGTTTTTTGCAAAATTGTAATGGTCGCTTCTGTAATATAATCGCTGTGGATCATTTGGATCGTCGTACTTATAGTTCAGTTCCAGTTTTGTAGTTTTTTCATTGGCTGCTACATTAATTTTCTTTAAATCTGTAGAAAGCATTTCCGAACCAATGACGTAAACATAATTTTTACCTTCGTTCTCTTTATCGCTACGTCCAATCATATCAATATTAAGGTTAGCAACAGTATTTGCAAGAGGAAACACCGGATTTTCTGAATAATATTTAGAACCTACCAAACCAATTTCTTCTGCAGTAACATGGAGAATAAGAATCGAGCGTTTCGGAGCTTTACCTGCTCTCTTGGCTTTGTTGAAGGCTTCTGCAATTTCCATCAATGCTACAGTTCCACTGCCATCATCATCAGCACCATTGTATATCACACCGTCTTTGTTTTTCCCAACATGGTCGTAGTGAGCTGAAATAACGATTAACTCTTCAGGTTTCTCGGTACCTTCAATATAAGCAAGAATGTTTTCTGAATCCGGGTATGAATTTCCTCTTCGGGTTCCAAGATATGATGAGGGCACTTTTTGGTAAAAACTTCCCAATGCTTTAGGATAAGAAACTCCCATTTTTTGATATTCGCCAATCATATACCTCCCTGCTTTTTTTTGGCCTTCACTGCCTGTATTTCTGCCTTCCATTTCATCAGAAGCAATAACGTAAAGGTGTTTCTTTAAATCTGAAGACGTAATAGATTCGTAAGAATTTTTAAAAGTTTTACCTTCATAGCCCAAGTTTACGGCACAACTTGTCATTAGAAATGCTGAAAATAGAAGAATAATCGGTTTTTTCATAAGTTAAATTTTGATAAAGGTAAAAATATTATTTAATTTTGATTAAACCTCCCATTTTTATGAATATTAGCCGAAAACACAGTGGCAGTGACATCACCATTTTCTCGGAAATGACTGCCCTCTCCATAAAACACAACGCCATTAATCTTGCACAGGGCTTTCCTGATTATGAAATTGATGATAAACTTAAAAAACTACTTACCGAAGCTACCAACAGCAATCAGAACCAATATGCTCCGCTTGCAGGAAATCCTTTATTGATAGAAAATCTAGCAATTTTCAATTCTAAAAGAAAAAAACCAATTCAGGTTTCTGCAGCTGAAATTACCATAACAGCAGGTGCTACTTACGGCATCTATTGTGCATTGGCAACTGTGCTGCAACCCGGTGATGAAGTGATTGTACTGGAACCATCCTATGACAGTTACGTGCCATCAATAGAAGTGAATGGTGGAAAACCGGTTTTTGTAAGTCTTAATGAAGATTTTAATCCTGATTTCGTTGCCATAAAAAGAGCAATTACCGAAAAAACAAGAGCCATCATTGTGAATTCTCCACATAATCCTATTGGCAAAATATGGACAGAGCAAAATTGGGAAAACCTTTGGCAAATAATTAAAGACAAGGATATAATTGTAATTTCTGATGAAGTATACGATTTATTGTGTTATGATGATCAGCCTTTTGTAAGCGCTTTTCACCATCCTAAATTGCGTGAACGTTCCTACTCTATTTTTTCGTTTGGCAAGATGTTTCATATCACCGGCTGGAAAATTGGATATGTTTTGGCTTCAGATGAGCTTTCAAAAGCATTTCGCAGAGTTCATCAGTATTTATGCTTCTGTGTGAATGCGCCTTCCCAATATGCGATTGCAAAATATTTGGAAATTTTCGATGAAACTGCCAACCAAAAAATGATGCAGCAAAAAAGAGATTTTTTCCTCAATGAATTTAAAGATTTACCGTTTACCATTTCTGAAAAAACAGAAGGCAGTTATTTTCAAACGGTAGGTTACAACAATATTTCAAATTTAGGCGATAAAGATTTCTCGGTTTGGCTTACTACCGAAAAGAAAGTATCCGTCATTCCTGTTTCTGCCTTCTACCACGATAAAAGTAATACTGGAAAAATCAGGTTTTGCTTCGCTAAAAAGGAGGAAACGATTAGAAAGGCTGCAGAAGTTCTTAAAGAAAATCTTTAGAATTTACTTCCAACCACCACCAAGTGCACGGTAAAGTTCAACTCCGGCTTGCATCTTTGCCAGTCTTGCGTTAGAAATATTCAGTTCAGCATTCAATTGGTTTACAGAAGCATTTAAGACTTCAAGATAATTGGCCATACCGTAATTTACAAGTTGCTGCGAATATTCAACCGATTTCTGATAGTTGGTCAATTCTTTTTCTTTCAGTGAAATAAATTTGTCCTGTGCTGTATAAACTTTCAGCGCATCAGAAACTTCTTTTCCCGCTGTAAGAATAGTTTTTCTAAAATTCAGATAGGCTCTTTCCTGATTGGCAAGGCTTACTTCGTATTGCGTTTTGATCTGTCTTTTGTTTAAGACCGGTTGTGTTATACTTCCTATAACTGTAGCAAATAGAGAGTTTACACTAAAAAGTTGATCAATATCTCCGCTTAAAATGCCTGTGCTTCCAGTAATTCTTAAATTTGGATAAAATGAGGCTTTGGCAACATTAGTCAGTTCAAAAGAGTTCATTAAGTTATATTCTGCCGCCATCACATCTGAACGGTTTGCAAGCAGTCTTGCTGAAAACCCTAAATCGGTGTTATTCGGAACTTTCTGTTGTGATAATGTAGTTCTTTCTATTTTTGTTGATGGTTTGCCTTTCAACAAACTGATGGCGTTTTCAAGAAGCTCAATCTGTGTATCAATATTAATTAAAAGTGATTCCGCGTTATGAACCAATGCTTCACTTTGCTGTACGGCAACCTCTGTAAGAGTTCCTGCATCTTTTAAAGCTTTTGTTGTTTCAAGGTTTTTCTTTCTGATATTTATAGTTTCTGAGATAATTCTTTTCTGCTCATCATAAGTTAAAAGTTGATAATAAGCAGATGCTATAGCTGCAATAATATCACTTTTCACTGTTTTATGTGCCGCAACTGTACCAAGATAAGAAGCCATTTGTGAACGTTCCTGTGCGGAAAGTTTTCCCCAAATATCTGCTTCCCAAGAGATATCACCAGAAAGATCAAATGAATTTATATAACGTCTTTCTGCAAAAGCTTGTGCACTTTGCGTATTGAGAGACGGTGTATTAAAAGTATATCCCGAACCAACAGAAACAGTAGGGAAATAAGCTGATTTGCTTTGTTTTAAATAAGCTTCGGCACTTATAATATTTTGAAGCGCCATTCTGATATCAAGATTATTCTCCAAAGCTTCAGAAATGTGCTGTTGAAGTGTAGCATCCGTAAAAATTTCCTTCCATGATAGATCTCCCAAACCTGTACTGTCTGATTGCAGCATATCTGTACGGTAAAGTTTGTCATCCACAATATTTGCCGGTCTTTCGTACTTTTTCTGCGTAATACAGGAAGTAAGAAGTACTGAAAGCAATATTGCAAACAAAGATTTTATATTTAAGAATTTCTTCATTTTAATAATTTTAAAACTCCATTACTCATTCAAATTGATATCCTTTACCTTCAAAGGTTTTATTTTTTCCTGAATAGTCTGGAAAATAACATATAATACCGGAATTGCCAACAATCCGAAGAATGTTCCTATTAATAAACCTGATGCAGCACCGGTTCCGATAGATCGGTTACCAACCTGACCAATACCAGATGAAAAAACCAATGGTAACATCCCAAAAATAAAGGCAAATGAAGTCATCAAAATTGGTCTTAGCCTCGCTTTTGCAGCGTTTATAGCACTCATCGCAATACTTTCACCGTGTTCGCGTCTTTGCACGGCAAATTCAACAATCAAAATGGCATTTTTAGCTAAAAGTCCAATAAGCATAACGATAGCAATCTGAAAATAGATGTTATTTTCAAGCCCAAAAACACTTTGTCCGAAATAAGCACCAATTACTCCTAAAGGTAACGACAACATTACGGAAAGCGGCAATACAAAACTTTCGTACTGAGCAGCCAAAATGAAATACACAAAAATGAAACTCAAAAGAAAAATAATCCAAGTTTGTGAACCTGCCTTCATCTCTTCTTTAGAAAGCCCGGTAAGTTCTACTGTATAACCTGCAGGTAAATGTTCCGCAGCTGTTTCCTGCACCGCTTTTATGGCATCACCTGTTGAAAATCCCGGATTTGATGAGCCGGAAATATTTACAGCTGTAAAGAGATTGTAACGCTCAATTGCCTGTGGACCAAAAGTTCGCTTCATCGTTACAAATTGTGAAACCGGTGCCATTTGTCCTGATGATGAGCGAACATAAAATTTAGTTAAATCCTGTACACTCTTTCTATCATCTGGAAGCGATTGAATCATCACACGATATTGCTTCCCATATTTTGTAAAGTCTGAAGAATAAATACCGCCAACATATCCTTGCATCGCAGCGAGAATATTGGTAACGGAAACGCCTGCATCTTTAGCTTTAGCAACATCTATCACCATTTCGTATTGTGGATAATTAGTATTGAAGGATGCGGAAGCAAACTGAATCTCTGGTCTTTTCATTAATGCACCAACATAATCTTGTGAAACCTTACTCATCTGTGCAAGTTCATCTCCTGATTTATCTAGCAATACAGCTGAAAAACCATCACTAGAACCAAAACCTCTTACACTTGGCGGCGCAAAAAACACAATTTTGGCATCAGGAAACTTGGAAGCAATCCCAAACAGCTTTTTGGTAATGGTTGCATCATCCTGATCCTTTTCGCTGTATCTTTCTTCAAATGGTTTTAATCTTACAAAAGCCTGTCCAACATTGGATCCATTACCTGACATAAAACCACGACTTGCTGTAAAAGTAACATTCTGTACACCAGGAACTTTACGGGCTTCTTCCTGCAGTTCTTTCAGAATATTATAAGTTCTTTCCATGGAAGCTCCCGGCGGTAAAAGTACATCAGTAAAGATAATCCCACGATCTTCTTTTGGGATGAAGCCGGTTTTCATATTAGAATTAGCCCACCAAAAAGTTAAACCTCCTGCTACGAAAATGAGTAGTGTAATCCATTTATGCCTTAAAAGATAAGTGAAAGACCTTCCGTATCTCTCTGTTGTGGCTCTAAATGCTGTATTGAATTTATAAAACATTTTATCCTTTAAATTCATCTGCTCGTATTCCTTATTTTGTTTGGAATGTGATTTTAAAAATATGGAACATAATACCGGACTCAAAGTCAAAGCGTTTACAGCAGAAATAAGAATCGCAATAATGAGCGTAATTCCAAATTGTTGATAGAAAACACCTGCGGGTCCAGACAGAAACGTTACCGGAATAAATACCGCAGCCATCACCAAAGTGATTGAAACAATGGCCGTAGTAATTTCTTCCATCGCTTCTACTGTTGCTTTCCTACTGTCGTGTATGCCATTTTCTATTTTGGCATGAACGGCTTCTACTACAACAATCGCATCATCTACCACAATTCCGATGGCAAGAACCAAAGCAAAAAGTGTTAATAAATTGATTGAATATCCCAACAAATTCAGGAAAAAGAAAGTCCCGATAATCGAAACAGGTACTGCAATTGCCGGAATAAGCGTAGATCTAAAATCCTGAAGAAAAATGAAAACCACCAAAAATACAAGAATAAAAGCTTCTAAAAGTGTTGTGATCACCTTTCCGATAGAAGCTTCCAGAAAATCATTGGAATCAAAATTAATGGTATAACCAATTCCTTTCGGCATCGATTTTTGAGCTTCTTCTAATTTAATTTTTACTTCTTTAATAATTTCCTGCGCATTAGAACCCGGCGTCTGAAAAATACCCATACTTATAGAACGGCGACCATTATTCTCTCCAATTCCATTGTATGATTGTGCGTCAAGATCAATTTTGGCAACATCTTTCAACCGAAGAAACTGTCCGCCTCCCAATGAACGGATAATGATATTCTCATAATCCTGAACCTCGCTTAATTTTCCCTTGTATCTGATGACGTATTGAAATGATTGTCCGCTATTTTCACCAAACTGTCCTGCTGCAGCCTCACGAGACTGTTCGTTGATGGCGGTTCCAACTTCGGATGGTTCTAAACCGTAACTTGCCATTTTTGCAGGATCGAGCCAAATTCTCATCGAATAATTTTTTCCACCAAATGCAGAAGCATCGCCAACACCATTAATTCTTCTAATTTCTGGAATGACGTTAATATTAAGATAATTCTGAAGCCAAACCTCATTATACTGTGGATTATCTGTATAAAATGAAAGGAACATCAGCGCACTCGAATTCTGCTTAGAAGTGGTAACTCCCGAACGTGTTACTTCAGCCGGAAGCAACGGCATGGCTCTTTGCACAGCATTTTGAACGTTTACCGCAGCCAAATCAGGATTTATACCTTGCTTGAAAAAAATGGTAATACCTGCAGAACCGTTGTTACCCGCTGAAGAAGAAATATAATCCATACCTTCTACACCATTTACCTGTTCTTCGATGGGAATAACCACAGAATTCATAACGGTTTGCGCATTGGCTCCGGAGTAATTTGCAGAGATTCTTACTGTTGGAGGTGCTATATCAGGATATTGAGTAACCGGAAGCGCATACAATCCTAAAATCCCCAAGATTACAATAATGATGGAAATTACGGATGCAAGTACAGGTCGGTCTATGAATTTTTTGATCATATTTAAAAGTTAGAAGTTAGGAGACTGAGATCCGAAGTCTTTTTATTCTTCAAAAATGGGTTTAATGGCGCCTACTATTTCATCGAAATTTTTAGGCTCCGGTTTTACTGCTGTTTTATCTTTTAATGTTCCAACGCCTTGCGCTACAACAGTTTCCCCTTTTTTAAGGCCATCTTTCACTAAAACCATATTATTCACACGATCTATCACCTGAATGATCGTGTTTTTAGCAGTGTCTTTTTCCACTTTATAAGCATATACTAATCCCTGCTGTTCATAGGTTGCACTTTCCGGAATCACCAACGTGTTATCATACATCCTCGGAATTCGTATGGTTCCGGTATTACCATTGCTCAACAGTTTCTGCGGATTTGGTAAAGAAACCCTAAACTGAATGGTACCTGTGGAAGGATCAATTTGTCCTGTAACAGCTTGTATCCTTCCCTTTTCAGGATATATTTCACCATTTGCCATTACCAGTTCTACCATTGGCATGTTTCTTAATTTTTCAGGAACAGTAGCTCCGTAAGAGTTTTTCAGAAAATCAAGATATTCCTTTTCGTTCATTGAAAAGTAGGCATAAAGTTCACCTGTGTCAGAAACAGTTGTAATTGGTGTAGGATCACCAGGACCAACCAAACTTCCATTTCTTAAATTAATTTTACCAACAATACCTGAAATAGGCGCACGAATAACAGAATAATTAACATTGGCTTGAACTCCTTGATAATTGGCTTGTGCTTGTGCTACTCCTGCATTCGCCTGCTGTTTAGATGCGATGGCTTGCGACAATTGTGCTTGGGCTCTTGAAAGATTAGCTTGGGCAGTTTGCAGTTGTACATTACTGATAATATTCTTTTCAACCAAAGGGCGAAGTTTGTTCACTTCAACTTGTGCGGCATTTACAGCAGCTTGTGCCGCTTTTACATTAGCTTCTGCTGCGGAAACGCTGGAACGAGCTGCACCAATTCCGGCTCGGGCTGCAGATGCACTTTCGGTTAAAACATCTGTTTCTAAACGAAAAAGTGGTTGTCCTTTAGAAACATACTGTCCTTCATCCACCAAAACCTGTGTAATGTATCCTTGAATTTTTGCACGCACATCATTATTAACACGACCTTCTACACTTGCAGGAAATTCGGTGTAGCCGGTAACATTGCGGCTTTCTACTTTCACCGTTGCAACAGGTTTGGGACCATCAGGTTTTTTATCTTCCTTTTTTTTGCAAGCAGTAAGAGATAATGTGGCTATGGTAAGTAATAATAGGTTATTCTTCATTGTAAAGTTTTCTTAATGAATCCTGTATATTTTCAATATTTTTCTTTAAAAGCGACTTGTAGATGATGAATTTTTCATTCAATTTCTCATCTCTGCTGTTTCTGAAAGTGTACAGATTATCTAGGATTTTAATTTCAGTTTCCATTCTTTCCACAATTTCAAGAAATCTGATTTTCACAAATTCTTCATTGATGATGAAGTGTCTTTTTCTTTCGTTATAAAGTTCAGAATTTCTAATTAAATTCTGCTTCAATAAAAGATTAATATTTTCTGAAACCGAGCTCTTACCCACAGAAAAAGTCTCAATCAAATCCTCGAATGTTACCCCTTTTTTCTCAAAATCAAAGATTAAATAAGCGTAAATCTTTGCTGCAAGGGGCGTGAGATTAAAAATCTTTCCATAGAATTTTTGTAAATCTCTAAAAATTTCTTCATCTATGATAATATGATTAGACGCCATTGTGAAATGATATGTTACAAATCTAAAAAAATTGGTTCGTAAAAAAGCGAACCAATTACTTAAATAGATTTTTTTAATAAGATATAATTTCGGACAAGCCTATACCCATTACAATCGGTATAGAAATATCTTTCGTACTAACTTTGCATCCGAAGTTTTCCTTCCTTCAAATCGAGCATTCTAAGATGTTTGCGAATGATTTCCTCGTCAAGCAGAAGTTCTTGGCGGTTTTTATCAATAAGCCAGTTTCGTTGGGATTCGATAATATCAAGATAGATTTCTCGATAATGTGGAAAATCAATAATTACCTCTGAACTGTTCACACGGTTTTCCCATATATTAAGTTGATCCTGTAATGCAGGAAATTTTTTGAGTTTTTCAAGATGATGACTTCTAATTCTTTGAACGCCATTTTTTGCCAAATCGTTTTGTATTTCATAATCGATTTCTTTTTCAGAGCGTGTAAAATCTGGATCCTGTAGATTGAATCTTTTGATGAGATAAGGCAATGTTAAACCCTGAACTACCAATGTGAGTAAAATAACTACAAATGTTATAAATAAAATTAAATTACGATGCGGAAAAGGGCTTCCGTCTTGCAAGGTTAAGGGTATGGAAAGTGCTGCAGCAAGAGAAACCACCCCTCTCATTCCTGTCCAACCTAATATAATTGGCCCTTTCCATCCGGGATTTTGCTCATCGGCAACTGTATAAAATTACGCATAATCATAGTTGTTACTACAGCTCCATAAGCAGCAACAATTCTCGAAATAATTAGAATTAAGGTAATTAGAATGCCATAACCAATAGCAGTATAAATATCGGTTTCAAGCCCTGAAACAATCTGCGGTAGATCAAGCCCAATCATCATAAATACAATTCCATTGAGGAGAAAAACCAAACTTTCCCACACATTAAGACCTGCAAGTCTGGATGAAGTCGCTAAAAAGGAATGACTTCGGTTTGACAAATAAAGTCCTCCGGATACAACTGCCAAAACGCCTGATGCATGCACCTCTTCTGCTGAAAGATACATAAAAAATGGTGCAACAAGAGTTAGTATGATATCAATATTAGCATCTGTTGGCAAGAAACGGTGCATCTTCATAAAAACAATACCGATCAAAATACCAATTCCTGCTCCGCCAATACACATCCAAACAAAACTTATGGCAGCTTCTTGCCAAATAAATTGTCCTGTTGCAACGGCAATCATTGCAAACCTAAAGATAATTAGTGAGGAAGCATCATTCAACAAACTTTCTCCCTCCAGAATTGAAGTGACTCTCTTGGGAACTTTTACAAATTTTAATATCGCACCTGCACTCACTGCATCCGGAGGCGAAACAATGCCCCCAAAAGAAAACCTAACGCCAAAGAAAAACCGGGTATAAAGTGATTTGCATCGAATGCAACAACTAAAGACGTGAAAAACACCACTACAAAAGCAAAACTAAACACAATACGACGCCAACGCCAAAGCTCCTTCCAAGAAGTTGCCCAAGAGCTTCATATAAAAGTGGTGCTAAGAAAATGAAAAAAATAAGTTCCGGCTCTATATTAATTCTGGGAGTGCCCGGAATAAAACTGATGGCAAGACCTGCTAAAACCAGAAGAACGGGATACGCAATTCTAATTTTTTTTGCAAGCATTATCAACAATACAATGATAACCGTTAAGAAAAGGTAAAAAAAGAGGTTTTGGAGCATATAGTTTTAATTTTAAAGCAAAAATAATGGATTGTTGATTTAAAAATTTTATGGAAAATAAATTATTTCAAAATTTTCTCAAAAGCTTTTCTTGCAGAACCTCTAAAATAAACTTCTCCGCAATAAATATAACCCAGCTTCTTCAAAATGTGAAGCATTGCAAGATTATCGAAATTGGTATCGACTTTTATGCTGAAGATGTTGTTTTGTATGGAGAAATCTTCAATTCTTCTAAAAATTTCAGTAGCAAAACCTTTTCCCGCCACCTCATCTGAAACTGCAACACGGTGTACAACAATAAATTCTCCGTTAGAAAGCCACTTTCCTTCAATAGCATCGTAAGCAGGTTCATCATTAAAAATTATGGCGGAATATGCAACTACTTCGTTATTTTCTGTCAAAACATAACCTATGCCTTTTTCAATATCGGTTTGCACCGTTTCCGGATTTGGATAACCGTCTTGCCATTGCTTGGAGCCGTCGTTTTTGCGACGAAGAATCGCTTGCTGAAGAATTTGCCAGATTTTATCGGAGTCTTCCGATGTTGCTTTTCGAAAATTGACGTTTTGCATGGAGGAATTTTTTGCAAAAATATGGATTGATAAATGATAATTTTCAAAATTAGTTGAATTTACCCTTAAGAAAGTCAATTAATTTCTTAAGATTGATTAGATATTCTTAATTGAATAATCGGGATAGAACTCGGACAAGCGATTGTAGCGAAAATCCTTTTGCGTAGCAAAAGATTGCAGCGAAAAGCGCGGTCCCATTATTATTTGAAGTGGGATGAGTGTGGAAAATAATAATGGGATGGCCCATAAAAAAACATAAAAAAACCGGAACCCCAAATGTTCCGGTTAAAGTAGTAAAATTTAAAATTATGAAATTATTTTGGGTTAAACATTTGTTACTTATCCGTTTTTTGTAGCCAAGAATCGATAATATCGAATGCTTTTTTCTCATCCTCGAGGCTTACCATTATTTTAAGGGTTGTAGCTGTAGGAGTTGTGGTAAAAGTCATATACTTGTTTTCAACGGTGTTATTAATTCCTGCTTCTGCAAGTTTTGATTTTACCAACTGTATTTCCTGCTGTACTTCACTTTCAAATACTGAAACTTTTGTTCTCTTATTCATAGGCTTTCTACATTTTAGACTCTAAAGTTACAAAAAATTTAACAAATTCATAAAAAATCAATAAAATCAATTTAATTTTTAGAGGAATACTTTTCCTTGTATCTTCTGTAAAGTTCTTTCTGCTGATTATTGAGATTTAGCTGTCTTCCGTCGATAAACGCTTCAGTAACATTGTTGGTTAACTGATCTAAGGCATCACCGTCCGAAATGAACAACGTTGCACTTTTACCAACCTCGAGGCTACCATAATCTTTATCGATCCCCAGAATTTTTGCTGCATTAAGAGTGATGCTTTGCAATGCTTTTTCCTTATCTAAACCGTGAGCAACAGTAGTTCCTGCAAGAAACGGTAGATTTCTGGAATCTGAAAAATCTTTCCTTGCACTGTAATCTAAAGCGTGAAGAATCCCTTTATCGGAAACCATTTTAGCAAACTGATAAGGCAACATTGGTGATGCTGAATCGTTTGGTGGTAATGAATGTGGGTTGGTTACGACTAAAGGAAATCCTGCTTTTTTAATATCATCCAATACGCTTACCAAAGACGCATCTCCTAAAAGAACAGTTTTCTTTATACCATTGTCCTGAGCAAATTTTATGGCTTCTAAAGCTTCATTGGCTCCCGAAACATCAATAAAAACGGTTTTTGAGCCGCTGTAAACAGGTTCAATAGCTTCCAGTTTATAATCTTTAATTCCAGACTTTGGAACGTAGGTTTTTGCTCTTGCGAAGAGAGATTTAAGTTCCATTATTGCAGCATCACGACGGTCTTTCATCTCTTTATTTCGTTTCTCGTCGGTTGATTTACGATTTTCCGGCCATGTTACGTGTAGTACATTGTCTTTAGCAACGACAGCATCTTCCCAGTTCCAACCATCAAGATTCATCACAGAAGAAGTGCCTTTAAGATAACCATTTGCTAAAACCGGCTGTGTTAGAAGTATCCCATTGGTTCTGATAACGGGAATAACGTGGCTATCGGTATTGAAGGCTATCATTGTTCTTACTTCCGGTACAAAAGCATTGGATTCTCTGTAATCTACCGTTGCATTGGTAGCAGAGATTTCCACCAAACCAAGTGAATTATTTAGCAGTATGAAGCCGGGATAAACGTGTTTTCCGGTAGCTTTGATTACTTTCGCATTGGAAGGAACGTCACCATTAAGCGAGATGATTTTCCCGTTTTCAAAAACAATGGTTCCATTTTGTAATACACTTCCGGTAGCCGTGTGAATCGTGGCTCCAGTGATGGCAACCGGAACACTTTGTTTAGGTGCTGGTGCAGGACGCTGCGCAGAAATGAATCCGGATATTAAAACTGTGAATGATAATATTTTGAATATTGATTTTTTCATTTTTGATGTAATTTTAGTGTTCGTGGCTATGCTCCTCTCCTTCTAAAGTATCGCAGTGATAGAGGATTTTGGTTTCTTTTTTAACAGCCTGCGTATTTCCTTTTTTAGCATCATCGGAAAACAGCATCTTCTGAACCAGCCTGTTTTTTTCGTCTCTTACCATTTTGTCCTTAATGGGCTGTGTTGCAGCATCATAATATAAAATACCATCTACAAAAGTTTTATCAACTTTGGCATAAATACTTAAAGGATTATCCGTCCAAAGCACCAAATCCGCATCTTTACCAGATTCTATAGAACCTACACTTTTGTCTACCTGCATCATTTTTGCGGGGTTAAGTGTTACCAATTTCCAAGCTTCTTCTTGTGAAACGTTACCATATTTTACTGCTTTCCCAGCTTCCTGATTGAGTCTTCTCGCCATTTCTGCATCATCTGAATTGATGGCAGTGTTTACACCCGCCTGAAGAAGGAGCGCTGCATTGTAAGGAATAGCCTCACGAACTTCTTCCTTGTAAGCCCACCAGTCTGAAAATGTAGAAGCATTCACACCATGTGCTTTCATTTTATCGGCTACCTTGTAACCTTCAAGAATGTGTGTAAAAGTCTGAACTTTAAATCCGAATTTATCTGCTACATCCATCAGCATATTAATCTCGCTCTGTACATAAGAGTGACATGTGATAAAACGTTGAGTATTCAGAATTTCAGCCATTGTTTCCAAACGAAGATCTTTTCTGTAATTTTTGTTGGTAGATTTTTCTTTTTGATACTCCTGTGCTCTGGTAAACCAAAAATCGAAAGCCTGCTCTACACCTCCTCTTGATTGAGGAAAACGATTCGGATTGTTGCCCCAGTTACTTTGTTTCACGTTTTCACCAAGTGCAAATTTGATGTAGCCTTTCGCATCCGGAAACCTCATGTTTTCCATATTCTCACCCCATTTAAATTTAACAATTGATGATTGACCTCCAACAGGATTTGCAGAGCCGTGAAGCTGTTGCGCAGCAGTTACGCCTCCCGCTAATTGTCTGTAGAAATTAACATCATCAGGATTCAAAGCATCTCCCATTCGTACTTCACCGGAATTATTTGCACCTGCTTCGTTTACTCCTCGGGATAAACCGATGTGAGTATGTTCATCAAAAATACCGTTGGTAAGGTGCATATTGGTACCATCAATCACCATTGCTCCCGCTGTTGAAAGCCCGGAACCAACCTGAACAATTTTACCTTTAGATACTTTTACATCCAAATTTTTAGCGATGCCTTTGTTTGTATTGGTCCATACAGTAGCATTTTTAATCACATAATCTTTTTGTGTTGGAAGGGTTTCGGTACCAAAAGCTGAAAATGGATACCAAATTTTTCCCGGTTCATCCAATTTGTTTACAGCTTCTTTTTTGGCTTCAGGCTCGAAAGGTTTTACATAATTGATACTGAAGGGAACATTGTTTCCATCCTTATTAATTGCATAGCCTATTCTGTTTTTAAAATCAGTGATTGGGTAAATAACACGATAATTTTGCAAAGAGTCGTTTGGAAGTTTCAGCTCCATTGCAAGTTTGTAATCTGCAACGCCCAATTTTACCTTACCTTTTTTGTCGCCTTGTGAAATTTCAGCATCCGGCTTCGTAATCTTACCTTTTATTTTAAGATCATAAGTTTGGTTGTTCACGGTTACTTTATATTCTCCGCGCACATCATTTTCAGGCATTCTATTGATGACATTCTGCTTACCCTGAACCCAATTTTCATAAATCACAGATTCTTTGTTAAATAAATCATCTGAAGCCATTATGAAGTTAGCATAAGCACCATTCGTCAGTTTACCAAGATTGGATACCTGTAGCAACTGAGCCGGTTTTTCGGTCAAAGATTGAAGAATTTCTTCTTTTGAAAGTCCTAATTTATTGAGTTCTCTTAATTTATCGAGGAAAGAACCTTTGTCTTTCAACTTAAACATTGTTAATGCGAACGGCACTTTTTCTTTGGCTAAATACACAGCATTATAAGGAGCTAATTCCCAATGTTTTAAATCCGCAACATCCAAATCTTCAACATCCAGAGCATCCTGAATTTGATAAGGTTTAGGATATTCTAAAGGAAGAATTAAAGTTCCGTTAGTAGCTTTTATTTCTTTTGCTCTTTGATATTCATTCCCGGAACCCAAAAAGATAAACTGTTGTCCTGCCTCATCCCCAATTTTATCAGCTCTTAAAACATCCCATTTCTCAACGGTTTCGATAATGGTGGGAAGTTTTTTGTAATTATTAAAAGCTTCAAGATTAGTATTTTTCTGAATATTTGAGCCGCCTTTTGCATACCAATCTGCATCGAGATAAGCCTGACGAATTAAAGCAATAGAACCCACTAAAGAACTGGGATAAGACATCTTAGAATTTCCTTTGTTGAAAGAAAGCAAAAACGCCGCATCTTCTTTCAAAATTTTATCTGTAGCCAAGCCTTCCCCAAGTCCGATAAGCACAGCAGAACCACGCACAATGCCATCTTCATTAAAACTCAATACCGAACCAAATCCTTGATTAAGATAATCCTGATAATCTTTAGACTGATTGGTGAAATTATTGGCTGCTCTGGTATCAGCTTTTACGGCATCGTTATAGGCTGCGGAAGTTGCTTCTGCAGGAAGATATGAACTGCCCGGATTGTATTCGTTTCTTTTGGCTTTCTCAACACCTACATTTGCGTAAGGATCGATAAATGAAGGATACACATAAGATCCGCGACCATCTAAAACCACGGCATTTTTAGGAATTGCTACTTTGCCGGAAGCAATCACTTTACCCTCCTGAAAAACCAAAACAGCATCTTCAATCTTGGTTTTATAATCTTGATAAAGGGTAATGTTTTTTACTGCATACACGCTTTTGTCTTTACCTTTGGTATCATTAGGCCAATAACCAACTTGTGCTTGAAACCCAATAAAAAAGCCAATGGAAAGAACTGTGAAGACTCTCTTTAACATAAGTTATTAATTTTTATTTTTTTCACTAATTAACAAATTTATAAATAATTATTAATTATAGGATAATATAAAACAATAATAACCGAACACAGATGTACGGTTACTATTGTTTTAAGAAAATTTAGATGATTTTATCTAAAAGCCTCTTTGCAAAATTTTCTCAATTTTATCTAAAGCAAGTTGTATTTCTTCTTCTTTCACATTAAGATGTGGACGGAAACGGATAGAACGATCACCACAAGAAAGAATAATAACGTGTTCATTATAAAGTTCTTCACGCATTCTGTCACGTTCCTCACCGGAAGGCAAATCTATAGCACACATTAAGCCTCTGCCTCTTGCTGCGGAAATTTTTTCCGGATATTGGTGTTCCAGATTTTTTAATCCGTTTAAAAGATAATCACCTACAATTTTGGCATTTTCACAAAGATTTTCATTTTCAATAACTTCTAAAATAAGCTTCAAACGACACATATCAATGAAGTTTCCGCCAAAAGTGGAATTGATTCTCGAACTTTCCCTGAAAACATTATTCGGAACCTCATCAAATTTGGCTTTGTTTGCAAGTACACCACAAACTTGGGTTTTCTTTCCAAAAGAAATAATGTCCGGTTTCGCTGTGAAATGTTCAAAAGCCCACATTTTACCTGTTATTCCAATTCCTGTTTGTACTTCATCAAAAATGAGAAGCACTTCGTTATCATCACAAATTTTTCTTAATCCCAAGAAGAATTCGTCACGGAAGTGATGATCACCGCCTTCAGCTTGTATTGGCTCAATGATGATGCAAGCCACTCTATTAGGATTTGAAATAATGGCTTGTTGAATATTTAGCAATGCTAAATTTTCATTTTTAATGGTTTCTTCCAAATTCTCGTTGGTAATCGGAAAATTCAAGTGAGGATTAATAATTCTTGGCCAGTCAAATTTTGGGAAATATTGGTATTTTCTTGGGTCTGAAGTATTGGTTAAGCTTAAGGTATAACCACTTCTTCCGTGAAATGCTTGACGAAAATGAATACAGATGTCGCCTTCAACACTCAAGCCTTTTTCAAAATTTTTACGTGTTTTCCAGTCGAAACAAGCTTTCATAGCGTTTTCTACGGCCAAAGTTCCGCCCGAAATAAAGAAAGCGTACTGAAGATGTTCTGGAATAGCTACTTTTTCAAAAACTTCCATAAATTCAGCATATTCTTCCGAATAAACGTCTGCCAAAGTTGGTTTATTGATGGCCATTTTACCAAGCCATTCAGTATTTTTCACCAAATGTGGATGGTTATATCCGATGGAAGCCGATGCAAACATCGAAAACATATCGAGATAATCGTTCCCAGAAATTTTATCGTGTATCCACGAACCATGAGATTTTTCAAGATCCATTACAAAATCGAAACCGTCTGCCAGAATATGTCTGGAAAGCGTTTCCTTTACTTTGTTGGTAACTTCAGGATGCGATGCAATTGCGTTATTCATATACTTTTTATTTTTGTTTCAAGTTTCAAGTTTCAGATTTCAGGTTTTAAACTGCTAAAAAAAATATTGATGAGTTTCATTTTACCTGTTGTGCATTTAGAAAAGATTTCACGCAAAGGTGCAATGATTATATTCTTTGACTTTATTTTTTAATTACTGATTATTGCATTTTTAAAATTCACAAAGTTATCTTCAAGTTTCTTTTCAAAAGAAAAAATTAAGAATAGTGATATTAAAAGTAAAAGATTCTTCATTTCGCTACTGAACTTCGTTCGTAAAACTTCGTTTTATATTCAGAATGACAAATCGCAAAAAAAATCCAGCATCAATCTTCCTCCTTTCTCCTTACAAATCGAATTTAATTCCCTGTGCTAAAGGCAATTGTGTACTGTAATTAATAGTATTGGTTTGTCTTCTCATATAATATTTCCAAACATCAGAACCGGATTCTCTTCCGCCTCCGGTTTCTTTTTCGCCACCAAAAGCACCGCCAATTTCAGCTCCGGAAGTTCCGATATTCACGTTAGCAATTCCACAATCAGAACCGGCGTGAGAAAGGAATAATTCTGCTTCACGAAGATTTTGAGTCATAATTGCAGAACTTAAACCTTGTGGAACATCATTTTGCATTGCAATGGCATCATCCAAATTTTTATATTTCATTAAATAAAGAATAGGTGCAAAGGTTTCGTGCTGTACAATTTCGTAGGAATTTTCTACTTCTGCAATACACGGTTTCACATAGCAACCTGATGAGTAGTTTTTACCTTTCAAAACTTCGCCTTCTACCACAAATGTTCCGCCTTCTTTTTTGCATTTTGCAATGGCAGATTCATATTGTTTTACAGCATCAACGTCGATTAAAGGCCCAACATGATTTTTCTCGTCTAAAGGATTTCCGATTTTCAATTGTCCATATGCCTTTACCAAACGGTTTTTCACTTCATCATAAACACTTTCGTGGATTATTAATCTTCGGGTTGACGTACATCTTTGTCCAGCTGTTCCTACCGCTCCGAAAACTGCTCCGATGATAGACATATCCAAATCCGCATGTTCAGTAATAATAATGGCATTATTACCACCCAATTCAAGAATTGATTTTCCGAAACGTTCTGCAACTTTGGATCCGACCATTCTTCCCACTCTTGTGGAACCTGTGAAGGATACGAGAGAAACATTTTTATCCTCTACCAATTTTTGCCCTACAGTGTGATCCCCAACTATCATCCCCGAAATACCTTCAGGCAAATTATTTTCTTTTAAAACTTCTGCGATAATATTTTGACATGCAATAGCGCAAAGTCCTACTTTTTCAGACGGCTTCCAAACGGTTACGTTTCCACAAATCCAAGCTAAAGCTGTATTCCAGCTCCAAACAGCTACCGGAAAATTGAAGGCAGAGATAATCCCCACAATTCCTAGCGGATGATACTGCTCGTACATACGGTGCAAAGGTCTTTCGGAATGCATGGTAAAACCCTGCAACTGACGCGAAAGTCCTACTGCAAAATCACAGATATCAATCATTTCCTGCACTTCGCCAAGACCTTCCTGAAGCGATTTTCCCATTTCATAAGACACCAATTTTCCTAGATCGCCTTTTTTCTCGCGCAGTTTATTTCCGAACTGCCTTACCAATTCACCACGTTTTGGTGCAGGCATTAACCGAAATTCCAAAAAAGCTTTTTTAGCCGATGCTATCACTTTTTCGTAATCTTTTTCGTTACCGGATTTTATTTTAGCAATCAGTTTTCCGTCTGTTGGTGAATAACTTTCAACCATATCACCACTGCCAAAGTATTTTCCACCGCTGGAAACACCTTTATTTTCAGATTTAATTCCTAAATTTTTGAGAGATTTTTCAATGCCAAAATCTTTTTCTTTTTTAGCCATATTTTGCAGTTTCATAAG
This sequence comes from Bacteroidota bacterium, assembly GCA_023394415.1. Lineage (GTDB taxonomy): Bacteria > Bacteroidota > Bacteroidia > Flavobacteriales > Weeksellaceae > Planobacterium. The sequence goes on from JAEXAR010000033.1 coordinate 58,944, forward strand.
TTCTTAAAAGTAAAAATTTTTAAGCAGACGGCAAAACTTTAAGTAGAATTTAAAATATTTTTAACCCAATTATGAATATCAATTAAATAAATTAACCTTTACGCTCTTTTTTTGATGTTTTTTTTAAAAAAATAAATATTAGAATGATTTTCGAAAAAATTAAAAAACAAAAACATCTAATTGGATTAACTTGAAAGCGTTAGTTTAAAGCAAAAGCTCTAAATTTGAAAAAAAAATTGAAATGAATACTTCTCCGGAAGCCAATCCCGAACATAACTCCAAATTCAAAAAATGGTTCAAACGTGTTGGTGTTGGCGGTTTGATATTTTTTACCGTAAAAGGTTTGGTTTGGTTGGTGATTTTCTATTTTGGAGCAGATGCTCTGGAAGGTTGTATTTCCAAGTAATATGCTCTTTAACAAGTTAAAATAGGCTTCTCGATACTCTCATTGAATTCGCTACTCGAAGTGACATGAATCAATTTTATTTTAACCAATTGTCTTTACTAATCCAGTATTCTACATTGTTTCGGTTGGGTTCGCCGTGATAAGCCACTACTATTTCACCTTTCAGCTCTGCGCCTAATCTTTCCATTGCCTTACGTGAACGCCAATTTTCGGCGCCAACGTGAAATTTTACCAAATCGACATATTGAAAAATATAATCGAGCATAAGTTTTTTAACTTTCGGATTGAGTTTTGAACCCCAGAATTGTCGCGCATAAAAAGTGTAGCCAATAAAAATGGAACTTTCATCTTCGTCATAACTGTAATAGCGTGAACTTCCGGCAAGTTCTCCACTCTCTTTATCCATAATTAGGAAAGCACCACCACTTGCCATGGCACCTTCAAAGAAATTACGGAACACTTCTCTTTCATAACGGTTTTTATTGGGATGCATTTCCCAAACCAAAGGATCCGAAGCTACTTTATAAAGCCTCTCAAAATCAGACTCTTGAAGAGGTTGAAGGACAACATTTTCATTTTCTAAAGTAAGTTGAATATTCATTTGGTTGTCGGTTATTTGTTGTCGGTTGATAGTTTTTCCTTTTGTGAAAATCAAAGATAATAAAGTTTAAAGTGAAAATTTGGAAATTGAAATGTCGATTTTAACATCATAATATAAACTAACAAACCCAAAGCTAATAACTGATAACCAATAAACAATAATCTGTAGCTATCAACTAAAACAAAATCGCCTTTTCCAGCTCCAACAATTTCTGTTTGCGCCAAATACCTCCGCCATAACCGGTGAGTTTGCCATCGCTTCCGATTACTCTGTGACAAGGAATGATGATGGAAATTTTATTCAAACCATTAGCATTCGCAACAGCACGCACTGCTTTTGGATTTCCCAAAACATTAGCTTGCTCCTGATAACTTCTCGTACTTCCGTAAGGGATTTTCCGCAGAACTTCCCATACATTTTTCTGAAACTCCGTACCTACAGGTGAAAGCGGAACGGTAAAATCTTTTAACTGACCTTCAAAATACTCTGAAAGTTCTAGTTCCAAAGTTTTAAAATGTGGATTTTCTCCCTGAATGATGTTGGCGTTGAAATGCTTTGAAATTTCCTTCAGTTCAGTTGGAAGAGCTTTCCTGTCGCTAAATTCAAGCATACAAATGCCGTTTTCATCAGCGCAGGCAATCATTGTTCCCAGAGGTGTCTCAATGCGTTTTAAATCTATAACTTTTTCATGTTTTGAATGCCTTGGGGAAACACCAAAAATATTCTTAAAACTTTCATTAAAACCGCTTAAACTCTCATAACCAGATTCGAAAGCGGCATCCGTTACATTTTCTCCGGAATTGAGTTTTTTAAAAGCCGAATTAAGTTTGAACATCCTTTGAAAGGCATGAAAAGTAATGCCATGATGCTTCAGAAACCAACGACGAACGGTTGCAGGTTCCAAACCTCTCTTTACCAAATCATAATCTTTAAATTTCAAAGCGGGATTTTCGGACAATTCATTCAACAATTTTTGAATTTGTAATGGCGTTTTATCCGGATTTTCCAAAGGTTTACAAACTTTACAAGGACGATAGCCTTTAAGAATGGCATCTTTGGTATTGCTAAAAAACTCTACATTTTCAAATTTTGGTTTTCTTGCCGTACAGGTTGGTCTACAAAAAATTCCGGTGGTTTTAACGCCCATCCAAAAAACGCCTTCAAAATCGTGGTTTTTGTCGCAGGAAGCTTGATACATTATTTGGGGAGAAAGATTCATTTTAATAAGCAATGGATAATGTGTAATGCAAATTTAACTTATAAATTATTTTAGTAACAACCGAAAAATGAACAAGCATTTTATTCAAAACATTTATATTTGTTGTTGAAACACCTGTAAAATTTTGAAAATAATTTTATTTGATGGGATTTGCAATTTATGTAATGCTTCCGTAGATTTCATAATCAGAAATGATAAAAATGATGTGTTCAAATTCGCCTCTCAACAAAGCGAAATTGGACAAAAATTATTGAGAAAACACCAACTGGAACATCACGAGCTTGGAACGATTGTATTGGTGGATGATGATAAAATTTATCTGAAATCTGAAGCCATTTTTAGAATTTCATCTAATTTGAAAGGATTACCAAAACTCTTAATGATATTTGGAATTTTACCAAAATCGTTCACCGATTTTGTTTACGAATGGATTGCAAAAAACCGCTACCACTGGTTTGGTAAAAAAGAAACCTGTCGTTTGCCAACACCGGAAGAAAGGGCTAAATTTCTATAAAAAAAGCGAACCGAAGTTCGCATAATCATTATTTTTTTGCTGCAGCATCACGCTCCAATTGTCTAATTTCTTTTAGTTTTTCAACAATTTTTGAAACATTTTCAGGGTTTCCGGTCTTCATTGGCACTACAGCTTTTACATTGTCCCATTTGAAAACCAAATCAATGGCTTGATCATCTACAGGCTGCAAAGAGATTTCAAAAAACTCCTGTCTGTCAGAAACTTTCTGTACCGGAACCACAACAGAATACAAATCTTTAGTCGCATCATACGCTGTACCCCAACTTGAAGAATCGCTGTTCAGGATTATTTTCCAATCCTTTTCGGTTGGCAAAATGTACAAACCATATTTTCCGGCAGGAACGATAACGCCACCAAAGTTTATGCTCTGTCTGAATTCAATTTTTGAAGAAGAATTAGCACCAGCTCTCCAAACTTTTCCGTAAGGAACTAGCTCGCCGAAAATTTTTCTGCCTTTCACACCAGGTCTACCATAATCAACCGATATTTTAGACATTGAAAACTGTTGTTCAACCGTTGCTCTAGGACTTGCGGCAGGAAGCGTCCATTGTGAATAAGCAAAAACAGAGGCAGATAAAAGTGCAGTAAGAAGTATTTTTTTCATATAATTTCGATTTGGGTTAAAGATACAATTATCTATTTTATTTTTTTGTGTGAAATTAAAAAAACCTAACAGATTTTGAAAACCGGTTAGGCTTGATAATCGTTTTAATAACATATTTCTGAAAATGGACTTAGGGCTAATTATTACATCGCCTGCATTTTAAAACTCATACTTTCCACCACTTTCAAAATGGCTTCTACTGTATCCATTGAGGTTAAACACGGAACACCATTTTCTACAGACATTCTGCATATCAGGAAGACCTCATTCGTGCTTTTTGTTTAATTGTGAAAATTTGTTGCTATTTTTGAGCAAAACAAGAAAATGTCCATCACCGTTTTTCAAAGGCAAATTTTCATTTTATCATTTATTCAGGAACAAAACAGGAAAAATATTTTGCCGACGAGGAAAAAAATAATCGAAAAAGTTGCCGAGAAATTTGATTCAGAGATTTCCGCAAACACGTTGGACAGAGATATTGATTTTATTAAAAATGAAATCGGCGCAGACTTGAAATTCATACGTGCTAAAGGTTACAGAATTGAAAATCTCTCTGAACTTGACAATTCTTTCATCAATGATTTTTCGAGGAGTATGGCGCTGATTTTAAGTCAGAATACCGGCGCAGTTCTGCCGGAAACCGTGATTTATGAAAATCGGAATTTTGCAAAGACAGATTTTTTTCAGGAAATTCTGAAAGCGTGCGAAAACCATTTTGAATGCACGATTCAGTATTTTAATTATGAAAATCAGCGCCAGAAAGCATACGAAATTCAGCCATACAAACTGAAACTGAAAGATTTTCGTTGGTATATTTTGGCAAAGGATAAATCTGATGCTGAAACTGAATTCAAGATTTTTGCGTTGGACAGAATTCTTAATTTTGAATCTTCGAAAAATCATTTTGCCCCAGAAAATATCGACTTCGAAAAACCGTTCGAAAACGCTTACGGAATGTTTACCAAATATCAGGACAAAAACGGGAATTATTCTTTGGACGTACCTCAGAAAATCATTCTTGAAATGGATATGCGTGATGGAAATTACATTAAATCAAACCCGATTCATTATTCCCAAAAAATTGTAAAAGAAACGGAAGATGGAATTCAGTTTGAACTGTTTGTAATGCCGACTTTAGATTTGATAAAAGAACTGCTTTCCCGAAGTTGGTCCATCAAAATCATCGAACCCGAATCTTTGAGAAAGCAGTTTTTGGAGTATTGGAAAAACGCTGTGAAACGCAATTCCTGATTATTCGGTACGGTCAAAATCCAGAACGTTTCCGCCAACATTTCGGTAATAAAATTCCATACTTTCCTTCTGAATTAGAAAAGCCGGATTTGCTGATCTTGTTACCTTGAAATAATAGAATCTTACTCCGTTGATTTGCTTCAGGTCGAATTCAATCAGTTTCTCAAAACCTCGAAACATCGTAAAAACCGTACTTTCAAATATTTCCTGGAAGGTATCAAAATCTTCGTTCGGCAAGAATCCTGTTGAAGAAAGACTTTCGTCAATTCCCGCCACAATTTCGCCGCCGTCTGTATTCAGAAATGCACAGATACTTTCAAAAATATTCCCAATTTCATTGGTTTTCCTTACGATTTCCATGCTTGTTTTTTGGTTCGATGCAATTCTTTCAGCAAGTTGGTTCATCCGTTCTTTGCGATAAATCCCCAATTTACTTTTATAAAGAAAATCAAGTTCAGCAAGTTGTTTTTCCGTTTTCTGCCCCATCAAATTCCACGTCTTTTGTTCTAATTTTCTGGCATATGAGTTTTTTACTATGTGTTGGCTACTTCTTTCAGCAAAAATTTCAAGCAAAAATTCTTTTCCACTTTTAAACGTGGTATTATTATACTTAAAATCTTCGTTTAATCTTATAAAAATCGAAACTCCATCATCGTATAATTCAGGATTCTTGTACACAATTACTTCTTTGGAATAACTGTCTTTCTTTACCAAAGAAATCTGTTTTTCGTCCGTCAACATTTCAATGGCTGCATCGTAATAACGTTTCGCTTTACTTTTCGCCACTCGCGGATCTTCATCGTTAAAAACTTCTTTGTGCAAGTAACGCAAACCCTCACTGTTGTGCATATATTGTGTTGCAACTACGTAACTGATCAAAGGTAATTTTGGCTTCATAATTTCATACAAATTTTAGGATTTCAAGCATTTCGGTGAATTCGGATTCGGTAAATTCTTCGGTAATTTCATTGCCATCGTAATCAGTATAGCTTATTAAAAAAGTATCTTCACCCCGAGCTTCGGTAAATTCAATATTTTCGATTCTCACCACTCTGAATTTGTCTTTAGCAAAGTCTTTGATGTCCTGCTCTGTAATTTTTGTCATTGGATTTTCCATTTCTGTTAGAATTTATTTGACAAAGAAAAAATGCTTCACCTGCATTTTGTGGGGTTGAGAAATTATATCACTAAAAAACCGGAACCGCTGTTGAATGTATCGGTAAACCAGACATTTTTGATTTTGGTGATTTTCTTCTGTTGCGTGTGACCGACCACCTGCGAAACCGGCAAAATATTCTGCAGCAAACTGTATGGCCGAATCCAGCAAGGTCCCTGAAAAGCGCTGTCGCCGGAACCGTCGTCATCGTCATCTTCCTGATATTCAAATTCCTGCGGAAAATGATAAAAAAGTAAATTGATGGAATTTGCTACAAAATCAGCATTAAAATCTTTGATTTCCAGATTTCTTATAATTGAATCGTCGGAAGTGTTGCCAATTTTTGACTGAAGCCATTTCATTGAAATTCCGGCGTGGGAAAACAGCATTTCCGAAACGTCGTCGTAATAACATATTTTCAGGATTGTCTCATCAAAAAGTGGTTGCAGAATTCTTTCAATTTTTTCAGAATGTTCAAACTGATACCCGCTGCTCTTGCTGAAGATGCCGTGCAAATAATGAAGATCATGATTTCCGCAAAGCATTTCTACTTTGTTGGCATTTTCATTTCTGAAACGCAAAATTTCAAGAAAATTTCTGATTTCATCAGCAATTCCGATATTGAAATTTCGGCTGTCAAAATAATCGCCAAGGAAAATAATTTTTCGGTAGTTTTTTTCTGATACTAATTCTTTCCAAAAAGAATTCCCGTGCAGATCGGGAATGACGAGTAATTTTTGAGTTTGCATTTGGCAAAAATAAAACCCCACAACTACATTTTGTGGGGTTTGAGAAAAATTGACTATAATTTACCTTTGTATAGGATATCAAAATTTACATTTGAAAATCTGTCAATAAATTTATCATCTTCTCTTTGTATTTCAAATTTAAATCTATCTCTATTTTTTTCTTTAAAATTCTTGAATTTATTCTCATACTTATTCAAACCTATTTCGAAAAGAAAGTATTTTTTGGATTCAGTTTCAAATAACAAAAAATAATTCTGTGAATTTTTAAATTTTTTCTTTCTTGGTTCTAGCCAATATACTGGAACTGTATTATTTAATTTAGCGAACGTAACATTTTCTTTTGATAATCCAAAATTTCTTTTCTTGTTAAGTAAGTTTATCAGTTCTGACTTAAAATCAATTTCATTATCTTTTAAAGATTTTAACTCTTGTATTACTTCTTCAGTATTATCATGTTCTTCCTCAAAAGAAATCAAATCAGTAAAATCAACATTTTTTTTCTTTTGGTCTCTCTCATATTCAGTATGACAATCTCTACAAATTATTTGTACAACTTTTTCAAGAGGAGTGTGAGCTTTTTCATAAAGTGTACAAAAATCATTAATGTCAATTGTGATAGTTTCCTCTTCTGTACAAAGTTTTCGTATAACTTGAGCAATTATTTTTTTATTTTCGAAACCGACGAGATGCGCTGCCTGTAGGCCTATCCTTTTATTACAGCCAGGACTTTTGCAAGTAGTATGTTTTTTTTTCTTTCTTGATAATTTAAGAACGATTTGTCTAGTATAAGGTTCTATAACCCTTACAAAAGTTTCAATATTTCCAGTGTAGTAATTACTTTTTTGCATATTTACATCGCCTGCATTTTAAAACTCATACTTTCCACCACTTTCAAAATGGCTTCCACTGTATCCATTGAGGTTAAACACGGAACCCCATTTTCTACAGACATTCTGCGGATTTGGAAGCCGTCTCTTTCTGATTGTTTTCCCTTCGTCATAGTATTTACCACATACTGAACTTTTCCTTTTTGAATTAAATCAATCAAATTTACGTCTTCTTCTCCTATTTTATATCCAATTTTTACCGGGATTCCTTTTTCTTCAAAGTATTTTGCTGTACCTTCTGTCGCCCAAATTCGGAAGCCTACCTCGTGGAAGCGTTTTGCAAATTCAGCCGCTTCTCCTTTATGTTTATCAGCCACAGTAAAGAGAATGGAACCGTGAGTAGGAACCTTTCTTCCGGCAGCGATAAATCCTTTATAAAGCGCTTTTTCTAAAGTTGTGTCTTTACCCATCACTTCTCCCGTAGATTTCATTTCGGGACCGAGAGAAGTATCCACTTTCGTCAGTTTTGAGAATGAGAATACCGGAACTTTTACATACACCCCATCTTTTTCCGGAACCAATCCGTTTTTGTAACCTAAATCTTTCAGTTTTGCTCCTAAAATTGCCTTGGTTGCTAAATTTGCCATTGGAACATCTGTAATTTTAGACAAGAAAGGAACTGTTCTGGATGAACGAGGATTTACCTCAATCACATACACCTGATTTTCAAACAAAACATACTGAATATTCATTAAACCTACTACATTAAGACCTTTTGCAAGTTTTATGGTATAATCAATTAATTCCTGAGAGCATTTTTCATTAATATTTTGCGGAGGATACACAGCAATAGAGTCCCCGGAGTGTACTCCTGCCCTTTCGATATGTTCCATAATTCCGGGAATTACAACAGTTTCACCATCACAAATAGCATCCACTTCAACTTCTTTCCCCACCATATATTTATCTACTAAAACAGGCTTATCGGGATCCACTTCCACCGCATTTTCCATATAGTGTGCGAGTTCATTTTCATTATAAACAATCTCCATAGCGCGTCCACCTAAAACATAACTCGGTCTTACCAAAACCGGATAACCAATTTCGTTTGCAATTTTTATTGCACCTTCTTTGGAGTAAGAAGTCTGACCTTTCGGTTGCGGAATTCCTAATTCCTGAAGAGCTTTCTCAAACTTATCACGATTTTCTGCGCGATCTAAATCTTCAAGTGAAGTTCCCAAAATTTGAACACCGTGATCAGCCAATTTATCTGCTAAATTGATCGCAGTTTGTCCTCCAAACTGTACAATAACGCCTTTCGGTTTTTCCAGCTCAATGATGTTCATCACATCTTCCTCGGTTAAAGGCTCAAAATAAAGTTTATCTGAAATCGAAAAGTCTGTAGAAACCGTTTCGGGATTATTATTAATGATGATGGCTTCGTAACCCATTTCCTGAATGGCCCAAACCGAATGTACCGTAGCATAATCGAACTCTACACCTTGTCCAATTCTGATAGGTCCGGAACCTAAAACCACTATTTTTTCTTTATCAGAAACTACGCTTTCATTTTCATCTTCGTAGGTACCATAAAAATAAGGCGTTTCACTTTCGAATTCTGCTGCGCAAGTATCGACCATTTTGTAAACCGGCATTATTGCGTTTTCCTTTCTGAAATCAAAAACTTCACGAGATGTACAACCCCAAAGATGCGCAATGTTAACATCTGAAAAACCTAGTTTTTTAGCTTCTTTTAAAACTTCAATCTGTTCTAACCTTGTCAAGGTTCCCAACCTTGACAAGGTTTTTTCAAAATCAACCAATTTTTTAAGTTTCCAAATGAAAAACTTATCAATTTTACTCCATTCTACAATGGTTTCCCAGTTGTAGCCTCGTCTTAATGCTTCACCAATAATGAACAATCTTTCATCATCACAAACCTTAATTCTGCGTTCAATATCTGCATCTGTCAATGCTTGTGCATCTTTTGTTTTTAAGCCCAAATGACGGATTCCGGTTTCTAAAGAACGAATTGCTTTTAATAGAGATTCTTCAAAGTTTCTACCAATAGCCATTACTTCACCTGTCGCTTTCATTTGGGTTGAAAGTCGTCGGTCTGCAGTTTCAAATTTATCGAATGGGAATCTCGGGAATTTTGTGACGACATAATCTAAAGCCGGCTCGAAACACGCGTACGTCTTTCCGGTAACGGGATTCATAATTTCATCAAGCGTTAAACCCACCGCGATTTTTGCAGCGATTTTCGCAATTGGATAACCTGTAGCCTTACTTGCTAAAGCTGATGAACGCGAAACTCTAGGATTCACTTCTATCACATAATAGTCAAATGAATGTGGATCTAATGCCAACTGAACGTTACAACCACCTTCAATTCCGAGAGCTCGAATGATTTTCAGCGAAGCATTTCTTAACAGTTGATATTCTCTGTCTGAAAGTGTTTGCGAAGGTGCTACTACAATAGAATCTCCCGTGTGAACTCCAACAGGATCAATGTTCTCCATATTACAAACGACAATCGCATTGTCGTTAGCATCGCGCATCACTTCATATTCAATCTCCTTGAAACCGGCGATTGATTTTTCAATCAGACATTGTGTAACCGGTGAATGTTTCAGACCTAATTCTGCAATTTCCTGAAGTTGAGATTTATTTTCTGCAATTCCGCCTCCGGTTCCACCCATTGTAAAAGCCGGACGAACAATAACCGGATATCCAATTTTATCTGCAAATTCTAAGGCTCCTTCTACGGTGTTCACAATGTCGGATTCAGGAACAGGTTCGTTGAGTTCGCGCATCAGTTCGCGGAACAAATCACGATCTTCAGCCTGATTGATAGCTGAAAGTTTTGTTCCCAAAACTTCTACATCACATTCCTCTAAAATACCGGATTTTTGAAGTTCTACGGCCATATTCAGTCCGGTTTGTCCACCCAAAGTTGGCAACAATGCATCCGGACGTTCTTTTCTGATAATGTGGCTTACAAAGGAAAGCGAAATCGGTTCGATATAAACTTTGTCGGCAATTTCAACATCGGTCATAATTGTTGCCGGATTTGAATTGATGAGAATTACTCTGTAACCTTCCTCTTTCAACGAAAGGCACGCCTGTGTTCCCGAATAATCAAATTCCGCAGCCTGACCGATGATGATGGGGCCACTTCCTATTACTAAAATAGTTTTTATATCAGTTCTCTTCATTTCTATTTTTTAATTTTAGTTTTAAACTCCTCCATCATCTCAATAAATTCATCAAAAAGATAGTTAGCATCTTCCGGTCCCGGACTTGCTTCCGGATGATATTGAACTGAAAAACAAGGATGAATTTTATGACGTATCCCTTCGTTGGTTCTGTCATTTAATGCAATGTGGGTAACTTCTAAATCGGTGTTTTGAAGAGAATTTTCATCAATGGCATAACCGTGATTTTGTGAAGTAATCGAAACTTTATTGGTTTTCAAATCTAAAACAGGATGATTCCCACCACGGTGTCCGAATTTTAGTTTGTAAGTTTTTGCACCACAAGCCAAACCGATTAATTGATGCCCAAGACAAATTCCGAAAATCGGAACCTTTCCAAGCAAACCATTAATCATTTCTGAAGCTCCTTTTACATCTTCAGGATCGCCGGGACCGTTGGAAAGCATTATTCCGTCGGGATTCATCATCAAAATTTCATCAGCTGTCGTGTCTTGTGAAACTACAGTGATGTCGCAGTCGCGTTGAGAAAGTTCACGAATGATTCCTAATTTGGAACCAAAATCTACCAAAACCACTTTAAAACCTCTGCCTGGAGCTGCATAAGATGTTTTTGTAGAAACTGTTGGAACCTGATCTGTAGGGAAATTTGTATTTTTTAATTGATTTATAACTTCCTGCTCATCTACATTTTCATCTACAATTTTTCCTTTAATAACACCTTGATTTCGGATAATTCTCGTTAGTTTTCGGGTATCAATTCCTGAAATTCCTGAAAGTTTTTTCTTTTTGAACAGTTCATCCAAAGTAATTTGCGAGCGGAAATTGGATGGTAAATCACAAAGTTCCTTAACAATTAAACCTTTAATAGCAGGTTCCATACTTTCATAATCGTCACGGTTGATGCCGTAATTCCCAATCAAAGGATAGGTCATACAAACAATTTGGCCACAATATGAAGGATCTGAAATCAGTTCCTGATAACCTGTCATTCCGGTATTAAACACCACTTCACCATCAGTATCAGTGTTTGCTCCAAAACCTTTACCGTGAAATACTTCTCCGGATTCTAATATGAGTTTCTTTTTCATTTTTTACTTACGTTGGAAATCCGATAATGGAAGTCCAAAGATTTATTGATTTTGTTAAAAAGTTTTCAGACTGTGGTTGTTAGTCTTCAGACTTGTCAAAAAAAATGGGCAAAAAGCCCATTGATTTTTATTTCGTAATTTCTTCAAATTCAAAGCCTTTCTTCTCTAAAGCATCTTTCAAAATTGCCATTCTTGCGTAAACACCGTTTTCCATTTGTTTAAAAATTCTTGAACGAGAATGCTCTACCAAATCACTATCAATCTCCACACCTCTGTTAATTGGTGCTGGATGCATAATGATAGCATTAGGTTTCATCCTTTGTTCCCTTTCTTTGGTGAATCCGTATTTTGTAAGATATTCATTAGAGCTCATTTGCATTTTTTCTGAATGTCTTTCGTGCTGAATTCTCAATAGAATTAGAACGTCCGCTTCAGGAATTAGATGATCTAAGTTTCTGAATGTTCCGTTCATCATTTCGCCCTGTCCAAACCAGTCTTCAGGTCCAGAAAAATAAACTTTCGCTCCCAATCTTCTCAAAGCATCTGCATCGGAGTTTGCAACACGGCTATGTTTTACATCGCCTACAATTCCAACAGTTAAACCTTCAAAAGAGCCAAATTCTTGCTTAATCGTCATCAGATCGAGCATACTTTGACTTGGATGTTGACCAATACCGTCTCCAGCATTGATAAGTGTCAAATCTGCGTCAATTAGTTCGTCATAATATCTGTCTTTTTTATGACGGATTACAGCAAGATCTATCCCAATAGATTCTATAGTTTTAATAGTATCGTACAGGCTTTCTCCTTTATTTACTGAACTTGATTGTGCATCGAAAGGAATGACGTGAAGCCCCAATTTCCTTTCAGCTACTTCAAAACTAACTCTTGTACGGGTACTGTCTTCAAAAAAAAGATTGGAAACAAAAATGTCCTGTTTTGCTTTGTAAACTTTCCCGTCCGCAATTTCAAGCGCACTGTCGAGTATTTTCTCGATTTGGTCTTTCGTTACGCGCCCTAATTCTATCATAATCTTATTGTTAATGTATAAAAAAACGAAGCCAATAAGACTTCGTTAAATAAAATAAATATTGTTGTTGTCGGCATTGCTGCCTAATGATAAATCGTCTAAAGGATTTGTTGTGTTCATTGTTTGCAAATATATAAATTTTTTGCATTCATTAAAAGTGGTAGTTCTGAATTTTATCCACAAAAAAGTGCACCGTAAGATGCACTTAAAAAAATTTTCTCCTAAGAGTCTTTATTTCTTGGCTGTAACTGAAGCCTTAAGTTTAATGTCATCTTTAATTACTTTGTCAGCGGCCAGATTTTCAATTTTTGTTCCAGAACCATAGTTAACGCCCCATTTTGTACGGTCGATTGTAAATTCGTCAGTAACCAGTTTCACGCCGTTTGCATCCTCAGTAACTGTAACAGGGAATTTCACGATGTCTTTTTTGCCCTTGAGATCAAAGTTGCCTTCAACCATTGTTTTTCCATTTTCTTCTGTAACCTTGGTAATATCCAGAGTTGCAGTAGGATAAGTGTTTACATTAAAGAAATCGTCTTTTCCATCTTCATTAAGACCTTTCAGGTGGCCTTCCAGTTTTCCTTTCATTTCTGCATCTGTCAAATCCGTTGAAGCGATGGATTTCATATCAAAAACTACTGTTCCGTCTACCAGTTTGCCTTCATTCATTACCAGATTTCCTTCCTGAATGTTGATGGTTCCAAGGTGTTTGTCACCGGTCACTTTTCCGCCTTCCCACTCCACTTTTGATTCAGCTGGAGCGATATTGAAAGTTGTACCGGTAACCGCAGCCGGGGTTTCTGTAGTGGCAAGAGAGTCGGTTGTTGCCTCAGTTGTAGCAGTTGATGCTTCTTTCTTACATGCTGTCAAGGTTAAAGCTGATACTGCGATAATTGCTAAAAAGTTCTTTTTCATTGCTTTTAAATTATTTTTTGCAAAAATAATAATTTTGTTTTTAATGATTCTAAATAATAGAACATCTATTTTTATGCTAATTTATTATATATCTGCTAAAAAAATATAGTTATGCCCAATATCTGTCCGAAATGTCATAATAATAATGTGGTAAAAAGCGGCATCATAAAAGATAGACAACGTTTTTTGTGTAAAGACTGCAACTATTATTTTACGGTTAAAAAAATAGGCAAACAAATCGACGATTATTTTGTTACCAAAGCGCTTCAACTTTATCTCGAAGGCCTTTCCTACCGGGAAATTGAAAGGATTATTGGGGTTTCTAACGTCACCATCAGTTCTTGGATCAAAAAAAATAATATCAAACGTCCACCACATTCTGATTTCCATCCGGTTTATAGAGTTTTTAAACAAAATGAACTGATAGAATTCATGCAAAGTGAACAGAACATTAAAGGTTCAGGACTCATCATTACAGAATTTGGCGATAAGTATATGATGATAAAATGGGAAAGATTTAAAAAATAGTGTGAGGCTAAATTTAATCGCTCAACTCCGGTATTTGCTATTAACTTTATCTAAGTTTTAATCAATATATATATTATTTCCATTTATATATATTAAATTTCTTCAAATAAATTTTTAGTTTCAATTTCGTTTCGGCATAAAAGTCCACTAAAAATTATCAAACTATGAAGAAATTAACTGTTTTGTTAGGAATTGCTTCTTCACTTTTCCTTTATAACAAAATACAAGCACAAGAAACGCCTTCCAATGAAGAACTTCTGAAAAGAATTGAAAAACTTGAAGCTGAAAAGAACAAACTTAAAGAATGGGATGCTTCTTTATACGGATGGGTTCGCACAGAGTATAACTTCGATAGCAGACAATCTGCCTACGCAAGAGAATACCACCTAAACCTATATCCTTTGGATGAAAAACTTGACGCCAATGGAAAAGATATTAATGATGCCGGAGCAAGCAATTTTCTTGCAGTAACCACCAGAGTGGGTATTAATTTTAAAGGTCCTGATGTTTGGGGAGCCAAAGCAAGCGGTAAAATTGAAGGTGATTTTTTTGGAAATACAGAACTTAATAAAACTGTTGCCGGAACTGGAAGTTTGGGACTTTTAAGATTGCGACACGCAACTGCATCATTAAGCTGGCCAAAAACAGCCGTAACCTTCGGACAAACTTGGTATCCAGCTTTTATTCCTGAAGTTTTTCCGGGAGTTGCCAATTTCAATACAGGTATCTTGTTTAATCCGTTTGGTTGGGCAGGACAAATAAAAGTACAGCAAAAACTCACACCGGAACTTTCACTGATCGCTGTTGCTTATAAAGACCGCGAATTTCAAACGGCAAATGCGGCATGATCTTACACTAACAGTGCTACTATTAATTCTTCAGTCCCTACAATCCACGGACAACTACAATACAAAGGAAAAACGATTACTGCAGGAGTTGCTGCGGAATATCAATCCTTAAAACCTGTTATTGAAAGTAATGGACTTGCTTCTAACCACACTTTAAACTCTGCTAATTTTCTAGGCTATTTTAAATATTCTGACGAAAAATTCGTAGCAAAAGCTTATGGAATTACAGGCGGAAATCTTTACCATTTGGTTATGATTGGCGGATTTGCAGGATATGCAGAAAGCAATGGACAGGAATCTTATAAACCTACAAAAACTTCTGCATTTTGGGTGGATTTGGCGAGTAATAATGCGAAAATTGCTCCAGGAGTTTTCTTTGGTTACACCAAAAATTCAGGCGTAGATGCAGGTTACAAGAACCTTTATATGAGAGGCGTTTCCGGCACAAGAATACTGGATAATGTATGGCGAGCCTCCGCAAGAGTAGAATTCAAACAAAATAAATTCAACATCGCTCCCGAAGTAGAATATACTGCTGCAAAATACGGAGACACTCAAACCAATGCTACAGCCGGCGGAAAAATCACCGATGTAGGAAACTTGCGTGGCATGGTGAGAGTAATGTATTCATTTTAGTCGGAAGACCTAAGACAGAAAATTACAAAAATCTTCATACTTCTTAGGATTCGACAGCGACTTCAATCTTTATCATTCAAATAAAACAAAATTAAATATCTATGAGTCACGAGTTTAAAAATCAAGCAGAACACGACGCATACGTAGAAGAAAGAAAGAAAAATTCTACAATATGGGGTGTAATTATGGCGTCCTCTCTAGGAACGCTGATCGAATGGTACGACTTCTTCATCTTCGGAAGTTTGGCGGTAGTATTATCTACTAAGTTTTTCCCGGCAGACAATCCTACAGCTGCTTTTCTCTCAACACTGGCAACATTTGCCGCAGGTTTTGTTGTAAGACCTTTTGGAGCGCTGTTCTTTGGACGTTTGGGTGATATGATCGGAAGAAAATATACCTTCTTGGTAACACTGCTTATTATGGGATTTTCTACATTCCTTATCGGTTGTATCCCATCTTATGAAACCATTGGATTTCTAGCTCCGGTTTTGGTTCTTATTTTAAGACTTTTACAAGGTTTAGCTCTTGGTGGCGAGTACGGTGGTGCTGCAACTTATGTAGCAGAATACGCACAAGACCATCGCAGAGGTTACTGGACATCATGGATTCAAACTACTGCAACTTTAGGACTTTTTGTATCGCTTGCAGTAATCTTGATGACAAAAACGTCTTTAACTCCTGAAGAATTTGACAGTTGGGGCTGGAGAATTCCGTTTTGGGTTTCTATCTTAATGGTTGGGGTTTCTTATGTTATTAGAAGAAATATGAAGGAATCGCCTTTATTTGCCAAAGCGAAAAAAGAAGGTAAAACCTCATCAAATCCATTAAAAGAATCTTTTGGAAATAAATACAATTTCAAATTCGTTCTTCTAGCACTTTTTGGTGCTGTGATGGGACAAGGTGTTGTATGGTATACAGGACAGTTCTATGCAATGAGTTTCTTACAAAAGGTAATGAATGTGGAATCTGCACAAGTGGATTCAATTATGGCACTAGCTTTATTCCTCGGAACACCGTTATTTGTATTATTTGGATGGCTTTCTGATAAAGTTGGAAGAAAAAACATCATCCTTTTAGGAATGCTTTTGGCGATTTTTGCTTACAGACCAATTTATCGTGCCATGTATCATTCAGTTAATACAGAAGAAAAAGTTTTGGTTAAAGATGGCGTCACTGAAAAAAGAACCGTAAAAGTACACGATAAAATTGCCGGTGACAGTTTGATTACTTTCCATACTGAAAAAACCTTTACAGATGGTGCCCTACTTAAAAAAGACAGCATTGTATACTGGTCTCCAAAAGGCGAAGTTCTGAATGCTGAAGGAAAACAAGAAGCTGCGAAAGTAACCAAAGCCTTAACAGTAGACAGCAGTACCCGTTGGAAATTGGTAGGTTTACTTTTCTTACAGTTAATATTTGTAACCATGGTATATGGACCTATTGCAGCATTCTTGGTTGAGATGTTCCCTATTCGTATTCGATACACTTCTATGTCTTTGCCATATCATATTGGTAACGGTATTTTTGGAGGATTACTTCCTGCAGTTGCAACCTATCTTGTGACGAATACGCAGACCAGTGGAAAAGCCGAATGGTATTTGGAAGGACTTTGGTATCCAATTATAGTAGCCGCAGTATCACTTGTGATTGGATTTTTCTACTTGAACGGAAAAGACCGAAACGTGCAAGATTAAAGTTTAAAGTCCGAAGTCCGAATACGGAAGATGATAAAAAGCTTTTAATCTTTCTTCGGTCCTCGGTCTACAAACTTCAGACTAACAAAAAATTTCTTAACTTTAAATACAATAAAAATGGACGCAATAAAGAAAATATTAGGAGTAGTGTGGTTACTGATGGCGGTGGTTGTAGCGTATTTCGGCTTTACAGAATTCGGAATCCTGAAAGTAATGAGCGACAAACAGGAAGACCACGTTTTTGGATGGATTATCTTAACTATTCTAATGCCAATTATCGTAGGTGGACTTGGAATGTTCGGTTGGTATGCGCTGAAAGGAGAATATTCGCAAGAAAATCTATAAAGAATTTAGAGATTAGAAATTATTTAATAGAACATTCATTATTAATTTCTAGCTCTACAATCTAGTATCTATAAAAATGAAACAAAGACATAAGCAGAAACTGGTGATTTTGAGTATAGCACTTTTTGTGCTGTTCAATTCACCGGTTTTGCTTTTGTTCAACAGTGCTAAAGAATTTTTAGGTCTGCCTCTTATTTACGTTTATATCTTTTCGGTTTGGCTAATGTCGGGTATATTTTCATTATTAATTTTTAGAAAATTTGATGAATAGTTCGGTATTATTTGTTGTAGTCATCCTCTATTTAGGGCTTTTGTTCTTTATTGCTTACTGGGCAGAAAAGAAGAAAAGTAATTTCTGGACGAATAATCCTTACACCTATGCTCTTTCACTAGCTGTATACTGTACAGCGTGGACGTATTACGGAAGCATTGGCGCTGCTTCAAATTCCGGATTGGAATATATGGCGATTTACATTGGACCTGTCATTATCATCCCTGCGTGGATATATATTAATTCAAAAATTGTGAGAATTTCGCGTGTTAATAAAATATCGAGTATTGCCGATTTTATCTCTTTAAGATATGGAAACGGAAGATCGCTCGGTGCTTTGGTGGCACTAGTCTGTATTCTTGCAATTGTACCTTATATCGGACTTCAAATCAAGGCGATTTCTGAAACGTTTCATCAAATTTCTCAAACTCCCACAAACGAAAATATTTTTACGGATACCGCAACTTATGTGGTGGTAATCATTGCACTGTTTTCATCGTATTACGGTACGAGATACGTTGATGCATCCGAAAAAAGACCGGGAATTATTTCTGCAGTAGCGGTAGAAAGTTTTCTGAAGATTATTTTCTTTACCATTCTTGGTATTTATGTCATTTATGGTGTTTTCAATGGCTTTAGTGATATATATTCTCAAGCTTCGAAACTTCCCGATTTTATTGAGAAAAATTCTTTTAAAAATTTAGAAAACGGTTTCAATTGGTTTCTGATGTCACTTTTATCAATGTCTGCGATTTTCGTTTTACCTCGACAGTTTCATACCTCTATTGTAGAGAACCGTTCAGAGAAACACATACGCACAGCAATCTGGGTTTTCCCTTTATATATGCTGATTTTCAATTTTTTTGTATTTCCCATTGCGTGGGGCGGAAAAGTTCTGTTCGCTGGTCAAGCTGTGAATACAGAAATGTTTTCAATTTTAATTCCGCAAAAATTCGGCAATAATTTCATATCACTTATTGTGTTTTTAGGTGGTTTAAGTGCTTCTATTTCAATGATTATCATTTCAAGTATTGCCCTTTCGGTTATGCTTTCCAATAACTTAATTATTCCCTATGGTTGGCTCGATAATTTTAAAATTAAAAGTGAAAGCATCAACACTAAAACCATTGTGAATATTAGGAAAGTTAGCATCTTACTATTGATTATTTTGGCATTTGTTTTTTATAAATATTTCATTGTTTCATCATCATTATTCTCAATAGGATTGGCTTCATTTGTACTTGTGGCACAATTAGCACCTGCATTCTTTGGATCTTTAATGTGGCGAAGAGGCACATATGCCGGAGCTATTTCCGGAATTGTTGCCGGCGTTTTGATTTGCTATTTAACTTTGATTTTACCAAATTATTCTGAAAGTTTTCGCAATGGAGGATTTTATCAAAACGAAATTTTTAAACATTTAAGAATAGAGTATCTCACACCCATTACCAACACGTTCTTTTGGAGTATTTTGACGAATCTAGCATTTTTTATCATCGTTTCCGCAAACACTGTTGGAACTTACAGGGAGAGAAATTATGCAGAAATTTATGCAGATATTGATGATTATATACGCAACCATGAAAACGCCTACATTTGGCGAGGAACGGCACAAGTTTCAGATATACAAAGAATTTTGGTAAGATTTCTTGGCGAACAGAAAACCAAACAAGCTCTTAAAATTTTTAACCTGAAATACAACATCTCGGACGAAAATAATACTGCAGATGCACGTTTCATTAAGTTTTCCGAGAATCTTTTAAGTGGTAGAATTGGAACTGCATCCGCTAAAATTTTAATTGAAGGCGTAGCAAAAGAAGATAAAATTTCCTTGCCTGAGGTTTTGAAAATCCTTGAAGAATCCAAAGAAAATATTTCTATCAATAAGCAATTAACCGAACAGTCACAGCAGTTGATGAAGATGTCGAGAGATCTTCAGCATGCCAATGAAAACCTAGTAGTGAAAGACCGCCAAAAAGACGAATTTCTCGATTCTGTTGCTCACGAACTTCGTACACCAATTACAGCGATACGCGCTACAAGTGAAGTTCTACTCGATGATGATGAGATGCCGGTTGAAATTAAGCGTGATTTTCTCGAAAACATCATTTCCGAAAGTGACAGACTTGCAGAAATCATCAACGATATTCTTTACCTCGATAAGCTGGAAGCGGGTTCTGTTGCACTCAATATTGAAAAGCATAATATTTTAGAAACCTATCATAAGGCTATAAAACCTTTGAAAAATCTTCTGGAGCAAAAGCACCTTCACCACTCTGAAGTCAACCTTCTGAAAAATGAAATTTTTGAATATGACGAAATGAAGATGATACAGGTTTTCCAAAATATTCTTGGTAATGCTGTAAAATTCACTAATGAACAAGGTATGATACAAACCAAATTGCAAGAAAAAGATGGTGAACTGAAAATTTCAGTCTTTAATACAGGTAAAACCATTCCCGAAGAAGATTTGGAGTACGTTTTTGATAAATTTTTCCAAAGCCAAAACCAAAACATAAGAAAGCCTATTGGCAGTGGTTTAGGATTGGCAATTTGCAAAAACATCATCAATGCACACGGTGGCAGAATTGCGGTGAAGAATAAAGAAATTGGGGTAACGTTTGAGATATTTTTAAACTCAGAAAGTAGAAGTTGAGTTTAAAATCCAAATATCTTAAAGCCTTTTAAAAATTAATTAAAGACCAGAACCTGAGAGGGTAAAGAAAAATTAACGAAATGTCTAAAAAGAAAATATTAATCGCAGACGACGAACATAAGATTGTGATGACGCTGGAATATTCGTTTCGAAAGAACGATTATGAAGTGTTTATCGCTCGAGATGGTTCCGAAGTTCTGGAAATTTTAAAAACAGAAATTCCGGATGTTATTCTTCTGGATATTATGATGCCGAATGTAGATGGTTATACTACCCTTTCGGAGATCAAAAAAAATGAAAAGCTAAAGGATGTCAAAGTAATCTTCCTCTCTGCAAAAACAGGAGAAAGCGACATAAAAAAAGGCCTCGAACTTGGCGCCGATGCTTATGTCACCAAACCTTATTCTATTAAAAAGTTAATGGAAAAAGTGGAAGAACTTATTTAAGCCAGTAATTTGAAAGATTGTTAATAGTCTGCTCAAAACTCAACAAGAAATCATACACCATCAAAAAACATATAACAAAATAAAACAACTAAATATGAAAGCGCACGAAATGTTTAGGGACAGTATAGAAAACCGCGAAGGCTTTTGGGCAAAACAAGCTGAAAATATCGAATGGTTCAAAAAACCGGAAAAAATCCTTTCTGAAGACCAATACGGCTATCCACAATGGTTTGCAGATGCTAAATTAAACACCTGTTATCTTGCCGTAGATAAGCAAGTGAAGGATGGTTATGGAGACCAAACTGCTATTATTTATGATTCTCCGGTAACAGACAGAATCATCAAAATTACATACAAAGAACTTCAAGATAACGTCGCAAAATTAGCAGGAGGTTTACAAAAACTAGGACTTAAAAAAGGCGACACAGCTATTATTTATATGCCAATGATTCCGCAATCTCTCTTTGCGATGTTGGCTTGTGCTAGACTGGGTGTGACTCACTCGGTTGTTTTCGGTGGATTTGCACCACAAGAACTCGCAATACGTATTGATGACTGCAAACCAAAAGCAATCATTACTGCAAGTTCAGGAATGGAAGTTACCCGCAGAATTCCGTACCTGCCGTTTGTAAAAGAAGCGGTAAGTATGTCTGAACATAAACCCGAAAGAATTGTAGCGTATGATAGAAGATTGCTCGGCAACTTTATCGATTGGGAAGAAGAACCTCTTTTAACTGATTTTGAAAATCTTATTGAAGACAGTGAACCTATTGAGTGTGTTCCTGTTGAAGGTAATCATCCGCTATATATTCTTTATACATCTGGAACAACAGGAAAACCAAAAGGTGTTGTACGCGATAACGGAGGACATGCAGTAGCAATGAAGTTCTCAATGGAAAATATTTACGGCGCAAAATCTGGTGAAACATTTTGGGCTGCTTCAGATATTGGATGGGCTGTTGGACATTCTTATATGGTTTATGGTCCACTTATTAACAGAAATACCACCATCGTTTTTGAAGGAAAACCGATAGGAACACCGGATGCAGGAACTTTTTGGAGGGTAATTCAGGATCATAAAGTTTCAGTTATGTTCTGCGCTCCTACTGCTATACGTGCTATTAAAAAAGAAGATCCTGATGGCGAATTTGTAAAAAAATATGATTTATCAGGGTTCAGAACACAGTTTTTAGCCGGAGAAAGATGCGACGTTGCTACTTTAGATTGGTATGATGAACACGTTGGTGTACCTGCCATCGATCACTGGTGGCAAACTGAAAGCGGTTGGCCTATGCTCGGATTAATGCCTGGAGTTGAAGAAGCCGTTATTAAAAGAGCCTCCGCAGGAAAACCAATTCCCGGATATGATATTAAAATTTTCAGTGAAGAAGGTTATGAATTGGAACCTCACCACGAGGGTTATCTCGTAATCAAACTTCCTCTTGCTCCAGGTGCTTTACTTGGTATTTGGAATGATCCTGAACGTTTTAAATTCGGATATCTATCAAGATTTCCGGGATATTATTTCAGTGGTGATGGTGCTATTAAGGACGAAGATGGCTACGTTTTCGTAACAGGACGTGTAGATGATGTCATTAATGTTGCAGGCCATAGACTTTCAACTGCAGAAATGGAAGAAGTGGTTTCCGCACATAAAGATGTAGCAGAATGTTGTGTTGTTGGGATTGATGATGATTTGAAAGGGCAAATTCCGTTTGCAATTGCGGTACTGAAAACCGGTTCAAAAGCCGAAGAAAATGCAGTGGAAAAAGAAATTGTGGAACTCGTTCGGGAGAAAATTGGTCCTGTTGCCTGTTTGAAAAATGCAATGGTTGTAAATCGTCTTCCAAAAACACGTTCAGGAAAAATTCTAAGAAAACTTATCCGAACAATGCTTGATGGTAAAGATTTCCAAATGCCTTCTACCATTGATGATGAGGCAATCGTAGGAGAAATTCAGAGTAGAATTAAGGAGTATCGAGGAATGTAGCGTCTAAACAAAAGATATTCCCATTACTTAAATAATGAATGACAATTTGCATCAAGTGCAACTTGAACCAATTATATTAATAAAAACAAAAAAATATATTATGAAGAATTTGTATATCGACGATTTGCCGGATTATTTTAAACAGTATAAAAAATCTATTAAAAACCCAAAAAAATTCTGGGATAAGATTGCTGATGAAGGTTTTGTGTGGTATCAACGCTGGACTAAAGTGGTGGATTTTGATATGGAAGAAGCCAAAATAAAATGGTTTAAAAACGCCAAACTGAACATCACCAAAAATTGTTTGGATCGTCATTTATCAGTACGTGGTGATAAAACCGCGATTATTTGGGAACCCAACGATCCGAACGAAGAAGCGCAACACATCACCTACCGTGATCTGCACGAAAGGGTGTGTAAAATGGCTAATGTATTGACGGATTTGGGAATACAGAAAGGAGACCGTGTGTGTATTTATTTACCAATGATTCCTGAATTGGCAGTTACAATGCTGGCTTGCGCAAGAATGGGAGCTGTACATTCAGTGATTTTTGCAGGATTTTCTGATTCAGCCATTGCTTCACGTGTCAATGATTGCGAAGCGAAAATGATTATCTGTTCCGATGGCAGTTACCGTGGAAACAAAGCCATTGATTTAAAAGGAATTGTAGACAAAGCTGTAGAAAAATGTCCTAGTGTAGATAAAGTTTTAGTGGTGAAAAGAACTGGTGGTGAAGTAACAATGAAAGAAGGTCGCGATATTTGGCTTGAACCACTTTATGAGAAAGCTCCGGCAGATTTTATCTCGAAAATTATGGATGCTGAAGATCCGCTTTTTATCCTTTACACTTCTGGATCCACCGGAAAACCTAAAGGTATGCTACACACTACAGCAGGTTACATGGTGTACACGGCATATACCTTTAAAAATATTTTCAATTATAAAGAAAATGATATTTATTGGTGTACAGCAGATATTGGTTGGATTACGGGTCACTCTTATATTCTTTATGGACCTTTAGCAAATGGTGCGACAACCGTAATTTTTGAAGGCGTACCAACGTATCCTGAGCCAGACAGATTTTGGGAAGTAATTGATAAACATAAAGTTACTCAATTTTATACCGCTCCTACTGCTATTCGTTCTTTAGCGAAAGAAAGTAATGAATGGGTTGAAAAACACGATTTATCTAGTTTGAGAGTGATAGGTTCCGTTGGTGAACCGATTAACGATGAAGCTTGGCATTGGTATAATGACCACGTTGGAAAGAAAAAATGTCCAATAGTCGATACTTGGTGGCAAACTGAAACCGGTGGCATTATGATATCGCCAATTCCTTTTGTAACTCCAACAAAACCTACTTACGCTACCCTTCCTTTGCCGGGAATTCAGCCGGTTTTGATGGATGAAAAACGTAATGAAATCACCGGAAATCAGGTAGATGGAAACCTTTGTATTCGTTTTCCTTGGCCGGGAATTGCAAGAACAATTTGGAGTGATCATCAACGTTATAAAGAAACTTATTTTACTGCATTTCCGGGTAAATATTTTACTGGTGATGGTGCTTTAAGAGACGAAACCGGTTATTACAGAATTACTGGACGTGTAGATGACGTAATTATCGTTTCCGGTCATAATCTTGGTACTGCTCCTATTGAAGACAGCATCAATCTTCACCCTGCTGTTGCAGAATCTGCGATTGTAGGTTACCCACACGATATTAAAGGAAATGCACTTTACGGATTTGTTATTCTGAAAGATTCCGGTGAAGGTAGAGATAAAGAAAACTTAAGAAAGGAAATTAATCTCGTAATTTCTGACACTATTGGTCCAATTGCAAAACTCGATAAAATTCAATTTGTTTCCGCTCTTCCAAAAACCCGTTCGGGAAAAATCATGAGAAGGATTTTAAGAAAAATTGCAGAGGGAGATTTCAGCAATTTTGGGGATACTTCTACTTTACTGAATCCTGAAGTTGTAGAGGAAATTAAGAATGAAAAAATTTAAATATATCAAAAAAAACCAGAAAACCTCGCTTTAAGCGGGGTTTTTCATTTTTAAAATCCTGATAATTTGTTAAACTTTGCATTGAAAATTTTAGGTATAAAAGAAAAAAGAAAGTTGGATTAACCTTGTCAAGGTTTGGAACCTTGACAAGGTTAGTAAAATGTTCACATTTTCGCAATTTATTTAACAAAAATTATTAAATATTTGTTAAATATGATGTTACCCCTTTAATAAAACAAATTTTAGGCTCATTTTTGCAATAATTATACAGAAGATTTTGAATAGAGATTCTTCGTATCAAATTAAATTTTTCAATACTAAATCCGTTATCTGTTCAACGGATTTTTTTTATTTTTAAATTAATAAAATATTTTATGATTTTTGTCAATTTTTAGTTAAATTTTGTTTAAATGCTTTTATATTGATAAAAATAAAGCGTATATTTGCATATCAAATAACACGAAATACTTAAAATTTAAAAATATGACTTACACAGTTGTCGGATTATTCCAAAATCAAGAAAAAGCCGGTAAAGTTTCGAAAGAATTAGAGTCAGCAGGAATTAGAAATTCCGATTACATTGTTTATAAAACGAACAATGAGATTAAAAGAGAAAAAGCTACAATTTGGGAGAGAGTTTTCAACATCAACAAACCTGAAGTTCCAAACCCAGAGAAAGATAAACTGATTACCAGTGTTGAAATTCACAATGAAAAAGAAATGAACGCAGTGAAAACGGTTTTCAACCATAATAATGTGGTGCACACCTACGAGTTTCAGGATATGACGATAGACGAAGCCAAAGATTTGAATTATATCAAAAAAATTGTTGAAATCCGTGCTAAATCACAGATCTTTCAAACACCAACCTCAAAAGGATTCAGCTCTAACCAAGGAATAAATTCTGAAGTTAAAGCATAACAAATTTCATATTTTTCATTTAGAAAGTCCGAAACTATTGTGGTTCGGGCTTTCTTTTTACTTGCAATTCTGCCTGTTTTTTTCTATTTTCGTGATGTAAAAGGCGCACAGATGATGGTTTACGATCTAGAACAGGAAAACAAAGAAATTCTCGCACGGTATAAGGATTTGATTACCAATACCTACCGAACTCTTGATGAGGAACAGAACAAGCTCATCCGTAAAGCCTTTGATATTGCATTGGATGCTCATAAAGACCAACGCAGAAAAAGTGGTGAACCTTACATTTACCACCCTATTGAAGTTGCCAAAATTGTTGCTAACGAAATAGGACTTGGCGCCACTTCTATCGCATGTGCATTGCTTCACGACGTTATTGAGGATTCTGAGTATACTTACGAAGACATTAAGAAAATCTTCGGCGAAAAAATCGCAAATATCGTAAACGGACTCACCAAAATATCGGTGATGAACCATCAAAACATCTCAATACAATCTGAAAATTACAGAAAACTGCTGCTTACACTTTCTGAGGACTTTAGGGTAATTCTCATCAAAATTGCAGACCGCTTGCACAATATGAGAACGTTAGAAAGTATGGCACCCGACAAACAAAAAAAGATTGCTTCGGAAACCGTTTACATCTATGCTCCACTTGCACACCGACTTGGTTTTTATAACATAAAATCTGAACTTGAAGATTTATCCTTAAAATACAATAATCCAGACGTTTATAACGAAATCATTAGCAAACTCGAAATTGCAAATGAACACCGGGAAAAATATGTAGAAGAATTTAAAAAAGAAGTTTCTGAAAGATTGAAAGAAGAAGGCTTAAACTTCACCATCAAAGGTCGCGCAAAAGCCATTTCTTCTATTTACCGTAAAATGTTGAAACAGGGAGTTCCTTTTGAAGAAGTTTTCGACAATTATGCCATAAGAATTATCTATAGATCTGATGCTAAAAACGAAAAATTTCTCGCGTGGAAAATCTATTCTATTGTAACAGATCTTTATCACAGCAACCCTTTAAGAATGCGGGACTGGATAACTCAACCTCGTTCTACAGGTTATGAAAGTTTGCATCTCACCGTACTTGGACCCGATAAAAAATGGATCGAAGTACAAATTCGTTCCGAAAGGATGGATGATATTGCTGAAAAAGGTGTTGCAGCCCACTACAAATACAAGGAAGGCTTCCGCCAAAATACAGATGAGAGAAATTTTGAGCAATGGGTTTCTGAAATTCGAGAAGTTCTGGAACAGCAACAAAATCTTTCTACAACTGAACTTTTAGATAATATCAAACTCAATTTATATTCAAAAGAAGTTTTTGTTTTTACACCGAGAGGTGAAATTAAAATTCTTCCGCGAGGTTCTACAGCACTTGATTTTGCATTCGCAGTGCACTCCGACCTTGGTACAAAATGTCTTGGCGCAAAGATTAATGGTAAATTAGTTCCTATTTCTTATGTCCTTCAAAATGGTGATCAGGTTGATATTTTATCATCACAAAACCAAAAGCCAAAGACAGACTGGTTAGAGTTTGTGGTTACCTCCAAGGCAAAATCTAAAATTAAGAATTACCTTAATTCTGAAAAGAATCACCTTGTACAGGAAGGTAAAGAGATGCTGCAAAGAAAACTTCGTCACGCCAAACTCAACTTTAATGATGATGAAGTGAATAAGATGCAGAAATTCTTTAATCTGAAAACATCGCAGGAGCTTTTCCTTGCTTTTCAAGACGGAAAACTTGATACAGGAGACTTAAGAAAGTATATTGATAGTAAAAACGTACTCAGCAATTTACTGAACCGTTTCCGTAAATCTCCTACCAAAAACGAAGTTTACGAAGAAGTAACTCCCAGCAATCTTGATATGATTGTATTTGGTAAAGATGAAGAAAAATTGAATTATTCATTTGCCAAATGTTGCAGCGTTATTCCTGGAGATAAAATATTTGGTTTCATTACCATTTCTGATGGTATTAAAGTGCATAGCGATAACTGTCCGAATGCAATCAACCTTCGTGCACAATACGATTACAGAGTAATGTCTGCAAAATGGGTGAACGCGGAAAGCTTCAAAAATCGTGTGAAAATTGAAATTGAAGGCCTCGATAGAATGGGAATGATTAATGACATTACACAAGTTATTAGTAACAGCATGAGTATGGATATGAAAAGTATGTCCATCTCCTCAAACGACGGTATATTTACAGGAAGCATTAACTTGGAAGTAAAAAATAAAAATCAGCTGGAAGAAACTTTCAAAAAGCTTAAAAACATCAATGGCGTATCTAAAGTAAAAAGAGTATAAATTAATTTTAAAAATCATTAATGGAGTTAACACAATATTTTAAAAATTTCTTTCAAAAAACACAATCTTCAGGCATTATTCTTTTAATATGCGTATTGGTTTCTTTAATGTTGGCCAATTCGGTTTTGGGAGAAAGTTTTCAGAATATTTTAGACACTAAACTAGGACCATATTCTGTAAGTATGTGGATTAATGATGGTTTGATGGCGATTTTCTTTTTACTGGTGGGTTTAGAAATTAAGCGTGAAATTATAGAGGGTGAACTTTCCACATTTAAAAGTGCATCCTTACCTATTTTCGCAGCCATTGGCGGAATGTTGGTTCCCGCAGGAGTTTACGCACTCTTCAACAACGGCACCGCTTACGAAAACGGCTGGGGAATACCGATGGCAACTGATATTGCTTTTTCTTTGGCTATTGTTTCAATGCTTGGCAGAAACGTTCCTGCTTCAATAAAAATCTTTCTGGCAGCTTTAGCGATTGTTGATGATTTGGGCGCCATTTTAGTGATCGCCATTTTCTACACAGATCAAATTCACTGGAATTACTTGCTGTTGAGCGCAGGAATTATGGTTTTGCTGATTGCTCTTAATTATTTCAAAGTTACCAAACATATTTACTATTTGATTCCCGGAGTGTTTTTGTGGTATTTTATGCATCATTCCGGCATTCATGCTACTATTGCGGGTGTTTTGCTGGCATTTACCATTCCGACAAACGAATCTACAACAGAAATTTCGCCTCTTGAAAAATTGGAACATCAGCTTCATATCCCTGTAAGTTTCTTTATTATGCCGATTTTTGCTTTAGCTAATACCAATATTATGTTTAAATCGGGAATGGTGGAAGGCCTTTTCACCAATTTTGGTTATGGAATTATTTTGGGCTTAACATTGGGGAAAGTTATTGGCATCAGCCTTTTCTCTCTCTTGGCAATTAAACTAAAATTAAGCTCATTACCAGATAAAAGTACATGGAGTCATTTAATTGGTGTAGGATTTCTTGCAGGTATCGGGTTTACGATGTCCATTTTCATTGCATTGCTGTCGTTTAAAGGGCAACCCGATTTACAGGAAGAAGCTAAATTTGCGATTCTTTTCGCATCCGTGCTTTCGGGTTTTATTGGCTATATACTTCTAAAGTCTGCCGGAAGAAGGAAAAAATTAAGAACTAATAAAAATTAATTATACTTGGAAGCTTCATCCTCAAGGTTGATAGCGTGAGTTTCAGGTATTTTTTCTTCAGTGTTTTCGGCGGAAAAATTTTCGGCTTCTTTTTTCAATTCATCTGAAATTAATTTTTCAAGCCTTACTCTTCGTATAGCAAGATTCAATTCATTTCCGAAAAGAAGCAGATAAACATTTACGTTAACCCAAACCATCAATAAAATCATTGTTCCGATAGAGCCGTACAAAACATTGTATCGCGCAAAATTTCTGGCATAAATCGCAAATAAGAAGGTTGTAAGCACAAATAAAATTGTGGTTAATATAGCACCGGGAATAGCTTGCTTAAATTTTGTAATCTTAACCGTTCCCACCCAATAAAAAAATGCAAGAAGAATAAAATAAAAGAGAGGAAAGGAAATAAAACCGATAATCTTGGAAAGATTGTCTACAAACCACGAAATGTCATAACTCGGCGTAAAGAGCTTCAGTACAACTTCAGAATAATAAATTCCGAATATGGAAAGTAGCACAACGCTAATAAATCCAATGGTTATAAAAAATGCTACAATAAATTCCTTTACATCATTGTGCTTTTCTTCTGTATGCTCGTTAAACCCATCAATAAGCGCAAAAGTTCCGTTAGTAGCAAAAATCAAAGCTAAAATAATGGTAATATTACTGATGCTGGAAGTGTTGGGAATAATGTTTTGCTCAATATAACTCACAACATCTCCTTCAATTCTTCCGGGGAAAATATTGTGCATCAGCACTTCAAAAATATAAAACTGAAGTTTGTCGTAATGTGGTAAATAGGGCAACACAGAAAGCAAGAAAAGTATAAAAGGAAATAGTGAAAACACGAAGTTCCAAGAAATTGCAGCAGCTTTACGACCAATTTGATTTTTAAATATACCTTGTATGTAAATCTCGAACATTTTGTAAAGCGAGATTCCGAGAAACGGTATATGAATACCATCTAGGAAAGCGTGAATTTTTCTTATGAATCCCGGCGTTTTTACAGTCATTAAAGTATATTTGCAGTAACAAAGATAAGAAATGCGGATTAATTTAGTGTGCATCGGAAAAACGGATGACAAAGAAATCAAAAACCTGATTTCCTATTATTATACACGCCTTCCTAAACACTGGAATTTTGAAATCATTGAAATTCCGGACGTAAAAAATGCCCGTAACCTTACTCCTGATTTATTGAAAAAAGAAGAAGCCAAATTATTTCAAAATCATTTCGATAATTCAGATTTGGTGATTCTGTTAGATGAAAAAGGAAAACAATTTACCAGCCGTGAATTTGCAAAAAAAATGGATGATTGGATGAATTCTTCTGTAAAGAAAATCAATTTTTTAATTGGTGGTGCCTACGGATTTTCTGATGATATTTATCAAAGAGCCAACGAAAAAATTGCCTTATCAAAAATGACCTTCACGCATCAGATGGTACGTTTGTTTATGGTGGAACAATTTTACAGAGCAGACCAAATTTTACAAGGAAAACCTTATCATAACGATTAAAAAAAAGCGGAGAAAATTTCTCCGCTTTATCTTTTATTTCAAACTATCGAGTAGTTTCTGTGTATCTCCAACATCCTCACCTTTTGCTTTGCCCAAATCTACGGCTTTCTGCGCCCAAATTTTGGCATTGGATTTATCACCAAGTTTATTGTATAGGTTTGCAAGTGTATCCGCATTATAAAAATCTTCCCCTTTCTTTACAGATATTTTTGCCCAGTCTAAAGCTTTAAGCAAAGAGTTTTTATTTTCAACTTTTTCGAAGAAGTTCCACGCTACACTATTCAGTTCATTAGCATCGAAATTTTCGGCATTTTTATAAACTTCAAGGGCAATTTTTTCATAAGCTGCATAATCTTTTGCTGATAATGCCATTCTCATTTTAAAAACATTCATTTGAGTTTGTGCTTCTTCCTTGGTCATCAGCTTTTGAGCCTCTTCCATAAACACCTTTTCATCAAGTGTTTTAGTGTCCTTGTTGTAAGCCTTGGCTCTTACAGTATTCAATTTTACACCTTTTTCAAAGGCATCAAACTTTACCATTGGCATTGCAGCAGCAATCATTGCTTTATCCCTTGTATAAACTTTATAGAATTCATCATCCACTGTTTTTACAGAACTTAAAATCATAGCAGCGTCCTGTTCATCATAAGCAGTTCCCTGTGGTTTGTTTGCAAAATATCTTGATGCAATTTTTGGCGCAAGTTCCATATCTCTGTACGCCATAGCTTTGTAATAGCTTTTCAAAATAGATAGATCCTTACTACCGGCATCAAATTTCTTCTTCAAAACCACAACTTGCTTTGTAGGATCATTCGCTTCCTCACCTACTTTTACAAATGCATTAGGTTCGTAATACCCTACTCCAGTGTGTATTAATTCTCCATCACCATTTACCCAAATATATGTTGGGAATGCTTTGATGTTGTATTTTTTTGCAATTTCGATGCCCTCGCCTTTTTCCATATCAATTTTAGCATTGATGAATTTGGCATTATAGAAATCACCAACCTCTTTGGTAGTAAAAACATTTTTAGCCATCAGTTTACAAGGTCCGCACCAAGTGGTGAAAGCATCTACAAAAAGAAGTTTATTTTCTTTTTTAGCTTTAGCCAAAAGTGTTTTGAAGTTGCCTTCTGTGAATTTTATGCCATTCTGTGCAAATGTAAGCGCAATAGAAAAGCACAATAAAAGTGAAAATATTTTTTTCATTATTAAAAATTATTAGATATTGATAAAATGATAAGTAAGATAAAAATAAGAATTGTTACACAAGATTCCTTTATTTTACCCCAGTTTTTCTAATGGTTTTCAGCGTGAGTGTGGACATTAAACCACCAAGAAGAAACCCAACTGCAGATCCAAAAAGAATATCCATAGGGAAATGAACGCCTAAATACACTCGGCTATAAGCCACAGCAGCTGCCCAAATAAAGAGAACCCAAGGCAAATATTTGTAAGTTCCTCTAAACAAAAACGTTAAAAAACTTGCTAAAAAGAAAGTATTAGATGCATGTGCAGAATAGAATCCAAACTTTCCACCGCCGCATTTTACCTCACGAATCAGGTGATCCAAACTTGGATCGTGGCAAGGTCTTAAACGCTCAATACCATTTTTGAAAATTCCTGCAGTTTGGTCGGAAATTGTAACTCCTAATGCTATGAAAATTGAAATATAAATAAGGTTTTTCCAACCAAAGGTTTTGAATAAAAGATAGAACAGAATTGCGTAAAAAGGAATCCAAATAGTGGTTGAAGAAACCATAATCCAAAACTGGTCAAACGTTGTGCTTCCCAGATTATTGAGAACCATCATCGCATTTCTATCTTCCTGAATAATTTCGTACATATTTATCGGCTTACAGGACCTTCGTAAGAATCGTCTTCAGAAGGTTTTTGGGTAGGTTTAACTTGGCTTTCTTCAGTATTAACCGTTGATTTTGCTTCAAGATTGGCAGATTTCTCCAAACTTGAAAATTCTTTTTTTATACTCTCGGTAGGATCGTATTCTTTAGCTGCCTGCTTTACTTTCTCTATTTCCCTCTTTATTTCAGAAACCGGATTGTCGGCTTCTTTCATAATTTCGGTTTTGATATCTTCCATTGCGCCACGCATTTTTCTAACGCCTGTTCCTAAATCACGCGCAATTGTTGGTAATTTATTTGGTCCGAATAAAACGATGATGAGCAGAGCAACCACCACCATTTCCATAAATCCTAATTCCATTTTGCGAAATTACGAAACAATTTTTGATTAAGGCTTTTTCTTCTTATGAAAAACATAGTACACAAAATAAGCACTGGAAGCCATTAAAATAAACCCTAAAAAAAACGGTGCTCCCGGAAACTTAAATGGAGCTTGATCGTGTGTAAAATAATAAAAAACATTGGTCATAAGAGGAGGACCAATAATTGATGTGAGACTTACCACACTGGTTAAAGCCCCTTGCAAATCGCCTTGTTCATTCGCAGGAACTTTTGCTGTAATAACGGACTGTAAAGCCGGCCCTGCAATTCCACCCAATGTATAAATAGCTAAAATGGCAAACATCATCCAAGGTTTATTGGCGAAAGCAAATAAAATCATTCCCAATGTATAGGCGATAATTCCATACAGGATACTGCGCTCATTTCCTACTTTCGGATGAATTTTTCTGATTAAAAATCCCTGCACAAATGCGGTAAGCGCACCCATCACTCCAAGGGAAATCCCCACCATTTTTTCATCCCAATTGAAGCGGTACATCGTGAAAAAAGCCCAGTTGGTTTGTACCGCATGAGCTGCGATATAAACCAGAAACCACGCTACTAAAAGTTTTACAATTTCAGGGTACCTTTTAACCTGATATAAACTTCCCACAGGATTAGCACGTTTCCAGCTGAATTCTCTGCGGTGTTCTTTATCGAGACTTTCAGGCAAAATAAAAAGGCCGTAAAGAAAATTTAAAAGACATAAAATTCCGGCGGCGATAAAAGGAACCCGCGGGCCGTACTGACCAAGCAAACCACCAATTACAGGGCCAATGATGAAGCCCAGACCAAACGCAGCCCCAATCATTCCAAAATTTTTAGAGCGGTTGCTGTCGTCGGAAATATCCGCAATATAAGCACTTGCCGTTGTGATACTGGCTCCCGTAATCCCTGAAAAAATCCTGCCGATAAATAACCAGAGAATGGTCGGAGCCCAAGCTTGAATGAAAAAATTTATAGAAAAACCCAAAAGTGAAAACAAAATAACCGGTCTTCTACCAAACTTATCACTCAAATTTCCAAGAACAGGAGCAAATACAAACTGCATAAATGCATAGAGAAAACTTAACCAACCACCATACTTTGCAGCTTCGGAAATATCTGCATGTATCAGTTCCTCAATGAGTTTTGGAACTACAGGTATTACAATTCCCCACCCTGTAATATCGATAAGCAGAGTGATGAATATAAATCCTATTGCAGCTGATTTCTGGTTCTTTTTCATAAGCCAAGCTGCAAAATTAGGTTTTTATATCTGAACAAAATTTTATAATTTCAGTTTTTTATTATTGTAAAAGGTGAGAATATAAATCGTGATTACCTCAACAATTGGTGAGAAAACAGAACCTTCAAAACCAAATTTCCCTCCGGTTATAGCACCTTCTTCAAGTTTTGAAAATTCGAGAAAAGAATAAAAATCTTGTCCACTAACATTAAAGCCGAGAAGCGTCTGAACATAGTTCCAAGCAAAATGCATTACTGCCACAAACCAAATATTTCCGGTTTTGAAGTATGCGTAGGCAATAGCAATTCCTGCCAAAAAAATTTCGAGCAACCCAATGAAAGTAACATTAGGATTATAGATATGAAAGAGTGAAAAAATTAAAGATGAGAGTATAATTGCCCAGAAATTACCCACATATTTCTGCATCATCACCATAAAAAATCCTCTAAAAATAACCTCTTCGCAAAGCGCTGCAATAAACAGAAATAGAGTAATGGTTAAAAACTCTGAAGTATCGAAAGGCAAATGCTTTATCTCAATTAAACCGAAAATATTGTAGGCAACGAAAGCCAGTGCAATAAAAATTCCTCCTAAAACAAAAGCTTGAATCAGCTGATTAATGTTGATATTAAATCCTAAACTTCTAAATGAAATTCCACAACGTTTCAGAAAATACCATGTTAAAATTGTAGCTACAAGTAAATCTAAAACTGCCATTATCAAATGCTGAAATGTAGAAAATTCGTAGTCTGATTGATTAAAACTTTCTCCTGTAAAAGCTAATCCAATGGCTTGCAAACCACCTGAAAGAAAAATGTAGAATACAATAAATAAAACCGTATGAAGCGATACCGAAAACCAATCTCTTCTCATCCTAAATCCTTTCGAAAATTCCGTTTAAAAGCATAAAAATGACACCGATGAACACCCAAATTCTCAACAAATTCATCAACCAAAACATTTTTTTGAATTTGAAAAAAAATACTGGGTACAACGATAAAATTAATAATATCGCAGAAAGAGAAAAATAAATCATCAAAAAGTTGTGACTTGGGATTTTGTACACAATAAGACAAGAAACCAAAGCATTGATAACCAACAGAAAACTTACAATTCCCGTAGAGACTTGCAGTCCTGCAAAAATGGGTAAAGTTTGGTAACCAAAAATCGTATCAGGTCGTATTGTTAAAAAGTCTTTTATAATATCTACAATCAGCAAAATCAAAAAAAGAAAAGCCGCCATTAGAAACAGTTTCCAAGAAAAATGCTGATAATAAACCAACATTCCAAAAAAAGGATACAGCGTAAGGGAAACGAAGGTTATATTATTAACAATTAGAATTTTGCTCAGCTTATGACTGTAAAACCACATTAAAAACTGATAAACCAGAAAGAAAACAAAAATTCTTGGTGATAAAACATACGCAATTCCCAGTGAAATTGCATTAAGCGCTATATAAGAATACAAGTAATATTTCTGTTTCAAGAAACTTTGAAGTTTTGTCCTAAAAGGCTTTTGCAAACGGTCTTTCTCTAAATCATAAAACTGATTAATAATACCACCTGCAGCAATGCTAAGCAATGAACAGAAAATGATGCCATGAACTTTATAGTCAAACACAAACGCTCTTAAGCTTTCTTCTTGATTGAACAAAAAAAATGTAGAAACGTAAAGCGTAAAAGCCAAAAGAATGAGCATAAAAATCCTTGCGCCGAGCAATAAACCCACGAATTGTGAAATGCGGTAAAGAATAGGATTTTCTTCTTTCATTTTACTTGTTAGAGCTTTCACCATGTAAAGAGTGGCAACTCCAAATTTTTAAAACAAAGACGCGATAAATCGCGTCTCTATTGAATTATGATTAGATTTTCTAGAATCTGTAAATCACTTCTTTGCTAAAACCTTCCAGCATGGCTTCTGCCTTTTCATAATCTTTGGTAAAACCAAGGATATAGCCTCCACCTCCACTACCACAGAGTTTAAGGTAATATGCATTGGTATCTAAACCTTTTTTCCAAGCATTGTATAAACTTTCAGGAATCATTGGCTTGAAGTGATCATAAGCCCAAACCGATAGTTTTTTCAGATTTCTGAAAAACGGATTCATTTCTTTTTTTAGGAATGTATCGATACACGCATTGTTGTAACGGATAAATTCTTCTTTCAAAGTCTTACGGAATCCTTCTGTCTTCATTTTTTCAAAGAAAATCTGTACCATTGGACCTGTTTCACCAACCATCCCGGAATCGATTAGGAAAATCGCTCCTTTTCCGGCTTCCATTTTTGGGATAGAAACCTTGTCTACACTTTCTTTATTTTCGATGAGAATCGGAAGATTCATATAGCAAATCAAAGGATCAATACCTGAACTTTTCCCGTGGAAATAACTTTCAAGCTGTCCAAACACTTTTTTCAGCTCTTTCAGCTCCAATTTTGATATGGTTTCAGGACTGTATTTTATAAGTGAATATCTCTCAAAAATAGCGGCTACCAAAGCTCCTGAACTTCCAACACCATAGCCTTGCGGAATATTACTGTCGAAAAACAAACCTTTTCTGATGTCTTTTTTCAGTTGGGCAATATTCAGTTCAAAATTGTTAGGCAATACTAAACCTGTAAGGTATTCAGCGTATTTCTGTAAGTGGTCGTTTGATTTTTTTTCAAATTCAGAATTCAAATCTGAAAACTTTAAAGTTCCTTTATAGAAACTGTAAGGTAATGTCAAACCTTGGGAATCTTCAATAATTCCGTACTCACCAAACAAAAGAATTTTAGCGTAGAATAAAGGGTTTGTCATCGTTTATTTGAGTTGAAAACTTTCTGCAAAGTTAAAAAAAATTATTACTATTTTATGTGTTAAATATTAATCTTAACTTTATCATTTGTAGATAGTATTATGTTTATTTGCTTAAATCGTAAATTTCAATCTTTCACTTCCTTTTTTTTAGCATTTTTTCTTGTTCCATTGCTAAACGTGTAAAATGTTATCCTTTTATCTCATTTTTATTCTTATTGGAGCAGGTACTATAAATTTAATAGAACGGATTTATATTTTTCAATAAATACCTCAAAGGTTTTCTTACATACTCTTTCTTATTAAGTTCCATTTTTTTAGCATCAGCAACTCTTTTCATAGTAGTTTGTGCACACGAAAGATTAAAAATAAAAAAAATATTAATGTTAGGGTTTTAATTAGATTTTTCATTTTGATAGGATAATTAATCTTTTCCTAAAACATAAATATCATATATAATTAAATCTCCAAGATTCTTTTCATCTTCTTTTGTCCAATTATTACAGTTTGGCTCTGTATTTGTACAAGTTTCCCCAGACATTTCCCAGTTTTGATTGAATACAACAGTTAATTGTGTTGGCCTATCTTTGATTTCTTTACTATTGGTTTTTTGAAAATCAGTATTATTAACATATCTTAAGTACAATCGATTTATTTCATTTTTATTTTTATTTGGGGTAGGTAAAACAGATTTTACTTCCACATCTATTTTTGATAGAAGGTAACTCAAAGATTTACCCACAAATTCTTTTTTGTTAATTTCCATTTTTTTAGCATCAGCAACTCTTTTCATGGTAGTTTGCGCACACGAAAGATTAAAAATCAAAAATGATACTAGTGTTAAGGTTTTAATTAAATTTTTCATTTTTTATATTTTTTAATTAGGGCATAGTGAATAATTATAGTTCGTTGTTCCGTCAGCATTTTGAGTTGTGGTAATATTTACTGCTCTGAAATTTCCCGCACCATCCATTTTAGTAAGCGTAATTCCAGAATTATATTTGTTTAGAATAAAACCTAAAGCTCCAGATTCTGAAAATGTGTTTTTTAAATCAGCCCACTCATCAAATATTGATTGTGGAAAATTTACGTAATTTCCACCATCAGGATTTGGCGTAATGGAGGGCGGATAATTTTGTAGGAAAGTATTCATCGCACTAGGGTCTGTTACAACCAAAGCATAAGTTGTGCCGTCTTGTGTTACCACGTATCTTGTGTTATAATTGCTAAATTGATTTCTTGCATTTATCAAAGAATATAAATCGCCAGGAGATGGAGGGTTATTGTTTGGATGGTTGTGTAAATCACCAAGAGGGTCGGAATACGTATGGCTTAACGTAACGGAAGTTGCACCTCCCGTCTGAATGCCAGTAGATTTAACAACTCCGTTTTCTTTACCAAAAACAACTCCGTTTTCTTTACCGTTATTCATACCAGTAACAGCTGTTTTAGCAGCACTGTAAGCAATAGTTTTTGAGTTTGTAGTTGCGGTAACTGAAGGAGATTTTGCTTTCTCACAAGGATCATCTAGCATAGTGTCATCAAAGAATTCATTAGAAATCTCTCTATATTTTGTATCGTTTGTAAAAGTATTACTAGTTGAACTTTCACCACCGGGTACAATATAACATTCTGTTTCATAAGTCACATCATCTAGAGTGGTGTGCGAATAAACCAGTCTTCCATCAGACATTTTTTTGTACCAGTCGGTATAATGATAGGTTGTTTCAGTTACGCAAACTTGTACTTGATCGAGTTTTTGGGTAAAGCTACTATTATTGTCAATACTTTGAATTCCATTTCTAAATTTTTTATTTACAATTAAATTTAAATTCATATCAAATAACTTTAATTGTCCTGTAAATTTATCTTGATTTAGTAAACTTGCTTTTTGATTAATGGAGTTTTGATTAGGACTTATTTTCAGTAAATAGAATTCCGGCTTTTCATTTCCTATAACAATGAGTTGATAACTATCTTTATTTTCAGGATTTTGTTGTAGATCAATTTCAATAGGGTAAGATTTGATTTCAGATTTAAGATGTTCAGAATAGCCTAATGTTTCATTGCTCCAATCGATATGATAAGGTAAGAAGATTAAACTATTAAAAGTTGATTTTTTAGTATCAAAGTTTTTTTTCGTAAGTAAATTTTCATCCAGAAATTCATTTCTACAAGCAATTAAGAAAAGAAATCCTATAATTGTAAAGATTAATTTTTTAGCCATTTATATTTATTTAGTTAAATTTTACTTGGTATCCTTCCATAAGATTACTTATTTCAATTGAAAATTAAATATTTACAGCGTATCTCTATCTGCAAGCATTGTAATTTTCACAAAACGAATCAGTACAAGACCTGCAAAGAAGAAAATCACCATAGAGAGTGCTGCAATTCTCATATTATTAAAATGTTCGATCAAAGTTGCAAAAATGAACGTTCCGAGAATAATTGCTAATTTTTCCAAAACATCATAAAAACTGAAAAATGTGGTATTGTCCATAGAATCTTCAGGCAAGAGTTTAGAATAAGTGGAGCGAGACATGGCTTGTAAACCTCCCATTACCAAACCTACAATTGCAGCAACACCATAGAACTGATATTCTACTGTCGGATTTTCTTTATTGAGGAAATATGCCCATAAACAAGCCACAATCCATAGAATGATAGCAATAGAAATCACATTTTTATTACCAATTCTTTTAGATAATCTTGAGAAAATAATAGCACCAATAATCGCCTCAATCTGAATCACTAGAAGTGTTCCGATTAATTTACCCTGATCGAGATTGATTTCACTTTTCCCAAATAAAGTTGCCATAAGGAAAATGGTCTGCATCCCAACACTGTAAAAGAAAAAACTGGAAAGAAAAAACTTCAGGTTCGTATTCGCAAACAGCTGATTACCAACTTTAAACAATTCTCTGAAACTTTCCTTCGCCACATCAATATAGAAATTGATATTATCCTTCAAGACATCAAAAAATCCTCCGTGCTCTTCGTGATTTTTAAAGATATTTTTGTAATTCAGCAGTACCAAATCTTTCGGAAGATTGTCTTTTACATAACCGAACTGCGGTAAATGCTTGAACGTGTATTGTGAAAAACCAAACCACCAAGCTCCTGTTAATAAGAAGCTTACACGAGTATAAATCAATTTTTCTTTTGGTGTTTCTGCTACTACCATAATTAAAAGCAAACAGATGATTACCAATACTACAGAACCAATATAACCGTAAACGTAACCTTTTGCAGACAATGCATCTTGTTTTTCAACAGTTGCAATATCTGGAAGAAATGAATTGTAAAATACTAAACTTCCCCAGAAACCAACACTCGCTGTTATGCTGAATAAAAGCCCAAGAAATACATTATTCATACCTGTAAACATCGCTAATCCCATACACGACGTTGCACCAAGATAACAGAAAAACTGCAAAAACGATTTTTTATTACCAATGGTATCTGCTAAAGACGACAGAAAGGGAGACAACAATACCACAATAAAAAAGGAAATGGTAAGAGAGTAACCGTAAATCGCATCAGGATGGTAAGTTTCTCCAAACAAAGTAATGTCGTGGCGTACGGGAACATCAATCCAACGTTTTTGTTCGGCGATATACTCTTTCTTTTCAAACTTAGTTGTGAGGATAGAGTAATATATCGGAAAAATGGTAGAAGTAATCACCAGTGAATACACTGAATTAGCCCAATCGTAGAAAGCCCAGGTTTTCATAATTTTGGGGTTATTCTTTATAGGTTGTGCTTCACGCTTCACATTTAAATTTTCAGGTTGCGACATTACGTTTTATATATTGAACAAAAATAAAAAATCCATTAAGATAATTATCATACTTAATGGATTTTGTTTAGTTTAAGTTCCTTGTTCCCTGTTCTAAGTTTCAAGTTCTAGGTTTCAAGTTATTTGAATTTATTTCCTTTAAAATCAGAATTTTTCAGGTAGGTTATAAAATTTTTAATTTTTCCGCTTAAGTTTTGATATTCTTCAATTAGTGGATTTGCCTCATCTTCTGTGATATATCCAAAATCTAAAGCTCTATAAAGCTGTGAACGGGTTTCCCCACAAGAACCTTTTGAAACTGCCAAAAATTGTTTGAATTCATTATTGCCATCACGTTCAAAACCTTCTGCAATATTATCCATATCTGAACCTGCTGAAGATAGAATCTGACTTTTAAATCTAAAGTCTCTACTAAATTCATCCTTTTTTGAAAGAATAAAAATCTCATTACAAAGTTTCCTCGAATTTTGCCAAATTTCCAAATCTTCAAATTTGTTAATTGTCGCTATAAAATTTTGTTATCTTATATAACTCAAATTGAAACTTGTAACTTGAAACTTGCAACAAATACTACACATTCTCGATTACGATGGCACTTGCTCCACCTCCACCATTGCAAATTGCAGCTGCACCAAATTTTCCGTTGTTTTGTTTTAGAACGTTAATTAATGTTACAATAATTCTAGAGCCAGAACTTCCTAGTGGATGTCCTAATGAAACTGCTCCACCATTAACATTAACTTTGGAAGCATCAAGTCCTAAAATTTTATTATTCGCCAAACCCACTACAGAAAACGCCTCGTTAAATTCAAAGAAGTCGATGTCTGAAGTTTGAAGGTTAGCTTTTTTCAACGCAATTGGAAGTGCTTTTGCTGGAGCTGTGGTAAACCATTCAGGTTCGTGAGCAGCATCGGCATAAGACACTATTTTCGCCAATGGTTGCAAGCCTAATTCTTCCATTTTTTCTTTAGACATCAACACCAAAGCAGAAGCGCCATCATTTAATGTAGAAGCATTCGCAGCGGTTACTGTTCCGTTATCTTTCTGGAAAACCGTTGGCAACGTTGCTATTCTGTCAAAATTTACGGCTTTATATTCTTCATCCTGTGCAAAAATTACAGGCTCTCCTTTTCTTTGCGGAATCTCTACCGGAACTATTTCATTATCAAATTTGCCTTCTTCCCAAGCTTTTGCAGAACGCTTGTAAGATTCAATAGCGAAGTTATCTTGCTCTTCTCTTGAAAATTCATATTTCGCAGCACATTTTTCAGCGCAAACACCCATATGAACTTTGTTATAA
This sequence comes from Bacteroidota bacterium, assembly GCA_023394415.1. Lineage (GTDB taxonomy): Bacteria > Bacteroidota > Bacteroidia > Flavobacteriales > Weeksellaceae > Planobacterium. The sequence goes on from JAEXAR010000033.1 coordinate 101,272, forward strand.
ACATCAGTTAAACCATCTACCAACATACCATCCTGCATTTTTACATCGCCCAATTTTGTAGCATTTCTGGCGTTATAATAATGAGGTACCATCGACATATTTTCCATTCCTCCGGCAACAATTACATCTGCATCTCCAGCTTTAATGGCTTGGGCCGCCATCATCACAGCTTTCATTCCCGAAGCACAGACTTTGTTAATGGTGGTTGCAGGAGTTTCATTTGAAAGTCCGGCACCTAAAGCAACCTGTCGCGCAGGAGCTTGACCTTCGCCTGCCTGTAGAACATTGCCCATATAGATTTCCTGAACCAATTTGGGGTCAAGATTTATTTTATCTAAAGCACCTTTCACAGCGGTTGCTCCTAACTTTGGAGCTGGAACTGTAGATAAACTTCCCATAAAACTTCCCATCGGTGTACGTGCCGCTGAAACAATGAATACCTCTTTCATTTTCTAAATATAATTTTTAAAGATTTTTGAATTGAATGTTGCTAAAAATACAAAAAAATATGCACTTTTTCCAAAGTGCATATTTGCTTTATAGATAAGGTTTTAATTAATGTTTTACCTCTGCCACATCTACCGGATTATGTTTGTGTTTGAACATCAGCGCAAACAATATGGCAATTACCAAAGCATAACCAGCAAAAATGAGCCAGATTTCGTGCCACATCTTGTCACCGTTTTCGTGGGTAAAATATTGTGAAATCAACCAACCACTGCCTAAACTTCCGAGCATTGCACCAAAACCGTTAGTCATCATCATAAACAGACCTTGCGCTGATGAACGAATTTTGTAATCTGTAGTGGTTTCCACGAAAAGTGAACCTGAAATGTTGAAGAAATCGAATGCCATACCATAAACGATACAAGACATAATAATAAGCAATAATCCAAAGCCTTCAGGTGTTCCGTACGCAAAAAACAAAAATCTTAAAACCCAGGCAAACATTGAGATGAGCATTACCTTTTTAATACCAAATTTTTTCAGAAAGAATGGGATTGCCAGAATAAAAAGTGTTTCAGAAATCTGCGAAATTGACATAATTAAAGTCGAATATTTAACCACAAAACTTTCTTTATACAAAGGATTCTTTTCAAAATCAGACAAGAATGTGTCTCCATACATATTGGTTAATTGCAATGCAGCACCTAAAAACATAGAGAACAGGAAGAACAACGCCATTTTATAATCTTTAAATAAAGAAAAGGCATTCAATCCTAATTTTTCTGATAGTGAAGCATTTTTAGGAATGGTATTTTGTGGCGGACATTTTGGTAAAGTAAATGCATAAATCCCCAGAATAATAGCAAAAACGGCAGCAATATAAAACTGATTTGCAGAAGCTTTATTTCCCGTAAGATTGGTTACCCACATAGCTACAATAAATCCTACAGTACCCCAAACTCTGATGGGAGGAAATACCTTTACCACATCATAATTATTATTCTTTAAAACGTAATAAGCAATGGAATTAGAAAGTGAAATTGTAGGCATGTAAAAGATCATAGCAGCAAGCATTACCCAAAAAAACTGTCCGGGATCTGTAACTTGAGGCATCATAAATAACACCAAGCCATAAAGAATATGCAAAATTCCGTAAAGACGCTCTGCGTTTACCCAACGATCTGCAATAATCCCTGTAAGAGCAGGCATCACAATAGAAGCAATCCCTAAAGTTGAGAACACGGCACCAAATTCTGCACCGCCCCATTGTTTTGTACCAAACCAGTAAACACCAATAGTAATTAACCAAGCTCCCCAAACAAAAAATTGCAGGAAGCTTAAAACGGTAAGTCGTAATTTTAAATTCATAATTGTTTTGTTTCAGCTTTCAAGTTTCAAGTTCATATAATCAAAATCTGAAATCTGTTGTCTGTAATAGGATATGTAACTTAATCAATTTTCTTTTTTCTTCGTTTAATCTCTTCCTGAAGCTCAAGAGCAGTATCAAAATCTTCTTCTTTCACTGCCTGATCTAAAAGGGACTGGATTTCTTCCATCGACATATTTTGCAAGTTGCCTTCCGGAACTTGTTCCTCTTGTTCTTCACCTGAAAATTCTTTAGTACTGTCTTCAAGTTCAAGCAAAATACCAGCTTCGTTAAGCACCTGTTCTGTTGTATAAATAGGCGCATCAAAACGAACCGCCATTGCTACGGCATCTGAAGTTCTGGCATCCATCACCATTTCCTCATCAGTTTCTTTATTTCTGAAATTGAGATTTGAGAAAAATACACCATCAATAATCTGATAAATGATCACGGAAACCATTTCGTAACCTACTGTTTTTACAAATTTAGAAAAAAGGTCGTGGGTTAAAGGTCTCGGTGGCTGTATGTCTTTTTCAAGTCCCAAAGAAATGGACTGTGCTTCAAAGTTACCAATTACTACCGGAAGCTTCACCGAAGTTTCCTCGTGCTCTAATAAAAGTGCATATGCTCCCGATTGTGTTTGGCTGTATGAAATTCCTCTTATGGTGAGTTGTTTATAATCCATACACAAATATAAAAATTATTAGCGTCTTTCGGAACTATATTTGATATTTGATGAATATTTTAAAATAAAAAATGCCCTTCAAACGAAAGGCATTTTTTTATTTACTAAAAAGAAATTTATTTCTTTTTCTTATCATCTTTATGTTGAGAGTGCATCCCTTTTGCAGAGCCTTCAACACCTTTTTTCTTCAACAGGTCATAAGATACTGCGGAAGCAATAAACCAAGTTGAATAGGTACCGAAACCAACCCCAAGCAATAAGGCAAACATAAATCCTCTTAAGTTTTCACCACCCAAAATAAAGATAGCCAAAATAACAAGGAACGTCATAAATGCCGTGTTAAACGTTCTACCCAAAGTACTTGAGATAGAATCATTAAACAAGTTTTCAAGTGTAAGGGCTTTTCTTTCCTGTAAGTATTCACGGATTCTGTCGAAGATAATTACGGTATCGTTGATAGAATACCCCAAAACTGTAAGTAGTGCCGCAATGAAATCCTGATTGATTTCCATACTGAAAGGCATTACATTTCTCAATAGTGAGTAAGCTCCTAAAATCACAATAGAGTCGTGAACCAACGATGCAATAGCACCTGTTGAGAACTGCCATCTTTTGAATCGGAATAAAATATAAAGGAAGATACCAACCAACGCAATGGCTAATGCCATAGCTCCTCCGGTTTTGATATCGTCTGCTACAGTTGGACCTACTTTTACGGAACTGGTAATTCCGAATGGTGCATCTTCAGAACCCTTGAAAGTCTTAAGATTAGCATTGGCAGGAAGCATAGGCTTCAATCCGTTAAATAATTTGCTTTCAATGTCCTGGTCAGCTTCTAAACTTTCTTCATTAATTCTGTAGTCGGTTGTAATTTTCAATTGGTTGTCTGTACCAAATGTTTTTACATCCAGTGCACTTATTTCACCTTGCTTATTTACAAACTGCTTCTCTAATGCATCTTGTGCTGCAATAGCATTTACAGGTTTATCGAATCTTACCACATAACTTCTACCACCATTAAAATCTACACCATATTTGAAACCTTGCGTAGCAATAGAGGCTAAACAAACTAATGTAAGGATTGCAGAGAAGATGTAAGCGTATTTTCTTTTGCCAATAAAATCGAACCAAGTGTTTCTAAATATATTTTTAGAGAAAGCTGTCCAAACTGAAATGTTCTTACCTTTAGAAAGCCTGCTGAAAATCATTACTCTTGTTAAAAGTACACAGGTAAACATTGACATTAAGATACCAATACCCAACGTAACAGCAAAACCTTTGATAGGACCTGTACCAAACACATAGAGTACAATTGCCGTAAGGAATGATGTTACGTTACCGTCGATAATCGCAGAAAGCGAGAAGTTGAAACCTTCATTATAGGCTTCCTTAATATTTTTACCGGCAAATAATTCTTCTTTCGTTCGTTCATATACAATTACGTTTGCGTCAATAGACATTGCCATCGAAAGTACGATACCCGCAATACCCGGAAGCGTAAGTGTAGCATCCACGGAATCCATAATTCCCATAAGGAAGAATAAGTTGATTACCATTGCGATTACTGCATAAACACCAGCACCACCATAATAAAGAATTAGGTAAACAATAATAATGGCAAATGCAAACAGGAATGAGTATAAACCTGCCTTTACAGATTCAGCACCAAGTGATGGTCCTACTACTTCAGCCTGTACAATTTTTGCACCGGCAGGAAGTTTACCAGCACCCAAAACATTTACCAAATCCTGCGCTTCTGTTTGCGAGAAGTTTCCTGAAATTTGTGTTCTACCATTAGGAATTTTGTTTACTACGTTAGGAGCGGTGTAAACCACATTATCTAATGTAACTGCTACGGGCTTACCCACATTTTTCTCGGTTAAAGTTGCCCAGTCTTTCGCACCTTTACTGTCCATCTGCATATCTACCACTACTCTTCCCAATTCGTCATAACTGATAGCAGCATTATCAACAGCACCGTCTACAGGTGCTTTTTGGTTAATATTTCCACGTATGGCGTATAAAACCAAATTATTTTCGTCTCCTGCTTCAGGCTTGTAACCCCACTGGAATTGAGTGTATTTAATATTTGAAGGTCTTGCTTTTTTAGCAATATCACTGTTCAGAATTTTATTTACAATCGCCGTATCTGAAAGCTTCACGTTTGCAACACCATTTGATTTCAATGTGTTTAATTGGATTAAGTTTTCAAGATTAGTTGTTTTAGCAACACCCATTGAATCACCTTTTGCAGCGATAAGCGTATTAAGTTCTTGGAAATAAGGAAATACTTCCTGAATCTGCTGTACTTCCCAGAACTGAAGTTTTGCAGAAGTTTGAAGCATTTTCTTTACTCTGTCGATATCTTTTACACCCGGCATTTCCACAGAAATTCTTCCGGTTCCCGGTACTCGCTGTACGTTAGGCTGCGTAACACCCATTTTATCAATACGGGTTCTTATTACTTCGTAAGCTGTACCTGTAGAAAGTTCAATTCTGTTCTTTACGATTTTTTTTACTTCATCGTCAGTAGTGTTGTATTTAATCTCCGTCAAATTCGTATTACCGAAAATTTCCGGATCTGCAAGTTTCAGGTTGGTTCCTTTTTCTTTATTAACAGCTTCAAACTGTGTGAAGAAATTGTCGATGTAAGACTTTGTAGAATTCTTCTGAACTTGATCTGTACGGTTTAAAGCTTCTATAAGTACGGGATTGGTAGAATAATTGGTAAGATTATTAACCAAATCTCTTTGGTTAATCTCCAAAAGAACGTTGATACCGCCTTTAAGGTCCAAACCAAGTTTCATTTCCTTTTCTTTCGCTTTGGAGTAGTAAAGCTCTGTGAAACCAAGATTAAGCGTGTCTTTAGAAAGTCGTGCAATCTCTTTTTGGTATTTTACAGGATCGTTGCCTGCTACAGCAGTTGCCTGCTTTTCAATTTTACTAGCGTACCACGTTGGCAAAAGTTCGTTAAGACAAATTAGTCCAAGAACAATGGCTACCAGTGTAATAAGTCCTTTTCCTTGCATTTTAATTACAACATTAAATTTTAGTCGGCAAATATAATGATTTCCAAACTAATTAAGAATTTTTTAAGAAATGATTTATAAACAATGATGAATGAAAAAATCCTGAACGATTTCAGGATTTTTATGGATTAATTCTTTGATATCAATTCTTAATTTAAGAACTAAACCGTCATTGAAAAAATTCTGATTTCCGGCTGGTTTCGCAACATTCTAAGGTCGAAAGTCATCGCAACATTTCTGGTAAACGGTCTGCCTTTTTCGGTAATGGTAATTTTATGTTCAGAAATTTCAACCAAGCCGTCTTCTTCCATTTCTTTTAGCTTTTGTATGGAATTTTCGATCTCAGGAACGTAATTTTGTGTGTCCCAAGAGGTTTCCAAACGGCACATTAAGTTGAGAATATGCTTGCGGATGATCAAATCTTCTTCATCCAAAATATGTCCGCGGAATACAGGAATTTTACCTTCTTCCACCCTTTTTTGATATTCTTCTACTGTTTTTTCATTCTGCGCGAAAGCGTACCACGAATCTGAAATGGCCGACATACCCAAACCAACCATCAATTGCGTTTTACTGGATGAATAGCCCATAAAATTACGGTGAATCTTACCATTGATGAGACTTTGGTAAAGATCATCATGCTCCAGTGAAAAATGATCCATGCCCACTTCTTTGTAACCCAAATCTTCCAAAAGTTGCTTTCCGTTTTCGTAAAGTTTTCGTTTTTCTTCACCACTTGGAAGGTCGTTTTCATCAAAACCTCTTTGTCCAACACCTTTAATCCAAGGTACGTGTGCATAGGAATAAAATGCTAATCTGTCCGGTTTCAGTTCCATGGTTTTTCGGATGGTAGATTCCATTTTTTCCCAGTTTTGATGCGGGAGTCCGAAAACTAAATCGTGTGAAACACTGGTATAACCTATTTCACGAGCCCAATTGGTAACTTTTTCTACGTTTTCGAATGGTTGAATTCTGTTGATGGCTTTTTGCACCTTGAAATCATAATCCTGAACGCCAAAACTGCATCTTCTAAAACCTAGATCATAAAGCGTTTGAAGATGTTCTTTGGTTGTATTATTCGGATGTCCTTCAAAACTGAATTCAGGATTTTCAGCAATTTCTGCCTTGGCAAAAATACCTTCAAGGAGAATTCTTAAATTTTCGGGTGAGAAAAAAGTTGGTGTTCCACCACCAAGATGAAGTTCTTTTATCTTTGGTTGTCGGTTGTTGGTTGTCGGTTGTTGGTTTTTAAACAAATCAACATACAATTTCCACTCTTTCAACACACTTTGTAAATAAGGCGTTTCTACAGAATGCTGTTTCGTAATGCGCTTATGGCAAGCACAAAACGTACACAACTGCTCACAAAACGGCAAGTGGATATAGATGGAAATACCCTCAACATCATTACTTTCATTAAAAGACTGTATCACAGAATTTTGCCATTTTTCAGCCGAAAAACTGCTTTCGTCCCAAAAAGGAACAGTTGGATAAGACGTGTAACGAGGACCTGGAATATTGTATTTATCGATGAGTGAAGTCATAATTGGTTGCGAGATACGAGTTGCGTGTTTCGAGGTGCAAAAATAGGGAATTTATTTTGTAAGGATTCTTGTTGGAACTGGCTTTAAGATATCAAAATAAATTTGCAGGTTTAAAAAACTTTTGCATATTTGAGAGTTAGCAGAAATTGTATCCAAAAATATTGCTTAAAAATTATTCGATTGTTTTCATTAGATTTGTATCTATAATTTTGCTTTAAAATTGAATAAATTGGATAATATAGATACTGAAGATAGAGTTTCATTAATTTCGCTTTTTTCAGGTTGTGGTGGCTTGGATTTACCATTTCATCAACTTGGATGTGAAATAAAATGGGCAAATGATATTGACAAAAAAGCATGTGAAACGTATGCACGTAATATTGGTAATCATATTGTTTGTGGCGATATTACTGAAATAGATTATTCCACTATTCCTAAAAGTGATTTAATAGTTGGTGGATTTCCGTGTCAGGATTTTTCTATGCTATGGAAACGAGGCGGAATAAATACTGATAGAGGAAACTTATATAAAAATTTCGTTGATATTGTATCCGAAAAAAATCCTTACGTTTTTATCGCTGAAAATGTTAAAGGCATTTTGACAGCAAATAAAAAACGAGCAATCCAGCAAATCCTAGAAGATTTTTCAAATACTGGAAAATTCGGTTATAAAACAATTCCACATTTAGTGAATTTTGCAGATTATGGTGCACCACAATTAAGAGAAAGAGTTTTAATCATTGGGATAAGAAAAGATATTAAATTACAATATAATTTTCCTAAACCAACACATTCTCCTAATAATTATGTAACATCAAAAGAAGCATTAGAAAATGCTGATAGTGTACCATTTAATAATGAACATCAGAACATTAAAAAAGATACTATAGAAAAACTTAAATTAATTCCTCCTGGTGGAAACTTCACTAGTATACCAAAAGATTCTCCTTATTATGTAAAAGGAATGATTTCACATGTATATAGGAGATTACATCCTGACAAACCATCAACTACAATAATTGCAGCTGGTGGTGGTGGAACTTGGGGGTATCACTATTCGGAGCCAAGACCATTGACAAATCGCGAAAGAGCAAGACTTTTTGGATATCCAGATGATTTCATTTTTGAAGGTAGTATTACAGAAGTTAGAAAACAAATCGGAAATTCTGTTCCTCCAATTGGAGCATTGCCAATAGTAAGGTCAATCAAGGAATTTTTAGAAAATGTAAAAGAAAATGTTTACGAATTTAAGTAATCACGGAGGAGATTTCAAGAGCATACTTTTAAGAGAATTTCCAAAAGCAAGCAATGTGCTTGTTGCTTCTGGTTATGCATCTTTGGATATTATAAATGAATTTGAGAACCATTTTATCAGAATTGCAGAATTAGGAGGCTTATCAAAATTACTTTTGGGTATGGCTTTTTATGAAGGATTGTCTTCCAAAAAACTTGAGGCTGCGTTAGATTTGAATAGAAAATTAAAAGAAATAAATCCTAATTGTGGCGTCTATGTTTCCCATGGAAGAAGATATCATGGAAAAGTATATTTGTTTGAGAACGAAAACGAAAAAAACATATATGTCGGTTCTTCAAACTTTTCATTTAGTGGAACTCGTGGAAATGTAGAATGTACAGTTCCAATAATAGACGCAAATCAAAAAGATCAATTAGAATTATTCCTACAAAGTTTATATTCGAGTAATTTATGTTTGCCTATTGATAAAGCAGAAATTACTGTACCCGGAAAAAAAGTTATTATACAGAGAACTGTTGAAAATATTTGGAATGCATTGAATAGATATAATCCCGACTCTATAAATACTTCCACCTTACCATCATTCGAATTTTCATTAGAAAGGATTGTTGAAAAAGAAAAATCTAATCTAAATGTATACTTCGGTAAAGGTCGATTAAACAGAAATACTGGAAAAATAATTCCAAGACCTTGGTATGAAATAGAATTAATTGCGAATAATGCTCTAAATTCTCAACCTTTGTATCCTAAGGGAGATTTTTTAGCATATACAGATGATGGATATATAATCCCAATGAGAACACAAGGAGACTATTTTAAAAATATTAGGTCAAGAGAAAGTTTACAAATATTTGGTATTTGGCTTAAAGGAAAATTAGAAAGGTCTGGTGCTTTAATAAAATATAAGCCTGTGACTTTAGATACGCTTGAAGAGTATGGAAATACCAAAATAACCTTTTATAAAATGAATGATAACAAGTATTTTCTTAAATTTTAAAGAACAACTTCTTCTAACATCGTATTGCAAAATTCGGGGATAAATATTTAATAGAACCATCAGTTGCATTTAGTCGAATCTACTTTTCCGTTATTACAAGGATGCCGAATTCTTTACCAAAAAAATCCATCATTATTAAAATCTCAAAACACTTTCATCTTCGCAATCCTATCCTTTCCTGCCAAAACCAAATTATTTTTATCAATCCATTCCCCAACGTAAAAATCTTTTTCTTTGGAAAGGACTTTCCATGTTTTTCCAAAATCTCGGGATAATGAAATGTGCTGGTCGCCAATAGCAATAATGTCTTTACCGCGTGAACCGGGACGAATTCTTACACAAGTGCTGTAACCGGCATTGTTTCCTGAGGCTTGTATTTGCCAAGTTTTCCCTGCATCACTTGTGGTAGCGATATTGTTGATATTTTCTTTCTGTTTGGTATAATCTCCACCCACAGCAATGCCGAATTTATCTTTATAAAAATCAATAGAATACATCCCCTTTGAAGAGCTTCCCTGCACGAAAGGTGTATTGAAAATTTCGAATTTTTGAGTTTTCAAATTCAAACGGAAAATCCTTGATGATTGACCTCCTGTTGCGACCCACAAATAATTTCTAGAAGAAGCAATATTGGTGTTGCTGGCGGCAAATGCAGCTTCTCCTTCCAACATTTTATAATCCTGAAAGTTTTTACCATAAAACACGCCTTTATCCATTACAAAGGACATAAACTCAAGATCAAGACTTTTACCGGGATCCCTAAAGGTGTAAAATAAGCCGTTATGATAGTGCAAGGCATCATAAAATGCAGATTCATCATTATCACCGTTTACAATTTCAGATTGTAATGTTTTTTTACTTATCCTATAAAAATATGCCGGACTGGAAACATTGATGGCTATAAAAGAATTTTTATCCTGCGCTAAAGTTCGGAACTCTAACTTTTGATCTGAAAGTATTATTTGTTTCTGGTTTTCAGGATTCTTCACATCCACATAACCAAACTTGGAGTTGCTACCGGCATACCATACTTTTCCATCGTAAAGTTCAATCGCACGAATACTGATTTTATCGGAGATTATGGTTTCAATATTCTGTGCAGAAATCTTATTTAAAGACAGGGCAACAGCTAAAAAGCATACTAATTTCTTCATCATCAAATATAAAAAAATCCCGACATATCGTCGGGATTTAATATTTCATTTAAAAAAATTATTTTCTGTGAGTAATAATATAATACCCATAATAAATTAAATGGAAAGCCGCCATCGCTAGAGAGAAATAAACCAAAGGCATATCAGAATCTCCGGAAGCTTGATGATGGAAATAAGTTAGCAACAAAAGACCAACGGTTAAGATAAAGCCCACCATTGATGTAAACCAATAGTTTTTTGGATCTGCAGTGGTGTTTTTTTCTTTACCTAAAAAGGAATTTTTGATCCCTCTGAATAGATAAATATCCAAACCAATCATCATCCAAATAAATAAACGCAACCAGCTTTCTCCCGGTAAAGAAGCCATTAATGCTACACAAACCACAATACCCGCAATTGGAACAAAAGGAACAAAAGGCGTTCTGAATGTTCTTTTTGCGTTGGGTTGTGTCTTTCTCATTACCATCACCCCTACACATACCAGAGAGAATGCAAGCAAAGTTCCGATAGAAACCATATGACCAAGGTCGGAAACCGGCACAAAACCTGCGAATAAGCTTACAAAAACAAGGAAAAACAGATTGGTCTTCCAAGGGGTTCTAAATTTTGAGTGAATTTCACCAAAGAATTTTGGCAAAAGTCCATCTCTACTCATTGAATAGAACACACGGCTTTGTCCCATTAGCATTACTAAAATTACAGATGTATAACCCGCAAGAATTGCAACAATAAGTCCTGTTTGCAAAAATCCGTAAGGTGTTTTAGCAAATGCTGTTGCTGCAGGTTTTGCATCGTTATGAAATTCGGTATAGTTGGCCAAACCTGTCATTACATAAGAGAAAAGTACATATAAGATAGTACAAATCACTAAAGAACCTAAAATACCGATAGGCATTCCTTTTTGTGGATTTTTAGCTTCTTGAGCTGCAGTAGAAACCGCATCAAAACCAATAAAAGCAAAAAATACGGTTGCGGCTCCTGCCATAATTCCACTCCATCCAAATTGACCGAAAATACCTTTGTTTTCCGGAATGAAAGGTGTATGATTTTCAGGATTCATATAACTCCAACCTAAAGCGATAAACAGAATTACTACCGCCACTTTTAGAACCACTAAAAAGTTGTTCATCCCGGCAGACTCTTTAGTTCCTCTTATTAAAAGTAAAGAGAGCAATGAAACAATAATAATAGCAGGAAGGTTAACAATACCGCCTTCTACAACTGTTCCGTCACCTAATTTTAAAGTTTCCCAAGGCGAACAAATTAATGAGTTGGGCAAATGAATACCAAATTTATTTAATAATTCTAAAAAATATCTGGACCACGAAACGCCTACAGTTGCAGCGCCAAGAGCATACTCCAACACCAAATCCCAACCGATAATCCAAGCCATAAATTCACCCATCGTTGCATAAGAATAAGTATAAGCACTACCTGCAACGGGAATCATAGAAGCAAATTCTGCATAGCAGAGTCCCGCAAAAGCACAACCAATAGCTGCAACTACGAAAGAAAGTGTTACCGCAGGTCCTGCGTGTTCTGCAGCTGCAATACCTGTGAGAGAAAATAATCCGGCTCCAATAATAGCTCCAATTCCTAAAGCGACCAAAGCTCCTGAAGAGAGTGATCTTTTCAGCCCTTTTTCATCCTCTGAAGCTTCATTAAGGAGTTTTTCTAAGGGTTTTGTTTTCCAAATATTCGACATTTTTCAAATTTTAATTTTCCCAAAAATATAAAATTTTAGTTATTCTTAACATTCTTTTAACAACAATTTTTATTTTCCATTAGGGAAATGTGTGATAAAATTCTGAAAACCAAGTGAATTTTAAAATTTAATAGGTTTTGTGTAACTTTTGTTACACAATATTTTCTGTTTTAAGTATTAATTTTGCAGCTTCAAAAATTCATCCTTAATGTAATACCTGAAACACAAAGACTACATATAATTTTAAAAACTAAAAAACCCGAAAATTTTCGGGTTTTGCTTTTTTATATTAACGAAATTTATTTGAATTTGATACTCATTAATCCTCGCACTTCATTTTCCTTATAACCTGTTGCCTTATCATTAGGATAGAGTACTGTAATGGTTGCGAGAACATCAGGCTTTATATCCTTCCCTTTTTCGCCATGGCATTGCAAACACATCGTATTGGTAACTATAGGAGCATAGAAATGAGTTTCGGTTTTAGTTGGTTTCAACTTTTCACCTTTTAGGAGTTGAGCTTTATACATCTCGATGTATTTTCGCTCTTCTTCGTTGGCATACTGATTTGAATTTCGGTTTTTATTGGAGACTCTTTTTATTTCGAGATGATATTGGTCTGACATCGATTTGGTAAGCGGTAACGCTTCAATATTGCAAAACTCTAATGCGCCAACTGTTCCGCTGTCTTTGATTTTTTGGGTAAGTTGACTTGCCAACAAAACTTTTGTTTTTTCGGCATAACTTTTCAAGCTGTCCAAGCTGACTTCAGTTTTTAATGTAGTTTCTGCAGTTTTAGATTCTTTTTTCGTACACTGCACTGAAGATAGAATGATAAGTGATAACAACGTTCCTTTTTTCATAGTAATTGTTTTGTGGTGCTACAAACTTCTTTAAAATTACCTAGATTTTCAGTAACAACGGTTACAATTAAACAATTATCTTTGGGAAATGAATTTTTACGAGCTTTTCATTAAGCCTTATGAAGGTTACGAGACTTACCAAATCATTCTGGAAGCCGTAGCCACTATTTTCGGTTTATTAAGTGTTTATTTCTCCATCAAGAAAAATATTTGGGTTTATCCTACAGGAATAATCTCTACCGTATTATACGTTTATATCCTTTTTGTATTTGGGCTTTTAGGAGATATGATGATAAACTTCTATTATACTGTAATGAGCATTTATGGTTGGATTTTATGGTCTAAAAGTTCGGAAGATCACGTGCACGTTGAAGTATCTTGGGCAACTAAAAAACAATGGATTTTTGCTGTAATCCTTTTTATATTAAGCTTAGGATTGGTAACATTGGTTTACTATTATAAGCCTTTTATCGACAATAAATTTTCAATGGCTGGTGTAGATATGGGACTTTATCATTTAGATTGGGCAAACTGGTTAGATGTTTTCACCACATCAGTTTTTCTGGTTGGGATGTGGCTTATGGCAAAACGGAAAATCGAAAATTGGCTGTTATGGATCATCGGTGACCTTATTTGTATCCCAATGTTTCTATACAAAGGTCTCGGCATTACATCAATTCAATATTTAGTGTTCACAGCTATGGCAATAATTGGTTTTATAGAATGGAAAAAGAATCTGAAACCCAGTTCTGTTTTATGATTTCATTAACACTGATTCGCTGCGATTAAAAATTCACTTTTAGTAACTTTGCATCCCATTTTTTATCATTAATAATGAAAACATTACAGTTTTATAAATATCAAGGTACCGGAAACGATTTTGTGATGGTTGATAACCGTGATTTACAGTTCCAGAAAAACGGTGAACTTATCTCAAAACTTTGTGACAGACGTTTCGGAATTGGTGGTGACGGACTGATCTTACTTGAGAACGATTCTGAAAATTCAGATGTTGATTTTAAAATGGTTTACTACAATTCTGACGGAAATGAAAGTACAATGTGCGGTAACGGAGGAAGATGCTTGGTAGCATTTGCGCATTTTCTTGATATTTTTGAAGAAAAATGTACCTTCAATGCCATTGACGGTTTGCACGAAGCTGAAATACACAATGGTATTGTAAAACTTAAAATGATTGATGTAAAAAATATCGGTAAAGATGGTGATGCTACTATAATGAACACCGGTTCACCACATTACGTTAAATATGTAGAAGATTTAGAAGATTTTGAGGTTTACCAAAGAGGTTACGAAATAAGAAATTCTTCTACTTACGGTTTTGAAGGAATCAATGTTAATTTTGTTGAAAAAATTAGTAATGATGAGCTTTTTGTACGCACTTACGAACGCGGTGTTGAAGATGAAACCTATAGTTGCGGAACAGGTGTTACAGCTGCTGCATTAACTTACCTTCAAAATAATGATAAAGACTCAGTAAAAATAAAAGTTCTGGGTGGCAACCTGAAAGTTTATGCTGAAAAAGACGGCGAAAACTTTAAGAATATCTGGCTTGAAGGTCCTGCAAAACAAGTTTTTAAAGGAAAAATCAATATTTAAATTCCATACTTTTAAATAAAAATTTATGAAGAAAATCATCGCAGTTTTAGTGCTTTTACTATTAGCAGCAGGTGCCTTTTTTGGCTTTAATTATTATAAAAAATACAAGAGCAACAACGTCGCTAAAGAAGGTTACTTCTTTGTACCTACTGGTGCTAAATATGAACAAATCTTAGACAGCATACGCCCTTATGTAAAGAATTTTGAATCATTCAAAGATGTTGCCGAGGATCGAAATATGAACAAGTTTAATCATCCGGGAAGATATCGAGTACTTTCCGGTAAAAGCAATACTGAATTGGTGGATATGATTAAAAACGGTAATCAAACAGATTTAACTTTCAGAATTGGAGATTTTGGAGATGTTTACCAAATGATGGGCAGAGTTGCAAAAAAAACCGAACTCGATTCTCTTTCGTTTATAAAAGAGTTTGACAAAATCGCTCAACAAAAAGGCTTCGCAAATGCTGAAGATCTGAAAAAATATTTTTTCATCGATACCTATAATTTCTTTTGGACCGTAAAACCAAACGAATTTTTCAAAAAATTTGAAGATCAGTACAACGAGTTTTGGACGGCAGAAAGAAAACAAAAACTACAACAATCAGGCTTAACCGAAAATCAAGTTTATGCTTTAGCTTCAATCGTGTACAAAGAATCTGGTGGAAAACCAGATGAGCAGAAAACCATTGCCGGTCTTTACCTAAATCGCTTCCACAAAGGAATGAAACTGCAAAGTGATCCTACTGTAATTTATGCCATTAATAAAGATACCGGCTTCACGCAGGAAATTCGTAGAGTTTTATATAAGCATCTTACACATCCTTCACCATATAATACCTATGCAAACCCAGGAATTCCACCGGGACCAATTTGTATTGTTGATAAAAATTCGGTAGATGCAGTCTTAAATCCTGAAAAAAACAATTACATTTTTATGGCAGCTGATCCTAATAAATTCGGCTTCCACAGGTTTACCGCAAGCGATGTAGAACATGCCAAAAATGCAAGAGATTATCAGGAATGGCTAAACTCTAAAAACATCAAAAAGTAAACTTTAACGTTTTTTAAGAGTTTTACTATTAACAAATTCAAAATTTTTGCGTCTAATTAGAAATAGAATTTAAAGATTAAAAAAAATCAATAAATTTTTTTTTGAAAATTCTGTAATAGTCATCTACAGAGTTACTTTATTTTTGCAATTTAATTTAAACTTAATGATACAAACAGAAATTATCAAAGGGATTACCAAAAAAACCTTAGCACTTACATTAGCGCTTAATGCAGCAGCTTTTGCTTTTGCACAAGAAAAAGTAAATGTTACCGGAAATATTTTAGACAAACAAAACAACCCAGTACCTTACGCATCAGTAACTTTCAGCAATAAAGCCAATAAACTCTTCAGTGATGCTGCGCTTACGGATGAAAAAGGTTATTACAACTTACAGCTTGTACCGGGAAATTATGATGTAATGGTAGAAGCAATTGACTTTAAAAAAGTTACATCAACCAAACAAATAAAAGGTGGAAACCTTGGAAATATTACTATAGAAGCTGAAGCATCTGGAACTCTTGCACCAACTAAAAATATTGAGGGTGTAACGATTACGGCACAAGCTGCAAGACCTTATAGAGTTGAACTTGATAAAAAAACTTATGATCCTTCACAAGATGTCATCAGCAAAGGTGGAAATCTTCAGGATGTTTTGCAGAATGTTCCTTCTGTTTCTGTTGATACAGACGGAACAGTTACGATGAGAGGAAGCTCTAACGTAAGATTTTTAATTAACGGAAAGCCTTCTGCACTTCTTGGAATTGATGATGGTGCCAATGCTTTGCAAAGTATCCCAGCAGATCAAATTGAAAGAATTGAGGTCATTTCAAACCCGTCATCAAAATTTGAAGCGTCAGGAACTGCGGGAATTTTGAATATCATCCTTAAGAAAAGCAAAAAAGTAGGTTTTAACGGGAGTGTAACAGGAACTGTAGGTTACTTACCACAAACTTCACTGAATACTAACCTGGGATGGAGAAAAGATAATATTACTTGGTTTTTGAATGGTGGCGGTGGCTACCGAGAATCTCAAGGTAAAAACAATAATGATATTTGGTACAAAAATGTACAAGCTGGCGATTTATCAGAGACACACCAAATCAGCATCAACGACAATTCTTCTAAAAACTTCAATGCTTCTACAGGTTTTGTGTATGATTTTAGCAACAGAACCTCAATGAATTTATCTGGAACTGTAAGAGGTTTCAGTTCCGAAGGTACAGGAAATATGGACCGAAACGAAATTTACCTGGGCGGTGCAGAATATTTTACCAAAAGAACTGATAACTCCAACGGAAAAAACTTTGCACTGCAAGGTGATTGGGGATTAGATCACAAAATAAATGACAGTGGGCAAAACATTTCACTTTCATTAAGTGTACAGAGAAATAAATCTGAAAGTGATGCTAATATGAAAGATTTTGTCGGAACAAATGTTAGTTCCAACGATTTTCTTAATCAGGAAACCATCAACAGATCTATTGTTGGTAAAGCAGATTATGAATTACCAATTGGTGAAAAATCCAAACTCGAAGCTGGATATAGACTTGACATCAATAAAAACAATTACGATAATGATGTAAAGAGATGGGATCTTGCCAATCCAACTTTAGTAAATCTTCCAAGGTTTACCAATACTACTGATTATAAAGAAACTTTTAATGCACTTTATGCTCAATTTAAAAGTAAATTGGGAGAAAAACTAGGCTATCAGTTAGGTTTAAGAAATGAACACTCAAATGTTGACATTGATTATAAAAATTTAGCAGGAGAATCTGTTATCAAAACTAAATCATACAATAATATTTTCCCAAGTGTCTATTTAAGTTATGATATTTCTCAAGGCAGTCAATTATTACTAAATTATTCTAAGAGAATTGACAGGCCAAGAAGCTTCTTTATGGTACCTTATGCAAGATACAGCAATCCTCAAAACTTCTTTGAAGGAAATATAGACCTGAATCCTTCTTATGTTGATTCTTATGAATTGGGTTACAGTTTGCAAAA
The DNA here is from genome assembly GCA_023394415.1 of Bacteroidota bacterium. Taxonomy (GTDB): domain Bacteria; phylum Bacteroidota; class Bacteroidia; order Flavobacteriales; family Weeksellaceae; genus Planobacterium. The sequence continues at coordinate 118,995 of JAEXAR010000033.1, forward strand.
AAAGAAAGTAACTTTCAATCCTACTTTATATTTTAGAAGAACGACGGACGAAACGAAATTGCTGACTTACAGAAAAGATGAATCTTTAAATGAAGTTTATACAAAACCACTAAACTTAGGTTCTGAAAACCGCTATGGTTTGGACTTGAATTTCACATATGATCCAATTTCTTGGTTAAAACTAATGGGAAGTGTAGATGTGTTTGGTTATGATACTGAAGGTATTGCAACTTTTAATGTTGAAGACGCAAGTGGAAATTTAGTACAAAGGACTAGAAATTTTGCAGGGGACGGCTTCTCTACGAGAGCAAGGTTAAATTCCACTTTCCGCTTTGACAGAACTTTCAGTGTTCAGCTGCAAGGCTTTTACAGAGGTGGACAAAAAACAGTAACCAGCAAACAAGACGCTATGTATGCTTTAAACTTGGGTGCTTCTAAAACGATTTGGGACGGAAACGGAACATTTAGTTTTAACATTCAGGATATTTTCAATACCAGAAACAGAACTTTCTACTCTTATAATGAAGATTTCGACAGCAAATCTTATATGCAGTGGATGCCGAGACAATTCTCACTATCTTTCACTTACAGATTTAAGCAGGGAGAAAAAGTAGATCAACCTAAACGTAAAAAAGATATTAATAGTAATGCTGGTGGAGACGACGATATGCCTCCGATGTAATAAACAAAATCCCGAAGTAAATGGACTGCCCCCAAAAAGTTAGACACTTTTTAGGGGCATTTTTTATGGGGAAAAGTAAATATTCAGTAGACTTTAAATTAAAAGCTATAAAGAGATATCACAAAGGTGACATTGGAACAGACGATTTAGGAAAACGCATTGGAGTTTGTGGTTCATTGGTTCGTAAATGGATAAAATTTTATGAACTTTATGGAGTTTCAGGACTTGTTCGGCTTTCCAATACGCATTACACAAAAGATTTTAAATTAAAGATTTTATCAGTAATTGAGAAAGAGAATTTAAGTTTAAAAGAAGCGTCGAGAAGGTTTAATATTCCTGCGGAGTCCAGTATTCTTAGTTGGCAGCGTAATTACAAAAAAAATGGTATTTTAGGTTTAGAAAACAGACCCAGAGGAAGACCTAAAACCATGAGTAATTACAAGCGAAAAAAAAAGAAAACAGGCAAACCCTTAACAAGGGAGGAAGAACTGTTGGAGAGGATTTATTATTTAGAAACCGAGAACGCCATTTTAAAAAAGTTAGACGCCTTAATTCAGGAAAGGAAAAATCCAAAGCCATCGAAGAGTTAAGGCAGGACTTTGATTTAGCAGTACTGCTGCATTGTACATCGATGGCAAGAAGCAGTTTTTATTACTATCAAAAACGCTTTCAAATGAAAGATAAATATGCGGAAATAAAAGAAATGATTAAGCAGATTTATCATCGTCACAAAGGAAGGTTGGGCTATAGAAGAATTACTTTGCTTTTGAAAGAAAAAGGAATTTTGATTAATCACAAAACTGTTTTACGACTTATGAAAATATTAGGATTAAAGAGTATTATCCGAGTGAAGAAATATAAATCTTACAAGGGAGAGCAAGGGAAAATTGCGCCCAATGTTCTACAGAGGAATTTCAAATCGGACGCTCCTAATCAGAAATGGGCAACCGATGTTACAGAGTTTAATGTATCGGGTAATAAACTTTACCTATCTCCAATCATCGATTTATTTAATGGTGAAATTGTCAGTTTTGACTTATCTGAAAGACCTGTGTTTAGCCAAATCATCAGAATGCTAAAGAAATCATTCAGAAAAGTAAAATCTACACAGAACATCATTCTACATTCTGATCAAGGTTGGCAATATCAAATGAAACATTACCAAAACTTGTTAAAAGAAAAAGGTATTATTCAAAGTATGTCCCGAAAAGGAAACTGTTTGGACAATGCGGTGATAGAAAACTTTTTTGGAACGATAAAATCAGAAATGTTTTATACCAGAAAGTTTGGTTCCATTCAGGAACTTAAGAAGGAAATAGTGAAGTACATTCACTATTACAACAATGATAGAATAAGACTCAATCTCAAAGGAAAGAGTCCGGTACAGTACCGAACTCTTTCCTTTGAAAATATTGTTTAATTTTGTCTAAACTTTTGGGTGCAGTCCA